>CAYJXE010000024.1:0-63007 GCA_964373965.1 uncultured Aquabacterium sp. | reverse complement strand
GGGGGCAAGACGGGGGCGAGCGTCGTCAGACCACCTGACCCAGCTTGAAGATCGGCAGGTACATCGAGTCGACGATGGCGCCGATTATGGTGCCCAGGATCACGATGATGAAAGGCTCCATCAGGCTGGACAGCGCCTTGACGGCCTCGTCGACTTCCGCTTCGTAGAAGTCGGCGGCCTTGCCCAGCATCTGGTCGAGCGAGCCGGACTCTTCGCCGATGGCCGACATCTGCAGCACCATGTTCGGGAACAGGTTCGCCGCCTGCATGGCGTTGGTCAGGCTGGTGCCGGTGGAGACGTCTTTCTGGATCTGCTCGGTGGCTTCGGCGAAAACGGCGTTGCCGGCGGCGCCGCCCACCGAGTCGAGCGCCTCGACCAAGGGCACGCCCGCGGCGAACATGGTCGAGAGTGTGCGCGTCCAGCGCGCGGTGGCCGACTTGAAGAGCAGGTCACCGAAGACGGGCATTTTCAGCAGCAGGCGGTCCATGCGCTTTTGCATGGCTTCGGAGCGCTTCCAGGTCTGGAGGAAGAAGTAGATGCCGCCTCCGATGGCGCCGAAGATGGCCCACCAGTACTTCACGAAGATCTCGGACATGGCCATCACGAACAGCGTGGGGGCCGGCAGGTCGGCGCCGAAGGAGGTGAAGACCTCCTTGAAGGCCGGGATCACGAAAATCATGATCACCGCGACCACGATGAAGGCCACGACCAGCACGGCGATCGGGTAGGTCAGGGCCGACTTGATCTTCTGCTTGATGGCGATCGTCTTTTCCTGGTAGAGCGCCAGGCGATCGAGCAGGGTCTCCAGGATGCCCGCTGCTTCACCGGCTTCCACCAGGTTGCAGTACAGGGCGTCGAAGTACATCGGGTGCTTGCGGAAGGCCTGAGACAGGCTGGTGCCGGTTTCAACGTCGCCGCGGATGTCGTTGAGCAGCTTGGTGACCTTGGGGTTGGTGCTGCCGCGAGCGACGATGTCGAAGGATTGCAGCAGCGGCACACCGGCCTTCATCATCGTGGCCAGCTGGCGCGTGAAGATGGCGATGTCTTTCGGCTTGATGCTGCCGCCACCGCCCATGCGGCGCTTTTTGACCCTCTGCACCAGGATGCCCTGGCGGCGCAGCGTGGCGCCCACCATGGCTTCGCCGCCCGCGCGCATCTCGCCACGGACGATCTTGCCCTGGCGGTCCTTGCCTTCCCATTCGTAGATGGTTTCCTGGACCTGCGATTTCTTGGCTGCTGCCGTGGCCATGTCGGAACTCCGTGACTGATGTCGGCTGGTGGGCTGACTTAAGGGGCGTGAGGGGCGCTGATGCGGTGGCTCATTCGTTGGTCACCGAGATGACCTCTTCGAGCGAGGTCAGGCCCGCCTTGACCTTCACGAGCCCGGATTCGCGCAAGTCTCGCACGCCTTCCCGCTTGGCTTGCTCAGCAATATCCATCGCTGTCCCCTGACTGAGGATGATTCGTTGGATTTCCTCACTGATGGGCATGACCTGGTAAATGCCGACGCGACCTTTGTAACCGTTGTTACAAGCCGAACAGCCAATCGCCTTGTAGGGCTTCCAGGTGCCGTCCAGGTCGGCTTCCTTGAAGCCGGCCTTGAGCATGGCCTCGCGCGGGTAATCGGCAGGGGCCTTGCAGGTGTCGCACAGCTTGCGCGCCAGGCGCTGGGCCGTGATCAGGATGACCGAGGAGGCGATGTTGAACGGCGCCACGCCCATGTTCATCAGGCGGGTCAGGGTGGTGGGCGCGTCGTTGGTGTGCAGGGTGGACATCACCATGTGGCCGGTCTGGGCGGCCTTGATGGCGATGTCGGCGGTCTCCAGGTCGCGGATTTCGCCGACCATGATCACGTCCGGGTCCTGGCGCAGGAAGGCCTTGAGCGCCACCGAGAAGTTCATGCCCGCCCGGTCGTTCACGTTGACCTGGTTGATGCCGGGCAGGTTGATTTCCGCCGGGTCTTCCACGGTGGAGATGTTGACGCCCGGCTGGTTCAGGATGTTCAGGCAGGTGTAGAGCGAGACGGTTTTGCCCGAGCCCGTGGGACCCGTGACCAGCACCATGCCGTAAGGCCGCACGATGGCGTTCATCAGGCGGTCTTTTTCGATCTGCTCGTAGCCCAGGGCGTCGATGCCCAGCTTGGCCGAGGACGGGTCGAGGATCCGGATCACGATCTTCTCGCCGAACAGCGTGGGCAGGGTGCTGACGCGGAAGTCGATGGCCTTGTTGCCGAACTTGAGCTTCATGCGGCCGTCCTGCGGCACGCGTTTTTCGGCGATGTCCAGCTTGGAGATCACCTTGATGCGCGAAGCCAGTTTGTCCTTGATGGCCACGGGCGGCTGGGTGACCTCGCGCAGCTCGCCGTCGACGCGAAAGCGCACGCGGTAGTTGTACTCGTAGGGCTCGAAGTGCAGGTCGGAGGCGCGCGCGTTGATGGCGTCGATCAGCATCTTCTGCAGGAAGCGCACCACGGGGGCGTCTTCGACGTCGGTGGCGGCGGCATCGGCTTCCTGGGCCTGGGTGCCGGTGTCTTCGGTGACGTCGAACTCGAAGTCGGACGAGGCGATGGCGTTGAGCTGGTCTTCGGCGCTGGCGGTCAGGCCTTCGAGCAGCTTGGCCAGCTTGTCGTGTTCGACGATGACCCACTCGGGCGTGAGCTGGGTGGCGAACTTGATGCGCTCGATGGCTTCCTGGTCGGTCGGGTCGGCGCCGGCCACGAACAGGCGGTTGCCGCGCTTGGACAGCACCATCACCTGGTACTGCGAGGACAGTTTGTTGTCGATCACGCCCTTGGGCAGGCGCTGCGTGTCGACCGCGTTGAGGTCGAGCAGGGGCACGGCCAGGGCCTGCGACAGCGTGTGGGCCAGGTCGGCGGGCTGGATGCGACCGGTGGCCACCAGGGCGCTGACGAAGCTGCGCTTTTGCTCGCGGGCGGTGCGCGTCAGGGTTTCAGCGGACTTCGCGTCGAGCTTGCCGGCGTTGACCAGCACGCGCGCGACACCGGAGAGGGTGCCGGGCGAGTCGGCCAGGGTGGACTCTGCTGCCATGGCGGGGAATGCTTGGGTGACGGACGCAGGGCGCCCGGGGTTTGCTGCGATCCCGATGTTGCCACGGATACCGGCAGGTGAAAGCGGGTGGAAACCGTGGAAGGCTGCTCAATCAGGCGGCTTGCGATGCTGGCGCGGCGCCCAGGGCGTGGTCTTCGCAGGCTTGGAGCAGGTCGCGGCCGTGGTCGCGCCAGGCCCTCAGGGGCGCTTGGCCGATGGCCTGGCGGTTGGCCTCGAGCTCGGCGGTCTGGGTCAGGGCCCAGACCAGCGAGGCGGTCATGGCGGCCAGGTCCAGTGGCGCGTAGTAGCGCGCGAGGTCCCTGCCCACTTCGGGGATAGAGGTCGCGTTCGAGGCCAGGCAAGGCGTGCCGAACCACAGGCTCTCGCCCACGGGCAGGCCCCAGCCTTCGTACAGGCTGGGGTAGGCGCTGAACAGGGCGTGGCTGTAGAGCCAGGCCAGGTCGTCGTCGCTGCAGCCTTCGATCACCAGGATGCGCACGCCTCGCTCGGTGGCTCGGGCCAGCGCGGCTGAGAAAGCCTCCGCCAGCCAGCCCGGGCGCCCGGAGAACACCAGGGTGACGTCACGGCGACCGGTCTGGTCCAGGGCGGCCACCCAGGCGTCGATCAGCCTGGCGCCGTTTTTGCGCCCTTCGACCGAGCCCACGCAGATGACGAAGGGCTGGCCATCGAGCTGGCGCAGGGCGGGGCGGGCGTTGGCCGGCAGCGGGGGGCGGGCGCCTCGGGGCTGTCCTTTGAACTCGTGGGCCAGTGCGGTGACCCCGATGGGCGTCTGGCGCCCGCGCTCTTGCAGGTAGCCAGCCAGGTCGCGGGCGGTGTTTTGCGACACGCACACGAACTGCGTGGTGCAGCGCGCCATCTTTTCGAGCCAGCGGCCGAAGGCGCTGTTGACGCTGCCCTCGTGCAGGTCGGTGCGCAGCACGGGCACCAGGTCGTGGATCATCTGCACGACCTTGCCGCCGCTTGCCGCATGGCGCTCGGCGATGTCGGTGGACCACTCGCGGTTCCAGGCGGTGCCCAGGCAGACGTAGACGTCCGAGGCTTGCAGCGCGATGTCGCGTTGCACACCTTGCTGGCTGGGGTGGCTGGCGGGGGCGCGCAGCAGGCCTTGATCGATCAGGGGGGCCGGGTTCAGCCGGGCCTGCAGCAAGGTGGCGGCCTTGATCAGTTGGCGCTGGATGCGCCGCCAGGTGCCCGGGCCCGGGTGGGCAGCCAGGCGCTGCTTGAGCCGGACCTCGTTGGGCCAGCGGTCGCTGATGTCCTGGCAGCCTCGGCGGTGGAAATCTTCGGGGTCGAACTGCGCCTGCTCGGCCAGGAAGCCCAGGTCGAAGGCGTGGCAGCTGCCGTTTTGCTCCACGACCAGGCCCTTGAATGGCAGGCGCCGTGGCAAGCGCATGATTTCCCACAGGGCGTTGATCTCCACCCGCTGGATGCCCGTCAGTGTGCCGCCCCGCCGCAGGAACAGCATCACGTCGGTGAGGTCGACAAAGATCGTGGTCAAGGAAGGCACCTTTGCTGGTCGGCCTGGGGCCCGCCGGTGCCTTGGCCTGTCTTTCGGAGGCTCAAAGTGTAGTGGCTGCGGCGAAGTCGGCCGGGCTCAGGGCCAGCTCGATGCAGGTGTGCCGCACATTGGCCTGCTCGGGCGCGCAAGGCTCCAGCAGCGTCAGGCCGTCGTCGAAGGCGGTCTTTTTGAGCGGCAGGCTGGCGCGCCGCCTGAAACCCAGGCGCTCGTGCAATTCGATGACCAGCCAGTTGTAGGACAGCACGCGAGCGGTGATCTCGGCCGAGCCCATCTGATCGAACAGCCAGGCCAGCAGGGTGCGCTCGGCGTGCTGGATCAGCGCCGGGTGCCCCCCACCCACGCCGCGCATGAGGTTGTCGAGCTCGGCGGTGTCCTCGCCGATGCCGGAGAAGCCGCCGTGGCCCACACAGCGGTCGTCGGCGTCGTGGATGAAAAACAGGATGCGGTCCGGCTCTCCCACGGAGCGCTGTTCGAGGTAGCGCAGGGTGCGCTCGGGCGTGGAGTCGAACTGCGCCATGAACATCTTCATGGCCGCCTGTCGCCACTGGCAGATCAGCCCGATGTGGTGAGCGTCGGTCAGGATCCAGGGGCCGATCGGCACCAGGGAGCCGATGACGGCGCCATCGACTTCGATGGGGATGCGCAGGGCGCGGGCTTGCTCGAGGGTGTCGCCCTTGAGCGCCTGGATGCGCGCGAGGCGGGTGGCGGCGTCGGGCTTCATGCCTTCTTGAAGCGGTGCCCCACCGCGACCGAGCCCAGCGTGATGCGGCGCGGCACCATGTGGCGGGGCAGCCGTTCGGTGAGGTGCTGCATGAGGGCGTCGCGCTCCAGTGTGGCGCCAGCCTTGGTTTGCACCGTCATCTCGACGTGCTGGCCGGTGATGGGGTTGTTGCGCGGCACGGCCTTGGCCAGGCTGACGTCGGGGTGCTCCAGCGCGACGCGCTCGACGTCGGCGGCCATGAACTTGAGCCCGCCCACATTGATGACGTCGGAGACGCGCCCGTTGACGCGGAACCAGCCGTCGTCCTGCTCGACCACGTCCTTGGTGTTGTACCAACCCTCGTCGTCGAAGGGCGAGTCGGCGTTGAGGTAGCCCAACATGCGGGTCTGCGAGCGGATTTTGAGCACCTGGTCGTCCACGCGCGTCTCGACGCCTTCGCCGCCAACCTTCATGAACAGGCTGTCGCGGGCGCGCGATTTCACGCGCAGGATGCCCAGCTCGCTCATGCCGAAGGTCTGGCGGAAGTCGACCTGGGGCAGCAGGCGGCACAGGGCGTCCAGCGTGGGCTGGTCCATCTTCTCGGTGCCGTAGGTGATGACCTTCAGGCTGGGCGGCACCTGGTCGGGCACGGCGCCGCTCATGAGCATCATGCGCAGGAACGTGGGGGTGGTGGGCAGCAGCTCGACGTCGAAGGCGCGGCAGGCACGCAGCACCGCTTCGATGCTGCGGTCGGTGGCGGCCACCACGGTGCCCCGGTTGAACAGGGTGTGCAGCAGGGTGTTGAGCCCGCCGATGTGGTCGAACAGCAGGAAGTTCAGCGTCTTGAGCGTGGGCCGGGGCTCGTTGAAGCGTTTGAGGAAGTGCGTGAAGTCGTGCAGGATGGCCTTGGGGCGGCCGGTCGTGCCGCTGGAGAACAGCACCAGGCCTGGGTGGCCGGCGGCACGCAGCTGCTCGATGAAGGGGTGTGTTTGCCCGTGGGCGCGGCGGCTCACGTCGTCGCCCTGCACCACCACGTCCACCAGGGCGGCGTCGAAGAAGTAGGCGTGGTCGTGGGCCGTGTCCTCGGTCAGGGGCACGACGATGCAGCCGCGATCGAACAGGGTCAGCAGGCGCGAGATGGAGCGGGGCTCGAAGTCGCCGACCAGGGCCACGACGTCACCCGATCGGACGCTGGCGAGGTCGGACGTGTCCTGCGCGGCCAGGTCGGCGAAGCGCAAGGCGCTGGTTTCGGACACCAGGAAGGGATCGTCCGTGTGGCCCCAGGTGCGCTGCAGGGTTTCGACCAGGCTCATCATGCGCCTCCGATGTGAAAGACCTGTCCGCTCAGCGAGGCCGAGCGTTCGTCCAGCAGCAGCTCGACCACGTCGCACACCGCCGAGGCTTCGAAGGGTTTGCGCAGGATCTGCTGTTCGATGATGCGGTCGATGTTGGCCTGCGGCAGGTTCTTGAGCAGGTCGGTCTGGATGGGGCCGGGGGCGATGCAGTTCACGCGCACGCCGAAGTCGCCCATCTCGCGGGCGAAGCTGCGGCTGAAGCCTTCGACGCCGGCCTTGGAGGCCACGTAGACCGACTCGCCCTTGAGCCCCAGGGGCACGGCGATGGTCGAGAAGTTGATGATGGCGCCCGCCTTGTTGCGCGCCAGCATGCCGCCAAAGCTCTGGCAGGTGTGGATGGTGCCCATCAGGTTGGTGGCGACGATGCGCTGCACCACCGACGGGGGCGTGGTCAGCGCCAGGTTCATGGAGGCGATGCCCGCCGCGTTGACCAGGCCGGTGATGACCGGCGTGTGGGCCTTGACGGCGCGGGCGGCGGCCTTGACCTGCTCGGCGTCGGCGACGTCGCAGGCGAAGGCGGGGAAGGGCAGGCCCTCGATTTGGCGGGCCAGGCCGAAGACGGGCATGCCGCGTTCGATCAGCCGGTCGGCGATGGCGCGGCCCAGGCCACGGCTCGCGCCGGTGACGACGATCATGCGGCCCCCTGGCTCTGGCGCACGAACTCGTCGGCGAGCGCCCCGGCGGTGCGGAAGATGCTGCGCGAGCGCGACATGGCGGCTTCGGAAGTCCAGTCGAACTCGAAGCCGTGCTCGCCCGCCAGATCTTCCAGGCTCAGGCACAGCTCGACCAGGCGCATGGAGTCGAGCACGCTGCCGTCGCCGATCAGGGGGGTGGTGTCGGTGATGGGGTCTGTTGCTCCCTGAGCGAGCTTGGCGATGGCGGAGAAGACGGCGTGGCGCAGGGTGGCTTTTTGAGCGGGCTGTGTCATGGCGGGCGTGGAGACGGTTTTCCGTCTGTGCAATTTGGCACAGATGCCGATTGGTGAATCAGAGAGAAGGTCTTGGCTTGCCCGGGTGTTCGGCGCATTGAATTGGAGGGCGTTGGCGCGGGGTACAGTTTCGGTTTAACAAATTCAGGGTCAGTGCAGCGTTTGATTCAGGGCGCACTGACCAAATGCATGCCCGATTTATTGACCCCCTCGCAAGGAGCGCAGGAGCCTGCACCAAGCACGGCGCCCACCGGTCGCCTGAAAAAATGGCTGATCTGGGGGGGCATGGCTGCGTTCCTCACATGGTGCGTCCTGGGGTTTCGGCGCGACATCGCCCAAATCGACGTCGGCCTGATCGGTGCGGCCTGGCCGGCCATCGCGGCGGCAGCGGGTTTGTCCGTTTTCAACTATGTGCTGCGCATCTGGCGCTGGCATTGGTACATGTCTCACCAGGGGCACGTCTTGCCTCTGCGCTTCGTTTCCTTGACCTTCATGGCTGGCTTTGCCTTCACCTTGTCGCCGGGCAAGCTGGGCGAAATGGCCCGAGCCAGGTACTACCAGGCCAGGGGTGTGCCGCTCTCTGCGGTCAGCGGTGCGTTCTTCGTCGAGCGCATCCTGGACCTGCTGGCGATGATCTTGCTGGCTTTTGCTGCTTTGCTCAATGCCGATCGCTACCGAGGGATGATCTGGATCGCTGCGGCGCTGGTGCTGGGCTTGTTGATGCTGATCGCCCTGTGCCCCTGGAGTCGGGTGCGCACGTGGTTGGCCGACAGGCCCAAACCCCTGCCGGGGCAGGGCAGCCTCACCGTGGTGGTCGACACCATGGTGAGCTCCCGGCAACTCCTGTCGCCCAAGATGCTGGTGGCTGGTTTGCTGCTGGGCTTGGTGTCCTGGGGGGCGAAGCCGCTGGTCTGAAACTGGTGGCCGATGCGATGGCGCCTGGGCAATTGCCTTGGAGTGGTGCTGCCAGCGCCTACGCCGTTGCGCTCATCGCTGGCGCTTTGTCTTTTTTGCCGGGTGGCCTGGGCAGCACCGAGGCGGTGATGGCGGCCCTGCTGATGGCCCACGGCATCAGCGCACCCTTGGCCATCTTGCTGACCCTCATCTGCCGTTTGTTGACCCTCTGGCTGGCTGTCGTGATCGGGTGGGCCTGCGTCTGGCTCCTTCGCCGTGAACCTTCTTCTTTCTGACCATGTCTGACAAGACCCCTCTTTGCGTCGACCTCGATGGCACGCTCATCCACAGCGACTTGTTGCTGGAGTCGTTCCTCCTCTTGCTCAAGCGAAACCCTTTTTACTTGTTGTTGGTGCCCTTGTGGCTGCTCGGTGGCAAAGCGAGGCTCAAGTCGGAAATCGCCGCCAGGGTGGAACTCAACGGCGGCGCCCTGCCTTACACCAAGCCCTTGCTGACCTGGCTGCAAGCCCAGAAGGAAGCGGGTCGACCCTTGTTGTTGGTCACCGCATCGGACCACCGGCTTGCCCAGGCCGTGGCCGATCACACTGGCTTGTTCGACGGGGTGCTGGCCAGCGATGGCAAGACCAACCTGGCCGGAGGCCACAAGGCTGCGGAGCTGGTGCGGCGCTTTGGTGAACAGGGTTTTGATTACGCGGGCAACCACCGCGTTGACCTCAAGGTGTGGGCCCATGCGCGCAAGGCCATCGTGGCCAACGCAAGTCAAGGTCTGGTGGCGGCTGCGGGCAAGCTCACCGAGGTGGTTCACGTCGTGCCACCGCTGACGGGCCTGATCAAATCCGTGGCCAAGGCCCTGCGGGTGCACCAGTGGGCCAAAAATGCGCTGGTGATCGTGCCATTGCTGGCGGCTCACCGGCTGTCCGAGTTGCCGGTGTTGATCGACGGTGCGCTGGCCTTCCTTGCCTTCAGCCTGTGCGCCTCGTCGGTGTACCTGCTCAACGACATGCTGGACCTGGAAGCCGATCGGCAGCACCACACCAAGTGCAATCGGCCGTTCGCAGCCGGCCGCCTGAGCCGGGTGTTCGGCCTGCTGGCTGCGCCCACGCTGCTGGTCGTGGCCTTGCTGATTTCCTGCATGCTGCCGGCCAAGTTCCTGTTGGTGCTGGGGGCGTACTACGCCGCCACCCTGGTCTATTCCTTCGGGATCAAGAAGGTGGTCATGGTGGACGTGCTCGCGCTGGCCGGGCTCTACACCATCCGCATCGTGGCGGGCTCTGCCGCGATGGCCATCCCCTTGTCCTTCTGGCTGCTGATGTTCGCCACGTTCATCTTCCTGAGCCTGGCCATCGTCAAGCGTTACGCCGAGCTCTTTGTCATGCGCCAGCAAGGCAAGCTCAAGGCCAAAGGCCGTGGCTACCAGGTCGAAGACATCAGCTTGCTGCAAAGCCTGGGCACGGCGTCTGGCTACCTCAGCATCCTGGTGCTGGCGCTCTACCTGAACTCGCCCGACATCGCCACCTTGTACTCCCACCCCAAGATCGCCTGGGGCCTGGTGCCGATCATGCTGTACTGGATCAGCCGCATCTGGATGGAAACCCACCGAGGCAACATGCACGACGACCCCCTGGTTTACGCGCTCAAGGACCGCATCAGCCTGCTGACCGGCTTGGCTGCGGGCGTGGTGCTCTACCTGGCGACCTGAGCGACGCCATGTCTTCTCAGGTCTTCACTTCCTGGGGCCGCGTCGAGCGGCACGAGCACGAGGCGCTGGGCTTGAGCAGCCGCCACCAGCCCTTGTCCGAATGCGAGGCCAAGGTGCTGCCCTATGGCAACGGTCGCTGCTACGGGGACAGCAACCTCAACGTGGGCGGCGCCTTGCTGCTGGGGCGCCAGCTCGATCGCTTCATCGACTTCGATGCGGCCACCGGCCTGCTGCGCTGCGAGGCGGGCGTGCTGCTGTCCGAGATCATTCGCCTGGTGTTGCCGCAGGGCTGGTTCCTGCCTGTGACGCCCGGCACCCAGTTCGTCACCGTGGGCGGCGCCATCGCCAACGACGTGCATGGCAAGAACCACCACGTGGCGGGCTCGTTCGGCAACCACGTCACGGGCTTCGAGTTGCTGCGCTCCGATGGCTCGCGCCGGTGGTGCTCGCCCGATGACAACCGCGAGCTCTTTGCCGCCACCATCGGTGGGCTGGGCCTGACCGGCCTGATCACCTGGGCCGAGGTGCGCCTGCGCCGCGTGGCCAACCCCTGGATGGACTCCGAGACCGTTCGCTTTCGCAACCTGGGGGAGTTCTTTGAGCTCAGTCGGGCATCGGAGCGCGACTTCGAGTACACCGTCAGCTGGATCGATTGCGCCTTCTCGGGCAAGCGCTTGGGCCGTGGTCTGTTCAACCGGGCCAACCATGCGCCAGCTGTGATGGACCCATCGGTGCTGCCCAAAGGCGCCACGCTGGAGTCCCCGCGCAGCGTGAAGGTGCCCCTGACGCCGCCGGTCTCACTCATCAACACGCTGTCGCTCAAGTCCTTCAACACCCTGTACTTCCATCGGCAAGGGCCGGACGAGGTGCGGTCGCTTCAGCACTACCGACCCTTCTTCTACCCGCTTGACGCCCTGCTGGAGTGGAACCGCATCTACGGTCCGCGCGGCTTCTACCAGTACCAGTGCGTGGTGCCGCCGGCCAAGGCTTTTGCCGCCACCCAGCGCTTGCTGGAGACCATCGCGGCCAGAGGAATGGGCTCATTCCTGGCGGTGCTCAAGCAGTTTGGCGAGCCGCCCTCGCGCGGCATGCTGTCCTTCCCCTGCCCGGGCACGACTTTGGCGTTGGACTTCCCGAACCAGGGGCCCCGCCTGCACAAGCTCTTCGCCGCGCTCGACCGCATCGTGCTCGATGCGGGTGGGCGCCTGTATGTGGCCAAGGATGGTCGGATGCCCGCCGATGTGTTCAAGGCCGGCTACCCGCGCCTGTCAGAATTTTTGCCACACGTTGACCCGCGCTTCTCGTCGAGTTGGTGGCGCCGGGTCATGGAGAAAACATGAAAAAAATCCTCATCGTCGGTGCGACGTCCGCCATCGCCGAAGCCTGCGCACGCCAGTGGGCGCAACGCGGTGACAAGCTCTTTCTGGCTGCCCGCAACGAAGCCGCCATGCGCTCGGTGGCCGATGATCTCAAGACCCGCGGGGCGCAATCCGTAGGGTACAAGGTGTTTGACGCCGCGAAGTTCGAGTTGCACGCAGACCTCATTCGCGATGCTGCGCAGGCCATGGGCGGCCTCGACACCGTGTTGATCGCCCACGGCACGCTGAGCGACCAGGCCCGCGCACAGTCTGATGTAGGCTACGCGTTGAGCGAGGTCGCCATCAATGGTACCTCGGTGGTGTCGCTGATGACCTTGGCGGGCGAGCACCTGGCGGCACAGGGCAGCGGCAGCATCGCGGTGATCTCGTCGGTGGCTGGCGACCGTGGGCGTCAAAGCAACTACGTGTATGGCAGTGCCAAGGCCCTGGTGAGCGCCTTCGCGTCTGGCCAGCGTCAGCGCTTGCGCAAGGTGGGCGTCAACGTGATGACCATCAAGCCCGGCTTCGTGGACACGCCGATGACGGCGTCGTTCAAGAAGGGGGCGCTGTGGGCCAAACCTGAGAAGGTGGCCAGCGACATCATTGCCGGCATCGACAAGGGCCGCTCGGTGGTCTACACGCCGGGGTTCTGGCGCTTGATCATGCTCATCATCAAACACATCCCGGAGTTTGTGTTTGTGAAGTTGGCGCTGTGAGGGCTGTGTTGGCGTTGTGCACAGGCCTGCCCAGGTCCTTGCGCAGGGGCTGAGTATGATGGGCATTTGCCGGCGTTCAGGCTCAAACGCAGCGTGACGTCTTGTCCACCAAAGGGTGTCGCACGGGTGGCCTCGTCGCCAGGGGCGCGGTTGTTTGCGCACCAATTGTGAAATTGGAAAGTGATTGTTTTGTGAACACGCCTGATTCGCTCTCCAGCGGGGCTCGACCTCGGGTTTCCATCGGCTTGCCTGTCTATAACGGCGCGTTGCATTTGCCGGAGGCGCTCGACAGCCTGCTGTCCCAGCGCTTCACCGACTTCGAAATCATCCTGTCCGACAACGCTTCCACAGATGGCACAGAAGCCATTTGCCGAGCCTATGCGGCCCAAGATGTTCGGATCCGCTACGTCAGGCAGGAAGAGAACATCGGCCCGACAGCCAACTTCAATTTTGTGTTGTCGCGATCCGTCGCCCCGTATTTCATGTGGGCTGCCCACGATGATTTCTGGGAGCCGGATTTTCTGGCTGAGATGGTCGCGATGCTGGACGCTCGGGCCGACGTTGAAATTGCGTTCTGCAAGTTTGACAACGTGACCTATGAGGAGCGGGTCAGAACCCGCCTGTTTGACATGGCTGAACTGGTTCAGCCCAGTCTCTACGAGGGACTAAGCGCTTTCCTGCAACATGCTGAGTACAACGGGAAAGCCAATGTCTTCTATGGCCTGTTGCGTCGAGAGACCGTGCTGCGCCTCGGAGGGGTGAAGATCTGGGGTGTGGGGGTGTGGGGGGCGGACATGTTGTATGTCTTTTCCATCTTGACCCATGGTCGGTTGGCGTTGTCCGATAGGGTGCTGTTCCACAAACGATCCGCACCTTCCGTCGTGCCTGTGGTGCAAGAGGACGTCGCTCGGCTGTCGCACCGGGATCGGTTGAAGCTGGAACTGACCAACCGACTGCAAGAGTGTCGTGACTGGCAAGGCTACTGGATCGGCTATCTGCGTGTCCTGCGCCTGGCGAGCAGGGTTTCCCTGCTTCAGCGCCTGAGCCTGCGGTGCATCGTGTGGAAGAAAATGCTGATGCGCTGGCGGATCCAGGCTGCATGCCAGTTGGGGCTGAAAGTGCCCCGGGCGTATGAGAAATGGTTGGCTAACAAGATGTCGCGCTGGATTTCCGCGTGATGTCTGGTTGCTCGTGTTGAGAGAGGACGAACGATGAAGGCAGTGATTCTGGCTGGCGGTTTGGGGACGCGCATCAGCGAGGAATCCCATTTGCGCCCCAAGCCCATGCTCGAGATCGGGGGCAAACCGATCCTCTGGCACATCATGAAGATTTACTCCCACCACGGGATCAATGATTTCGTGGTGTGCCTGGGCTACAAGGGCTATGTCATCAAAGAGTACTTTGCCAACTACTTCCTGCATCAATCTGATGTGACCTTTGACGTGGCCAACAACCGCATGGAGGTGCACCAGGAGCGCGCGGAGAACTGGCGCGTCACCCTCGTGGATACCGGCATGGACACCATGACGGGCGGGCGCCTGAAGCGGGTACGCAAATACCTGACCGACGGCGAGGACTTTTGCTTCACCTATGGTGATGGCGTGTCGGATGTCGACATCGGCGTCTTGATCGCCGCCCATCGGGCACACGGCACACAGGCCACGCTCACGGCCATCAGGCCTCCCGGCCGTTTTGGTGCGCTGGGCCTCGAGGGCCACCATGTGTCGACCTTCCAGGAAAAACCTGCGGGCGACGGGGGCTGGATCAATGGCGGCTTCTTCGTGTTGTCCCCGGATGTCATCGACCTGATCGATGGCGACCACACCACGTGGGAGAAGGAGCCCATGGAGCGACTGGCGCGTTCCCGCCAGCTCTCGTATTACCCGCACGCCGGTTTCTGGCTGCCGATGGACACGCTGCGCGACAAGAACCAGCTGAATGAGCTGTGGGACAGTGGGGCTGCACCCTGGAAGGTGTGGGAAGACTGACGATGCACATCGACCGAGGGTTCTGGCGAGGCAAGCGCGTGCTGCTGACGGGGCACACGGGCTTCAAGGGGGCATGGCTGGGGCTGTGGCTCAGGCACTTGGGCGCCGAGGTGGTGGGGTACGCCCTGCCGCCGGTGGGCGAGCACCACTTGTTTGGCGCGCTGAACCTGTCTGGCAAGCTGATCCATGAAGTGGGCGACATCCGCGACCAGGCCCACTTGCTGGATGTCATGCGATCGCACCGAGTCGAGGTGGTGTTTCACCTGGCAGCGCAGGCGCTGGTGAGGCCTTCGTACAAGGACCCTGTCGAGACGTTCGATGTCAACGTCATGGGTTCGCTGAAGCTGCTGGAGTGCGTGAGGCAGTGCGACACCGTCCGGGCGGTGGTGATGGTCACGACCGACAAGTGCTACGAGAACAAGGAGTGGTGCTGGGCCTACCGCGAGGTGGATCCGATGGGGGGACATGACCCCTACAGCGCCAGCAAGGGCGCGATGGAGTTGATGGTCGCCTCCTATCGGAATTCTTATTTCTCGGCTCCGGCCGGGCGGGGTGTGGCCGTGGCCACGGCTCGGGCTGGCAACGTGATCGGTGGCGGCGACTGGTCCGAAGATCGCTTGCTGCCGGACCTGGTGCGTGCGTTCGTGGCCCATCGGCCTGCGCTCATCCGAAACAGGCATGCGGTGAGGCCCTGGCAGCATGTGCTGCAACCGCTGCGTGGATACATGCTGCTGGCCGAGCGCCTGTGGCAGCACGGCAGAGCCTATGCCGAGGCGTGGAACTTCGGCCCATCGGAGGACGACTGCCTGCCTGTCGGCGACGTTGCCCAACGCTTGGCCGGAATGTGGGGGCCAGACGCATCCGTGCTGGATCAAACCGACCCGAACGCCCCTCATGAGGCGAGCTTCCTCAAGCTGGACAGCGCCAAGTCGCGTGGCCGGTTGATGTGGCGGCCTGCTGGCGACCTGGAGCTGGCGTTGCGCTGGTGCGTGGACTGGTATCAGGCCCATCGGCGCGGCGACGACATGAGCCAGCTGAGCCTGGCCCAGATCGATGCCCAACCGCACATCGGGTGAGCCATGCAATTCCAATCGACCGATCTTAGCGGACTTCAGCTCGTGACCCTCGATGTCCGGCGGGATGAGCGAGGCTACTTCGGGCGCCTGTTCTGCCAGAAAGAAATGGCTGCAGCGGGTGTTGCGCACCACATTGCGCAGGTCAACCACTCCTGCACGGCCAAGGCGGGTACCATTCGCGGCCTTCATTTCCAGCATCCTCCAGCTTGCGAAACCAAGGTGATCCGGTGTGTGCGTGGCGCCGTCTGGGATGTGGCGGTGGACCTGCGGGCGGGCTCAGCCACCTTTTTGCAGTGGCGCGCGTTCGAGTTGAGGTCGGATCGCCCCAACCTGGTCGTCATCCCCGAGGGTTTTGCGCATGGCTTCCAGTCTCTGACGGATGATGCCGAGCTCATCTACTTCCATTCGGCCTTCTATTCACCGGAACACGAAGCAGGGCTGCATTGCATGGATGCCACGCTGGGCATCACGTGGCCCCTGCCCATGACCCAGCAATCCGCACGGGATCAAACCTTGCCGATGGTGTCGCCTGATTTCCAGGGACTGTTCCTGCCTCCCTCCGGTCCCACTTCTGTTGCTTGAGTGAACCCATGAAATGTCGTTTCTGTCAGCACGACCTGTCTCTTGACCTGGTGGACCTGAACTACTCGCCGCCGTCCAACAGCTTCTTGACCCAGCCCCAGCTCAGCGAGCCGGAGCTGACCTTTCCGTTGAAGGTCCAGGTGTGTGACCAGTGCTGGCTGGGGCAGGTCGATGAGCATCGGCATGCGGCCGACATCTTCAGCAGCGATTACGTGTACTTCTCGTCGTACTCATCTTCGTGGCTGGCTCATGCCCGGCACTATGTGGAGAGCATCTCGAATCGCCTGAAGCTGGGGGCGGATGCGTTCGTGGTCGAGGTGGCCTCCAACGATGGCTACCTGTTGCAGTACTTCCAGGAGCGTGGCGTGCCGTGCCTGGGCGTGGAGCCAACAGGTTCCACCGCCGAGGCTTGCCGTGCCAAGGGCATCGAAGTGGTGCAAGACTTCTTCGGTGAGCGCTTGGGTGCGCAACTGAAGCAGACCCACCGGCAGGCTGACCTCATCCTGGGCAACAACGTGTTCGCCCATGTGCCGGACATCAATGACTTCGTCAAGGGACTCAAGCTGGCCCTGGCGCCTGGCGGCACGATCACGCTGGAGTTTCCTCACTTCATGCAATTGATCCAGCAGCGCCAGTTCGACACCATTTATCACGAGCACTTCTCGTACCTGTCGCTCTACACCACGCAGCGGATCTTCGAGGCGCATGGCCTGTGCGTGTACGACGTGGAGCAGCTGTCCACACACGGTGGATCGTTGCGCGTGTATGGGCGCCATGCGGAGCACGCGGACCTGGCCGTGAGGCCCGCCGTCGGTGAGCTGCTGCGCAAGGAGGCCGAACTGGGCATGCAGACGCAGGCCTTCTATCAGTCTTTCGCGCGGCAGGTGGTCGACATCAAACTCGATCTGCTGAGCTTCCTGATCGATCAGAAGCGCGCGGGCAAGCAAGTGATGGGCTATGGAGCGGCAGCCAAGGGCAACACCCTGCTGAACTATGCAGGGGTGTTGTCTGATCTGCTGCCGTCGGTGGTCGATCTGTCTCCGCACAAAGTCGGCAAGTTCCTGCCGGGCGTGCACATTCCCGTCGTCAGCGTGGACGAGATCAAACGCCAGCGCCCGGACTACCTGTTGATCCTGCCGTGGAACCTGCGCGACGAAGTGCTGGCCCAGCATGCCTACATCCGCGAATGGGGGGGGCGTTTCGTCACGGCCATTCCCAAGCTGGAGATCCTGTGAGCTCACGCGTCTACTACACCAAGCCCTCCATCACGGAGCTGGAGGTTTCGTACGCCACGGATGCCGTGCGGCATGGATGGGGCGAGCAGTGCTATGCCTACATCCAGCGCTTCGAGCGGGATTTCGGCGCACACCTTGGCGCGGCTCACGTGATTGCCACGTCCAGTTGCACCGGGGCCATGCACATGGGGCTGGCGGCACTGGGTGTGGGACCTGGTGACGAGGTCATCCTGGGGGACACCAACTGGATCGCCTCGGCTGCGCCGATCACCTACCTGGGTGCCAAGCCGGTGTTCGTGGATGTGCTGCCCGACACGTGGTGCCTGGACCCCGCCAAAGTGGAGGCCGCCATCACCGCGCGCACGAAGGCGATCATCGCGGTGCACCTGTATGGCAACCTGGCCGACATGGATTCCTTGCTGGACATCGGGCGCCGCCATGGCTTGCCCGTGGTCGAAGACGCGGCCGAGGCCATCGGCTCTCAGTGGAAGGGCCGCCGGGCCGGCACGATGGGGGCCTTCGGGACGTTTTCGTTCCATGGCACCAAGACGATGACCACGGGCGAGGGCGGTGCGTTCGTCTGCCAGGACGCGGAGCTCTACCAAAAGGTGCTGACGCTGTCCAACCATGGTCGATCCAGCACGCAACGCAAGCAGTTCTGGCCTGATGCGATCGGCTTCAAGTACAAGATGTCCAATGTGCAGGCGGCCATCGGGTGTGCCCAGGTGGAGCGCATCGATGAGCTGATCGAGGGCAAGCGGCGCATCTTCGCCCATTACCGTTCGCGCCTGGAGGGGCTGCCGCTGCGCATGAACCCCGAGGCTGCCGAGACCGTCAACGGTTACTGGATGCCCTCCATCGTGGTCGATGAAGGCGTGCCGTTTGATCGCGAGGCCCTGTTGGCGCGCTTTCAGTCCGAGCAGATCGATGGCCGTGTCTTTTTCTGGCCGCTGTCCATGTTGCCGATGTTCCAGGACCAGCCGGAGCACACGGTGGCCCACGGACTGTGGCCCCGTGCGGTCAACCTGCCTGCCTACCATGAGCTGTCCGAAGCGGACATGGATCGGGTGGTGGCGTGCATCCGTGATGAGCTTACGAGGTGATGGCCATGAATGCGTCCCGGCACCTTGGTGCAGAACAGATCCAGCAGTTCCACAGCGATGGGTTCCTGGTGATCAAGGGCTTTTATGACCTGGAGCGGGACATCCACCCGATCCAGAAGGGCATTCATCAGGTGATCGGCCAGGTGCTCAAGCGCCATGGGCTGCCTGATGCACGCGGCCCTTTCGTCCCGGAGCGGTTCGATGAGGGCTACCAGGACCTCATCAAGATCAACCGGGCTCATGGCAGCGAGGTCTATGACGCCGTCAAGCAGATCCCGGCTTTCATTCGCCTGTTGGGCATCCCGGAGCACGAGTCGCTGTTCGCGCAGTTGCGCGGCACCGATGCCGTGCCGGCGATCGCGGCCGGCGGTTATGGCATCCGCGTGGACAACCCGGGTGAAGAGCGCTTCCGGGCGCCCTGGCATCAAGAGTATCCCGCTCAGTTGCGTAGCCTCGATGGCCTGGTCTATTGGTCGCCGCTGGTGCAACTGACGCCCGAATTGGGGCCTGTGCGCCTGTGCGTGGCGTCGCATCTCAATGGCCCGGTGCCCGTGTACACGCGCGATCCGCTCAATCCGGACAAGACCGGTGCATACGCCCTGATCCTTCAGGACGAGGCGGCGCTGGTGGCTCGCCACGAGCAGGTCGCGCCGTTGTCCGGCCCGGGTGACCTGGTTATCATCGACTTCCTCACACTGCATGCCTCAGGTCAGAACGCTGGACAGCGTTCGCGCTGGTCGATGCAGTTCCGTTATTTCAACTTCAATGAACCGGTGGGCATGCGTCACGGCTGGAAGGGCTCCTATGCCGCCGGAGTCGATTTCGCCCAGGTCCATCCTGAACTCTGCCTGGATCGCTGACATGAACCATTTGTCTTGCAATGTGTGCGCCGCTCCCCTGACCCATGCACTGTATGAGTCCGAAGGCACGCACTCTCTGACTTCGCTGTGCCAGGTGCGTCCCGGTGTCACGCGGGTGTATGCCTGTGTCCGGTGCGCGCACCTGCAGACCGAGGAAATGGCCGACTCAGCCGCTTTCTATGAGAGCGACTACGACATCCTTGTCCACAGCGAGGAAGAGGACCAGATCTACGAAGTCAAGCCCGATGGCACGCAGGTCTACCGCACGGCCCACCAGGTGAAGGTCTTGCTGGACAAGCTGCCCCTGCCGCCAGGTGCGCGCATCCTGGACTATGGGTGTGCCAAGAGCGCCATGATCAAGAGCCTGCTGTCGCAACGCTCCGATCTGCAGCCGCACCTGTTCGATGTCAGCGCCCGCTACATCCCCTTCTGGGAAAAGTTCATCGAGCCAGGGCGCTGGGCCGTGCACGAGACGCCTGCTGCCTGGCAGGACCACTTCGATGTGGTGACGTCGTTCTTCTCGATGGAGCACATGGTTCGCCCCGAGGAGTCGATCCGCAAGATGGCCGCGATGCTCAAGCCTGGCGGCGCGCTGTACTGCATCGTTCCCAATGTGGCCACGAATGTCGCGGACTTCATCGTGCTGGATCACGTCAACCACTTCTCCACGCCTTCGTTGCAGCACCTGCTGCAGGGCGCCGGGCTGGTGGTGGAATCCATCGATGACACCGCGCACCGTGGTGCCTTCGTGGTGGTGGCACGTCGCGCGATCGAGCCCGAGCAGGCGACGTTGCCTGCCGATTTCCCCCAGCAGGTGCAGGACTGTCTGACCCGTTTCCAGGGCATGGCGTCGTTCTGGTCGAATGCGGCCGAAAGGGTTCGTTCGCAGGAAGCCCAACTGCCGCCAGACGCCGAGGTGGCGATCTATGGCGCAGGCTTTTACGGCGCGTTCGTGGTGTCTTGTTTGAAAGCGCCGCAACGCGTGGTCTGTCACCTGGATCAAAACGTCTACCTGCAAGGGCGTGAGCTCAATGGCCGTCCCATCCTGACGCCGGCTCAGTTGCCTGAGCACATCCGGCACGTGTGGGTGGGCCTGAACCCGGCCCATGCACGCAAGATCATCGCGCAGGTGGAGGCCCTGTCGGCGCGTCCCTTGTCTTTCCTTTTCCTGGAGTGAGGCACCATGCTGCCAGGTGGAAGCGACGGGCATCCTCGGTTGGATGAGAAATGGATCCGCATCGGGCTGGTGTGTTCGGCGGGTGGTTCCGTGGTCGGCGCCGCCATGGACATCCTGCGTGCACAAGGTTATCAGGTCAGCATGGCCATGGTGACCGACCGCCCGTGTGGCGCCGAGACCTTGGCGCAGGCGTTCGGCATTCCGCATCGGCGCATTGCATTTGACTCGCGAGAGCAGTTCAGCCGTGATGCCGCTTCCTGGCTGTATGACGAACAGGGCATGAGCGCCACCTGCTTGTTCTTTGGCCGCCTGGTGTCGCGTGAACTGTTTGGCCGGGGCGCTTGCTTCAACTTCCATCCGGCCTTGCTGCCTGCTTTCATCGGGATGAAGGGCTTGGAAAGATCCGCCACATCAGGGGCCAGGTTCTTTGGGGCCACGGTGCATGGCGTGGACGAGACGATGGACGGCGGCCCGATCGTGGGGCAAATGGTCAGCCCGGTGCCTTCGCCTGTGGACCTGACGGTGATGCAAAGAATCTCCTTTGCGCAGAAGCTCTATCTGTTTCTTGTGCTGGCCGAACGGTTGGCGCAAGGGGGGGGCGATGACGCCCCGCATGTCGCCACCCCAGGGGGGCGAGGGCATCTGGCCAGTCCGGGTTTGAGCTCGGCGGGGTTGGAGCGTGCCTTTGTCGCCTATGTGAATGAAGCGGGCATCCCTTGGGACATTTGACTGACGCTGGTGCGCAAGGCAATCGGGTGGTCATCTCCCAGCCGATGTACTTCCCATGGGTGGGCATGCTCGAGCAGATTCGGCTCGCTGACCACTTTGTCTTCTATGACGATGTGCAGTTCTCCAAAGGCAGCTTCGTCAACCGGGTGCAGATCAAGACAGCCTCTGGAATCAAGTGGCTCACGGTGCCATTGCAAGGGCTGTCGCTGGGGCAGCGCATTCAGGAGGTCCAGATCGATGCCCGCAAGGACTGGCGTCGCCAGCACCTGGACATGCTGCGTCAGGCCTATGCCGGTGCACCCTGCTTGAAGGACATGCTTGGGCTGGTCAAAGATGTGTTCGACGCAAACCCGCAGACCATCGGCCAACTCAGCGAGCTCAGCATGATGGCGCTGTGCCGCTACTTCGGGCTGTTGCAGCCACGGCGCTTTGATCACATCGGGTCCCTGGACATTCCTGGCTCGGGCAGCCAGCGTGTTCTGGACATCGTGACGCGCTTGAAGGGTGACCGGTATGTCACCGGAATGGGCGCTGCGAACTACCTCGATCACGAGGCCTTCGAGCATGCCGGGGTTCAGGTCGAATACATGGCCTACCGCAAACAACCGTATCCGCAGCTGCATGGCGACTTCACGCCATACGTCAGTGCCCTTGACCTTGTGGCCAACATGGGCCCTGACGGGGAGCAATGCATTTCTTCGAGCACCACCAACTGGAAAGAATTCCTCCACCATGAATGAGATCGAAAAGTTCCGCGCAGAAGTGGCCGCCAACATCCGTGGTCTGGGGGAAGACGTCGATGTGCAGGCGCTCTCGCGCATCTGGCTGCGCGAGATCACACCCCACAAATACGCCTACAACTTCAGCTGGCTGGGGCGCCCTCTGATCCAGTTCCCGCAGGACATGGCAGCGATCCAGGAGTTGGTGTGGACGGTCAAGCCGGACCTCATCATCGAGGCCGGCATCGCACATGGTGGCTCGCTCATCATGCATGCCTCGTTCCTGGCGATGCTGGACTACTGCGAGGCGGTCGAGGCAGGGGTTCCGCTGGATGTCTCCAATCCCAAGCGCCGGGTGCTGGGCCTGGACATCGACATCCGTGCCCACAATCGTGCGGCCATCGAGGCCCACCCCATGTCAAACCGCATCGACATGATCCAGGGCTCGTCCATCTCGAGCGAGGTGATCGAGCAGGTTCGCCAGCGTGCCAGCCGGCACGAGCGCGTGCTGGTAATCCTGGATTCGAATCACACGCACGAGCACGTGCTGGCGGAGCTGGAGGCCTATGCGCCGCTGGTGTCGCCTGGCAGCTACTGCGTGGTCTTCGACACGCTGGTGGAAGACATGCCGGATGGGCTGATCCATGATCGCCCCTGGAAGAAGGGCAACAACCCCAAGACAGCCGTGTGGGCGTACCTGAGCGCACTGAAGGACGAGGGGCGCGAGGCCAGCGATGGCGCGGCGTTGAACCTGGAGATCGACAAGTCGATCGAACACAAGCTGCTGATCACCGTGGGGCCGGACGGCTACCTTAAGCGGGTTTGATCCATCGTCCCACCTTGCGCAACAGAACCCGGGCCTTGAGCGAGTAGTGGTCTCGCGTGCGGCCCAGGTGCTGCCTGCGCAGGCGGATGAGGTGCAAGGCTTCGTCCAGGTGGCGTGTCTGCATCAGGCCTTTGACCAGCTTGCGGGCCTGTCCTGAGACCAGCACCTCGGCGGGTGCATCCTGCAGCCACGATCGCAACTCGCTCGCGGACATGATGTGCGCGAAGTTGTGCATGCCGTGGAATCCAAAGCTGCGGCGGAAGGTGCCGTATTCGCAGCTGAACTCCTTGGCCATATCGACCGGGGCCACCTGGATGTCGTGCTGCGTGTGCAAGGCATAGAACTGATGCACGCAGATGGTCATGTCTTCGGGCTCGCCGGGGGGAGCGTTCAGGTGCGGTGTGGCGGCCAGCAGCTTTCGTGAACGCAGCGAGAAGCCTCCGTTGCCCACGTAGCCTGGACCCCCTCCGGGGTACCACGGCGCGCCGATGTAGTCCCACTGAAGGTATTCGTCATGCCAGTGGGCCGGATCAACGATGAACCCATCCCACTGAACGACCAGCGCATGGTCGGTCTGAACGTGGGCATGCAACTCTTTGAGCATGAAGCGCGAGTACGCATCGATGTCCTTCAACGCATCGATGGGGGCCAGCTCAATGCTTCCGTCCGCAGGCAGGTAGGCTGCTGCTGCCGTGGTGCCAATGAGCACAACCCGGCCGAAGCTCGCATGTTGCATGCACTGCTGCAAGGCATGGATCGCTTGTCGTGGCGAGCGCGTGTCCACACAGCACAGCGTGACGGTGGGGAGTTGGAGTTTTTGATCGGGCATGTCGGGTGCTCGTCTGCTGGAGACGAATGGGTTCAGGCGGCGGGGGTCGCGTGGATGCCCCTGAGGTAGTCGTGGCCACCCATGCGCGCTTTCTCCAGCACGACCACTTTCTTGGGCACAGGCAGGATTCGGCTTTCTGGGTACAGGTACTCGGGACCCAGCACTTTGGGCGCCTGGCGGCAATTGAAATAGTGGTTGATGTGGCTCTCGTCGTGCCAGATGGCCCAGCCCGTGCCATTCACGTTGTTCTGCTTGTCCATCCGGATGTTTTCGCTGAGAAAACCCGACAGCCTCATCCATGCTTCGGTGGTGCCGCCGTTGAGCCCACCTGCATAGTAGGTGCGGGGCTGGCGCCCAACGTAAGCCGTCGACCGCTTGTTGGTCTCGAACGTGCCTGGGTAGGGTCGGTGCCACTTCCTCTTGGCGAATGCAAAGCCAGGGTGCACCGTGCCGAAGAGCGTGTTCGTGCCATCGAAGAGCTCTTCAAAATGAATGTCCGTGATGGGGCGCAGGTTGGCGTTGGCGAACATCAGGTGGCTGCACTGCCCGATGTGGCCCGCATGGCGCAGGAAGTAGTCGTATCGGTTCAGCGTCGGGTAGGGCCAAGGTTCGTGCGGCGTGGGCAGGTGCACGACATCGGGGCCCTGGACGCCAGGCGGCTCATCGCTGAAGACAAAGAAGGTTCGTTGGACCTCCTTGCACCAATGCTTTGAGAAGGCCCGATGAAAGTCGTCAAACAGCGCAACGTACTTCCCGGTACCCACAAACAGGATGCCTAGGTGCTTGTTCATGCGTCAACCTCCGACGTGAAACGGGGGCGTGGTTTGTTTGTTCTGTTCAGGCAGGGCGTCCGCGCACGCCATTCTTGATGCGGCGCCACAGCTTGCTCGCCTTGGACTTCTGCGCAACGGGAGCGGGTGGGGCGGCGAGCGCACGGGTTTTGGGGTCGCTGATGCCGCTGTGTCGATTGCGTGCCCAGTTCGGATCGGTCAGCTCCAGGACCTGCTGCTCCAGCCAGACCTTGTAGTTCTTGTCGAAGGACACACCATAGCGCGCCTGCACGGCATCGTGCGCATTGCCGACACGCTCCAGGCTGTATCGCACGTTGACAGCCTGGCGGTCGTCGTCGTTCGTGACCACTCGGTGGTCATGCAGGAGGTTGACGTCCAGGACATGCCGCGCCACGACGGGGCAGCCCATGCGTTCCGCACGCAGGGAAACCTCGAAGTCCTCGAAGGCGAACAGCGAGGCGTCGTAGAGCCCAACGCGGTCGAAGAGTTTTCGGCTGATGAGCGAAGCCCCGCCAGGGAACACGTTGGTGTAGGCCGTGGTGGCCGTGGCGAACGTGGCCTGACCGTCGATGACGCCCATGTTGACCGGGCGAATCTTGGTGCCTTCCCAGATGTTGTGCACCACCGGAACGATGGCATCGATCTCTTTGGAGTGCCGAATGTGCAGGCGCAGGTTGTCCAGCCAATGCGATTCCAGGGGCGTGATGTCGTTGTCAACGAAGAGAAGCCAGTCTTCACTCGTAGATTCGATCAGCAGGTTGCGGCCGCCGCCGCATCCCAGGTTGTCATCCGAGTGAATGAACGTCACGTTCGGATGCTGGTTGCATTCGTTCTTGACGGCCAGCGTGGCCGCTTCCGATGAGCCATTGTTGAGCACGTAAACCGGCACGCCGGGTTTTGCGAATTGTTTGATGCACTCTATGGTTTGTTGGTCCTTGTTCAGGAAAACAATTGCAATACCAATGGAAGGATTCATGCCATCCTCATATTTAGAATGTGTATCTCAGAAGAACCCGTTTCCATCGCTTCTTTTTTTGATAGACGTGCTGATGAATTTCGAGGGCTTTGGCGCGGCAAACCGCACGGGCGCTGGGCCAAAGATCCGGGCGATCTTTCTGAATGTGTTTTGACAGGGCCTTGAGCCACTGCACTGCCATTTTGTAGAAAGACGAGTGACCAGGCCAATCGTACTCGGAGATCTGGTTGTGAATTTCGAAGTCGGACAGGTCGGCCGATGGCGACAAGCTGCGAATCAGGTTTTCCCGAATGCGGCGTGCGCTTTGTTTCTGGGTTTCCTTGTGGCTGGATGAGACCTGGGTGGCATGCACCCGGTAGTCCAGCAGGACTTGCGGGAGGTTGGCCAGTCGGACCACGTGGGCTGCGCGTGTCCAGAGGTCGTAGTCCTCGGCATGCGGGTGCTGCCCTTCGTACGAGAGACCATGGCGCTGCAGTTGCAGCTTGTCGAACATCACGGTGGGGTGGGTCAGGCCCGTGTTGAACAGCATCTGGCAGACGATGTCGGCATGTTCGCGAGGGAAATGGGTTTCCCAGGACGTGATGCCTTCCCCGATCGTACGAGACCAGGTGCCACAAATGGCCACATCGGGCTGCGCCTGCATGAAGGCAAGCTGCTGCGCCAGCCGGTCAGGGTGCGCGATGTCGTCGGCATCCATGCGGGCCACATAACGCGCCTTGGCTTCTCGCAGGCCGATGTTCAGTGTTTCCACTAGGCCCAGGTTGCGTGGGTTGCGCATCAGCCTGATGCGGGGGTCCGCAATGGACGCCAGGATTTCCAGGCTGCCATCCTGTGTCCCGTCGTCCAGGATCAGGAGCTCGAAGTTGGCGAAGCGCTGCGACAGGATGCTGCGCACGGCGGCTTCAAAGTGGGGGCCCGGGTTGTAGGCGGGCATGAGAACGGTGATCGACGCAGCAGACATGGTGTTCGAGTCGTCGGCTTCAGGCGGCCTGGGTCAGCCAGCCGGCTGGCAGGATGTCTCGGGTGTCATGTGGTGCGTCGTTGAACCACTTGGCCGGGGCGATGACCTGCTTGGTCTGGGCCGGATTGAGCCATGCGCCCCACCAGCTGTAGGAGCTGTTGGCGATGATGTGGTGCCCGCAGCGGCTCATGAGCCACATGTCCACCCAGGCGTCCTTGCCGGGCCAGTCTTCGACCAGCGTCCAGGGGTGTTGCCTGGGAAAGTGGGACCGGATCCAGTCGTGGTCATCGCTGAAGATGTGGAAAACCGGGTCAGGCACCTGTGCAGCCATGCGGCGCATGGCCGTCGTGTAGTAACTCAAGTCGCACATGCCATGAAAGCGGGCGACCTCCGGGTTGCTGGCGTAGTCGCCTCGGCGAATGTGCACCGAGATGGCATTGGGCTGGTTCAGGCGGGCTTGAAGCGCCGCCACGCGCGCGGGCAGCTTGCGAGGGCGAAACTCTCCGCGGATCACGTCCGCAACTTCGCGAAAGTACCGCTCGGTCTGCCAGTAGCCGTCGAGGACGCAAGCCCGGTTCAATGACTCGAAGGCCGGGTCATAGTGGTAGTGTGGCTCGGCGTGAACGGGGGCGGGAGACGGCGCAGGCTTGCGCAAACCGATGGCGTGAGCCCAGCGTGTCAGGCGGTCGGGGCGGCCTTCTCCGGGGCGCCGAAAGGTGCGGCCCTGGATGTTGAAGGCGCTCAGCTCATAGTCGCGGTGACTCTTGCTGCTGAGATGGGTGATGTCCAGCATCAAGGGCAGGCCGGTGCGCACCGACAGTGCCCGTCCGGCCGCATACTGAAACATCTGGTTGCCAAGTCCTCCGACAAGGCGTGTCGTGATGGCTTGCATGAATGGTCTGAAAGCGGCTTGTCACTGGCGCTGGCGTGCGCGCAACCGCTTGAGCCAGCTGACCAGGGTGTTGATCAGTGTGTACAGCAGACGGGATTGTCGTGCCAATTTGAGATGGCGACGGACTTTTCTGTCAGCTCTGCGAGACGACACCCACAGATCGTGCAACTGTTCTTGACGGGCACGAAGCAGCGTGGGGGCGATCAGACTCAGCATCTCGCTGTGCAAGGACCAGCTCGCAGTGGGCACCTGTCGGCTTTGCTTGACGGCATCGACCCATTTGCGGGCCAGGAAGGCCATGCCCGCGCGTTGCACGGCCACGTCGGCAGGAAACATTTGAACGGTTTCATGAGCCCGGCCAGCCGCCTTGACCATGTCGGTGCAACTGCGTCGGGTGCGAACCTGGGTGAGGCTGCCTGCGCGCGTGCGATACATGACCGTTGGCAGAGGCAGATAGAGCATCGTGCGGGCCCTGGCGACCAGTTGCGGGGTCGTGGGGAGGTCGTCGTACATGGACCACTCGGGGAAGGGGGTTTCGCCGAGCGCATCGAACAGGCTGCGTCGGAAAAAGCGTGTCCAGACGCATGGGATGCAGTCGTCCAGGGTTTCCCGGAGGTGGCGCGCGGGCTCAGCGGTCAGCTGGCCCTGGGCATGCGAGCGAGGTCGAGAAGGACGCGTGGCGCCTCGGCCATCGTCGAGCCACTCCAGGTAGTCGGTGACCAGGATGTCGGGGTCGTGCTCGTCCAGGGCTTGCCTAGCTTGTGCAATGGCTTCGGGGATGAGCACATCATCGCCGTCCAGGAACAGCACGTGCTCGCAGGTGGCATCGCGCAGTCCGGCGTTGCGGGCCGATGACAAGCCACCGTTAGGCTTGTCCACAATGCGTGCGTTGGGGTAGCGGCTGATCAGCGCTACAGCCAGCTCGCGTGACCGATCGGTGCCGCCGTCGTTGACGATGATTAACTCATCATCGTCGCGCAGACACGGCAATACGCTTTGGAGGCACGCCTCGATGTAGCGCTCGATTTGATATACCGCAAGGATGAAGGAGACATTCATGACGTGCGTTGGGTTATGCGTGCATGAAACTGTTTCCAGCGCGCGACCAGCAGCCGCAGCACGGCATAACGCAAGGGATGTTTGATCATTCCTTTTGCATGCTTGCTCAACTTGCCTTTACGCGGAGATCTGTGGACTGCTGCCAGCATTGCATCACCCCGCAGGGTCATGGCTTGCATGCCCGCCTCGATGACCTGCATGAAGTCTCGCACTGTCACTTGTGGAATGGTCGATGCGTGTCGTACTGCGATGACCACGTGCGACAGAGCGAGCATGTTGGCTGCGTCGCGCAAGGCTTGATCCGTTTGAAGCTGAGTAATCCGATTGAGCGGTAAGGTCAGCGATGTGGCTTGGTCCAGGCATCGCTTGAGTGTGTGGGTTTGCGTGATGCTGCCTGCACGGACTCGGTAGCGAAACAACGGCATCGGGAGGTAGGCCACTTGCTGGGCTCGACTGATCAGCAGCGGGACTGCGCTGTTGTCCTCATAGGCACGACCTGCCGGAAAGATATCGGGTCCCGCAGCGCATAGAAGGGCGCGGTGGTAGATGCGGCAGCACGATGAGAGGAAATCATCTCGTAGCGTGTGCCCAAGGGCCTCGGTGCCCGAGATCACCCTGTCGGTCGGCAGGGTGTGGCTGATGGTGCGTGATGGTCGCCCTTCAGGCCAGAGGATGGCGTCGCAAGTCAGTATGTCAAGATGCGCTCTAGCCAAAATCTGGCGGGCGGCGGACAGCGTCTCCCAACACAAAACGTCATCGGAGTCGAGGAAGCAGATGTAGTCACAGCCGCTGATCTGGACGGCCCGATTGCGAGCCACGGACAATCCGGCATTGGGCTGATGAACGACTCGGATGCGATCAGGATGTTGCAAGGCCCAGGCGTCGCACATGGCGCTGGAGTCGTCCTGGCTGCCGTCATCGATAAGAATGATCTCATCTCCGGCCAGGGTGGCAGGAATGACACTGGCTATGCAGTCGTCCAGGAACTCCTGAACGTTATAGACGGGGATCAGAAAAGACAGCGATGGCGTCATTGCTCAGCGATGAATGTCCGTGCGGGTGAGGTGCTGCCCTACGTAGTCGGCCACGCCGTTTTCCAGCGCATGGAAGGCCGCGTCAAACCCGGCAGTTCGCAGCTTGTCCATGCGCGCTTGCGTGAAGTACTGGTAGTTTGGCCTGATGCTCTCGGGCATGTCCACGTACTCGATGTTCACGGGCTTGCCCAGCGCTGAGCCAATGGCCTGCATCAGGTCAACGAAGCTGCGGGCCTGGCCAGTGCCCAGGTTGAAGACGCCGCTGACCTGCCGGTTGTCCAGCAACCACGTCATCACGGCGCAGCAGTCCTTCACGTAGACGAAGTCTCGCAGTTGGCCGCCATCCACGTAGCCGTCCTTGTGCGACTTGAACAGGCGGATGGTTTCGCCGCGTGCGATCAGCGCGGTGTTCTTGGCCACCAGGCTGCGCATGTCGCCCTTGTGGTACTCGTTGGGGCCGTAGACGTTGAAGAACTTCAGGCCGGCCCACTGCGGCGGCGCCTTGCCCTCCGACGCACGCTCCACCGCCCACTTGTCGAACTGGTGCTTGGACCAGCCGTACAGGTTCAGCGGGGCGAGCTTGTCCAGGGCTTCGGGGCTCTGGTCGTCGTCGAAGCATTGGTCGCCATCGCCATACGTGGCGGCTGACGATGCGTAGATGAAGGGTGTGCCGGTTTCGGTGCACCACTTCCACCAGGCCATGGTGGCGTGCAGGTTCACGCGCAGGATCTCGTCGCCGTCGGTCGATGTGGTCGACGAGTTGGCTCCCATGTGGAAGACCGCATCGGCGGGCTGCTTCAGGCTGGACAGCAGGCCGCCGAGGTCGCGGTAATCGACCAGGTCAAGAAAGCGCCGCTTGGCGATGTTCTTCCATTTACCGTGCGTGCCCAGGTCATCGACCAGCAGCAGGTCGGTGCGACCTCGCGCGTTGAGGTCGGCAACGATGTTCGAGCCAATGAAGCCGGTGGCGCCGGTGACGATGATCATGGCGTTCTCTTCTCTGTGGTGTGTGCTGTCAGTCTGCAGCCTGGATGCGCACCATGCCGGCGTACAGGCCACCCAGCGCCATCAGCTCGGCGTGCGTGCCTTGCTCGACGATGCGGCCTTCGGACATCACGCAGATGACGTCGGCATTCTTGATGGTGCTCAGGCGGTGGGCGATGAGGATGAGCGTCTTGGCATGGCGCAGGTCTTCGATGGAGCGCTGCACCACGGCTTCGGACTCGGAGTCGAGCGCGGAGGTGGCTTCATCGAAGATCCAGATGGCGGCGTCGCGGTAGAGCGCGCGGGCGATGGCCAGACGCTGGCGCTGGCCGCCCGAGAGCATGCTGCCGTTGGTGCCGATGCCAGCGTTCATGCCTTGCGGCAGAGATTCGACGTGTTTCCAGAGGTTGGCCGCGCGCAGGCACTGCTCCACCTTGTCAGGCTGCAGCCCATGTGGGCTGGCATATGCGACGTTTTGAGCAATGCTGCCGTCAAACAGCACGATGTCCTGTGAGACCACTGCAAAGTGACGCCTGAGGCTGGCCAACTTCAGGTCGTCAATGGGGACACCATCCATCAGGATGCGCCCTCCAGTCGTGCTGACAAAACGCAGCAGCGTACTGACCACTGTGGTCTTGCCTGCGCCGGAGGCACCTACCAGTGCGATCGTTTGGCCTGGCTTGATGTGCAGGTCGAAGTCATTGAGTGCCGGCCCGCTCGCGCCGTCGTACTGCACCCTAACGTGATCGAACTGGATCTCGCCCTTGCTGATGGGCAGCTCCCGCGTGCCATGGTCTGGTTCCACCGGCGCATTGATCAGCTCGAATGCGCCTCGTGCCGTGATGAGCGCGCCTGTCACAGGCTGGTACACGTCCGTCAGGTGTCGCATGGGCGAAATGGTCATCAACAAGGCTGTGATAAACGAAACAAACTCGCCGATGGTCGTTGTGCCCTGGCTTGCTTGGTGGATGGCCAGTGTGATGATGATGGAGACACCGATGGCTGCAACCACCTGGGTCATGGGCGTGATGAGCGAGCTGGTTGCCGCGGTCTTGAGGGTCATGCGGCGCACGACCTGTGCAGCTTGATCAAAGCGACTGAGCTCGAAGTCGGCTGCATCAAAGGTGCGAACCACACGCCAGGCGCGAGCATTGTCGTCCACTGTGTTGACCAGGCGCTGTTGCGATTCGTACTGTGCTTGACCGATTTCGCTCAGGCGCTTTTGAACCTTCTTGAGAGCCAGCGCGAGCAAGGGCATGCTGACAAATGACAGAAGGGTCAGTTGCCAGTTCAAGTACAGAAGGTACCCGATCAAGAACAGCAGGGACATGGCGTCCTTGATGATCGAGATGAGCGTGTTGCCCAGCGTCTGAGACGCGATCTGGGGATCGTTGATGATCTTGGTGACCGCAATGCCTGGGCTGATGCCTGTGAAAAGCTTGGCGTCGGCTCGCAGCAGCCCTCGCATCAGGTCCCGGCGAAGATCCAGCACCATGCTGGAAACGCTGGACGTCATGGCGTAGTTGCCAGCGAAGTTGAACGTGCCTCGCACGAGGAACAGGCCGATGATGACGATGGGCACCAGCCAAAGCGGGTAGTTCAGTCCTTCTTTGAATCCCGAGTCGATCAGTTTTTTGAACAACGCCGGGATTGCTGGTTCCACGGCTGCGCCGAGGGTGAAGAACAGGAAAGCAGATGCGAACATCTTCCAGTGTGGCTTGCCATACTCGATGATCTTCTGGCCTGTTTCTTTGAGTTCCATGTCGTGCTCAGTGAGGTGAGGGAGACGAAGAGCGTGCTTTGCTCAACAGGTCGAGCACGCGCTCGACGGTGATGTCCGACAGCTTCTCGGCCGTGACGTTGTGCATGTTGACCGGGTCCTGGTCCAGCGTGGGGCGAGAGCCGATGATCACGAAGCTCGGGCGCCCGACGGCGGCGGCCACGTTGGTCATGCCGGTGTCGTTGCCGACGCAGAAATCGGCGATCTGCAAGGCGGCCGCGCTGCCCAGCACCGGGGCGTCGGTGACGGTGGCAAGCGAATGGCGGACCTTCTCCGGGATCAGGCCTTCGATTTCCTGGGCCAGCGCCGTTTCGCCGGGGCCGCCCAGCAGCATCACGCCGCCACCTTCGGCGATCAGGGCACAGGCCAGGTCGGCGAAGTTCTGGGCGCCCCACTGCTTGTACGTCTCGCTCGTGCCGATGGCGAAGGCGTAGAGCGGGCGGGGCAGGTGGGCCAGGCGTGCCGTCATTTTCGAGACCTGCTCTGCGGGCAGGTCAAGGCGGGGCACGATGGGGGCGTCGCAGAAGCCCTGTGCCACCGCGAAGGCGCTGGCTTCCGGGTAGAAGGCCAGGGACGGACCACGATAGCGCTCGATGTAGGGCGGCTTGTTGAGGAAGAGTCGCTGCAGTCGGTTGTAGCCGAAGCCCAGGCGCTGGGGGATGCCGCTGAGCGCAGCGATCAGCCCACGGCTGGGGCGACCCGAGAACAGCACGATGCGGTCGAAATGGCCCTGCCTGAGTTCTCGGGCCATGCGCCACATGCCCAGCAGGCCGGCGTGCTTGCCCTTGCGCTTTTCGGTGCGCCGGGGTCGGTGATCGTGGTCGATGACGCGCTCGATCCAGGGCTCGGCGCCCAGGAAGTGGCGCGCCAGGGTCGAGGGTTGGGCCAGCAGGGTGATGCGCTGGCCCTGGCTTTGGGCCGCGACCGCCTTGAAGTAGGGGATGTGCCAGATCAGGTCACCAATGCCGGCATATTGCAGCACCACGACCGTTCGCGGTCGATGGTCCTGTTCGGTGGCGTCGGGGGTGTGATTCACGGAATCCGGCATGGTCAGGGGTGAATGAGGTGCCATCAAGCTGGGAGGCCTGCGCCCGCGAGAGGGCTGCGCCCAATGGCGTCGAGCACTTGCGTCACGCTGACGTCGGCCAGCGAGGGCGCCAGGATGCTGACCATGAGCGGGTCGTGGTCGAGCACCGGGCGATTACCCAGCAATGCGTACGTGGGTTTGGCCGCCGCCGCCGAGATCTGGATCATGCCCGTGTCGTTGCCGATGCAGGCATCGACGACCTGGAGCGCGGCCACGCTGCCCAGCAGCGGGGCGTCGGTGAGCACGTGCACCTGGCTGTGAAGGGCTGACGGGATGCGGGTCAGGATGGCTTGCGCGAGTTGACGCTCCTGAGGGCCCCCAAGGAGCACGACGCCAGCGCCGCGCGCGCACAGCGCCGAAGCCAGCTCGGCGAACTTCTGCTCGCCCCACTGCTTGCGCTCTTCCGATGTGCCGATGGCCAGGGCGTACAGCGGCCGGGGCAGGTGCGACAGGCGGGAGCGCATGGCGTCGACCATGGCCGGGGGCGCGGCAAACCGCGGCACGATGGGCGCCTCGCACAAGCCTTGGGCAACACAGAAAGCCGAGGCCTCGGGGTAGGCCTCCACCGAGCCGGTGCGATGCGGCTGGATGTAGGGGCCTTGCGTCAGGAAGATGCGCTGCCAGAACCGGTATCCGTAGCCCAGGCGCTGGGGAATGCCGCTTAGGGCCGCCAGCAGCCCCCGACTGGCGCGACCTGAGAAAACCACGATCCGGTCGAAATGTCCCGCGCGCAGCGTGCCGGCCATGCTCAACATGCCGCGCAGCCCGCCATGCCGTCCACGGCGGTTGTCGCTGAGGCGCGGGCGGTAGTCGTGATCGATGAAGGATTCGACCCAGGGCTCGTTCGCCAGGAGCACCTTGGCTTGTGTTGAAGGTTGCGCCACCAAGGTGATGCGTCCGCCCTGGCTGGACCTGGCAACCGCTTCGAAGTACGGGATGTGCCAGATGACATCACCAATGCCGGTGTACTGGAGCAGAACGACCGTGCGGGGCCTGGAGTCGCGGGAATCGGTGGATTCGCGGGTTTCGGACATGTGGGGCGGGGGCGGAATACAGCCCGCTATTGTGCCTTGTTGTGCCCTGGTGGCGCCCGTGGGGCGCAGGCCGGCGTGCTCCGGCGGTCCAGCCCCGATTCAAGGGCGATTTCTGGGGACAATACGGTCCCATGAAGTCTGCCGCCCACCCCGCCCGCGAAACCCTCGCCGCCCGACGCGTCCTCGTCGTGGGCGACGTCATGCTCGACCGCTATTGGTTCGGCGCCGTCGAGCGCATCTCTCCCGAGGCGCCCGTGCCCGTGGTGCGGGTGGCAAGCGAGCAAGAACGCGTGGGTGGTGCCGCCAACGTGGCGCTCAACATCAAGACCCTGGGTGGCCAGGTGACCCTGCTCAGCGTGGTCGGCCAGGATGAGCCTGCCCGCCGGCTTCAAGAGCTGCTTGAAGGCCACGGCGTCGGCACGGTGCTGGGCCATGACCCGCGCATGCAGACCATCGTCAAGTTGCGGGTGATCGGCCGCAACCAGCAGTTGCTGCGCGTCGATTTCGAGCGCGAGCCCGACCACGAGTTGCTCGGCCAGATGCTGGGTGACTTCGAGCGCGAGCTGGTCAAGCATGATGTGGTGCTGTTCTCCGACTACGGCAAGGGCGGCCTGGCCCACATCCCGCGCATGATCGAGCTGGCCCGTCAGGCGGGCAAGGCCGTGCTGGTCGACCCCAAGGGCAGCGACTACGGCCGTTACGCTGGCGCCACCGTCATCACGCCCAACCGGGCCGAGCTGCAGCAGGTGATCGGTGGATGGAAGGACGAGGCCGAGCTCACTGCCAAGGCCCAGGCCTTGCGTGAGCAGCTGGGTCTGCAGGCCCTGCTGCTGACCCGCTCTGAAGAAGGCATGACCCTGTTCGAGGCCGACCGCGTCAGCAGCGTGCAGGCCCAGGCCCGTGAGGTGGCCGACGTGACCGGCGCGGGCGACACCGTGATCGGCACCCTGGCTTTGATGCTGGCCTGCGGCCTGTCACTGGAAGAATCCATGGGCCACGCCAACCGCGCTGGCGGCCTGGTGGTGGCCAAGTTCGGCACCGCCACGCTGAGCTTCGAGGAGCTGTTCGCATGAGCGGCCAGGGCACTCACCTGACGGACAAGATCTGCGCTCGCGAAGACATCGCCGCGCGCATCGCCGAGTTGCCCAAGCCGGTGGTCTTCACCAACGGCGTGTTCGACGTGCTGCACCGGGGGCATGTGAGCTACCTTCACGCTGCGCGCCAGCTGGGCGGCTCGCTGGTGGTGGCCGTCAACAGCGATGCCTCGGCTCGCATGCTGGGCAAGGGCCCGGACCGCCCGCTGAACCAGGACATCGACCGTGCTGCCGTGCTGGCCGGGCTGGCTTCTGTCTCGCTGGTCACTTTCTTTGATGAGCGCACGCCGGTCGAGCTGATCAAGCAGGCGCGCCCCGATCTCTACGTCAAGGGCGGCGACTACGACATGGAAACGCTGGAGGAGACGCGGGTGGTGCGCTCGTGGGGCGGCGAGGCGTTGGCGATTCCGTTTGTCGATGGCTTTTCGACCACCTCGCTGGTGCAGCGCATCCGGGCAGGGCAGTCGTCCGCCGTGGCGGCAGCTGCCAAGCACTCGTCGGCGTTGACCTCACCCCGCAAAGCGGCTTTTCTGGACCGCGATGGCGTCATCAACCTCGACCGCGCCTATGTGCACCAGTGGGACGAGTTCGAGTTCGTGCCGGGGGCCGTGGACGCCATGCGCCGCCTGCGTGAAGCTGGCTACGTGCTCATCGTCGTCACCAACCAGTCGGGCCTGGCGCGCGGCATGTACACCGAGGCGCAGTTCCAGGAGCTCACGCGCCACATGCGCGAGGCCCTGGCCGCAGCGGGCGCTGAAGTCGAGGCTGTCTACCACTGCCCGCACCACCCCAAGGGCAAGGTGCCCGAGCTGGCCGTGGACTGCGATTGCCGCAAGCCCGAGCCCGGCATGATCCTGCAGGCGGTGCGCGAGCACGGCCTGTCGCTCGAGCACTCCTTCATGGTGGGCGACAAGCCTTCCGACATCGAGGCCGCGCGCGCAGCAGGCCTGGGGCGGGCCTACATCGTGCAGTCCGACAACGAAGAGTCGACCGACGACCTGGCGGGCGCCGACGCGGCCTACGCCGACCTCGCTGCTTGCGTGGATGCGCTGCTCAAGGCAGCTTGAAACCGACGTCGGGTTGGTGGGCAGCTTGGTCGAGAGGGCTGCCAGGCGCTGAGGCCTTGGCCTCAGGCAGCTCTGCGCTTGGCCATGGCCAGTTGGTACACGCCCAGGTTGCCCTCGACCATCGCTTCAACCGAAAAGCGCTCGACCACCCACTGCCGGCCCGCTTGCCCGTAGCGCTGGCGCAGCTCGGCCGAGCCCAGAAGCCTGTTCAGCTCGCGCACCAGCGCCGCCGTGTCACCCGGTGTGATCAGTTCGCCGTTGAGGCCCGGCTGGATGATCTCGGGGATGCCGCCCGCGCGCCCGCCCACCAAGGGCACGCCGCAAGCCGCAGCCTGCAGCAGCGACACGCCCAGGCCTTCCATGTGAGCGGGGTGGGCCAGCACATCGAGGCAGGGCAGCACGCGGTCGAGGTCTTTGCGGAAACCCGGCAGCTGCACGTGTTTTGACAGCAGCACATCGCCTTTGACTCGGGCGTTGATTTCATCCCAGAGCGGGCCCTGGCCAAACAGGATCACCTTGAGCCCGGGGTGCTGGGCCAGCACATCGGGCAGCGCGTCGAGCAGCGTGACGTGGCCTTTGCGCGCGATGAATTGCGCCACCATGCCGATGGTGAGCTCACCGTCGGCCACACCGAAGGTGTCCTGGACCCAGCGCATGTGCGAGCGATCGGGTCGGTAGCGCTCGGTGTCGACCGCGCTGAGCACGCAGTGCACCTTGGCCGGCGGCACGCCCTCGGACAGCAGCACCTGGCGGATGCCCTCGGAGATGGTCACCACCTCGTCGTAAAGGCGGTACTTCAAGTTCACCACGAAGCGCGATTCCGGGTTGTCGACTCGGCGGCTGAGCACCACGGGCACGCCCTCGAGCCGACCCGCCAACGCGCCCCACACGTCGCTGCCCCGGCGGCTGTGCAGGTGAACCACGTCGGGTCGCACCTCGCGGATCAGCTTGCGCAGGCGGCCGGTGAGGCCGATGTCGGCATCGCCACGCATCTTCATCTCGACCACGCGTGCGTGCGGTGCGGCTTCGGTGGCGATGGCGCTGCCGGTGGGACAGGCCAGGACGCAGTCGATGCCGCGCGCCCTCAGGCCCCGCAGCAGGAAGACGACCTGCAGCGCACCACCGTAGAGGTGCATGCCCGCTTCGACGTGCAGCACCTTCATGACTGGGGCTCCAGTTGGGCCAGGGCGGTTTGCAGCACGCGCTCGGTGGTCAGCCCGGTCATGCAGGTGAAGGCGCCGTTGCAGGTGGGGCGCCGGCGGCAGGGCGAGCAGGGCAGGTTGTCGTACAAGATGCATGTGCGGGAGATGCCTCCAACCTTGGGGCCCTCGCGGTAAGGCCGGGTCGAGCCGAACAGCGCCACCGTCGGGATGCGCAGCGCCGAGCCCATGTGCGTCAGGCCCGTGTCCACGCCGACCAGCAGTTGTGCGTCGGCGATCAGCGCCACGCTCTCGTCGAGCTTCAAGGCGCCAGCCAGGTTGATCAGTTGCGGCTGGCCCGCGCAGATGCGCTCGGCGGCTTCTCGGTCGGCCGGGCCACCCAACACGACAGGCTGCAGCCCCTGCGCCAGCATGCGCCGCCCCAACTCGGCCCAGTTGGCCTCCACCCAGTGCTTTTGCGGTCGGGTGGTGAAGGGGGCCAGCACGACCAGAGCACGGGGCGAGTGAGGGGCATCCGCATCGGCGCCCGTGCCCCAGGCGCTTCGCAGGCGCTCGCTCAGCGCCTCGCGAGCCCGCAGACGCTGAGCCTCTCCCACCGCCAGGTCGTGCACGAAGCTGCCTTGCGGCGCACCCAGGTAATGAGCCAGGTAGCGGTACTCCGAGCCCATCACCGGGTCGGCGCCGGGCGGTGGCGTGACCACCTCGTGCACCAGGCGGTGGCTGCCCTCGCGAGCGATGATGCTCACGCGCCGTGGCGCGCCGGTGAACCAAGCCACCAGACCACTTTTGAGCAGGCCCTGGCCATCGAGCACGAGGTCAAATTGTTCGGCCTTGAGCTGCGCGCGGAAGGCTCGCACGGCGCGCCACAGGTCCAGGTAACGTTTGGCCTTCCAAAGCGCCTGCCACTCCCCGCGCGGCCAGACGATGACCTGCTTGAGCCGTGGGTTGTGCTTGAGCAGCGGCGCGCACACCGGCTCGCACACCCATGAAATCTCGGCGTTCGGGAAGCGGGTTTTGAGCGCCGGGATCAGGCCCGAGGCCATGACGATGTCGCCCAACGCCGAGAGGCGGACGACGAGGATTCGACGGGGCTCGGGATGGGGAGCGCTCATGGTGTGATGGGTGTCAGGCCGCGCGGCCAAGGCAGCGTTGGTACAGCGCCAGGGTGCGATCGAGCATGCTGCGGGCGGTGAGTTGTTCTTGGTACAGGCGCTCGCCGCTGGCGATGAGGCGCGCGCGCAGGGCGGCATCGGCGCTCAGGCGCGTGATGCCTTGTGCCAGGGTTGCGGCGTCTTCGGTGGGCACGAGCAAGCCGGTGTCCTCGTGGCGCACGATCTCTGGCACGCCGCCCACGCGCGTGGCGACCACGGGCACCCGCGCTGCGAACGCCTCGATGACGGCGATGGACAAGGCCTCGCGGCGCGAAGCCAGGGCAAAGGCGTCGAAGGCTGGCAGCAGTCGCTGCACATCGGGCCGGAAACCCAGGCAGTGCACGCGCGCAGCCAGCGCCGGCTCGGCCGTCAGCAAAGCGTGCACCTCCCGCCCGAACTCGGTGGCTGGGTCGCCGACCAGGTAGAGGTGCACACCAGCCGGCACGGAGCGCATGGCCTGAACCAGCAGGTCTTGCCCTTTGTCGCGCACGAAACGGCCCACGTGCACCACGGCGAAAGCATCCACGGGGATGCCCAATTCGGCACGCAGCGCGGCCCGCTCTTCGGGTGAGGGTGGCACAGGGCCCTCTGGCACGCCGTTGTAGACCAGGCTGACGTCACGCTCGGCGTACCCGGCGGCCAGCAGCCCGTCGCGCACCGCGCCCGACACCGCGATGATGTGCGCGCATCGTTGCATGTGCGTGCGTGCCGTGGTGGCGTGGGCCGTGCAGATGGCCAAGGGCGCGCGCTGGCGGTGGCCGGCCCGGCCAGCGTACATCGCACCACGGATCAGGTGGCCATGGACGATGTCGGCACGCCAGCGCTTGAGCAGCGCACGCAGCTTCCAGTGCGACCACAGGTCAAACAGCCCGTGCATGGGGATGTGTTCGAAAGCGATGCCGGCCTTCTCGCACTCGCTACCAAGCCAGGAGTCCATGGGGCCGGCGTAGCAGACCTCGTGGCCCGCCTCGCGCTGCAGCTTCATCATCAACAGGGCGTGGCTTTCGGCGCCACCGTAGCCGTGGCTGTGCAGGACGTGGACGATGCGCATGCTGCGGTGTGCCTCGGCTCAGGCCGCGATGCGGTCGGGCACGGCGCCCTGGCCCTTGCGCCCTTGCTTGGCGTGCAGCTTCCAGGCAAAGCCCACGAGGTTGTCGCCGTAGGAGATGGCTTTGCGCGTCAGCTCAAACGGGTTGTCCGAGAAGTTGGCTGCACCGCGGATGCAGGTCGTGGCCGTCAGGTAGCCGGCGTCGCGAACCATGTCTCGCGAGCGCTCGGTGTAGTCCCCATAGGGGTAGCAGAAGTGGTCAACGCGCTCACCCAGCAGGTCCTCGAGCGCCTGTTTGCTGCCGACGATTTCATGGCGCTGGCTTTCGGCGCTCAGCGTTGACAGGCGCGGGTGCGACATCGCGTGCGAGCCGAAGTCGCAGCCTTCGCTGCGCAACTGGCGCACGGCGCCGGCGTCCATCAGGCGCGGCAATTCCGGCCGGTCGGTGAGCCAGTCGGCCCGCTTGCCCACCAGCGAGCTGACCAGGTAGACCATGGCTGGAAAGCCGTGGGCCTTGAGCGCTGGCCAGGCATGCTCGCGGAAATCGTCGTAGCCATCGTCCACGGTGATCGCCACCGAGCGGCGCTTGAGTGGCTGGCCTTCGAACAGGCAGGCACGCGCCTGGTCCATCGACAGGACGTCCACGCCCATCCACTTGAAGTAGTTGAGCTGCGCCTTGAATCGGTCGATGTGGCAGAACAGCGCGCGGTGCGCGTCCGGGCGCGGGTAGCGACCGATCTGGTGATACATCAGGATCGACAGCGGCGGTGTGGCCGGAGGCTGGGTGGTCATCGGTCGGCGTTTCGTGCAGAGGCGCACTTTACCGCAGCGGGGCCCGGGCGTCGGTGCGGCGCCCGTGCGGGCAGTAGCCAGGGCGCGGGCCGACCTGCGGGTGTTTGCGGCAGGTGTTGGGCCGCTTGTCGTAGACCGTGCAGCGACGCGTTTGGGCGTCCAGGAAGCGGCAGTCGCCATCCGCGCGGCGCATCACGGTGAAGATGCCGGACTTCTGGTGAAAGCGCTCGATCACACCTGCCTTGACCAGGCGCTTGGCGATCTGCCTGGGGTCTTCGTGCTCGGCCTCGAACGGGTCGACCAGTTCCAGCCTCACCAGGTCGGGCAGCTTGATCTCCAGCGGCATGGTGCAGCAGTTGGCCATGCAGGTGTCGCACATGCCGGCCTTGTAGTGGGACCAGGTTTCGGTGCGGTCGACATCGACGATGTTGATCGGGGAGCGCATGGGGTCTTGCGGCGGCGAGGCTGGCAAACGAAAAAGCCCTTGAGTCCGGTGGAATCAAGGGCTTGGATGTTTTGGTGGCCTGGGGCGGAATCGAACCACCGACACGCGGATTTTCAATCCGCTGCTCTACCAACTGAGCTACCAGGCCTTTTGTCTTGGCTGAAAGCGTTTGTGCGATCAGCGAAGACTCTCAGTATACATCACTTTTTGAGGCTTTTTGGCCTCATCAGTTCATGGCCGTTTTCTTGTTGCGTCCGAGGTCCACGCCCAGCTGCTTGAGCTTGCGGTAGAGGTGGGTGCGCTCAAGGCCCGTCTTCTCGGCCACGCGGGTCATGCTGCCGCCTTCGCGTGCCAAGTGGAACTCGAAGTAGGCGCGCTCGAAGTCGTCACGCGCTTCGCGCAGCGGACGGTCCAGCTGAAAGAGCTGTTCGTTCGAGGGGCCCGACAGCGCAGTGCCGTGCGAGGCGGGGGCGTGCACGTGGTGGTGAGCCGGTGCGCTGCCATAGGTGGCAGGTGCCGTGGAGTTCACGTGAGGGGCTTCGGCGTGCAGGTGCTGCGTCGGGGCCATCTCGGTGCGCAGTGCGCCGCCGCCGTTGTAGGACGAGGCCGCCGTGATGGGCGTGACCGTCGCCAGGTGCACGGGTTGCACCATCGTGGTGGCGAGGTGGCCGCTGTGATGGGGGGCGTGAGGCGCTGCACCGTTGGCCGCACGAGGGGCCGCCGGCTTGGCCAGGCCCTGTTCGACCGTGCGCAACAGCTTTTGCATGGTGATCGGCTTTTCCAGGAAGGCCTGGGCGCCGAACTTGGTGGCCTCGACTGCGGTGTCGATGGTGCCATGGCCCGACATCATGATGACGGGCATGGTCAACTGGCCGTTGGCTGCCCACTCCTTGAGGAGTGTGACGCCATCGACGTCCGGCATCCAGATGTCCAGCAAGACGAGGTCTGGTTTGCATTGCTCGCGCAGGGTGCGCGCTTGGGCGGCGTTTTCCGCCACTTCGACAGAGTGACCTTCGTCGCTCAGGATTTCTGACAGCAGGGCACGGATGCCCAGTTCGTCGTCGACAACAAGAATGGTGGCCATGTAATTTCTGATACCCGGGTGTGGGTGCAGTCCCTAGTGTGACCCACTTTGGTGTGGGATGGATGACAGCACCGAAAATGATAGCGAAACTTGTGCCCCGATCGCCGTCGAGGCACCCGGGGAGTTGCCCTGCGATGCGTTTTCCATCAGGTTGCGGATCCTCACCAGGGCTTTGTGCTCGTCTGCGATCTTCTTGACCACGGCCAGGCCCAGGCCCGTGCCTTTGGCTTTCGTGGTCAGGTAGGGTTCGAACGCCCTGCGCAGCACCTTGTCCGGGAAGCCCGGGCCGTTGTCGCGCACGGCCAGTCGCACGGCGCGGATGCTGCCGTCCTCGTTGCGCGGCGTGTCGGTGCGAACGGTGACGCGGGCCGCGCCTCGCGCTGCGGCCCGATCGCTTGCTGCGTCTTGTGTGGTGTCCAGCGCGGCATCCAGGGCGTTCTGCACCAGGTTGTGCACCACTTGCCGCAACAGCGCGGCGTCACCCTGGATGTTGGGCAGATCCGGTGCAAGGTCCAGCGTGAGCGTGCCTTGCTCGATCGCCTGCCCGTACAGGGCCATCACCTCGTTGACCAGCTCATTGAGGTTCAGCGGCGCCAGCTTGGCCGAAGGCAGGCGTGCGTAGTCGCGGAACTCGTTGATCAGGTTCTTGAGTGCCTGCACCTGCGTGACGATGGTGTTGACCGAGCGGGTCAGCAGCTGGCGTCCCGGGTCGTCGAGCTTGTCGGCGAGCTTGATCTCCAGCCGCTCGGCCGAGAGCTGGATCGGTGTCAGTGGGTTCTTGATTTCGTGGGCAACACGGCGCGCCACCTCGGCCCAGGCTTCGGCGCGCTGGGCCGAGACCACCTCGGTGAGGTCGTCGAAGACGATGAGGGTTTCGTCGGGCGGCAACTCGGCGCCGCGCACCAGCAGGGTCAGCGGGGCGGGCGAATGCGGCAGGCTGAGCTCGTAGGACTCCTGCAATTGCTGGCGCTCGCCTGGCGTGGGGTCGTTGGCGTAGAGCTCGAAGCGTTGGGCAATGGCGGTGGCGAAGTCCTGCAGGCCGATCACGTCGGTGAGCGGGCGGCCACGGTAGGCCGAAATCGGCAGCTTGAGGATGCGTGTGGCGCCGGGGTTGACCATGTCGATGCGACCTTGCGCATCGAACACGATCACGCCGGCGCTGAGGTTGTCCAGCACGGTCTGCAAGTGGGCGCGGGCGCTTTCGAGCTCCTGCACGCTGCGCTCGGCCAGGGTGCGCGCGTCGGCGAGCTGCTGGGTCATGGCGGCGAAGGCGCGCGTGAGGCCGCCGAGTTCGTCCTGGGTGGCGAAGATGGTTTTGGGACGCAGGTCGCCTCGGGCCACCTCCTGCACGCCTTCGGCCAGCAGCAGCAGCGGGCGCGCGAGCTGTTGTCCCAGGATGGCAGCGAGCAGGAAGGCACCGAAGACCGCCAGCACCAGCGCCAGCGTCAGCGTGCCGATGTACATCTTGCGCAGGCCGCCACGGCTGAGGGCTCGCTGCTGGTACTCCTGGTAGGCACTTTGCACGTCGAGCGCGTTGCGCACCAGCTCCGTGGGGATGAGCTGCGTGACGACCAGGAAGTGGCCGCTGGACTGCAGGCTGAAGCTGCGGTCCGGCATCCAGGCGATGGCGATGATGCGGGGTGGGTCGGCGCTGTCGGCCTGCTCCTCCAGGCCTTCGATCTGGGCGTAGATGCCGCGGTTGCGAGCTTCGTTGCGCCAGCTTGCAGGCAGGCGTTCTGTGGCTAGCAGTCGTGTGCCGTCGCCGCCGGCGGTCATGGACACGAGACCGCTTTCGCTGGCCACCGAGACGGTGCGGGCGCGGATCTGCTCGCGCAGGCGCTCGAGCTCGAGCAGGCCGGGCTGGGTGCCGGCGCGGGGCTCTTCGGCCAGTCGCAGCGCGGCGGTGCGGGTTTTGGCCGACACGTCTTGCGTGAGCGTGTCGAGCGTGCTGCGGCCCAGGTTCAGGCCTGCTTCGAGCGCGCCCTCGACGCGCACGTCGAACCAGGTTTCGATGCTGCGCGAGACGAACTGGTAGGACACGGTGTAGATCAGCAGGCCGGGCAGCAGGCCGACCAGGCCGAAGATGCCCGCGAGCTTGAGCAGCAGCCGGCTGCCGAACTTGCGTGCGCGCAGGCGCAGGGCCAGTCGGCCCAGGGCGATGGCGATGGTCAGGCCCAGCACGGCGGCCACCGCCAGGTTGCCCCAGACCAGCCACGCAAAGTAAGGCTCCAGGCGCTCGCTGTTCTGCGTGGCCATGACCAGCAGGAAGGCCAGCACCAGGCCGCCGCCGGAGAGGGCGGTGCCGGCGAGAACCCACGCCCAGCGGTTGGCCTTGATGGTGCTCATGGGGTGGCGGTGCTCACGGCCATGCTCAGCGCATCGCCGCACTCAGATTGATGCGCCGCGCGATCGAGAGGTCCCAGCCAGACTGGGGGCCCAGGCCGATTTGCAGCGGGCGGGGCAGCTCTTCGGTGTCCAGGCGGAAGCGGAAGATGACGTGGTGTTCGGCTTCATCGCCCGACGCGATGGGGTCGCCGATGCGCCAGCGCGTGGTGCGGCGCATGGCGTCGAGGGCTTCCTGCAAGGTGACGAAGTGGCGGCTCAGGCCGTCCTGGGTCAGTTTCCAGCGGCGTGTCAGTGGTTGCCAGCCCAGGCGCCAGCGGCGGGTCGCCTCGGCCCGGCTCTGGTCCAGCCAGTACCAGCGTTCGCGCATCAGTTCGGTTTCGGCCACGAAAACCAGGGTGACGCCGCGCAGCAGCATTTGCTCCAGGTCTTTGGACAGCTCCAGGCGCACGCTGTAGGTCAGCAGCACGCCTTCGTCGCCCAGGTTGACAGCCAGGCTGGTGAGCTCGGCGACGTTGCGGGTTGGGGCCGTGTCGGCCCAGGCGCCAGCCGGCCTCAGACATGCGGCAGCGAGCGCCAGGCTGGCGCTTCGCTGGAGCAGGTCGCGGCGGCTCAGAGGCGACATCAGGCACCTTGTGAGGGTTTGGCGAGCAGGGCGTGGAAGAAGCCGTCGCCTGGGTCGGCAGCGGGAGCGCCCGGGGTGGCTGGTCCCAATGGCCGATGGGCTTCGGTCTCGGGGTATTCGACCACAGGGAGGATGTGGCCGGGCGCGGGCAGGCGCCGGGCGCCAGGCGTGCGTTGCAAAAACGCGTCGACACGGTCTTCGCCTTCTTCACGGAAGACGGAGCAGGTGCAGTACAGCAGGTGGCCACCTGGTTTGAGCAAGGGCCACAGGGCGTCGAGGATGGCGTCCTGGATGGCTGCCAGGGCCGCGATGTCGGTGTCTCGGCGCAGCCAGCGTGCGTCGGGGTGGCGCCGCACGATGCCCGAGGCGCTGCAAGGCGCGTCGAGCAGGATGGCGTCGAAGGGCTGGCCGTCCCACCAGTCGGCCGGGCGGCTGGCGTCGGCGGCGATGGTGCGGGCCTTCAGGCCCAGTCGACCGAGGGTGTCGCCGATGCGCTTGAGGCGCTCGGGGTCGGCGTCGAGGGCGGTGACGTCGAAGTTGCCGAGTTCGAGCAGGTGGGCGGTCTTGCCGCCTGGAGCGGCGCAGGCGTCAAGGATGCGGGAACCGGCGGGCAGCCGCTTGCCGCCGGCTTGCAGCAACAGCGGAGCGGCCCACTGGGCGGAGGCGTCCTGCACGGAGGCGTCGCCCTCGGCGAAGCCGGGCAACTGGTTCACCGGCACGGCGCGGGGCAGGACGATGGGCTCGGGGCCCAGCGGCGTCGGGGGGGCGCTTGCGGGGTCTTTCGCACTCACGGGCAGCAGGCCGACATCGGCCAGGCGCTCACGGTAGTCGGCGACGCTGCCGTGGCGGGTGTTGGCGCGCAGGGTGAGCGGCGGCTGGGCCTGGTTGGCGGCCAGGATCGCCTGCCAGTGGTCGGGCCAGTCTTTTTTCAGGCGCTTGATCCACCAGCCGGGGTGGTTGTGGCTCGCCACCTCGTCGTTGGCCAGGGAGGTCATCAGCTCGGCGCGTTCGCGCAGGAAGCGGCGCAGCACGGCGTTGACCAGGCCGCTGGCGGCTTGCCCGACCTGGCGGTTCTTCTTGCAGGCGTTCACGGCCTGATCCACCAGCGTGTGGTCGTCGTAGCTGCCTTCGTCGATCAAAGCCAGAGCAGAGATCAGCAGCGCGTCGACCCAGGGGTGGGGGGCCTTGGGCACCAGCTTGTGGCGCAGGGCCTGGGCCAGGCCCATGCGGCGCATCACGGTGAAGGCCAGGGCCTGGGTGCCGGGGCGCTCGGTCGCCGGGGTGGCGGCGAGCGCCTCGTTGAGAGACTGGCCTTTGCGCACAGCGGCGACCGCGTTGGCGCATCGGCCCAGCAACTGGGACAGGGGCAGGCTGTGCCCCGGGGTGGGTCGGTTCATGCCGCGCAGTCTATGCGCAGCGTGAACCGGTGGCCTTCAGCCGCGCTTCAGGCACCCAGGAAGTGGCGGCGGTAGCGGGCCGGCAGGTCTTCGATGCGCATGAGCATCGGCAGGTCGGCGGTGTTGAAGTCGGGATCCCAGGCGGGCGCACCCAGCACCTTGGCGCCGACGCGCAGGTAGCCCTTGATCAGCGCGGGCGGCTCGACCTGCAGGTGGCGGTCCAGCTCGTCGACCGGCAGGGGCAGGCGCGGGCGCACCTGCAGGTCGATCGGGGCCAGGTGCGTCTGGCGCAGTTGCTCCCAGAGCGAGGCGGCCACGTGACCGCCGTCGCGCATCGAGATGCTGGCGCAGCCGATCATGGTGTCGAGGTCGTTGCGGACCATGAATTCCGCCAGTGCGCCCCACAGCGCCATGATGGCGCCGCCGGTGCGGTGGTCGGGGTGCACGCAGGAGCGGCCGAGCTCGACCATCTTGCCGCGCAGGCCGCGCAGGCGGGTCAGGTCGAATTCGGTCTCGCTGTAGAGACCGCCGACGCGCTTGGCCGAGGCCGGCGTGAGCACGCGGTAGGTGCCGATGACCTGGCCGGGTTCGCCGTCTTCGGTGGTCAGGCGCACCAGCAGGTGTTCGCAGTACGGGTCGAACAGGTCGATGTCGTGACCTGCGGGGCTGCCGGCGGGCACGTTCAGGCGCGCGCCCATTTCGCCGACGAAGACCTCGTGCCTCAGGCGTTGCGCCGCACGAACATCTTCTTCAGTGCGAGCCCAAACGACCTCAAAGGCCTGGCGTTCCGAGCGCGGGTGAAGTGACCTCCGGGCGGCCGTGCTGTCGGCCGACGGGGTGGACAGGCCTGCGATGGGCAGGGTGGGCAGCGGGAGGTCTCGCATGGTCGGTCTCCGTTCTTGGGGCCAGGTTCCGTTTCGCCGTTTCGCGTTCTGAGGCGCAGTGTCCGGGGCGCGCATGACGGTGCCGTGACGCTCGCGTGACGCCTGAATGACGCCGACGGCGGATGGGCCTGGCATCCGGGGTTGACACGCATCACAAACCCCGAGCCACACGGGCTGCACGGGCTGTTACGATCGAGGGCATGAGCATCCAGATCTTCGGCCTGCCGGTTTCGCGCGGCGTGGCCATCGGTCGCGCGGTGCTGGTCGCTTCCAGCCGCGTCGACGTGCCCCACGTCTTCATCGATCCTGCGCGGACCGAAGAAGAGATCGCGCGCCTCATTTCGGCCCGCGACACGGTTGCCGTCGAGTTCGACACGCTCAAGCGCGACCTGCCCGCCGATGCCCCTGCCGAGCTGGCTGCCATCCTCGATGTGCACCAGATGCTGCTGCAGGACGAGGCCTTGATCGGCGCTGCGGCCGACTGGATCCGCGAGCGCCACTACAACGCCGAATGGGCCTTGTCGGCGCAGCTCGAAGTGCTGGCCCGCCAGTTCGACGAGATGGACGACCCGTACATCCGTGAACGCAAGGCCGACCTGGAGCAGGTGGTCGAGCGCATCCTGCGCAACATGGACCGCGAAGTGGCGGCCTCGGGTCTGCAGGCCCCGGCGCATGGTCCGCGTGACTTTGGTGGCGACGAGCCGCTGATCCTGGTCGCCAACGACATCGCTCCGGCCGACATGGCCAGCTTCAAGCGCAGCGTGTTCTGCGGCTTCGTGACCGATGTGGGCGGCAAGACCTCGCACACGGCCATCGTGGCGCGCAGCATGGACATCCCGGCCGTGGTGGGCGCGCGCCAGGCCAGCGGCCTGATCCGCCAGGACGACCGCATCATCATCGACGGCGACGCCGGCCTGGTGATCGTCGATCCGTCGCCCATCGTGCTGGAGGAATACCGCTTCCGCCAGCGTCAATCCGAGCTCGAGCGCAGCCGCCTGGCCCGCCTGCGTCACACGCCTGCTGTCACGCTCGATGGCGAGCGGGTGGAGCTGGTGGCCAACATCGAGATGCCCGAAGACAGCCCGGCAGCGCTGGAAGCCGGCGCCGTGGGCGTGGGCCTGTTCCGTTCCGAGTTCTTGTTCATGAACCGGGGAGGCAACCTGCCCGATGAAGAAGAGCAGTACGACGCCTACCGGCGTGCCGTCGAGGCCATGAAGGGCCTGCCCGTGGTCATCCGCACCGTGGACATCGGCGCCGACAAGCCGCTCGAAGGCCTGACGGCCTCCGAGCTGCGCCACGAGTCGGTGCTCAACCCGGCGCTGGGCCTGCGTGCCATCCGCTGGAGCCTGTCGGAGCCGAGCATGTTCCGCCGCCAGTTGCGCGCGCTCTACCGCGCGGCGGTGCACGGTCCGGTCAAGATCCTGATCCCGATGCTGGCCAGCCAGCGCGAGATCCGCCAGACGCTGGAGAACATCGCTCACGTGCAGCGCCAGCTGACCGAATCAGGCAAACCGTTTGGTCAGTGCGAGCTGGGCGCCATGATCGAGGTGCCGGCCGCTGCGTTGACCATGCCGCTGTTCCTGCGGCACTTCGACTTCGTCTCCATCGGCACGAACGACCTGATTCAGTACACGCTGGCCATCGACCGTGCCGACGAGGCCGTGGCCCATCTCTACGACCCGTGGCACCCGGCGGTGTTGCAGCTGATCCGCACGACGATTGCTCAGGCGCGGGCGGCGGGCAAGGGCGTGAGCGTGTGCGGTGAAATGGCGGGCGACCCGGTCTTCACCGAGTTCCTGCTGGCCATGGGCCTGCGCAGCTTCTCGATGCACCCCTCGCAGATCGCTTCGGTCAAGCAGCGCGTGCTGCGCGCCGACACGCGCCGCCTGGCGCCACTGGTCGACGAGGTCATCCAGTGCGATGACCCGGAGGCCGCGTGCATGCAGGCGATGGCGGGTGGGGCCGCGGCGAAGCTGGCTTCGGCCGCCTGACGAACGCTTGCTCGCGCCCGGCCGGCCAGCTCCAGCTGGGGGCCGTGAGCACGGCGAACAGCGGTGAACCCTGAAGGCGTTCACCTCGCCGTCAACGCTCAGCGCGCGCCGAGCTCTTCCCAACGGGCCAGCGCCGCCATCAGCTCGTCGTCGATGGCTTCGACGCGGGCGTGCATGGTGGTCACGTTGCCGGCTTCCTTGCGGTAGACGTCCGGGTCGGCCAACTGCTTGTTGAGCTCCGCCTGCTCGGCCTCCAACGCTTCGATGCGGGCGGGCAGCTCGTCGAGTTCACGCTGCTCTTTGTAGCTGAGCTTGCGTTTGGGTTGTGCCACCACAGGTGCAGCCGGGGCGGCAGCCGGTGCCGTGTCGGCGGCCACGGCCACGGGCGTGCGCAGGTTGGCCTCGGGCGTTTGCTTGACGGCGGCTGCGATGGCCGCCGCACCGGGCTTGCCGGCCGCAATCGCCTGCGCGCGGCGCGACTGGATCAGCCAGTCCTCGACGCCACCTTCGTACTCGCGCCACTGGCCGTTGCCTTCGGACACCAGGGTCGAGGTGACCACGTTGTCGAGGAAGCGGCGGTCGTGGCTGACCAGGAAGACGGTGCCCGGGTACTCGGCCAGCAGGTCTTCGAGCAGGTCGAGCGTGTCGATGTCGAGGTCGTTGGTGGGCTCGTCGAGCACCAGCACGTTGCTGGGCTTGGCGAACAGGCGCGCCAGCAGCAGGCGGTTGCGCTCGCCGCCGCTGAGCGTGCGCACGGGTGAGTTGGCGCGGGCCGGGGCGAACAGGAAGTCCTGCAGGTAACCCATGACGTGCTTGCGCGAGCCGTTGATCTCGATCCACTCGCTGCCCGGGCTGATGAAGTCGGCCAGCGTGGCGTCGAGGTTGAGGTGGTCGCGCATCTGGTCGAAATAGGCGACCTGCAAGTTGGCGCCTTGCTTGACGGTGCCGCTGTCGGGCGCCAGCTCGCCCAGGATCATCTTCAAAAGCGTGGTCTTGCCCGCGCCGTTGGAGCCGACCAGGCCGACCTTGTCGCCGCGCAGGATGGTGCCGGTGAAGCCCTTGACGATGGTGCGGCCGCCAAAGGACTTGGAGACGTCTTCGAGTTCGGCCACGATCTTGCCGCCCCGGTCGCCTTGCGAGACCTCCAGCTTGACGCGGCCGACCACGTCGCGGCGCGAAGCGTGCGCCGCGCGCAGGCCTTCGAGGCGCTTGATGCGCGCCACCGAGCGCGTGCGGCGCGCTTCCACGCCCTTGCGGATCCAGACCTCTTCTTGCGCCAGCAGCTTGTCGAAGCGCGCGTTGGCCACGGCCTCGTCGGCCAGCTCTTGTGCCTTGAGGTTCTGGTACGCCGCGAAGTTGCCGGGGTAGCTGCGCAGCAGGCCACGGTCAAGCTCGACGATGCGGGTGCAGACGTTGTCCAGGAAGGCGCGGTCGTGGGAGATCAGCACGATGCTGCCCTGGAAGTCCTTGAGCAGGTCTTCCAGCCAGGTGATCGCGTCCAGATCCAGGTGGTTGGTCGGCTCGTCGAGGAAGAGCACGTCGGGGCTGGCCACCAGCGCGCGGGCCAGGGCCACGCGCTTTTTCATGCCGCCTGACAGGCTGGCAATGGGCAGGTCGGCCGAGAGGTTCAGTCGCTGCAGCGTCTCTTCAACGCGCTGCTCCCAGTTCCAGCCGTTGCGGGCTTCGATCTGGGTCATCAGCGACTCCATCTGGTCAGCATCGCCCTCGCCATGCGTGATGGCCTCGAAGCGCTCACGCAGTTCGCGGATGTCGCCCAGGCCCTCGCTGACGGTGCTTTCAACCGTGGCGCCATCGGCGAACGAGGGCTCTTGCGGCACGTAGGCCATCTCGATGCCCTTTTGCGCCTGCACTTGGCCGTCGTCGAGCTTGTCGATGCCGACCATGATCTTGAGCAGCGAGGACTTGCCGGTGCCGTTGCGGCCGATCAGGCCGATGCGCTCGCCCGTCTCCAGCGAAAAAGAGGTGTGGTCAAGCAGGGCGACGTGGCCAAAGGCCAGGCACGCGTCGTTCAGGGACAAGACAGCCATGGGGGATCCGGGTGAGGGGCAACCCGATATTGTCGCTGTTTGGCGTGACGCTGTCTGCGGGCCGGCAAGGACGGGCCTCCAGCCGAGGGGCCGAGGGGCGAATGGGGCCTGCGTCGGCCGATTTCAAGCCAGCGGCCGGTGACGCTAACAGGTCACGGCGACCTCAAGCTGCCAGCTTGCCCTCCAGCGCGTCCACGAAGCGCTGCGCCACGTTGAATCCGGTCTGGTCGGTGATCTCCTGGAAGCACGTCGGGCTGGTCACGTTGATCTCGGTGAGCCGGTCGCCAATGATGTCCAGCCCCACCAGCAACAGACCGCGTGCCGCCAGGATCGGGCCCAGGTGCTCGGCGATGGCGCGGTCGGACTCGCTCAGCGGCTGGGCCACGCCCTTGCCGCCGGCCGCCAGGTTGCCTCGCACCTCGCCACCCTGCGGGATGCGGGCCAGACAGAAGGGCACCGGCACGCCGTCGATCAGCAGCACGCGCTTGTCGCCTTCGCTGATGGCGGGCAAGAAGCCCTGCACCATGATGGTCTCGGTGCCATCCTTGGTCAGCGTCTCGGCGATGGAGCCCAGGTTCAGGCCATCGTCCTTCACGCGGAAGATGCCCATGCCGCCCATGCCGTCCAGTGGCTTGAGGATGATGTCGCGGTGCTCGGCGTGGAAGGCACGCACCGCAGCCATGTCACGCGTGACCAGCGTGGGCGCGATGTGCTGCGGGAACTCCATGATCGCGAGCTTCTCGGGGTGGGCGCGCAGGGCCGCCGGGCTGTTGAAAACGCGTGCGCCCTCGCGCTCGGCTTGCGTCAACAGGTGGGTGGTGTAGATGTACTCTGCGTCGAAGGGGGGGTCCTTGCGCATCAGCACCGCGTCGGTGCGACACAGTGGCAGGCCGGCGGCCTCGATCTCGTCGTACCACTCTTGCGCATCACCCGTCAGTTGGATGCGGCGTGCGCGCGCGGTCACGGCCGAGCCGCGCTGCCACGCGAGCTCCTGCGGCTCGCAAGCCCAGATCTCGTGCCCGCGCGAAGCGGCTTCGCGCATCATCGCGAAGGTGCTGTCCTTGTGGGTCTTGAAGGTGTCGAGTGGGTCGGCGACGAAGAGCAGCTTCATGGTGTCTCAGGGGGCGTTGTCCGCCGCATCGGCCCCCTCGGGCCTGGAGCGGTAGTGTTCCACGAACAGGGTGACCCCACCCGCCACAAGGCCCCAGAAGGCCGAGCCCACGCCCAGCAGTACCACCCCCGAGAGCGTGACCAGGAAGGTCACGATGGCCGCCTCGCGCGTGCCGGGGTGGGCCAGCGAGGTGGCCAGTCCGTTGGCGATGGTGCCCAGCAGCGCCAGGCCCGCCACCCCCATGACCAGTTCGGGCGGGAAGGCCGCCAACAACCCCGCCACGGCTCCGCCCAGCAGCCCCATGGCGATGTAGAACAGGCCAGCCCACACCGCGGCGGTGTAGCGCTTGTCTGGCGCAGCGTGGGCGTGCGGGTTGAGCACGATGGCCGCCGTGATGGCCGCCAGGTTGAAAGCGTAGCCGCCGAACGGCGCCAGCAGCACGGTGGTGATGCCCGACCAGCTCATCAAGGGCGAGACGGGTGGCTGGTAGCCCGACACGCGGATGGCCGACACCCCCGGCACCGCCTGCGAGGCCATGGTCACGATGAACAGCGGCAGGCCCATGCCCAGCACCGCCTGCCAGGACCACTCGGGCGTGACCCACACGGGGGTGGCGAACTGCAGGGTCATCAGCCGCGTGTCGAGCAGCCCTTGCGACGCCGCCACCACCGTGCCGCCGATCAGCACGCCGAGCACGGCGTACCGAGGCCACAGGCGCTTGCCGACGAGGTAGATCATCAGCATCGAGATGATGAGCAGCGGCTGGGGCGTGGCTGCTGCGAACGACATCAGCGCGAACTTGGCCAGGATGCCTGCCAGCAGGCTGGATGCCAGCGCCAACGGGATGCGGTTCATGATGCGCTCGAACCAGCCGGTGGCGCCGCTGAGCCACATCAGCACGCCGCAGACCAGGAAGGCGCCCACCGCCTCGGCCAGGCTCACGCCCGTGGCGGCGCTGGCGATCACGGCCGCACCCGGCGTTGACCAGGTGATGAGCACGGGGATGCGCGTCCACAGCGACAGCCCGATGGTCGACAGGCCCATGCCCAGTCCCAATGCCAGCACCCAGGACGTGACCTGCTCGGGTGTGGCGCCGAGCGACCTGGCTGCGTGAAAAATCAGCGCGATCGTGCTGGTGAAGCCCACCAGCGTGGCCACGAAACCCGCCGAGACGGACTGCAGCGAGGTGTCCCGGGCGATCTGGCCCAGGCTCGTGCGCTCAGCCGGGGCCGTCAGCTCAGATCTCCACCTTCGAGCCCAACTCGACCACGCGGTTGGTTGGCAGGCTCAGGAAGTCGGCCACGCCGGAGGCATTGCGGTGCATGCCGGCGAAGAGTTTTTCGCGCCAGGGCAGCATGCCCCCCCCAATGGTCGGGATGACGATGTCGCGCGAGAGGAAGTAACTGGTCTCCATGTCATCGACCTGCACACCATGTTGGCTCAGCAGCTTGAGGGCACGCGGCACATCGGGCTCATCCTTGAACCCGAAATGCAGCATCACCTGCCAGCAATCGTTGCCCAGGTCTTCGATCTCGATGCGTTGTGCCGATTCGATCCATGGCACCTCGTGAGAGCGAACCGTCACGAACAGGTTCTGGCGGTGCAGCACTTTGTTGTGCTTGAGGTTGTGCAGCAGCGCATTGGGCGTGGTGCCCGCGTCGGCGTTGAGGAACACGGCCGTGCCCTCGACCCGCAGTGGCGGGCTGCAGAAAACCGCTTCCAGGAAGGGATGCAGGTCGATCGCGTCAGAGCGCAGGCGCTCACTCAGCAGGGCACGACCATCCTTCCAGGTCGTCATCAACGTGAACATGATCACGCCAATCAGCAGCGGGAACCAGCCACCGTCGATGATCTTGAGCGCGTTGGCACCAAAGAACATCAGGTCGATGAAAAAGAAGATACCCGTGGCCCCGATGCAAAGCGGCAGGCTCATGTTCCAGGCAAAGCGGATCACGAAGAAGGTCATGATGGTCGTGATCAGCATGTCCAGCGCCACGGTGATGCCGTAGGCCGCCGCCAGCTTGCTGCTCGAGCCAAAGAACACCACGGCCATCACGATGCTGGCGTACAGCCCCCAGTTGATGAAGGGGATGTAGATCTGGCCGGTTTCGCGCTCGGAGGTGTGCAGCACGCGCAGGCGCGGCAGGTAGCCCAGCTGGATGACCTGTTTGGTGACCGAAAACGCAGCTGATATCAGCGCCTGGGACGCGATGAACGTGGCGCACGTGGCCAGCCCCACCAGCGGATACAGCGCCCATTGGGGAGCCATTTCGTAGAAGGGGTTGCCGATGTTCTCGGGGTGGGCCAGCAGCATCGCGCCCTGGCCGAAGTAGTTGATCACCAGCGCCGGCATGACCAGGCTGAACCACGCCAGGCGGATGGGGCGCTTGCCGAAGTGCCCCATGTCGGCATACAGCGCCTCGGCCCCCGTGGCGCACAGGATGACGGCACCCAGCGAGATGAAGGCCAGCCCTGGGTGGGCCAGGATGAAGCCCAGTGCGTGGTGCGGGCTCAGCGCCACGAGGATGGCCGGGTTGGCGATGATGTGCTTGAGCCCCAGCACCGCCAGCACGAGGAACCACACCACCGTGATCGGCCCGAAGAACTTGCCGATGCCCCCGGTGCCATGCTTCTGGATGGCGAACAGGGCCGTGAGCACCACCAGCGTCACCGGGATGACGTAGCGCTCCAGGCCGGGAGCGGCGACCTCCAGGCCTTCGACGGCCGAGAGCACCGAGATGGCCGGCGTGATGACCCCATCCCCGAAGAAGATGGCCGTGCCGAAGATGCCCAGCCCCAGCAGCACCTGCCGCAGTTGGGGCCGGTCTTTCACGGCGGTGGACGCCAGCGCCAGCATGGCCACCAGGCCGCCTTCGCCGTTGTTGTCAGCCCGCAGGATCAGGCTGACGTATTTCAGCGAGACGATGACCGTCAGCGTCCAGAACATCAGCGACAAGATGCCGTGGATGTTTTCCGGGTTGGGGTCCAGGTGTCCGTGGGCAAACACCTCCTTGAACGCATAGAGCGGGCTGGTGCCGATGTCGCCATAGACGACGCCCAGGGCTCCCAGGGTCAGCGCGGCCAGCGAAGATTTGTGGCTCGGGTCGTGGGAAGGATGCTGCACGGAAAAAGGGCGGGTTGCCTTGAAGCGGCCATTTTGCGCCCGATCCGCCCCGATCGGAAACACCCCCGAGCAGGGGCGGTGCTTCAGGTCAGTTGTAAACCTCGGCGTCCGGGTCCGTGGCGGCCAGTTCGTAGCTTGCAGCCAACATCGCCAGGCGGGCGATGACGCCATACATGTAGAACCGGTTGGGCGCGCTCACCCCGGGCTTGACGCCTGGGCGGGGCAACTGGGTGGGCTCGGCGAAGGCCAGCGGCACGAAGCTGGAGCCTGGCGCGTTGAGGTTCTCGTCGATGCCGCGCTCGGCGTGCACGCGGTAGAAACCGCCCACCACGTAGCGGTCGATCATGTAGACCACGGGCTCGGCCACGGCGTCGTTCATGCGCTCGTAGGTGGGCACGCCTTCCTGGATGATCACCTGACTGACGGCCTGGCCATCCTTGACCACCGACATCTTGTTGCGCGTGCGGCGGTTCAGCTCTTCGAGTTCCTTGGCGTCGCGCACCGTCATGATGCCCATGCCGTAGGTGCCGTTGTCGGCCTTGACCACGACGAAGGGCTTCTCGTTGATGCCGTATTCCTTGTATTTGCGGCGGACCTTGCCCAGCAAAGTGTCAACTTGCGATTGCAGGCATTCCTGGCCCGTGCCTTCCTGAAAGTTCACCTCGTCGCACTCAGCGTACATGGGGTTGATCAGCCAGGGGTCCATGCCCAGCAGCTTGGAGAACTTCTTGGCGGCCTCTTCGTAGTACTTGAAGTGCTGGCTCTTTCGGCGCACGGCCCAGCCGGCGTGCAGCGGCGGCAACAGGTACTGCTCGTGCAGGTCCTTGAGCACATCGGGGATGCCGGCCGACAGGTCGTTGTTGAGCAGGATGGTGCAGGGGTCGAAGTGCTTCAGACCCAGGCGGCGCTTGCTGCGCTCCAGCGGCTCCAGCGTCAGCGTGCCGCCATCGGGCAGCGCAATCTCCGTGGGCTCGGTGATGGATTCGTCGAGCGTGCCCAGGCGCACGTTCAGGCCCGTGAGGGTGAAGATCTGCACCAGGCGCGCCACGTTCTGAAGGTAGAAGGTGTTGCGGGTGTGTTTCTCGGGGATCAGCAGGAGGTTCTTGGCCTCCGGACAGATCTTCTCGATGGCCGCCATCGAGGCCTGCACGGCCAGCGGCAGCATCTCGTTGGTCAGGTTGTTGAAGCCGCCGGGGAAGAGGTTGGTGTCCACCGGGGCCAGCTTGAAGCCCGCGTTGCGCAGGTCCACCGAGGTGTAGAAGGGCGGCGTGTGCTCCATCCATTCGAGCCGGAACCAGCGCTCGATGGCCGGCATGGATTCCAGCATGCGCTGCTCCAGTTCGTTGATGGGGCCGGTCAGCGCGGTGATGAGGTGGGGGACCATGGGTGGAGCGGGCGTCAAGCGGTGGACACCGGAGCATTCTAGGAACATCCGGACGAAGCCAGGCACATGGGGGCTCGCGGGCGAAAAAAAAGGGCCACCCGGAGGTGGCCCTGTCGTGGCGGGCGCGGGGCCCGTTTCGGCGGTCAGCCGAAGATCACTCGGCGATCACTTGTGATAAGCGGTTTCGCCGTGCGACGTGATGTCCAGGCCTTCGCGCTCTTCTTCTTCCGGCACGCGCAGACCGATGACCACGTCGACGATCTTGTAGGCGATCAGGGAGACGATGCCCGACCAGGCGATGGTGATCAGCACACCCTTGGCCTGGATCCAGACCTGGCCGGCGATCGAGTAGGCGTCGGCGGTGACCATGGTCACGGTGGTCCAGTCAGCGACCAGCGAGGGGCCGCCCAGGTTCGGCGAGTTGAACACGCCGGTCAGCAGGGCACCCAGGATGCCGCCGATGCCGTGCACGCCGAACACGTCGAGCGAGTCGTCGGCGCCCAGCATCTTCTTCAGACCGGTCACGCCCCACAGGCAGATCAGGCCAGCCAGCAAGCCGATGATCAGGGCACCACCGATGCCGACGTTGCCGGCGGCGGGGGTGATGGCGACCAGGCCAGCGACGGCGCCCGAAGCGGCACCCAGCATCGAAGCCTTGCCCTTGAGCAGCGCTTCACCCAGGATCCAACCCAGCACAGCGGCGGCGGTGGCGGCGAAGGTGTTGATGAAGGCCAGGGCGGCGAAGCCGTTGGCTTCCAGGGCAGAGCCGGCGTTGAAGCCGAACCAGCCCACCCACAGCAGCGAGGCACCGACCATGGTCAGCGTCAGCGAGTGCGGGGTGAAGGCTTCCTTGCCGTAGCCGATGCGCTTGCCCACCATGTAGGCACCCACCAGGCCAGCGACGGCGGCGTTGATGTGCACCACGGTGCCGCCGGCGAAGTCCAGCGCGCCGTGTTGCCAGATCAGGCAGGCCTTGGCGTTCATGGCGTCGACCACTTCAGGCGAGGTGTAGGCGTCCGGGCCCATCCAGAACCAGACCATGTGGGCCATCGGGATGTAGCTGAAGGTGAACCACAGCACCATGAACAGCAGCACAGCCGAGAACTTGATGCGCTCGGCGAAGGCACCGACGATCAGGGCGCAGGTGATGCCGGCGAAGGTGGCCTGGAAGGCTGCGAAGACGATTTCGTACATCGGGGTGGCCTTCGAGAAGGTCGCGCCCAGAGCAAAAGTGCCTGCTGCGTTGTCCCAGATGCCCTTCATGAAGAGGCGATCGAGGCCACCGATGTAGGCATTGCCTTCGGTGAAAGCCAGGCTGTAGCCGTAGACGAACCACAGCACGACGATCAGCGAGAAGGTCACCATGACCTGCATCAGCACGGACAGCATGTTCTTGCTGCGCACCAGGCCGCCATAGAACAGGGCCAGGCCGGGGACGGTCATCAGGATCACCAGCAGGGTGGAGACCATCATCCAGGCGGTGTCGCCCTTGTTGGGTTGGGCAGGGGCCGCAGCGGGAGCGGCTTCGGATGCGGCTTCGGCCGCAGCAGGTGCGGCGTCGGATGCCGCAGCCACGGCCTCAACGGCAGCGGATGCGACTTCGGCGGCGGAGGCCGCGGCTTCTTGGGCGTTTGCAACGCCGAAGAGACCGAAGGCCGCCAGCCCCAGCGCGAGGGACGCAATGAGCTTTCTCATGAAATGCCTCTTGTCAGGTCAGAAGGGTGAATTCAGGGTGACGCCCACCCGGTGAGGTGCAGGTCGTCAAGGGAGGTGGAGAACGTGCGCCAGTTCGGTGCAGAGGATCAGAGTGCGTCCTGACCGGTTTCGCCGGTGCGGATGCGGATGACCTGCTCGAGCGAGGTCACGAAGATCTTGCCGTCGCCGATCTTGCCGGTGCGTGCCGACGATTCGATGGCTTCGATGACGCGGTCGAGGATGGCCTCGTCCACGGCGGCTTCGATCTTGACTTTGGGCAGGAAGTCGACCACGTACTCTGCACCACGGTACAGCTCGGTGTGGCCCTTCTGACGGCCGAAGCCCTTGACTTCGGTCACGGTGATGCCCTGGACGCCGATGGCAGACAGGGCCTCACGCACTTCATCAAGCTTGAAAGGCTTGACGATGGCGGTCACCATTTTCATGGTTGGTTCTCCGGTGAGGTTGGCAAAAGGATGGACTGCGAGATAACTGCATGTTCCATGCCAGCGGTTGCGCGGGAGCCCCGCCATGCCGGGCTGCACCGCAGCATGCACATTTCGGTGCGTGCACGCAATCGGTGCGCTCCGCGGGGCGAGATCACGCGCCCCCTCGTGCACCAACATGGTGATGCACCCCTCATGGGGAGTGCGCCTGACTCTTTGCGTGGTCAGAATGGGCGTTTTTGCATCGCGCAAACGCCTTCAACATGTCACTTGCCGTCGTCCGCAGCCTGGCCCTGGATGGCTTGAGCGCTCCAGAAGTCACCGTTGAGGTGCACTTGGCCAACGGCCTGCCGTCCTTCACCCTGGTCGGTCTGGCTGACACCGAGGTCAAGGAGGCCCGAGAGCGCGTGCGAGCGGCGCTGTCGAGTGCCGGGCTGGCGTTCCCGCACAACCGGCGCATCACCGTCAACCTGGCTCCGGCTGACCTGCCCAAGGAATCTGGCCGTTTTGACCTGCCCATCGCCGTCGGCATCCTGGCGGCGATGGGTGAGATCCCCTTGCCGCACCTCGATGGACTGGCCCTGGCGGGTGAGTTGTCCCTCGGTGGAGATTTGAGGCCGGTGCGAGGTGCGCTGGCCATGGCCTTGTCGCTGCGCCGGCGGGGTGGCGATGCCGCTTCTGTTGGGCTGGTGTTGCCATCAGCCAGTGCCGCCGAAGCCGGGTTGGTGGACGGCGTGCCGGTGTGGGGGGCGGGTGGTCTGGCCGAGGTGGTGGATGTCCTCAAGGCAGGTCGGCCGCCCTGGCGATCAAGTGCTGCGGTGTTGGCGGGGGCGCACGCCGTCAGCGGTCTCGACTTGCGAGACGTGCGTGGGCAGACGGTTGCCAAGCGCGCCCTGGAGATCGCTGCGGCTGCGGGGCACAGCCTGCTCATGGTGGGGCCACCCGGTACGGGCAAGTCGATGCTGGCGCAGCGCCTGCCCAGCCTCTTGCCTCCGCTGGAGACCGACGAAGCCCTGGAGTCCGCTGCCGTGCACAGCCTCTCCGGTGGCTTTGATGCCGTGCGCTGGCGTCACAGGTGGGTGAGGGCGCCCCATCACTCGGCCTCTCGAGCGGCTTTGGTGGGGGGCGGCTCGCCGCCTCGTCCAGGTGAAATCTCCCTGGCCCACCGTGGCGTGCTCTTTCTTGACGAGCTGCCGGAGTTCCCTCGAAGCGCCCTGGAAGCATTGCGTGAGCCACTGGAGACCGGGCACATCTCCATCGCCCGGGCTCACCGGACGGTCGAGTTTCCGGCGCGCTTTCAGTTGGTGGCAGCCATGAATCCCTGCCCTTGTGGGCACCTGGGGCACCCCATCAGGGTCTGCCGCTGCACGCCCGAGCAGGTTTCGCGTTACCAGTCGCGCTTGAGTGGCCCGCTGCTCGATCGCATCGATTTGCAGGTCGAGGTGCCGATGCTGCCGCCCGAGGTGCTGTCACGTGCGCCCGACGGGGAGTCGAGCGCCGAAGTGGCCGAAAGGGTGAAGGTGACCCGTTCGTTGCAATGGCAGCGCCAGGGCTGCCTGAACGCCGAGTTGGACGCGGCTGGACTGGACCGTCACGCTTGCCTGCAGCAGGCTGCTCGGCAGTTGTTGAACCAGGCGGCGACCAAGCTGGGTTGGTCGGGGCGGGCCCTGCATCGTGTGGTGAGGCTGGCTCGGACGCTGGCCGATCTGCAGGGCCTGGAAGCCATTGGCCCAACGCACGTGGCCGAGGCCATTCAGTTCAGGCGAGCACTTGGGGCGATGGCAGCTGCGGCTTGATGCAGTCCCCTGCGGCCACCCATTGGCTCAGCGCAGGCCCTGGCCTCAAAGGTCCTCGAGTTTGCGAGGAGGGTAGGTTTCCCAACCCTGGCAGCCAGGGCATTGCCAGAAATGGTGTTGGCTCTCAAAACCACAGGCTGCGCAACGGTAACGCTGCAAAGGCTGTGCGGCCGTCGCCAGAGACTGCTGCATGCGCTCGATTTCCGGCTCTTCCAGCGGCTTGTGCGTGGTCAGGCGCTCGCGGATCAGGCCCTGCGCGGCAGACAAGGACGGCTGGCGTGCCATGTGCGTCATCAAGGCCTGTCGGCGCAGGTCAGGGTCGGGCTGCAGCGCGTTGAGGGCCAGCAACACATCGACCGAGGGCATCTGCTGGTAGAGGCTCTCGAGTTTGCGCAAGGCTGCTGAAGCCTGGCCCTGGGCTTCGGCGCAACGCGCGTAATCCATCGCGACCAGCGAGAAAGACTGAGGCTGCATGGCCATCAGCTCGTCCCAGGCCGACAGGGCGTCGGTTGGGCGCGCCTGCCGCAGTGCCCGCTGGCCGGCCAGCACCAGTGGCCTGGCGGCCTGGGGGGCGGCTTCGCGGGCGCGATGCAGGGCCTGTTCGGCCTCGTCGAGGCGGTCTCGGGCATCGGCTTCCTGTGCGATTTCACACCAGTGGTGAGCCATGCGTTGAGAGAACGAGCCCGTGCCTGCGGCTTCAAGCTGGCGCGCGATTTCGATGGCGGCATGCCAGTTGCGCGAGCGCTCATGCAATGAGAGCAAGGCCAGGCGGGCGTCGGTGCTGAAGGCGGTGCCTTCAAGCGCCTGAAAAGCCGCCTCGGCGCGATCGAACAACCCGGCTTTCATGAAGTCCTGCGCCAGGGCGTGTTGGGCTTTCTCGCGCTCCTCGCGCTTGAGGTCTGCGCGGGCCAGCAGATGCTGGTGCACCCGGATGGCTCGCTCGTACTCGCCGCGGCGTCGGAACAGGTTACCCAGCGCAAAGTGCAGGTCGGACGTGTTGGGGTCGTGCTGCACCGCCTCGATGAACGCATCGATGGCCTTGTCCTGTTGTTCGTTGAGCAACAGGTTCAGGCCCTTGAAGTAGGCCTGTGGCGACGCCTGGTCCTCACGCTTGAGTTGGCGCAGGTCGAGCCGGGATGCGATCCAGCCCAGCAGGAAGGCCAAGGGCAGGGCGAGCAGCAGCCAGTAGAAATTGAAATCCATGGGCGGGGCGCCTGTGCGCTGTCCGGGTGAGCCGTGGTCGGCGGATGCAGGCCGTGGTTGAAAGGTGCGATCTGGCCGCAGTCACTTGACCGGCTTGCGGGGGGCCGGCATGTCCGGCGGGAAGGGCAATTCGCTGGGCAGGTTCAGCGGCTCGGCGTTGGCGCTGGGCGTGGGCGAGGTGCCGGTCGTTGCGGCCACCGGATCGGGCATCAGCAACTGGCGGTTGCGCGCCGTGCGGCGGTGGCGCCACCAGCTGGGCAACATGGCCAGCACGCCAGTGACGCAACCCAGCGCGAAAACGGCCAGAACAACGAACACCATGGGGGCTTGCCAGCGCCAGCCAAAGACCCACTTCAGTTCAACCAGGTGCTGGTTGTTGAGTGCGAAGGCAAACAGGATGAAGAACAGCAGTCCGCGCCACAACCAGTTCAAGGCTCGCATGGGTCAGTTTGGCTTGGTTTCGTTGGTGGCAGAAGGGTCGGTTTGAGAGGCCAGTGTAGCGGCTTGATCGACGCCTTCGCGAAGGGCCTTGCCGGGCTTGAAGTGCGGCACCAGTTTTTCCGGGATCAGGACCTGTTCGCCTGAGCGCGGGTTGCGGCCCATGCGCGGCGGGCGGCGGCTGATCGAGAAGCTGCCGAAACCGCGGATCTCGATCCGATGGCCCTTGGCCAAGGCCTCCGACATCGCGTCGAGGATGGTCTTGACGGCGAATTCGGCGTCGCGCTGGGTCAACTGGCTGAAGCGCTCGGCCAGCCGGGCGACGAGATCGGAGCGTGTCATGGATGCGGTCGGAGGCTGGCGTGCCGAAAGCGGGTGTCCGGGGGGACTGAGGTGAGCGGCAGCAGGCGTCTGTTGAAGGACATCTGCCCCGCTCAGCTCAATCCCCTTCGCGCCGAAGCAGGCTCCGGCGGTCGGGGGAAAAGAACGCGGGCTGGGATCAGCCGTTGTTCTGGTCGAGCTTGGCCTTGAGCAGGGCGCCCAGGCTGGTGGTGCCGGAGCCTTCCTTGGTGGTGTCGGCGCGCAGCGATTGCATGGCTTCTTGCTGCTCGACGTTGTCCTTGGCCTTGATCGACAACTGGATGCCGCGGGTCTTGCGGTCGATGTTGATGATCAGGGCGGTGACTTCGTCGCCTTCCTTC
>CAYJXE010000023.1:0-64114 GCA_964373965.1 uncultured Aquabacterium sp. | reverse complement strand
GATTCCCAAGCCGTTCGACCCGCGCCTGATGATGAAGATTGCGCCGGCCGTGGCCATGGCGGCGGCGGCCTCCGGCGTCGTCACCCGCCCGGTCACCGACTTCGTCGCCTACACCGAGCGCCTGCAAAGCTTCGTCTACGCCTCCGGCCACACGATGAAGCCCATCTTCAGCGTGGCCAAGCGCGCCAAGAACAAGCGCATCGCCTACGCCGAGGGTGAAAACGAAGGCGTGATGCGCGCCGCCCAGATCCTGGTCGATGAAGGCATCGCCCGCCCGATCCTGATCGGCCGCCCCGGCGTCATCGAGCAGCGCATCGAGCGCTTCGGCCTGCGCCTGCGCCCCGGCGTCGACATCGACCTGGTCAGCACCGAAAACGACCCCCGCTACCGCGACTACTGGCAGACCTACCACCGCCTGACCGAGCGCAAGGGCGTGACCGAGCAGATGGCCAAGATCGAGATGCGCCGCCGGCTCACCCTGATCGCCGCCATGCTGGTGCACAAGGGCGACGCCGACGGCCTGATCTGCGGCACCTGGGGCAACACCGCCCTGCACCTGCACTACATCGACCAGGTCATCGGCCGCCGCCAGGGTGTGAAAACCTACGCCGCCATGACCGGCCTGATCCTGCCGGGTCGCACGGTCAACATCCTGGACACCCACATCAACCACGAACCGACAGCCGAGCAGCTCGCCGAGATCACCATCATGGCCGCCGAGGAAATGATGCGTTTCGGCCAGCGCCCCAAGGCCGCGCTGCTGTCGCACTCGAATTTCGGATCGAGCAACCACCCCTCGGCCGTGAAGATGCGCGAGGCGCTGGCCCTGATCCAGCAGCAGGCGCCCTGGCTGGAGATCGACGGCGAAATGCACGGCGACACCGCCCTGGACGCCGCCTACCGCCAGCAGCTGATGCCGCGCAGCACGCTCACGGGCGAGGCGAACCTGCTGGTCTGCCCGAACATCGACGCCGCCAACATCTCGTACAACCTGCTGAAGGTGGCCGCGGGCAACAACATCGCGCTGGGCCCCGTGCTGCTGGGCGCAGCCAAGCCGGTGTGCATCCTGACGCCTTCGGCCACGGTGCGCCGCATCGTCAACATGACGGCGATGACGGTGGCGGACGCCAACGCGCTGCGCTGAAATCGCGCCAACCGCCCCACGCAGGCCCCTGACACAGGTCAGGCAAGCTTGTCAAACGGCCCCAGTACCCGCTTTCCCCGGGGCTGGGGCCTTGAGCTTTTTGGGCTCTTTCTCTACCATACCGCCTTTAACGAAGAAGCTGCAGTGCTGAAAAAACACCGGTTCGTTCAAACCTTGACCCGAACTGCCCTTCGCAACTTCACGCTGGCCCTGGCGACATCGCTGGCGGTGCTGGCGGCGCCCCCGGCCCAGGCCTTCACCCGCCAAGGTGAGGCCGAAACCCAGGCGGCGCAGCGAAGTCAGGTCATTGCCTTGAGCGAGCTGCCCGTGCAGGCACAGGATGTCCACCGGCGCATCCACGAAGGGGGTCCGTTCCGCTACAGCAAGGACGGGTCGGTCTTCGGCAACCGGGAACGCCTGCTGCCACGTCGGCCACGCGGCTTCTATCGTGAATACACCGTGCCAACGCCTGGCGAACGCGATCGTGGTGCACGACGCATCGTCTGCGGAGGTAAAGAAGTCCAACAACCTGAAACTTGTTTCTACACGCGGGATCACTATGCAAGCTTCAAGCAGATCGACCCCCGCCGCTGACCTCCGCTGACGGGCCCGAACCAGCCCCGAAGCCCACGCTCTTTCTCTGACCCTCACACAGCCCGACCGGACGCCGAACCTTCGACGCACCACGGGCCCCAAGCGATCATGTTGTTGCAATCCGTTCGACCCAACATCGTTCAATCCATCCGCGCCTACCGCCCGGAAGACTTGCAACAGGCTGCCAACGCCGCAGGCCACCATTTCCTGTACACCAACCTGGGCGGCGCCCGGGACAAGCAGGACGTGCTGGACATCATCGCGCGTGACTTCCTGTTCCCGGACCACTTCGGCAAGAACCTGGACGCCCTGTACGACTGCATCACGGACATGGTGCACAAGTCGGGCCCTCAACCCGGTTTCGTCGTGGTGCTGGAGCTGATCCCCGGCGGCAACGTCGACCGCGAAACGCGCGAGCAGCTGCTCGATGCCTTCCGCGACGCAGCCGACTTCTGGGGCGAGCGCAAGATCGCCTTCCGTGTCTTCTACTCGATCGCCGTGTCGGGCAAGGAGTCGGCGGGCAACTGGGACAAGGCCGAAGTCGCCCAGAACGACGCCAACGTCAAGCCGGTCAAGGTGTCGAAAAACGCCCCGGCCCCGATGATCATGAACCTGCCCCCGATGAGCAGCGTGTTCGACACGGCTGCCCTGCTGGCCGCAGCCTGATCCTCGGCTTTCCCCTGAAAAGGCTCGCCCAGTGGCGGGCCTTTTTGTTTGGCCAGGCGCTTTGTCAGGGGGCCTGGTCGGGACGGGGCAGCCCCACGTTGCGTGTCAAAGTGACGTGCCCTGGTGCCGCGCTGCGCTCAGCGCCGGGCAGCCGCCCGCCAAACGTCCAGCTGCTCGGCCCAGTTCCGTTTGGCCCCCAGGTAGGCGGGCACCACCGCCGACATCGCCGACGCCGACACACCCAGCGCCGCCAGGCCCGGCAGCTTGCCGCCCAGCACGTTGGGCACCTTCATCGAGTCCAGGTTGTCGGCCGACATCAGCGGCTCGCCAGGCAAACAGGCCATCGCCCCCGCCTGCAAGCGCCCCGCCACCATCGGCAGCGGCAGCACCGGCCGCGCGTGACCGCTCCAGCGCCCTGCCATTTTGACGATGTCCGCCAGGGTGCACACATCCGGGCCGCCCAGCTCGAAGGTGTGCCCCGCCGTGGCGGCCGGGTCGGCCAGGCAGCGCACGATGGCCGCCGCCACGTCCTCTACCCACACCGGCTGAAAGCGGGCATCACCGCCGGCCAGGGGCATCAGCGGGAACACGCGCTGCAGGGCCGCGAACAGGTTGAAGAAGCGGTCGTGCGCCCCGAAGATCACGCTGGGGCGCAGCACCGACAGCTCCAGGCCCTGCACGCGCAAGGCCTGCTCGCCCTCGGCCTTGGTGCGCAGGTAATGCGAGGGCGCGGCCGTCGGGTCGTCGCCCACGCCCAGCGCGCTGACGTGCACCACCCGCTTGACGCCCAGCTGCATGCAGTCTTCGGCCAGGCGCTGGCACAGGTCCACATGGGCGCGCTCGAAATCATCCGGTCGGCCGTGCAGGATGGCCACCAGGTTGACCACTGCGTCCGCACCCTGGAGCAGGCGCTGCAGCGCACGGTCCTGGTTGATGTCGGCTTCGATCACGTCCACCTGCGGCAGGGGCAGCAGGTGCCTGGCCCGGGCGCGGCGGCGGGTCGGCACCACGATGCGGGCCGCGCCCAGCACAGGGTGCGATGCCAGCTGCTCGCACACGGCCCGGCCCACGAAGCCGGAGCCACCAAGGACAAGGATGCGCTTCATGGGGAACCTCCTGTGGCGAGCCTACCCCACCCAAGGGGCGCGGCTCCAGGGCAAATCAGGGTCAGGGCAGGTCGGTGTCGGACGACGGGGCGCCGGCCGCGCGAGGGCCCACGGTGGCGCCCAGTCGATTCTTGAGCGAGAGCGGCTTGCCGTGCAGCAAATGCCCGTAAACCACGGCGTTGGACAGCACTTTTTTGACGTAATCGCGGGTTTCGGTGAAGGGCACGTTCTCGACCCAGGCGGCAGCGTCCACGCGGGCGCCTTCGCGCCAGCGACGAGGCCGCCCAGGGCCGGCGTTGTAGGCCGCGGCCGCCAGGGCCTGCGCCCCCTGGAAGTCGTCGAGCACCAGCTTGAGGTAGCCGGCGCCAATGCGCAAATTGGTGTCGCGGTCGGTGATGAGGTCGGGCGTGTAGGCGATCTTGAGCTTGCGCGCCGTCCAGGAGGCGGTGGCGGGCATGACCTGCATCAGGCCGGAGGCCCCCACGGTGGAGCGCGCCGAGAGGATGAAGCGCGACTCCTGGCGGATCAGGCCGTACATGTAGGCCGCGTCCAGGCCCACCTCGCCGGCCGCGCGCAGCACGTCCTGCCGGAAGGGCGTGGGGTAGCGCTGGTTGAGGTCGATCTCGGTGCGGGTGCGGTCGCTGGTGTTGATGCATCGGTCCCAGATCTCGCGGCGGCAGGCCTCTTCGGCCACGGCCAGCAGCTCGCGGTCGCTCAAGCCGCCGGGCTTGGACATGCTCAGGGTGAAGTTCCACTCGCGCACGCCTTCGCTGCGCCAGCCCAGGGCCATCATGCGCAGGGCGCGGTCGATGCCCGGGTTGGCGCGGGCCTGGGCCTGCTCGGCCTCGGTCAAAGGAGCGGGGCGGGCGGGCTCGCGGGGCGGCGCCTGGTTCAGCTCTTCAGCGGCGAGCTGGCCATAGAAGGTCAAAGGGTGCGCCACGCGGGCCAGCAACTGACGGGCCTGCTGGCGCATGGCTTCGTGTGCCGCCGCGGAGCCACCTCCGGCGCGGGCATGCGCCTGCAGCGACTTGGCCTTCCAGTACTGCCAGGCGCCGTCTTGCTGCAGCTCGGGGGGCATGGCCTCGATGGCCTGCTCGACCAGGGCCCAGCGCGAGGCATCGCCCGAGGTGGCCGAGCGCAGGCCGGCGCGCGCCATCCAGGTCAACACATCGGGTGACCAGGCGGCCGCACCCCGGGTGGCGTCGCCCCGGTTGCGGGTGCCAGCGGCCAGCGCGGCTTCGGCCAGCGCGCGTTCGCAGTGGGCAGGTGCCTCGGCTTGCAGCTTGCCGGCCGACCAGCGGCCCACCACGGCCCAGGCCCAGGCCATGTCTTCGGCGCGCAGGTGCCAGCGTTCGCGCGCGCCGCTTTGGCTCAGCGCCGCGGCGGTGGCGTCGGGATCGATGGCAGCCCAGCGCACCAGGGCCAGCAGGTTGAGCGGGCCCTCCACCTCGGGCGGGAAGGCCACGGGCATGGGGGCCAGGGTGGGCTTGGCGGGCTTCTTCTTGGCGTCTTTGGCTTTCGACTTGGCTTTGGCGGCCTCGGCCTTCTTGCCCTTGGCCTGGCTGGCGGAGGCCGCGCGGGGGCCGATGCTGGCGCCAGGCGAGCCGGCCTTGTCGCCCGAGTCGACCAGGCTGCTGGCCCCCTTGGGCTGCAGGAAAGCCTGGGGCTGGCTCATGAGGCGGTTGACGGCCTGGGCCGCCGCGTCGCTGAGCAGGCGGGCCGACTGCTGTAGCGCTCGGGGCTTGTCGCCCTCGATCGAAAACCGCAGCTTGCGCCAGACGTCGCCCTGGGTCAGCACGCCCGCGTCCAGCAGCGCACGCGCCATGGTGTCGCAGCCGTTGTCGGCGTCCTTCTGGGCCCACCAGAACTGGCGGGCCTGTTCGCGCAAATCACTCGGCCCCTCCATGGGGGCGCCGGTGCGGTGGCGCGCCAGCACACCCAGGCAGCTGACCTCGCGGTCGTCGTTCATGCGGAAGGCGGGCTGGATGCGCAGGAAGTTCGCCCAGTCCTGGCGGCGGCCGAGTTCGAGCAACCAGTCGTTGCGGGCCCGATCGGCCACGTAGCTGTCGGGCCAGCGCGCCAGGAACTCGTCGACCTCGGCCGGCGGGGCTTCACTCAGGCGCGACATGAAGTACCAGTAAGCAGCCCAGGGCGCCAGCGGGTGCTCCTGCGCGATGAGCTGGTTGCGCAGCGCCAGCAGACGCGGGCGATCGCGCTGGCGCCAGGCCTCGCGGGCGTCACCCAGCAGGCGGTCGTCGCTGGCGGCGCCCTGCCCCAGCTGAGCCTGTGCCACGCCCTGCGTGAGCAGCAGGGGGGCGCCCACCAGCAAGGTCACGGGGCTCATCGCCGTCGGCAACCCGGCCGTGATCAGGCAGGTCGCACCGGCCACCAGGGCGAGCGCGCGATGGCGGACTCGGGACGCATACTTGCGCGCAGTTCTCACTTGTCAGACCTTTTCTTGTTGTTGTCGACCATGTCCGAAGCCCCCACCAGCGGCGATGACCGCACCACCTGGCGACGCCAGCTGCTCCAGTCTCGTCGGGACTGGGCCACCACGGAAGCCGCTGTGGCAGCACAGGCTGGGCTGGAGGCGCGATTGTGGGCCGTGCTCGAGCAATTGGAGCCCATGTGCCTGGGCGTGTACTGGCCGATTCAAGGCGAATTTAACCCAAGGAACATCGCCTGCCAGGCGCAGCGGGCTTGGGGCACACGACTGGCCCTGCCCGAGGCCAGCAAGTCCCCGGTGGCCATGCACTTCCTGCCCTGGGACGGCGCCGAGCCCACACGCCGCGACGGCTGCGGCATCCCGACCGGCGAAGGCAAGCCCCTGGTGCCCGACGTGATCCTGGTGCCCTGCGTGGGCTTCACCGAAGACGGCCACCGCTTGGGCTACGGCGGCGGCTACTTCGACCGCTACCTGGCGGCCCACCCGGAGGTCACCGCATTCGGCGTTGCATGGAGCCAGGCGAGGCTGCCCATCGGGGCCCTGCAACCCGCCGCGCATGACCAACCCTTGGTCGCGGTGGTAACAGAACACGACACGTGGCCCGTTTGACGGCCCCTAGTCACGGGGGGAGCCCGTGTGAACCCTAGGCGTTGCTCGCCGTTCCGAAGGGAAGATAGCTCCATGCCTGAACAGATCGCCTCCAGAGCGGTCCCCCTTCAAACGAAACAAGGATCCCTGAACATGACGTACATCAAGCACATTGCAGCCGTCGCCGTTGCCGTCGCCGCCAGCAACGCCTTCGCTGCCGCGCAGTCCTTCAACGCCATCAGCGCCAGCGTCACCGTCGACAAGGCTGCTGTTTCCGCTTCGCTGAACGGCTACACCCCGTCGGGCGTGGGCGGCGCCACCTACAACGCCACCACCGGCGTGCTCTCCGGCGTGGCCGTGCAAGGTGTGGACCTGCCCGCCAACAACGGCCCGATCGACATCGACTTCGTTGACGCCGCCGGCCTGAAGTTCACCAAGACGCTGAACCCCAGCATCACCCTGAGCAACTTCAGCTTCGACCTGGCCACCAGCACCCTGACTGGCAACCTGCTGGTTGGCTCCGCCCTGCTGCCCGTGCTGAACCTGCAAAACCAGGAACTGCTGACCGCCACCGTCGTGACCTCGAGCTTCGGCGAAGAAAACGGCATGGCCGTGAGCACCTCTTCGGTCAAGCGCTCCATCGGTCTGGACGCTTCCAGCTTCGTGCTGGCCGACAGCTTCAAGTCCTTCCTGGTCGCCGCTGAACTCGATCCCGCCAGCTTCTCCTACGTTGCTGACATGATCAAGTCGATCAAGATCGGCACCGTGGTCCCGACCCCGGCCGTGCCCGAGCCCTCGACCTACGCCCTGCTGGGCGCCGGCCTGCTGGCCATGGGCACCATGGCCCGCCGTCGCCGCGAAGCCGCCAACGACTGAAGCCCCGCGCGGCCCGGTCAGAAAAAGCCCCTCCGGGGGCTTTTTTCATGGACGCATGCAACCTCGAGGCGCACAGGTGGGATGTGCCCGACCTCACCACCGATCCCAATAAAAAAGGCTCCACGAAGGAGCCTTTTTCAGTTGCCGCCATCAGCGGCAGCGAAGATCAGAAGCGGTAGCCAATGCCGATGCCGAACAGCACGGGGTTGACCTTCAGGGTACCGGCATCTTCACCGAAGGCCTTGACCTTGGCATGGATGTGCACCTTCTTGACGTCCACGTTCAGGTAGACCTGCTCGGTCAGCTTGTAGTCGAAGCCAGCGCCATAGGCCATGCCAAAGCTCTTGCTTTCAACCGAAGGTTGCAGGGCAGCGCGAACCGCCGGATCGAAGTCAACGTCGGAGAACAGCGTCAGGTTCACGCCCACGCCCACGTAAGGACGGAAGTTGGACGTCGGCAGGAAGTGGTACTGGACCGACAGCGTGGGGGGCAGGTGCTTGAGCGAACCGATCTTGGTGTCACCGGCCTTGATGTCGTGCTTCTGGGGCACGGTCAGCACCAGTTCTGCAGCGATGTTCGGGGTGAAGAAGTAGGTGATGTCCAACTCAGGGATCACCTTGCTGTTGACGTTGAGGTCCAGGCCAGTGGAGTCCTTGTTCGCCGGATCCAGGTTCAGGGCGCGAGCGCGCACCAGCCAGGGGCCTTCAGCAGCTTGCGATGCCACGGGGGCGGCGAGCGATGCGGCGGCGACAGCGGCCAGGGCGAGGCGGGTCAGAGCGGAGGTGTTTTTCATGGTGTGATCCTTCTTGCAGGTTGCCTTGGCGACGCGTCCTGCGATTCGCCATGGGTCCATTGCATCAGGGTCACCCCGGGTGAAATTTGATTCAGCGCAAGTCGGCTGGCTCACCCTCCCGGGTGCATGCCAGGCCGTGGTCTGAACTTGACCAGGATCAGATGGCGCGCACGCTGCGGCGCGTGCGCGCAACAAAACCGGGTGCGGGGGCTTGTCAGGCGCCCCGTCAGCCTGTCAGGCCCAGCCGCGCACACAGCGCCTTGACGGTGGTGGCCTGGTTCATCGTGTAGAAGTGCAGGCCGGGCACGCCGCCGGCGCGAAGCTGGTCGCACAGGTCGGTGACCACGTCCAGGCCGAACGCCTGGATGGACGCCTTGTCATCGCCGAAGCCTTCCAGGCGGGTGCGGATCCAGCGCGGCACCTCGGCACCACAGGCGTCCGAGAAGCGGATCAGCTGGCTGGCGTTGGTGATGGGCATGATGCCCGGCACCACGGGGATGCGCGCGCCCGCCTTCTCGGCGTCTTCGACGAAGCGGAAGTAAGCGTCGGTGTTGAAGAAGTACTGCGTGATGGCCACGTCGGCGCCCGCCATCACCTTGGTGACGTAGGCCTTGAGGTCGGCCTGCGGGTTGCGGGCCTGCGGGTGCATCTCGGGGTAGGCGCCGACCTCGATGTGGAAGTGGTCGCCGGTTGCTTCGCGGATGAAGGCCACCAGCTCGCTGGCGTACTTGAACTCGCCGAAGCCGCCATAGCCGCTGGGCAGGTCACCGCGCAGGGCCACGATGCGCTTGATGCCGTCGGCCTTGAACTGGGCGAGCTGCTCGCGCACGCTGGCCTTGCTCGCGCCGATGCACGAGAAGTGAGGCGCCGCGTCGAAGCCTTCGGCCAGGATGGCGCGCACCGTCTGGATGGTGCCGTCTTGTGTGGAGCCGCCCGCGCCATAGGTGACCGAGCAGTACTCGGGCTTGAGGGGGTAGAGCTGCTGGCGCACGGCGGCGAGCTTGTCCACGCCCTCGGGCGTCTTGGGCGGGAAGAACTCGAAGCTGATGGGCAGGGAGGTCATGGGGTCACGCGAGGGATCAGGCTGATTCAGGCTTGGGGCGTCTCGGTGGGAGACTGCGCCCAGATGAAGAACTCGAGGTTGCCGTCGCCACCGGCGATCGGGCTGGCAAAGCCCTTGTGCACCTTCCAGCCGAGGTCGGTGCAGGCGCGGCGCACCATGTCGCGGGCACGGGCATGCTGGGCCGGGTCCTTGACCACACCGCCCTTGCCGACGTGCTCCTTGCCGACCTCGAACTGCGGCTTGATGAGCATGACGACCTGGCCACCCGGCTTGAGCCACGGGCCCAGGTGCGGCACGATCTTGGACAGGGCGATGAAGGACAGGTCGGCCACGATCAGGTCGAAGCCATCGGCCGGGGCGTGCTCGCGCAGCGGGCTGCCTTCGAGCTCGCGGGCGTTGACGTTCTCCAGGCAGACCACCCGGGCGTCGGCCTTGAGCTTGTCGTGGAGCTGGCCGTGGCCCACTTCCACGCCGACCACGCTGGCAGCGCCCTGCGTCAGCAGCACGTCGGTGAAGCCGCCGGTGCACTGGCCCACGTCCAGGCAGTGCATGCCGGACACGTCGAGCCCGATGTGGGACAGGGCGCCTTCGAGCTTGAGCCCCGCGCGGGACACCCAACGCAGCTCGTCGTCGTTGGTGACGCGCAGTTGCGCGTCTTCGGGCAGGTCCTCACCGGCTTTGCGCAGCGTGGTCCAGCCCTTGGGTCCGAGCCATTGCGCGGCCCCCGCCTCCACCAGTCGGTGGGCGGCAGAACGGGTTGGCGCATGGCCATGTAGAACGAGAAGCTGGTCAGCGCGTGGCATGGATGTCCTAGAAATGGGTCAGTGCCCGAAAGTGCCCCGGTGTCGGCGCCCGATCAAGCAAACCACCGCGGAACCGGCTTTGCCGGGCCGCTGGTGGTTGCCCCCCTCGAGGGGGCGGCCGGAAGGCCGTGGGGGGTGGTCAATACCTGTACGTGTCGGGCTTGTAAGGGCCTTGCTTGGACACGCCGATGTAGGCGGCTTGCTCGTCGCTCAGCTCGGTGAGCTGGGCGTTGAGGGTCACCAGCTGCAGGCGCGCCACCTTCTCATCGAGGTGCTTAGGCAGCACGTAGACCTTGCCGTTTTCATACGCGTCAGGGCGGGTGAACAGCTCGATCTGGGCGATGGTCTGGTTGGCGAAGCTCGACGACATCACGTAGCTGGGGTGGCCCGTGCCGCAACCCAGGTTCACCAGGCGGCCCTTGGCCAGCATGATGATGCGCTTGCCATCGGGGAAGATCACGTGATCGACCTGGGGCTTGATCTCTTCCCACTTGCACTTCGTCTCGGCTTCAGCAACGTCGATTTCGTTGTCGAAGTGACCGATGTTGCAGACGATGGCGTTTTCCTTCATCGCCTGCATGTGCTTGTAGGTGATGACGCTCTTGTTGCCGGTGGCGGTCACGAAGATGTCGGCCTTGTCGGCGGCGTAGTCCATGGTGACGACGCGGTAGCCTTCCATGGCGGCCTGCAGGGCGTTGATGGGGTCGATCTCGGTGACCCACACCTGGGCGCTCAGGGCGCGCAGGGCCTGGGCCGAGCCCTTGCCCACGTCACCGTAGCCAGCGACCACGGCGATCTTGCCGGCCACCATCACGTCGGTGGCGCGCTTGATGCCGTCGACCAGCGATTCGCGGCAGCCGTAGAGGTTGTCGAACTTGGACTTGGTGACCGAGTCGTTGACGTTGATGGCGCGGAACATCAAGGTGCCCTTGGCCGACATCTCGTTGAGGCGGTGCACGCCGGTGGTGGTCTCTTCGGTCACGCCGATGATTTCGGCGCCCTTGCGGCTGTACCAGGTCGCATCAACAGCCAGCTTGGCCTTGATGGCGGCGAACACGATGCGCTCTTCTTCGCTGGTGGGGTTGGCCAGCACGGAGATGTCCTTCTCGGCGGCCTTGCCCAGGTGCATCAGCATGGTGGCGTCGCCGCCGTCGTCCAGGATCATGTTGGGGCCTTCGCCCTGGGTGCTCTTGGCGCCGAATTCGAAGATGCGGTGCGTGTAGTCCCAGTAGTCTTCCAGCGACTCGCCCTTGTAGGCGAAGACGGGCGTGCCCTTGGCCACGAGGGCGGCGGCGGCGTGGTCTTGCGTCGAGTAGATGTTGCATGAGGCCCAGCGCACTTCGGCGCCCAGGGCCTGCAGGGTCTCGACCAGCACGCCCGTCTGGATGGTCATGTGCAGCGAGCCGGTGATGCGCGCGCCCTTGAGGGGCTGGCTGGCGGCGTATTCGCGGCGGATGGCCATCAGCGCGGGCATCTCGTGCTCGGCGATGGTGAGTTCCTTGCGGCCCCAGTCGGCCAGGGACATGTCGGCGACGACGCAGTCAACGCCTTGGTGGGAGGTTTCGAGGTTCTTCAACACAGCGTTCATGACTCAGCTCCGAAAAAGTTCAGATGCCGCCGTGCGCTGCCGGGAGGGGAACAACTTCAGCGCCGACGAAACGTGGGGACGTGAAGCGGGAATGACTCACCCAGCGGGACACATGCGGGTGAGCGCCGTTGCAAAAGGAGAGGCTTTCGAGCCTGGGGCCAGCGGTTCGCGCCGTGTCGAACGACGGGGCTGGGCCTTGCAACGCTCCTCGAAAGTGGCGCGATTATAGGCACAAGCACTCAGGCTTGTCCTGCGAGAACCACACGGTTTCGACCGGCTTGTTTGCCTTCATAGAGCGCGCGGTCGGCCCGCATGAGGGCCTGCTCGATGCTTTCGCCCGGCCGCAGCTCGGCCAGGCCCAGGGTGATGCTCAGGCCGAGCTGGAGGCGGCCTTCGACTTCGCCCAACGCCAGCACGGCCCTGCGCAGTCGGTCCGCCACCTGCTGCGCCTCGTCCAGCTCGGTGCCGGGCAGCAGCACCAGGAACTCTTCGCCACCCCAGCGCGCCACGTGGTCGACCTCGCGCACCCCGTCGCGCAGCACCTGGGCAATCGCACGCAGCGCGCCGTCGCCCACGGCATGGCCATGCTGGTCGTTGATGCGCTTGAAGTGATCGATGTCACCCAGCAGGAGGCTCAAGGGGCGCCCTCCGCGTTCGACGACGGCAGCTTCGTGCTGGGCCACTTCCATCATGAAGCGGCGGTTGCGCAGCTGGGTCAGGGGGTCGGTGCAGGCCAGCTCGTGCAGGCTCTGCTCGGCACGCGAGACCAGGCGTTGGTAGACCGTGGCCAACACCCCCAGCATGAGCAACACCGTGGCCAGGTTGATGTAGTGCAGGCCGTCGAGCAAAGGCGCGGGCACGGCCACGGCAGGCGTGGCTTCGCGGTAAGCCATGTCCAGGCCGAGGTACAACACAGCCACGGCGCACGCCAAGACAAACCTGAGCAAGTAACGATAGTAAGCGCTCACAATCATCACAGGGATGACCAAGAGCAGGTAGTGGTGAAAGCCCGCCGCCCAGCCGATGATCGCCGTGGCCACCACCCCGTGCAGGAGCACCTCCAGCACGATCAACAAGGTGGCCAGCGTGAGCCGGCCGCGCCTGATCAGGATGGCCGTCAGCACATAAACCAGGACGCTGGCGACGTTGGCCAGGGCCAGCGCAGGCACCTGAACCCGCAGGAACAAGCCGATGAAGCCCAAGTGAGCCAGCCCGGCGATGACGCTGACGACCAGCATCAGGCGCGCGAACACGCCCGCGCCCGAGTCCAGGCGACCCGGGTCACCCGGCTTGCGCTCCATGCGGTCCATCGCGCCCATTTTCTCTTTGAAGATTCGCTGCATCAGATGTCGACCCGGGCTCACCGAACTTGAGCCGGCGTGAGCCGCACGGCGCAAAAAGCGGCCCAGCGATTCACGGCCAGTTCACGGGAGAACCCTAGATTCAAGGGCATCAGCACGCCTTTCCGGGAGTTTCCATGAAGTCCTTCGCCCTGTCCGCCATCACCCTCGCCCTGACACTGGGTGCCGCCCAGTTCGCGCACGCCGAGGTCATCACCCAATGGTCGTTCAATTCCATCACGCCTGACGGCGCCACTGGCACCGGCAACGCCCTGCCCTCCATCGGCGCCGGCAGCCTGAGCCTGATCGGTGGCGTCACCACCCCCAGCTTCAACAGCGGCGTGGGCTCGTCCGACCCGGCCGCCAGCGACAACTCCGGCCTGCAGACCACGACCTATGGCGCCCAAGGCAGCGGCAACAAGGGCCGTGGCATCGAGGTCAAGGCCAGCTCGGTCGGTTTCGAAGACGTGGTCTTCAGCTACGACCTGCGCCACAGCAACACCAGCTCGCGCTACGAGCTGGCCCAGTACTCGCTCGACGGCGTGAACTTCATCGACTACGCCGTGTTCGACAGCGGCCTGGGCGACACCTGGTTCAACGCGCGCACCATCGACCTGTCCAACGTGGCCGGCGCCGATGACAACGCCAACCTGGCCTTCCGCGTCGTGGCCACGTTCGCGCCTGGCACCTCGGGCTACCTGGCCTCCGACGCCAGCAAGACCTTTGCGGGTTCGGGCACCTGGCGCTTCGACATGGTCAGCGTGTCCGGCACGGCCTTGCCGGTGCCCGAGCCCACCAGCGCCGCTGCCGCCCTGGCTGGCCTGGCCGCCATCGGCTTCCTGGCCCGCCGCCGCCGCGCCGCCTGAGGCCCACCCGGCTCGCACCCGGCAAGCAGGGGCCCCCGCCAACTGGCGCGCGGGCCCCTCATCGGCTAGCATCGCGGGTTTTCCTCGGCCCGGAGCCTTTGCCGTGTCCACCTCGCCTTTTGCCCCCGAAACCGGGCGCCGCCGCACCTTCGCGATCATTTCCCACCCGGACGCCGGTAAAACGACGCTGACGGAAAAGCTGCTGCTGTTCTCGGGCGCGATCCACATCGCCGGGGCGGTCAAGGGCCGCAAGGCCTCACGCCACGCCACGTCGGACTGGATGGAGATCGAAAAGCAGCGCGGGATTTCGGTGGCCTCGTCGGTGATGCAGATGCTCTACCGCGAACACGTGGTGAACCTGCTCGACACCCCAGGCCACAAGGACTTCTCGGAAGACACCTACCGCGTGCTGACCGCGGTGGACTCGGCCCTGATGGTGATCGACGCGGCCAACGGCGTCGAAGCGCAGACGCGCCGCCTGATCGAGGTCTGCCGCCAGCGCGACACGCCCATCATCACCTTCGTCAACAAGATGGACCGCGAAGGCCGCGACCCGCTCGAATTGCTCGATGAGGTCGAGCAGGAGCTGGGCATGCCCTGCGTGCCGATGACCTGGCCGGTGGGCCAGGGCAAGCTGTTCGGCGGCATCGTCAACCTGCGATCGAAGTCGATGCGCCTGTTCGACGCCGGCGCCGACAAGCGCGGTGAAGACGACGAAGTGGTCTCGCTGGACGAGCGCGACAAGCTCGCCGAGCGCTTTGGCCACGAGTGGGAGCTTGCCGAGCAGAACATGGAGCTGATGGCCGAGGCCGCGCCCGCGTTCGATTTGGAGCTGTTCCTGGCCGCCAAGCAAACGCCCGTGTTCTTCGGCTCGGCCGTCAACAACTTCGGTGTGCAGGAGGTGCTCGACGCCCTGGTGGACCTGGCGCCCTCGCCCCGCCCCCGCTTCAGCACCGAAAAGGACGGCAGCAAGAAAGAGATCGTGCCCGAGATGGAGAACTTCTCCGGCGTGGTCTTCAAGGTGCAGGCCAACATGGACCCATCGCACCGCGACCGCATCGCCTTCGTGCGCGTGTGCTCGGGCAAGTACACACCCGGCATGAAGCTCAAGGTGCAGCGCAACGGCAAAGAGCTGCGCCCCACCTCGGTGGTGACATTCCTGTCGCAGCGCCGCGAGGCGGTGGATGAGGCCTTCGCCGGCGACATCATCGGCTTCACCACGCACGGTGGCGTGCAGCTGGGCGACACCATCACCGACGGCGTGACCCTGCAGTACACCGGCCTGCCCTTCTTCGCGCCCGAGCTGTTCCAGACGGTGGAACTGGCCAACCCGATGAAATCAAAGCAGTTGCAAGCAGGTTTGCTGCAATTGGGCGAAGAAGGCGCCATCCAGGTTTTCCGCCCCGAAGTCGGCGGATCGATGCTGCTGGGCGCCGTCGGCCAATTGCAGTTCGAAGTCGTGCAGCACCGCCTCAAAGCCGAGTACAGCGTGGACATCCGCCTGATGCCCTGCCGCTTCACGGGCGCGCGCTGGATCACGGCCGACACGCCGGAAGCGCTCAAGAAGTTCACCGACGAGAACGCCTCGAAATTGGCGCTCGACGCGGCCGACACCCTGGCCTACATGATGACCTCGGCCTACGACCTGCGCCTGACGGCCGAGCGCCACCCGCTGGTGCACTTCCACCCGTTGCGTGAGCACGCGGGCCTGAGCCTGTCGAGCCAGTGAACCGGCTGGCGAGCGGCGCGCCACGCGGTGCGCCCGCCTCGCCAGGGCCCGGGCTCACAGAGCTCAGGCTCAGGGCTTCATCGCGTGCCGGTAGGCGTAGGCATCGCCCCGGAAGGTGCCTTCCACGTACTCCACCAGCTGCCCCGTGCTGGCATAGGTGTGGCGCTTGAGCAGCAAGCAAGGCCCCGGTCGCTCGAAGCCGAATACGCGGGTCTCTTCCGCGTCGCTCATCACCGCCTCCACGCTCTGGTCGGCGCGCTCGAGCTCGATGCCGCTGGCGACCTGGAGCAGGCCATAAGCCGAGCCCTGCCCGTCCCAGTCGGCCAACTCCGGCGCGGCCGTCAGGTCGTACCAGGCCACCTCGCGTGACATGGGGCAGCCGTCCGCCAGGCGCACCCGCGTGATCTGCAGGAACTGCGCCGTCGAGGGGCGCTTGAACACCGATGCCATGGTGCGGTCCAGCACGATGCGGCGCGACAGCACCTGCGTGCTGGGCACCATGCCCAGCTCCTCCATCTCCTTGGAGAAGCCCTTCAGGCGTGCCAGCTCGGGCGCGACCCGGGGCGTGTGGCGCACCACCGTGCCACCCCGCCCGTGCGTGCTGAGGTTCTGCGCCTCGCGCAGGTGGTCGTAGGCGCGCTTGACCGTGGTCCGGCTGACACCCAGCTCGGCCGCCAGCACGCGCTCGGCCGGCAGGTGCTGGCCTTCGGCGAGCACCCCCGTGCTCATCAGCTGCGTGAGCGCATCGACCAGCTGCAGGTAAACCGGCTGCGCGCGATCGGCATCCAGCTGCACCAGGCCAGACCAGCCGCCAGGCGGCACCGAGGAGGGCAAAACAGGGCTCATGGCAGATCACAAGGCATGCATCGATTCTAGGGGTGGCCCCTTGCATCGACTTGTTCGATAGTTTGGTATCTTTTTGGACTCCATAATGGCATCATGAAATCAAACCAATCAGGGAGGCCCATGGCCGTCTGCCCCACCGTCCACGCCACCGCCGTCTCACCGCTGCGCCCGGCCCTCGGCCTGATCCTGGCTGCGGCACTCGCCGCCCCGGGCCTGAGCCTGGCCGCGCCCTTCCTGCCCAACCCGGCTTACTTGAACGCGAGCACCCAGACCGACGGGATCCGCTACGCGACGAACCCGGTCGAAGCCCCGGTCGACTCCAAGCGCACCACCATCGAAGGTGCCGACCTGGTCCTCCAACCCGTGCTCAAACAAAGTTCGAACACGGTGCTGAGCAACGGCGCGCGCGCCCACGCACAGATCGAGGCCTCGATGGGCGTGCTCAAGGGCAAGCTCAGCACCCACTACGAAAAATCCTTCAACAGCGACGATGGCTTCGTGGACGCCATCTTCTCGACCTCCTTCGAAGACTTCATCGAGGTCACGGCGCCCGGGCTGGCCGCGGGCACACCCATCACCTACACCTTCTCGCTGACCATTGACGGCACCAGCGGTGTGACCCCGCTGCCCGCCCCCCCCGGGGCATTGAGCGTGGGCTTTGCCGCGTCCATGGGCCCGGCGTGGCTGTCACCGGTTCCGCGCGTGCGCACGATCGACTGGCAGATGTCGCAAGGCGACGGCGTTTTCAGCCAGACCTTCGAGGCAGTGGTGGGTGAACTGGTGCGCGTGCGAGGCACGCTGTTCGCCGGATCGCAAGCGGGCTTTCGCAACGGCACCAGCGACGCCTGGGCCGACTACATGAGCACCGCCCGCTTCAACCTGACGCCGAACGTGGCCGGCGCCAACACCGTGAGCGTGAGCGGCCACGACTACGCCGTCAGCGTGGTGCCCGAGCCGACCACCGCCATCCTGTTCGTGATGGGCATGCTGTACGCGCTGGCCGCCTGGCGGGGCCGTCTGCCGCACCTGGACTGAAGCGACCTAGACTGGGGCACCTGTTCTGCGCCCCGACATGTCAGACCCTTCGTCACGCCCCGTCTTCGTCATCGGCAGCTTCGTGATGGCCTGCTGCTGGTTCACGCCTCGCCTGCCCGCGCGAGGCGAGCACGTGCACGCCGACGGCTTCCTGATGGAGCCTGGCGGCAAGGGGCTGAACGTGGCGGTGGGCCTGCGCCGCCTGGGCGCGCCCGTGCACCTGCTGCTTGGCGTGGGCGATGACATGGCAGCGCAGGCCCTGGTCGGCCTGCTGCGCCAGGAAGGCCTGAGCGACGCCCACGTGCACCACCTTGCCGGCCCCAGCGGCCACGGCGTCGGCTTGATCGACCAAGCAGGCGACAACGTCATCGTCGTGCACCCCGGCGCCAACCACCAGCTCGGCCGCGAGCACGCGCGCGCAGCCGCCAGTGACATCGCGGCATCGGCCGTGGTCTATGGTCAATTCGAAGCGCCCGACGAGGTCATCGCAGAGGCCTTCCGGCTGGCGCGGCAGGCCGGCGCCAAGACGGTGCTCAACCCCTCGCCCTGGCGGCCGATCGCAAGCGAGTTGCTGCAGCAGGTCGACACCCTGCTGCTCAATGAACACGAGGCCAGCAACCTGCTCGGGCAGCCGCCCGGCACGGCACCGACATCCCAGGGTTGGGCCGAGCCCGTGCGGCGCTGGCGCCTGTCCCACCCAGGCCTTGACCTCGTCATCACACTGGGCGAGGCCGGGTGCCTGCTGTGGGAGGGCAACGTGGACGCGCCGCTGCACCAGCCGGCACGCACGGTGCAGGCGGTGGACACCACAGGTTGCGGAGACGCGTTCGCAGCCGCCTGGTGCCAGGCCCTGGCTGAGGGACAGAGCCCGGCACAAGCGCTGCAGCCTGCCGCATGGGCCGGCGCCTGGGTCGCGTCGCAACAGGGTGTGCTCGATGCCCTGCCCTCGGGTGATGCGCTCAAGGCGTGGGTGGCGGGGCAACCCTGAGGCCCTGGGCTCGACACAAACGAAAGCAGTCGAAACATCTCCGTTTCTGTCTGCCCGCGATACCGTTTATTCACCTGCGCACAAACCGGGTCTCCGATGCTGTGGCCGTTCCAAGGCATCACCGGAGGCTCCATGCACCCACACCCCACCCAAAGCGGCCCACGCACGGCCGGACGTTTCCTTCACGGCGTCATCGCCATCGCTTGTTGCCTGGGCTTTGGAGCCCCGCAAGCCCATGCCAGCGAGACAACCGTCTCCGACAACACCTCGCTGAGCAGCGCTGGCACCAACGAGGTCAGCGGGGACACGTGGCTCGCCACGAGCCTGACGCTGGACGCACTGGATGGCGAAAGCCTCCTGGCCACGCTCATCGGCGGCACGACCAGCGGCAGCGCCAGCTTGCAGCTCTACAGCAGCGATGCCTCCAGCCTCATCCCCGGCAACGCCCTGGCCAGCTTCACCGCCAACGCCAGCAGCGCCAGCGCGCTGAGCTTTTCGCTTGAGGGCATGGCCCTGAGCGCTGGCACTTACTGGCTCGTGCTTTCGAACACCGAAGGCAGCAGTTCGTGGTCGTGGACCACCGAAGAATCGGGCTCGGGCAGTGGTTTCACGGGGGGCTGGGCCAACAGCGACGACGCAGGCGCCACCTGGTTCAGCAACAGCACGCTGTACCCGCTGCAGATGAGCGTGTCGGTCAGCAGCGTGCCGGAGCCCAGCGCCTGGCAGATGGGCTTGAGCGGCCTGATGGGTCTGGCAGGCACCGCTGGCCTGGCCGCCTCGCGTCGCCGCACCCTCCCTTCGATTCACGCCCACTGAGCTGGAGTCAACATGTCCCAACACCCCCACCACCTCGTCAACACCCGCCGCCGCATCCTGCTGCAAGGCGGCAGCGCGTTCGCCGCCGCCGCCCTGGGCACCCCTTTGCTGGCGCAGGCCGCGCTCGGCAACACCTCCACCGTCGAGGTCACCGAAGGGCCCTACTTCGTGGACGAGCTCCTGAACCGCTCCGACATCCGCCTGGACCCAACAGATGGCAGCACCAAAGCTGGCCTTTTGCTGTTGCTGTCGGTCACGGTCTCGACCCTCGACACCAAGACCGGCGTGACCAAGCCCCTGCCGGGTGCGATGGTCGACATCTGGCATTGCGACGCCCAGGGCCTGTACTCCGACGTCTCGGCCAACAACACGGTGGGCCGAAAGTTCCTGCGTGGCTACCAGCTCGCCAACGCGCAGGGTCGGGCGCAGTTCCGCAGCATCTACCCGGGCTGGTATTCGGGCCGCTCGCCCCACATCCATTGCAAGGTGCGCCAGAACACGGGCACCGCATCGGCCCTGGAGCTGACGACGCAGTTCTTCTTCGACGAGCAACTCACCCAGCAGGTCTACGCCGACACCAACCTGCCCTATTGGAGCCACGGACAAGCCGACCAGCCCCACAGCACGGATCAGGTCTACCAAGGCAGCAACAGTTGCACGACCGGTGCGGTGGCAGGTGATTCGCTCCAGCTGAAGCTGACACGCGCCGCCAGCTACGTCAGCGCGCGCTTCGACATCCTGATCGACACCAGCGCTCGCTGCGGCAGCAGCGAAACAGGCCAAGGGGGCGGCACGGGACCTGGAGGCACGCCGCCGGGTGGCTTCACGCCCAGGACCACATGAGCCGCGCCCACTCGATGCTGGTGCCAAAGGGCAGGCCACTCAGCCCGCGCCCTGCGGCAACCAGAAATCGTCGAGGTTCTTGAAGCCCCAGGTGGAAGGGGCTTCTCGCGAGACGATCTCGTCGCTCACGCGGCCCAGGTCCAGCACCTCGGGCACCAGGGGTTCGTTGGCCCGGGTCGAGTAAAACACCTTGACCACCGGTTTGAGCAAAGAGCTGCCGCCCTGCTCCACGACGATGGCCAGCCGCCCTGACTTGAGCTTGACCAGCGAACCAACCGGGTAGATGCCCACGCTCTTGACGAAGGCCTGGAAGACCTTTTCGTCGAAGTGCCCCTCCTTGGCCCATTGCGCCATCTTGGTGATCGACTCGGAAGGGTCCCAGCCCGCCTTGTAGGGCCGGTTGGAAGTGATGGCGTCGTACACGTCGCAGACCGCGCCCATCTTGGCGAACAGGCTGATCTCATCGCCCTTCAAGCCATGCGGGTAGCCCTTGCCGTTGACCTTTTCGTGGTGGTGCAGGCAGACATCCAGCGGCACCGGGCCCACGCCTTTGCCCTCGAGCAGCATGCGGTGGCCAGCCTCGGGGTGCGACTTCATGATGGCGTACTCCTCGGCGGTGAGCGCGCCGGGCTTGTTGAGCACCTCCAGCGGCATCATGGCCTTGCCCAGGTCGTGCACCAGGCCCGCCAGGCCGGCCTCGCGGCAATCGGCCTCACCCAGCCCGAGCTGCTTGCCCAGGGCAACCATCAGGGCACACACGGCCACCGAATGCATGAAGGTGTAGTCGTCGCTGGTCTTCAAGCGCGCCAGGCTGACGATGGCGGCCGGGTTGCGCTCGACCGAGTCGGCGATGTCGGAGACCAGCGGCAGGCAGTGCTCCGTGTCGATCGCCTTGCCCAGGCGGACGTCGCGAAACAGGTTCTTCATCGCCGGGCGGGCCTGGGCGACGATCTTCGAGGCACGCCGGACCTCGTCATGGAAACCTGCGGCGGGCTGTCCTGCGGTCGGCTTCGCCCCCCGGTCTGGCACCCCCTCGGCAACGGCCACCGATGGCGGCGTCTCCAGATCGGGTGGCGCCTCGGCGACGGGCTCGGCGGGCTGCGCCACCTCGATGTCCAGGCCCTTGGCCGTGTCGATCACGACGTGGGCCACGGCCTCGCGCAGCTGCGCCAGCTGCTTGTCGTCCACCACCTTGAACGCCCCCCGCCAGAACGGGTGCGACAGCCAGGAGCCCGGCACTTCGTGCACGAACATGCCAAGTCTGAGCTGGGCAGGGGAAATTTTCCTGAGCATGGTGATCGGTTTGGAGGACAGACCGTTTGGAGGCCCCATTCTGGCCGGCAGGGCCAGGATCGATCGCGGGAAAAATCGGCGCTCCAGACAGGAATTCCCGATCCGGCGCAGGGGAGTCGCCGAACAGCCCTTGAGCGGGCACCGTTCTACGGCGGGACGCCACCACGGGCCGCGAGGACCATTGCGGTTCGGCGCCATTCGTGAAAAAGTACGCAGATTCAACACAAAGGGGGATCACATGTTCAGCTTCCACCGCGTGGCACTAGCCGCGCTCGCCCTGTCCACCGGCATCGGCGCCGCCCAGGCACAGGGCCTGTCGTACTCGATGGAGTCCTCACTGACGAACATCCAGTACACCCTCACCGACCTGCGGCCCGACGATGGCATGGCCGCCAGCGTCGGCTTCAGCGACATCGGCACCCACGCCTTCCTGGGCGGCGTGGCCGTGATCGACAACCTCGTCAGCGGCGACCAGGTGGGCTACGACACCCAGCACTCGGGCAGCTTCGGCCCGGCCAACCCTTTTGGCACGCGGGCTCAAACCGACTTCCTGCTGCCTGACAACACCAGCGCCGTGGCCTTCGTCGAAGGCAACCACCTGGCGGCCAACGTGCGATTGACCCAGGTCGGACAGGGCTACTACGCCGAGGCCGCTGCCGCCGCGGTCAACATCGACCTCGACAGCGACACGCCCCCCGAGCCCATCCAGAACACCGTGATCCTGGCCCCGCACAGCCAGTTCACGCTCACCGGCCTGGCCAAGGTCGGACTGGTGCGCCTGGGCGAAGGCAACTGCCAGGATTGCGGTCTGTCCGTCGAGGCCATGTCGGTGCTGATCAGCAGCGAGTTGTTCCCCGAGTTCTTCAACCCCGAGTTGGACAACGGGCTGTTCGATGCCTTCGACCGCGTCGAGGGCCTGTACGACTCCTTCGGCCTGAACACGACCTTCGAAGCAGGCCTGCCCGCAGAGCTGCACCAGTCGAAGGAAATCAGCCTGACCTTTGTCAACGACACCGACGAGTTCAAGCGCTTCGGTTTCATCGCCACCACCTGGGTGCAGGCCCAGACCTTCCAGTCACCGGTGCCCGAACCCGGCACCTGGACCCTGACGCTGGGCGGCTTGCTGCTGGTGGGCGCCATGGCGCGACGTCGCCAGCGCTGAGGCGCACTTGGTCAACTTCAAATCAGGCCCACTTCGGTGGGCCTTTTTCATGGACAAGCCCGCTTCAGTCCCGCGAGCAAACGCCGAAGACACGAGGTGACGCAGGCCCCGCCTGCCCGTGTGCCTGCCCCCGGAAGCAGGCCCTCGGCCCCTTCGTCCGGGAAGCGTTCCGAGGTCCACCGCCGTGTTTGGTCACCTGAGCATCTCCGCCAAGCTGTGGGCAGCCGTCGCCGCCCTGATCGTCGCCATGACGGCCATCGTCGGCATCGCCGCCTGGCGTTCCGTCTCGCAACAACAGGCCGCTGAAACCGCGCTGCGCCTGAGCGACGAGAAACTGCGATACGCCTCGGAGTGGGCCGAACTCAGCAAGATCACCATCACCCGGGTCGTGGCTGGCACGCTCAGCAGCGACCCCTTCGTCGGGCAGACCTTCGCCCAAGGCAACACGCAGAACATCGCCGAGATCACCAAAATGCTCGAGCACATCAAGGGCCTGCCCCTGACGGCGGCCGACGAGGCCCAGCTGGCGGAGGTCAAGTCGCTGCGTGACCGCGTGCTCAAACTCAACAAAGAGATCCAGGCCCAGCGCGACGGCGGCCAGATCGACGCCGCGCGCCAGCGGGTCATCGCCGAATTCCTGCCCCTGACCCAGCAGTACGGTGACGCGCTCAAAGCCTTCCGCACCCTGCAGGAAGCCGATGCCGCCGGCATCCGCGCCGAGATCGCGGCCGGGCGGCGCAACATCACCGCCACCGCCGCCGTCATGGTGCTGGGCGTGCTTGTGGCCGCAGCCATCGGTGCCTGGCAGCTCATCCGCTCGATCCGCCGCCCCTTGCAAGACGCCATCGACGCGGCCTCGCGCATCGCCCAAGGCGACCTGACGGTCAAGGTTGACGTGCAAGGCAAGGACGAGATCAGCGAGCTCATGCGGGCACTGGACGTCATGGCACGTTCGCTGGGCACGCTGGTGCGCAGCGTGCGCGAGAGCACCGACGCCATCTACACGGCCTCCGGCGAGATCGCCAGCGGCAACCAGGACCTGTCCAACCGCACCGAGCAAACGGCTTCGAGCCTGCAAGAGACGGCTTCGTCGATGGAGCAACTCACCAGCACTGTGACGCAGTCGGCGCAAGCGGCCGACGAGGCCAACCAGCTGGCCACCTCGGCCAGCGGCGCCGCCCAGCGTGGCAGCCAGGTGGTCGGCCAGGTGGTGTCGACCATGCAGGAGATCGCCGACAGCTCGCGCAAGATCAACGACATCATCGGCGTGATCGACGGCATCGCGTTCCAGACCAACATCCTGGCGCTGAACGCGGCCGTGGAAGCCGCCCGGGCTGGCGAGCAAGGCCGCGGCTTTGCCGTGGTGGCGGGCGAGGTGCGCACGCTGGCACAACGTTCGGCCAACGCCGCGCGCGAGATCAAATCGCTGATCGCCGCTTCGAGCGACCGGGTTGAATCGGGTGCGCGCCTGGTGGGCGACGCTGGGCAGGCCATGGAAGAGATCCTGCAGGCCGTGCAGCGCGTGACGCACATGATGGGCGACATCCGCGCCTCGACCTCGGAGCAAAGCGATGGCATCCGCCAGGTGTCGCTGGCGGTGAACCACCTCGACCAGATGACGCAGCAGAACGCGGCGCTGGTGGAAGAGTCGGCCGCGGCCTCGCAGAGCATGCGCGATCAGGCGCAAAGGCTGTCGGGGGCGGTGAACGTGTTTCAGACGGCTTGACGGCTGCCTGGCATTGCAAAGCAAAAGCCCCGCAGTGCGGGGCTTTTTGTTGGGTGCGAGGTGAGTCCGTCCATTGGCTGCGCATCAGATGGCTGACGCCCTCTGATGCTCGCCGAAAGCCGGATACCGCGTTTGCCGCGCGGCGGGCTTACAGCCCGGCAGCTGCACGCAGTGCCGCTGCTTTATCCGTCTTTTCCCAAGTGAACTCCGGCTCTTCACGCCCGAAGTGGCCATACGCCGCCGTCTTGGAATAGATCGGGCGCAGCAGGTCCAGCATCTGGATGATGCCCTTGGGACGCAGGTCGAAGATGCCGCTTTCGGCCACGATCTTGGACAGCTTCTCGTCGGAGATCACGCCCGTGCCTTCGGTGTAGACCGTGATGTTCATCGGCTGGGCCACGCCGATGGCGTAGGCCACCTGCACCTGGCACTGCTTGGCCAGGCCGGCGGCGACCACGTTCTTGGCCACGTAGCGGGCGGCGTAAGCGGCCGAGCGGTCGACCTTGGACGGGTCCTTGCCCGAGAAGGCGCCACCGCCGTGCGGGCAGGCGCCGCCGTAGGTGTCGACGATGATCTTGCGACCGGTCAGGCCGCAGTCGCCTTGCGGGCCACCGATCACGAAGCGACCGGTCGGGTTGATCAGGTAGCGGGTGTTTTGCAGCCACTCCTTGGGCAGCACCGGCTTGATGATCTCTTCGATGATGGCCTCGTTGAACTCGGGCTTCATCTTGTCGCCCAGGCTCCATTCGGGGCTGTGCTGTGTCGACAGCACCACGGTGTCGATCGAGTGCGGCTTGCCGTCGACGTAGCGCATGGTGACCTGGCTCTTGGCGTCCGGGCGCAGGTAAGGCAGGCGGCCGTCCTTGCGCAGCTGGGCCTGGCGCTCGACCAGGCGGTGCGCGTAGTAGATCGGCGCGGGCATCAGCTCGGGCGTTTCGTCGCAGGCGTAACCGAACATCAGGCCCTGGTCGCCAGCGCCGATGTTGAGGTAGTCATCCGACGCGTGGTCCACGCCCTGGGCGATGTCGTTCGACTGCTTGTCGTAAGCGACCAGCACGGCGCAACCCTTGTAGTCGATGCCGTACTCGGTGTTGTCGTAGCCGATGCGCTTGATGGTGTCGCGCGCGACCTGGATGTAGTCGACGTGGGCGTTGGTGGTGATCTCGCCGGCCAGCACCACGAGGCCCGTGTTGCACAGGGTTTCGGCGGCCACGCGGCTCTTCGGGTCTTGCTCGAAGATGGCGTCGAGGATGGCGTCGGAGATCTGGTCGGCGACCTTGTCGGGGTGGCCTTCAGAGACGGATTCGGAGGTGAAGAGGAAGTCGTTCGCCACGGTGTGTGCTCCAGAAAAATGTGTCCATGAACCTCGGCGTCGCCGGGGCTGTCGAGACGGTTCTCTGTGCAGCGGCGAACGCTTTAGCGGCATTTGTGAATCGCCCCGCAAGTTGTCCTGTTAACTCGGCGATGGACGTGAGTGTAGTGGAAAGCATCGCCGTGTGTGTCCGAGATGTGACGGGTGTTCAGGCGTCCGGCAAACCGAACGCCGCGCCCCGGCAGGCGTTCGAAATCCCGAACAACTTGGCACCAGGCTCCGCATCAGTCCCAATGAAATCAAGCACTTGGCGGTGGCAAGCTGCGAAATTCACGCTGGCACGCGCCCTGCGATGTGTTGTGCACCCGGCCCCGGCCGCCCCGAGACCCCACACCAAGGACCGAGACATGAACGCCAAGCTGATCCGCCCCCTGCTGCCGAGCTTCCTGCTGAGCCTGATGCTGTCCCCGCTGGCCCCCGTGGCGCACGCCCAGTCCTCGCCCACCCTCAAGAAGATCGCCGACACCGGCGTGATCAGCCTGGGTCACCGCGAGTCGTCGATCCCGTTCTCGTACTACGACGACAAGCAGCAGGTCGTGGGCTACTCGCACGAGATGATGCTCAAGGCCGTCGAGGCCATCAAGGCCGAACTCAAAAAGCCGGGCATCGCCATCAAGCTGGTGCCGGTGACCTCGCAGAACCGCATCCCGCTGGTGCTCAACGGCAGCGTCGACATCGAGTGCGGCTCGACGACCAACAACAGCGAGCGCGCCCGCCAGGTCGACTTCTCGACCAACATCTTCGTCGTCGGCACCCGCCTGATGACCAAGAAAGACTCGGGCGTCAAGGACTTCGCCGACCTCAAAGGCAAGAACGTGGTGGTGACCGCCGGCACCACCTCCGAGCGCCTGCTGCGCAAGTTCAACGAGACCTCGGGCGCGGGCATGGCCATCATCTCGGCCAAGGACCACGGCGAAAGCTTCCTGACCCTGGAGACCGGCCGCGCCGTGGCCTTCATGATGGACGACGCCCTGCTCTACGGCGAAAAAGCCAAGGCCAAGAAGCCCGACGACTGGGTGGTGGTCGGCAAGCCGATGTCGGAAGAAGCCTACGGCTGCATGATGCGCAAGGGCGACCCCGCCTTCAAGAAGATCGTCGACGCGGCGCTGACCAAGGCCATGACCTCGGGCGAAGCCGCCAAGGTCTACGCCAAGTGGTTCCAGCAACCCATCCCGCCCAAGGGCCTGAACCTGAACTGGCCGATGTCGGACGACGTGCAGGCCCTGTTCAAGGCGCCCACCGACAAGCCGTTCGAATGATCGGCTGAGGACGCGGCCCGCTGCTCGGCAGCACGACTGCCCACAGCAGCCCACAGAAGGCCGCGCCTCCCCCACGCTCTCCTCGCCACACCCGTCCCTGCCAGCCGCCACCGCGGTGGCGCCCCGAACGGCCTGAAACCCCGAAACAGGCCGGTCGCGCCGCCGCATGGCCTGAACACACCCGACCGACACCTGGAGCGATGACATGACCTTGACCCCCACCCGACTGATGAGCGCCCTGGGCTGTGCCCTGGCCCTCACGCTGCTGCCCAGCCTGCCGGCGCAGGCGCAGACCAGCGCACCCACCACCGCCACCGCCAAGAAAGCCCAGGTGGTGATCCTGGCCACCGGCGGCACCATCGCTGGCGCGGGCGCCTCGGCCGCCAACAGCGCCACCTACCAGGCCGCCAAGGTGCCGGTCGACAAGCTGCTGGCCTCGGTGCCCGAGCTGGGCAACCTGGCCCAGGTGCGCGGCGAGCAGGTCTTCCAGATCGCCTCAGAGAGCTTCACCAACGAGCACCTGCTGCAACTGGCCAGGCGCGTGTCGGCCCTGGCCAAGCAGGCCGATGTCGACGGCATCGTCATCACCCACGGCACCGACACGCTGGAAGAAACCGCCTTCTTCCTGAACCTGACCGTGCGCACCACCAAGCCCATCGTGGTGGTGGGCTCGATGCGCCCGGGCACGGCCCTGTCGGCCGACGGCGCGCTCAACCTCTACAACGCCGTGGCCACAGCCGCCTCGCCTGCCGCCGCCGGCAAGGGCGTGCTGGTGACCATGAACGACGAGATCAACACCGGCCGCGACGTGACCAAGGCGGCCAACATCCGCCCCGACGCCTTCAAGAGCCCCTGGGGCCCGCTGGGCATGGTGGTGGAAGGCCAGACCTACTGGTTCCGCGCCCCGGCCAAGCGCCACACCGTCAACAGCGAATTCGACATCGACCGCATCGCCTCGCTGCCGCAGGTGGACATCGCCTACGGGCATGGCGGCGTCTCGCCTGTGGCCTACCAGGCCCTGGCCGCATCGGGCGCCAAAGCCCTGATCCACGCCGGCACGGGCAACGGCTCGGTGTCCAAGGACGTGGTGCCCGCACTGCGCGAGTTGCGCGCCAAGGGCGTGCAGGTGATCCGCTCGTCGCGCATCGACGGAGGTGGCTTCGTGATCCGCAACGCCGAGCAGCCCGACGACCAGTACGACTGGGTCGTGGCGCACGACCTGAACCCGCAGAAGGCGCGCCTGCTGGCCGCGCTGGCCCTGACCCAGACCCAAGACCCCAAGACCATCCAACGCTTCTTCCTGGAGTACTGACATGCAACGCACACCCCACATCGTTCGCGGCACCGCCCTGGCTGCCATCGCCTTGGCCGCCAGCTTCGGCGCGCAAGCCCAATCGTCCGTGACGCTCTACGGCATCGTCGACATGTTCGTGCAGTACGGCAAAGGCGACAGCACCACGCTGGCCGTGCAGTCCGGCGGCGTGAGCAGCTCGCGCCTGGGCTTCAAGGGCACGGAAGACCTGGGCGGCGGCCTCAAGGCCAACTTCCAGCTGGAGCAAGGCATCCTGGCCGACACCGGTGCCCTGGGCAACGGCGGCCTGGCTTTTGGTCGCCAGGCCTGGGTGGGCCTGAGCTCGGCCACCTGGGGCTCGCTGAGCGCCGGCCGCCAGACCATCCCCCAGTACGACATCCTCGACGCCTTCGACACCTTCGGCACGGGCGTGGGCTCCTCGGCATCGAGCAGCATCGTCTCGACCACCAGCCGCGCCAACAACAGCGTGAAGTACCGCTCGCCCACGCTGGGCGGCTTCACCGGCGTGGCCCTGGTCGGCCTGGGCGAGACCACCCCGAGCGAGACCAACAGCGGCGACAACGCCAACGTGTACTCGCTGGGCGGCACCTACGCGGCTGGCCCCTTCAGCGCCGGCCTGGCCCTGAACGTGTTCAAGCGCGGCACCAACGCCCAGCAGGACGCCCGCTACGCCCTGGTGACGGCCTCGTACGACTTCGGCGTGGCCAAGCTTTCCGGCGCCGTGCAGAAGGTGCGCAACCTGGCCGGCAACGAGGCCAGCGACCGCACCGAAGCCATGGTCGGCGTCAACGTGCCGGTGGGCGAGCGCAACATCGTCAGCCTGGCGATGGGCCAGGTGCGCACCAACGGCAGCGACTCGCTCAACGCCCGCCAGTGGAGCCTGGGTGCAACCCACCTGCTCAGCAAGCGCACCAGCCTCTACGCTGTGCTGGGTCACATCGACAACGGTGCGGCCACCAGCTACACCACCACCACGGCCACTGGCGCCGGCCCCGTCACCTCGGCGGGCCAGGACGTCCACAGCCTGCAAGTGGGCGTGCGGCACGCGTTTTGATTGAGCCCCTCAGGGCCCACCCCAGCCGGGGTGGCCTGAGCTGAAAGGAACGACGATGAGCTACCAATGGAACTGGTCTGTCTTCGGGCAGGAGACGGTGATCGGGGACGGCGCCACCTACGCCGACTGGATGCTGGCCGGCCTGAAGATGACGGTGATGGTGTCGCTGAGCGCCTGGGTGCTGGCCCTGCTGCTGGGCGCGGTGGTGGGCGTGCTGCGCACGGTACCGAACAAAGGCCTGCGCACGGTCGCCACGGCCTACGTCGAGGTGCTGCGCAACATCCCGCTGCTGGTGCAGCTCTTCGTCTGGTACTTCATCGTGCCCGAGCTGCTGCCCGCGGCCTGGGGCACGGCCATCAAGCAACTGCCGCCCGATGTGCAGCAGTTCGGCGCGGCCGTCATCTGCCTGGGGCTGTTCACCTCGGCCCGCGTCAGCGAGCAGGTGCGCGCCGGCATCGAAAGCCTGCCCATCGGCCAGACCCGCGCCGCCCTGGCGCTGGGCCTGACCTTGCCGCAGGCCTACCGCCTGGTGCTGCTGCCGATGGCCTTTCGGCTCATCGTGCCGCCGCTGACGTCCGAGTTCCTCAACATCTTCAAGAACTCGGCCGTGTGCTCGACCATCGGCCTGCTGGAGCTGGCCGCACAAGGCAGGCAGCTGGTGGACTACACCGCGCAGCCTTACGAGTCCTTCATCGCCGTGACGGTGATGTACCTGCTCATCAACGTCGTCGTGATGACCCTGATGGGCTGGCTGGAGCGCCGCGTCAAGGTGCCCGGCTACATGGGCCAGTGACCTGAAGGAGACCGAACATGGCTTACGAATTCGACTGGTCCTCCATCCCCGGCTCGCTGCCCTTCCTGGCCGAAGGCATGCTGGTCTCGCTGGAGATCACGGCGGTGGCCCTGGTGGTGGGCATGGTGTGGGGCACGGTGCTGGCGCTGATGCGGCTGTCGCCCGTGGCGCCGCTGCGCTGGTTCGCCACCGGCTACATCAACCTGTTCCGCTCGGTGCCGCTGGTGATGGTGCTGCTGTGGTTCTTCCTGATCGTGCCGCAGCTGTTCACGCAACTGTTCAACCTCTCGCCGGCCACCGACCTGCGGCTGACCTCGGCCATGGTGGGCTTTGCGCTGTTCGAGTCCGCCTACTACGCCGAGATCATCCGCGCCGGCATCCAGTCGGTGCCCAAGGGCCAGCTGGCCGCGGCCACCGCGCTGGGCCTGAGCCGGCTGCAGGCCATGCGCCTGGTGATCCTGCCGCAGGCCATGCGCAACATGGTGCCGCTGCTGCTGACGCAGGCCATCGTGCTGTTCCAGGACACCTCGCTGGTCTACGTGTCCGCGCTGGCCGACTTCTTCGGCTCGGCCTACAAGGTCGGTGACCGCGATGGCCGCCTGGTGGAGATGCTGCTGTTCGCCGGCGTCGTCTATTTCGTCCTGTGCTTTGCCTTGTCGCGCCTGGTGCAGGCGCTGCAAAAGCCCAAGGCCCAACACTGATCCCTGATCACCCGTGGAGTCCAACATGATCCAGATCGACAACGTCTCCAAGCACTACGGCGCCTTCCAGGTGCTCACCGATTGCTCCACCACGGTCAACAAGGGTGAAGTGGTCGTGGTCTGCGGGCCCTCGGGCTCGGGCAAGTCCACCCTCATCAAGACGGTCAACGGCCTGGAGCCCATCCAGGGCGGCCGCATCGTGGTCGACGGCACCCTGGTCAACGACCCGAAGACCAACCTCAGCAAGCTGCGCAGCCGCGTGGGCATGGTGTTCCAGCACTTCGAGCTGTTCCCGCACCTGAGCATCACCGAGAACCTGACGCTGGCGCAGATCCACGTGCTGGGCCGCGGCCGCGACGAGGCCACCGCTAAGGGCCTGGCCCTGCTCGAGCGCGTCGGGCTCAAGGCGCACGCCAACAAGCAGCCGGGTCAGCTCTCGGGCGGGCAGCAACAGCGCGTGGCCATCGCGCGTGCGCTGTGCATGGACCCGATCGTCATGCTGTTCGACGAACCCACCTCGGCGCTCGACCCCGAGATGGTCGGCGAGGTGCTCGACGTGATGACCGAGTTGGCGCAAGAAGGCATGACCATGATGTGCGTGACCCACGAGATGGGTTTCGCGCGCCGCGTGGCCGACCGCGTCATCTTCATGGACGCCGGCCGCATCGTCGAAGACCGCCCCAAGGCGGACTTCTTCGATCAGCCTCAGTCCGAGCGCGCGCAGCAGTTCCTCGCGCGCATCCTGCACCACTGAGTTCCACCGCGAGGCCCGGCTGCGTTGTTCACCGGTCCTCGCGGGCCGGTGTGGCCGACCTCGCCCTGTCGCCTGAAAACCCAAGCACACGCCGAGGAAGCCATGAGCACCACACCGAGTCACCCCACCCAACACGCCCACCCGGCCCACACCGCCAGCCTCAGTGGCGCGCGCCTGCCGTCTTACCTGAACGCCGCCGAGCCCGGCCCCTGGGCCATGTTCCTGCAGCAGCTCGACCGGGTCGAGCCCCACCTGGGCGAGCTCGCGCGCTGGACCGACACCCTGCGCCGCCCCAAGCGCACCCTGGTGGTCGACGTGCCCGTGCGCATGGACGACGGCCGCATCGAACACTTCGAGGGCTTTCGGGTGCAGCACAACCTCTCGCGCGGCCCGGGCAAGGGCGGCGTGCGCTACCACCCGGCGGTCAACCTGTCGGAGGTGATGGCGCTGTCGGGCTGGATGACGATCAAGAACGCGGCGGTGAACCTGCCTTACGGCGGCGCCAAGGGCGGCGTGCGGGTCGACCCGGCCCAGCTCTCGCGCGGTGAGCTCGAGCGCCTGACGCGCCGCTACACGAGCGAGCTGGGCAACTTCATCGGCGCCGAGCGCGACATCCCCGCGCCCGACGTGGGCACCAACGAGCAAATCATGGCCTGGATGATGGACACCCACGCCGTCAACCACGGCGGCATGGAAACGGGTGTCGTCACCGGCAAGCCCATCAGCATGGGCGGCAGCCTGGGCCGGCGCGACGCCACCGGGCGCGGCTGCTTCGTGGTGGCTCGCGAGGCCATGCGCCGCCTGGGCATGCAGGTGGCTGGCGCGCGCGTGACGGTGCAGGGCTTCGGCAACGTCGGCAACGCCGCGGCGCGGGCCTTCCACGACGAGGGCGCGCGCGTGATCGCCATCCAGGACGTGCACGGCACGCTGGTCAACGAGGCGGGCATCGACCCGCACGCGCTGCTGCGCCACCTGCGCGAAGGCGGCACGTGGTCCGACTTCGCTGGCGCCACGCTGCAGGACGCCGACGCCTTCTGGTCGGTGCCCTGCGAGGTGATGGTGCCGGCCGCGCTCGAAGGCCAGATCACCCTGGCCAACGTGGGCCGCATCCGCGCCCGCCTGCTGGTCGAAGGCGCCAACGGCCCCACCACGCCCGAGGCCGAAGACATCCTGCACGCGCAAGGCTGCACCGTGCTGCCCGACGTGCTGGCCAACGCCGGCGGCGTGACCGTGAGCTACTTCGAGTGGGTGCAGAACGCCACCAGCTTCTTCTGGACCGAGCAGGACATCCACGCCAAGCTCGACCGCGTGCTGTCCGAAGCCTTCGAGGGCATCTGGCAGATGGCGCAGGACAAAGGCGTGAACCTGCGCACCGCCACCTTCATCACCGCCTGCTCGAGGGTGCTGCAAGCGCGCGCGCTGCGGGGGCTGTACCCTTGAGCGCCCGATGGGCCCGACGCAACACAAGCGCCGGCGCCCCCGCCTGAGCGACGCCCACCCAACCATGCCAACGGCCCCCGAATCCGACTTCCCCTCGCCCGATGAGCCGCCCTCCAGCCGGGCGGCCATGGCGGCCGAGCGCCTGTCGTGGGCCGACATCCTGCTGCGCAGCCGGCGCACCCTGGTCGCCGCGCTGGCCCTGCTGACCATCGTCGGCGTGGGCGTGGCCGGCTACCAGGCCACCTGGCGCCAGGGCCTGGCCGAGGTGCGCAGCAACGCCGACCACCGTCTCGACCTGTTCGCCTCGGCCGTCGAAGGCATGCTCAACCGGCTCGAGCACGTGCCGGCCACCATCCAGCTCAACCGCGACGTGGTGGCCCTGCTCAAACCGCGCAGCGGCCCGGCCTCCGCCGACGCCGTCAACGCCTACCTCAAGCGCCTGAACGCCCAACTCGGCAGCCTGGCCGTCTACGTGATCGACGAACGCGGCCGGGTGGTGGCCGCCAGCAACGCCGACGAGCCCGGCGGCTTCGTGGGCGAAGACCTGTCCTTTCGCCCTTACTTCATCGAGGCGCTGTCGGGCCAGGTCGGCCGCCACTTCGCCATCGGCAACACCAGCAAGCAGCCGGGCTACTACCTGGCCAACCCCATCCGCGAGGGCGAGCGCGTGGTCGGCGTGGCCGTCATCAAGATCTCGCTGGCACCGCTGGACGAGGCCTGGGGCATGCTGGGCGTGCCAGCCTTCATCGCCGACGACAACGACGTGATCATCCTGTCGTCGCAACCCGACTGGCTCTACCAGATCCTGGGCGAGCCCGATGTGGACAGGCTCGTCGACTTCCAGATCCGCCAGCTCTACGTCGGACGCCGACCAGAGAGCTTCGCCGCCAGCAACGCCTTGCTGGCCCAGCAGGCGCCAGCCAGCCGCGAGGGCGTGCTGATCCAGGGCCAGCACCTGGGCGCGCACCTGGGCCGCCACGTGCTGGCGCAGTCACAGTCGCTGCCCAAGATGCGCTGGCGCCTGTGGGTCTTCACAGACGTCGACACGGTCGGGCGCCACGCCTTCACCGTGGGCCTGCTGTCGGCGATCGCCGCGGCCTTCGTGGGCCTGCTGTGGCTGGCCATCGCGCAGCGCCAGCGCATCGTGCGCGACAAGCTGGCCGCGCGGCACATGCTCGAGCAGGCCAACGCCGAGCTCGAAGCCAAGGTGGCGCGCCGCACCAGCGCGCTGGCGCAGACCAACGAGCGCCTGCGCCACGAGGTGGCCGAGCGCATCCAGGCCGAACACACCCTGCGCGAAGCGCAAGACGAACTCGTGCAGGCCGCCAAACTGGCCGTGGTGGGACAGATGTCGGCCGGCATCACCCACGAGATCACGCAGCCGCTGGGCGCCATCCGCACGCTGGCGGGCAACTCGCAGGCCTTCCTGGCGCGCGGCGACCTCGACACCGTGGGCAGCAACCTGGGCGTCATCACCCGCCTGACCGACCAGATGGGCGACATCGTGCAGTCGCTCAAGGGTTTTGCGCGCAAGGCCCCGCCGCAGCCCCAGGCCACCGACATCGCCCAGGCCGTGCACAACGCGCTGCTGCTGTTCATGGCCCGCATCCGCGCCGACGACGTCACCCTGGTCAACGACTGCCAGGAGGGCCTGGCCCAGGCCTGGTGCGAGCCCAACCGCCTGGAGCAGGTGGTGGTCAACCTGATCGGCAACGCACTCGACGCCATGCGCGGCCAGCCCGTGCGCACCCTGCGCCTGCACACCGCCCTGCTCGACACCGACGGCGGCCCGCGCGTGCAGCTGATGGTGGACGACAGCGGCGCGGGCCTGACGCCCGAGCTGCAAGAGCGCCTGTTCGCGCCCTTCTTCACAACCAAGCCCCACGGCCACGGCCTGGGCCTGGGGCTGGCCATTTCGCGTGACATCATCCGCTCGTTCCAGGGCGAGCTGCGCGCCGAAAACCTCGCACAAGGCGGCGCCCGCTTCACCGTGGAGCTGCCCGAGCGCCACCCGCACGACCCCAGCACACCGCCCGACCCACAGCCCGCCTCCCAGCCATGACCGCGCCCCAGCCCGACACCGTCCTCATCGTCGAAGACGACCCCCACGTGCGCCTGGGCTGCGTGCAGGCCATGCAGCTGGCCAACCTGGCCGTCGAAGGCGTGGGCAGCGCCGAAGAAGCCCTGACACGCCTGGCCCTGGGCCACATCGGCGCCGTGGTCACCGACATGCGCCTGCCCAAGGCCGACGGCCTGAGCCTGGTTCGCCTGTGCCAGCAGCAGGACGCCCACCTGCCCGTGGTCATGATCACCGGCCACGGCGACATCGACTTGGCGGTGGAAAGCATGCGCGCAGGCGCCTACGACTTCATCACCAAGCCCTTCGCGTCGGAGCGCCTGGTCGACGTGGTGCGCCGCGCGCTCGAAAAGCGCCAGCTCACCCGCGAGATCGCCCGCCTGCGCCAGCAGCTGCACCAGGGCGACGACATCGAGTCGCGCCTGATCGGCCAGTCGCCGGCCATGGTGGCGGTGCGCCGCCTCATCCTCGACGTGGCCGACTCGCCCGTGGACGTGCTGGTGCACGGCGAAACCGGCTGCGGCAAAGAACTGGTGGCCCAGGCCCTGCACGCCGCCTCGCCACGCCGCAAAGGCCCCTACGTGGCGCTGAACTGCGGCGGCATGCCCGACAACCTGCTCGACAGCGAGCTCTTCGGCCACGAGGCCGGCGCCTTCACCGGCGCACAAAAGCGCCGCATCGGCAAGATCGAGTTCGCGCAAGGCGGCACGCTCTTCCTCGACGAGCTCGAGACCATGCCCATGGCCATGCAGATCAAGCTGCTGCGCGTGCTGCAAGAGCGCAAGCTCGAGCGCCTGGGCTCGAACGCACCCATCGACATCGACTGCCGCATCGTCGCCGCCACCAAGGACGACCTGCTCGAGCGCGGCAAACAAGGCAGCTTCCGCACCGACCTTTATTACCGGCTCAACGTCGTCACCATCACCCTGCCACCGCTGCGCGAGCGCCGCGAAGACATCCCGCTGCTGATGGCGCACTTCACGGCCACGGCGGCCCAGCGCTTCAACCGCCCGCCGCCAGAGCTGACGCCGGCGCAGCTGTCGGTCCTGATGCGCCACGACTGGCCAGGCAACGTGCGCGAGCTGCGCAACGTGGCCGACTGCCTGGTGCTGGGCGTGCGCCACGCCATCCTCGACCCACAAGGCGCCACGCCCACTGCCACACCGGTCGGCCTGAGCCTGGCCGAAGCGGTGGAGCACTTCGAGCGCGAACTGATCGCCGCCGAGTTGGCCCGCCAGGGCGGCAACATGGCCAAGACCGCCGAGGCGCTCAAAGTGGCCAAGACCACGCTGCACGACAAGGCCAAGCGGCTGGGGCTGGGGCCGCAGGGCTGAGGCGCAGGCAACCTTCGAGGGCCCGCGCCCCCCGTTCGGCCTGCCGCAAGGCCCTCAGGCAGAATGCAGCCCGACATGCTCAACGCCCTCCAACGCCTGAGCCACTGGCCCCTCGGCCTGCTGCACCCCCTGGGCGCGGCCATGGGCTGGCTGGCCTACCTCGGCTCACCCAGTTACCGCCGCCGCCTCAAGGCCCACACCGACGCGGTGGGCCTGAGCCGCAGCCAGCGCTGGGCCGCCGTCGGTCACGCCGGCAAGATGGTGGGCGAGCTGCCCCTGATGTGGGGCCGCCCGCGCGAGGAGGCCTTCGGCGCGCGCGTGCAGTGGCGCCACCCCGAAGTCGTCACACAGGCGCTGGCAGAAGGCAAAGGCTTGCTGCTGCTCACGCCCCACCTGGGCTGCTTCGAGGTCACGGCGCAGGCTTATGCCGAGCGCTTCGGTGCGCAACAACCGATCACCGCGCTCTACCGCCCTGCCAAGCAGGCCTGGCTGGCCGAGGTGATGAAGGACTCGCGCAACCGCCCTGGCATGCTGACCAGCCCGGCCACCCTGGGCGGTGTGCGCCAGATGCTGCGCGCCCTCAAGTCGGGCCAGACGGTGGGCCTGCTGCCCGACCAGGTGCCGCCCGAAGGCATGGGTGCCTGGGCGCCTTTCTTCGGCCGCCCCGCCTACACGATGACCATGGCCGCCAAGCTCGTGGCCCAGACACGCTGCGCCGTCGTCCTGCTGCGCGGCGAGCGCCTGGGCTGGCTGGCGCGTCGTCGCCAGGGCTGCAGCTACGTCGTGCACGCCAGCCGGGTCGCCCCGCAGACCGAAGCGCTCCTGGCCGCAGGCGATGCGGCAGAATCCGCAGCCGCCATCAACCGGCTGATGGAAGACCTGATCATGCAAGCACCCGAGCAGTACCTGTGGGGTTACAACCGCTACAAGGGCCCCCGCGCTGAAATCCTGACTTCGGCAACAAAAAGCGAGGAAGCCGCCTGATGGCAACCAAAGACGGCAACTTGCCAAAAGAAGCCGCCATCCGGTTCGGCCTGGGCGTGCTTTGGACGCTGCAGTGGCTGCCCCTGCCGGTGCTGGCCGCCTTCGCTCGCGGCCTCGGCGCCCTGCTCTACCGCCTGGCCGGTTCGCGCCGCAAGGTGGGCTTGCGCAACCTCGAGCTCTGCTTCCCGGAGATGCCCCTGGCCGAGCGCCAGGCCCTCCTCCAGCGTCACTTCCAGTGGCTCACACAAAGCCTGCTCGACCGCGCCGTGCTGTGGTGGGCCCCCGAATCGCGCATCCGGCGCCTGATCCAGGTCGAAGGCGACATCGGCCTGGCCGAGCGCGTGTGGCAGCAGGAGCAGCGCGCCACCATGTGGCTGTGCCCGCACTTCGTCGGCCTGGACGTGGCCGGCGCGGCCATCCTGCTCAAGCAGCCGCGCCCCGGCGCCTCCATCTACCAGGCACAAAGCCACCCGCTGATGGACCGGCTCATGAAGCTGGGCCGCCTGCGCTTTGGCGACGCCGAAATCTTCCCGCGCCAGGACTCGATCAAGCCGCTGCTGCGAGCCGTCAAAGCCGGCAGGGGGTTTTTCAACCTGCCGGACATGGACTTCGGCCTGCAAGACGCCACCTTCGTGCCCTTTTTCGGCGTGCCAGCGGCCACGCTGATGGCGCCTTCTCGTCTGGCGCGCATGCTCGACATGGTGGTGCAACCTGTCATCGCCGAGATCCTGCCGGGCGGCCGGGGCTGGAAGGTCAAGTTCCTGCCCCCGCTCGAGGGCTTTCCCACCCGCGACGCCGAAGCCGACACGGCCGCCATGAACCGCTTCATCGAGCAACAGATCCTGCTGCAACCCGAGCAGTACCTGTGGGTGCACAAGCGCTTCAAGACACGCCCCGAGGGCCTGCCCAGCCTGTATTGAGCTGGACCACCGGTCCGCATCTCCAGCGACGCCATCGCGTCGCCCACGTGATCCAGAGCAAGCCGAAGCCCATCTGACTCAAGTTGGTGCAAAACCCGACCGATACCTCATGCGAGAGGGGCGCGCCACCCAGGGCGCCCCCGTGAACATTCGAGGAGTTCGGGCACATGAACTGGATCACCTGGTTGCGGGGCTTTTCCATCCGCTCGCGACTGATCGCCTGCATGGCACTGGTCGTCGTCATCGGCAGCATCGTGGGGGCCGGCATGAGCTGGAAGCTGATGTCGCTGCAAGGCGAGTTCGACAGCTTTGCCCGTGAAGAATTCACGGCCACCCAACGCATGGCCGACCTGGCGCTGAACCTCAGCAAGCTGCGCGGGCAAGAAAAGGCCGCCGTCATCAACACCGGGGACTCGGTCACCGTGGAAGGCCATGTCAAGGCCTGGGCGAGCGCACTGGCCGAAACCGGCAAGGCCACCGAAGCCCTGATCGGCGCCGCCCCCAACGATGAAATCCGCCAGGCCGCCACCAGCTTGAAAGACAAGCTGGCCGCCTACAGCAAGGCCTTGCGCCCGACCCTGGACCTCATCTCCAGCAACGCCTTGAGCACCTCGGGCGAGGCCTACCAGTCGACCGAGGGCGCCCGCCAGGAAGCCGATCAGGCCGAAGCCATCGCTGCTCAACTCAACGCCAGCATCACGGCCATCGCCGACGCGCGCCGCCAAACCGTCGAAGGCGAGGTGCAGTCGACCATCGTGTCGCTGTGGGCCCTGCTGCTGTCGCCGGGCGTCGTGTTCCTGCCGCTGATGGGCGCGACCATCTACTCGATCACCCGCCCGCTCAAACGCGCCGAAGAGATCACGCAGGCCATCGCCCACGGCGACCTGACGCGCGAGATCCGCCCCAATGGCCAGGACGAAATCGCCCACCTGATGACCTCCATGAAGACCATGCAGGACGGCCTTCGCGACATGGTGGCCTCGGTGCGGGATTCGTCCGAGAGCATGCTGACCGCATCGACCGAGATCGCCGCCGGCAACCAGGACCTGTCCAACCGCACCGAGCAGACCGCCTCGAACCTGCAGGCTGCGGCCTCGTCGATGGATGAGCTCAGCAAGACGGTGGAGCACTCGGCGGACTCGGCCAACGTGGCCAACCAGCTGGCGTCCACGGCCAGCCAGCGCGCAGTCGTGGGTGGCGAAGTGGTCTCCAGCGTGGTGCAGCACATGGAAGACATCAGCGAGGCCTCGCGCAAGATCAACGACATCATCAGCGTGATCGACGGCATCGCTTTCCAGACCAACATCCTGGCCTTGAACGCCGCGGTGGAAGCAGCCCGAGCCGGTGAACAAGGTCGTGGCTTCGCGGTGGTGGCGGGTGAGGTGCGCTCGCTGGCGCAACGCAGCGCCGAGGCCGCGCGCGAGATCAAGACGCTGATCGGCCAGTCCACCGACCGCGTCGAGGTGGGCTCGCAGAAGGTGCGCGAAGCCGGCTCGGTGATGAACGAGATCGTCGACGCCATCCAGCGCGTCTCGCACGCCATGGGCGAGATCGCCGATGCAACGCGCCAGCAATCCGGCGGCATCGGCCAGGTGACGAACTCCGTGACCGAGCTCGACCACATGACCCAGCAGAACGCCGCATTGGTGGAGCAGTCCGCCGCTGCGGCCGACAGCCTGCGCCAACAGGCCATCGACCTGTCTAAAACGGTGCAGCGCTTTCACCTGAGCTGAGGCACTGGGCCACGCTCGGCCCTCCTGGGCGCCCCGGCGCACCAGGGGCTTGCCGACAGGCGGATAATCGCCTGCATGAAGCTGCGTTTCACCAAGATGCACGGCGCGGGCAACGACTTCGTCGTGCTCGACGCCACCCGCGGGCCGCTGCCACTGAGCACGGCCCAGTACCGTTTCATCGCCGACCGGCGCTTTGGCATCGGCGCCGACCAGATCCTGGTCGTCGAGCCCGGTGACCCGGCCGCCGGCACCGACTTCACCTACCGCATCTTCAACGCCGACGGTGGCGAGGTCGAGCAGTGCGGCAACGGCGCGCGCTGCTTCGCCCGCTTCGTGCACGACACGGGCCTGACCACCAAAGACGTGATCCGCGTGCAGACCCAAAAGGCCATCATCGAGCCGCGCCTGCAGGCCGACGGCCGCGTCACGGTCGACATGGGCGCGCCCTTCCTGGTGCCCGCCGAGGTGCCGTTTGACGCCACCGGCCTGACGCCCCAACTCGTCAACGGCTGCGAGCTGTGGCCCATCCAGCTGGCCAACCACCCGGTCGAGGTGGCCGTGGTGTCCATGGGCAACCCGCACGCCGTCATGCGCGTGGACAGCACCGAGCACGCGCCGGTTGACGAAGTCGGCCCGCAGGTCGAAGGCCATGTTCGCTTCCCGCGCCGGGTCAACGCCGGCTTCATGGAGGTGGTCTCGCGCAGCCACATCAAGCTGCGCGTGTTCGAGCGCGGCACGGGCGAGACCCTGGCCTGCGGCTCGGGCGCCTGCGCGGCCGTGGTCGCCGGCATCCGCCTGGGCTGGCTCGACGGCACCGTCGACGTCGACATGCCCGGCGGGCGCCTGACCATTTCCTGGGCCGGCCCCGGCCAGAGCGTGCTCATGACCGGCCCGGCCGTCACCGTCTTCTCGGGCGAGATCGACGTGCCCGTCCTGTGAACCCGGCCCCACCTGCCCCTGCCCCCGCGACCCAACCCTTGACCCGCTGACACCATGACCCTGCAAGGCATCACCGAAGACGAGATCGCCAACTACCTGGTGCACACGCCCGGCTTCTTCGAGCGCAACGCCCAGCTGCTGGCCTCCATCCAGCTCACCAGCCCGCACGGCCAGCGCGCCGTCTCGCTGCAAGAGCGCCAGATGGAGATGCTGCGCGACAAGATCCGCGGCCTGGAAAAGCGCATCATGGAGATGATCCGCCACAGCCAGGAAAACGAGGCCATCGCCGACCGCCTGCACCGCTGGGTGCGCGCCGTCATGCTGGCCCACGACGACCGCGCCCTGACCGACACCCTGGTCGAGACGCTGCGCCACGAGTTCCTGATCCCGCAGGTGGCGGTGCGCCTTTGGTCCACCCCCGAGCGCGCCCTGCGCCCCGAGCTGACCGACCTGCCCTTCGCGGCCGAGGTCAGCGAAGACGCGCGCAGTTTCGCCGCCAGCCTCAACCAGCCCTACTGCGGCCTGAACGCCGGCTTCGAGGCCGGCAAGTGGCTGGAAGACAGCGCCCACATCACCTCGCTGGCCCTGATCCCGCTGCACCACGGCGGCGCCTGCTTCGGCCTCTTGGTGCTGGGCTCGCCCGACGCCACCCGCTACACCTCCGACATGGGCGTGGACTTCCTGCTGCAGGTGGGGGATGTGAGCAGCGCGGCGCTGGCGCGGCTGTTGGCAGCCTGAGGAAGTGTTCGCGCGAACACCCCTGACCGAGTGAGCCGTGGGCCGATTGGCCCATCGATGGCGGTCAGCCTTCACAGTCCCACCGGGGTCGGCCACCATAATGGTCAAACAACCAACCCACAGGGATGCCTTCTCATGCGCTTGACTTCCATCGCACTGCTTGCGGCCAGCTCACTGTTGTCCAGCGCGGCCATGGCCAGCGGCACCGTCCGCATCAGCGACGTTGACTTGACCTGCTCGCAGGCTCTCTCGATCAACGACACTGGCGGGTTCACCGTGGGCTGCGTCGGTGACCTGCAGGTGCAGGGCAATGGCGCGAACCCGCTGCTCAGCCACGACACGTCGATCACCTTGCGCGCGACCTCGAGCCTGACCCTCAAGGACTTGCGCGTGGTCGCGCCCAGCATCCTGCTGGAAGCACCGAGGATTGACGTGGCCGTTGACACGGTGCTCGACACGCCCCTGGGCACACCCAACGGCGAGATCAAGCTCAACACCCAAGTGCGGTGGGACCCTGACTCCCGCATCGATCCGAACCGCATCGCATTCGGCAACGGTGGCACCTTGATCGTCAGCCCAGGTGGCCAGATCCAGGTTGCCGGTGGGGGCGGCTCCGACATCCGCCTGTCGCTGTCCGCTGCAGCAGTGCCCGAGCCCTCGACCTGGGCCCTGTTGCTGGCCGGCCTGGGCCTGATGGCATTCACGCGCCGTCGCGCCTGACATCGTTTCAAGTCGCCGGGCTGTGCGCATGGCGCGCACAATCACAGCCATGCCCGCGCCCAAGCCCGCCACACCGCCCGTGCCGCACGCGGCCGAGCCCGACCCGCTGGTCAGCCGCCACCTGGACCACCTGCGGGTGCAACGCCGCCTGGCCGAGCGCACGCTGGCCATGTACGGCGACGCCTTCCAGCGATTGCAGGCCTTTTGCGACAAGGAAGGGCTCACGCTGCCCCAGGTGCGCAGCCACCACGTGCGCGGCTGGGTGGCCCGCCTGCACGGCCAGGGCCTGGGCCCGCGCAGCCTGGCGATCACGCTGTCGGCCTGGCGCGGCCTGTTCAAGTGGATGGGCGTGGAGGGCCTGATCGCCCTGAACCCCAGCGACGGCATGAGGCCGCCCAAAGCGCCGCGCCCGCTGCCCAAAGCCCTGTCGGTGGACCAGGCCGTGGCCTTGTCCGAGCACATCGACACCGACTCGGCGGCCCGCGCGGCCTCACCCGCTGCGGCCACCCGGGCCGAACGCGAAGGCCCCTGGCTGGCTGCGCGCGACCACGCCATCGTCGAGCTGCTCTACAGCAGCGGCCTGCGCAGCGCCGAGTTGCTGGGCCTGGATGCACAAGCCCACGCGGACGCACTGGGCTGGGTCGACTTGCGGGCTGGCGAGGCCCACGTCACCGGCAAGGGCGACAAGCGGCGCATCGTGCCCGTGGGCGAGGCCGCACGCAAAGCCCTGAACGCCTGGCTGCAGGTTCGCGGCGAGCTCGGCCTGCGCGAAGGCGAAGCGGCGCTGTTCGTCAGTCGCTTGGGCCGGCGGCTCACGCCCATGCAACTGCGCAACCGGCTCAAGCAACTGGCGCAAGACGCAGGCCTGCCCACGCACGTGCACCCGCACATGCTGCGCCACAGCTTCGCCAGCCACGTGCTGCAGTCCAGCGGCGATTTGCGCGCCGTGCAGGAGCTGCTGGGCCACGCCCAGATCAGCACCACCCAGGTCTACACGCGGCTGGACTTTCAGCACTTGGCCAAGGTGTACGACGCGGCGCACCCCCGAGCCAAGCGCAAGTGAAGGCCCGTCAGGCGCCTGAGCGACGCGCGTGGCGCAGCAGACAGGCGTTGAGCGACTCGAAGATCACCGGCTTGGTGAGGTAGTCGAGCATGCCCGAGTCCTGGCCGCGCTGGCGGGCGTCCTCGAAAGCGTGGGCCGTCAGGCCGATGACGGGCAGGCCCGGGTCGATGGCCAGCATGCGGGCCGTGGCACCGAAGCCGTCGAGCACGGGCATCTCGATGTCGCAGAGCACGGCGTCGTAAGCACCAGCACCCGCCTGGGCCACCGCCTCGCAGGCCGCCTGCCCGTCCGCCACGGCCTGCACCTGCACACCCTGGTTGCGGAAGTACTGCATCAGCAGCAGCTGGTTGACGGGGTTGTCCTCGGCCAGCAGGATGCGCAAGCCAGACAAGCTGCCCTCGGGCTCGGCCAAAGGGCGATGGGCTGGACGCGCCTTCGCACCCGCGGCCACCCAGGTCGGTGCCAGGCTCGGCTCGCCCGCCTCCACCGGCTCGGCCACAGGCACCACCGGCTGCAAAGGCAGCCAGACATCGAACCGCGTGCCCCGGCCCGGGCTGCTGTCCACCTCGATGCGCCCGTCCATGAGGTCCACCAGGCGCTTGCAGATCGACAGGCCCAGGCCCGTGCCCCCAACCCGCCGCGTGCGGCTGGCGTCGCCCTGCTCAAAGGGCTGGAAAAGCCGGGCCAGCTGGTCTGCCGACATGCCCGCGCCCGTGTCTTGCACCTGCAGCAGCAGGCCTGCGAGCGCGCCGGTGTGCCCACCCTGAGGCGCGGCTTTGACGCGCAACTGCACGCTGCCCTGGTCGGTGAACTTGACCGCGTTGGTCAGCAAGTTGACGAGCACCTGATCCAGGCGCAGGCCATCGACCAGCCAGTGATCGGGCAGACCCGGCTCTCGCTGGACGATCAGGCTCAGGCCCTTGTCGCGGGCCTGTTGCCCGACCAGGTTGGTGGCCTGCTCGACGACGTCGTCCAGGCGCGTGGCCACGGGCATCAGCGCGAGCTTGCCAGCCTCGATCTTGGAGAAGTCGAGCACGTCGTTGACCAGGCCCAGCAGGTGGCGCCCCGCCTGCTGGATGTGGGCGAAGGATTCGGCCGGCGCCTGGCCTGCATGGCGCATGGCACCGAGCTGAGCAAAACCGATGACGGCGTTGAGCGGCGTGCGGATCTCGTGGCTCATGCTGGCCAGGAAGTCACTCTTGGCGCGGCTGGCCTGCTCGGCGTCGGCGCGGGCCTGCTTGAGCTCGGTGACGTCCAACGCCATGACGATGAAGCCGGCCACGCGGCCTTCGACCACGTCGGGCGTGTAGCTGACCTGGGCCGTCAGGCCGGCCTCGACGTGCTCGCACGAACAGGCCTCGCCTGCCAGGGCCCGCTCCACGAAGGCACGGGTGTTCTCCCACCCGCGTGGCGACAGCACCTGGGTGATGTGGCGCCCGAGCAAGGGCTGGGCCTTGTGCGCCCAGTGTCCGGCCAACTTGCGGTTGACGAAGCGCAGGACCAGCTCGGCATCCCAGTAGGCCACCGCGCCAGGCATGCGGTCGAGCACGGTCTGCAGGCGCTCCAGGCTCTGGGTTCGCAACTGCAGCTGCGCACGCAGCAAGGCGATCTCGCGGCGCAGGGCGGCCGGGTCGTCGGCTGGGCCAGACAGCAGGTCGGCTGGGCCAGGGTTGAGGGGCGCCATGGGTCTTCGGTGGGACAGCGGTGAGGACAACGGCTGCACGATACACGTGTAACGCCGTCCCTGGCACACCCCCCAGGGGACATCCCTGAGCCGCGGGCACCCCGAGGTTCAGGGGCTGCGCAGGCGGCTGGGGCCCCGAATCGGCCCCCGTCCTTCTTCAGTCCTGGCCGAACAGGTCGCGGCTGTAGACCTTGTCCAGCACGTCCTGGAGGTCGGCGCCGATGCGGTTGGCCACGATGACGTCCGACTTGGCCTTGAACTCGGCCAGGTCCTTGATGACCTTGGAGTTGAAGAACTCGTCCTCTTGCAGCACGGGCTCGTACAGGATGACCTCGACGCCCTTGGCCTTGATGCGCTTCATCACGCCCTGGATGGAGCTGGCGCGGAAGTTGTCGCTGCCCGCCTTCATGATGAGGCGGTAGATGCCCACCACCTTCGGCTTGCGCGCCAGGATGCTGTCGGCGACGAAGTCTTTGCGCGTGGTGTTGGAGGTGACGATGGCGCCGATGAGGTTCTGCGGCACCTGCGAGTAGTTGGCCAGCAGCTGCTTGGTGTCCTTGGGCAGGCAGTAGCCACCGTAGCCAAAACTCGGGTTGTTGTAGTGCGAGCCCACGCGCGGATCCAGGCTCACGCCGTCGATGATCTCGCGGGTGTTCAGGCCATGGGTCTGGGCGTAGGTGTCGAGCTCGTTGAAGTAGGCCACGCGCATCGCGAGGTAGGTGTTGGCGAACAGCTTGATGGCCTCGGCCTCGGACGAACCGGTCAGCAGCACGGGCACATCGGCCTTGAGCGCCGCTTGGCGCAGCAGGCCGGCGAAGCGCTCGGCGCGCGCGGAGCGCTCACCCACCACGATCCGGCTGGGGTGCAGGTTGTCGAACAGCGCGCGGCCTTCGCGCAGGAACTCGGGCGAGAAGATGACCTGCTCGGTGTTGAACTGGCGGTTGACCTCTTCGGTGTAGCCCACGGGGATGGTGGACTTGATCACCATCACGGCCTTCGGGTTGGCCGCCAGCACCGCCTGGATGACGGACTCGACGCTTTTCGTGTTGAAGCGGTTGGTGTCGGCGTCGTAGTCGGTGGGCGTGGCGATGACCACGTACTCGGCTTCGGCGCAGGCTTCGGCCAGGTTCGTGGTGGCACGCAGGTCGAGTTTTTCGGTCTGCAGGTGCTGGGTGATGTCGGCGTCTTCGATGGGCGAGACGCGTTGGTTGACCTGGTCAACGCGCGACTGCATGACGTCCACCGCCACCACCTGGTTCTGGCGCGCCAGCAGCACAGCCATGGACATGCCGACGTAGCCGAGGCCCACGACGGCGATCTTCGACGGGGCTTGGGGGGACGGGGTGGACGGGGTGGTCATGGCTGGGTGAAACGGTGGAGTCGGGGTCAGGGTGGGATGCTAACCGGGTTCGGTTTGTGCGGCGCAGCAAGTCAGGGTGCGGGCCTGCAAGTTCGGGGCCCTGCACGCCGCATCACCCGTGGCACCAGGCTGGTGCCACCGCGTTCGTGGGGTGCGGAGCACGCGCCGGCAAAGCAGGGCCTGCAATTTGCTAGGACAAACCCGTGCCGAAGAACTCCCCCTGACCCGCGATGACCCCAGACCGCTCGCCCCCCACCCTCGCGTTGGGTTGCGCCAAGATCGGCTCGGCGCTGACACCCTTGAGCGCGGCCGAAACCATTGCGCTGCTGCGACGCGCCCACGAGCTCGGCATCCGGGACTTTGACACCGCCAGCATCTACGGGCAAGGCGACAGCGAGCGCTTCATCGGCAAGGCCCTGGGCGCGCAACGCCACACCCTGCGCATCGCCACCAAGGGCGGCCAGCTCCTTTCAACCAAGCAGGCGATCCTGGCGCGCTTCAAAGGCCCGATTCGATTCCTCGCCGCCCGAACCGGTCGCATCAAGCAGGGCGTGGCCGACGCCCGCGGCCGCGGTGTGCCCAAGTGCTTCGAGTCGGCGTACATCGCGCGGTCGCTGGAAGCAAGCCTTCAGCGGCTGGGAACCGATCACGTCGACACCTACTACCTCCACAGCCCGGAAATCGGTGCTTTGGCGGACGGCGCCTTGAAGGGTGTGCTCCGGCGGGCTCGCGCCGCTGGGCTGATCAAGCAGATCGGTGTCTCGTGTGACGACCTCGACTTGGCATTGGCCGCCGCCTCCGACCCGGACACCGATGTCGTCCAGTTCGCTCTGTCTGACGACCCTCGCTGCCTGCAGGTGCTCGATGCCCTGGCCGCGAACGGCAAACGCGCCGTGGTGCGCGGGCTGTTGGGCGCCGGCGCACAGGGCCTGGCCGAACGCATCGCGGCCTCGGTGGCACACCCCGCCGTGGGCACCGTCATCCTGGGCACCACCCACATCGGGCACCTGGCCGACAACGTGCGCGCGTTCGAGGCAGCCACCCGCTTGCGACCAAAGGACGCCGCATGATCATCGAGACCACGCTCGAAGCCTTGAAATCTCTGGGTACCTTTGACGTTTGCATCGTGGGCACGGGCGCCGCAGGCATGACCCTGGCCATGGAAATGGACGGGGGGCCCTTTCGCGTGTTGCTGATCGACCCGGGCGCGCTCAAGCCGGGGGCCGCCACGCCTCAGGACCTCTATGAGGGCAGCACCGACGGTGCCCACCCTGACCCCAGCCACTTCCGCCGCGCGGGCTACGGCGGGAGCACGCGCATCTGGGGTGGTCGGTGTGTGCCTTACGACCCGGTGGACTTCCTGCGGCGTGAACACGTGCCGAACAGTGGCTGGCCCATCGCGCACGAAGACATCGCCCGGCACCACGAAGCAGCGATGCGTTACCTCGACGCCGGCGAGAACGCCTTCCAGGCCTCGACCGCCATCGGAGGCGGCGCATCGATGTTCCCGTTTCGCTTGCCCAGCCAGGACATCGTTGTGGACGCCATCGAGCGCTACAGCCTGCCCACCGATTTCGGCAAGCGCTACCACGATCGCCTCAAGGCCTCGAAGAACGTGTTCGCCGTCGGTGAGCTGCGGGCCTTGCGCATCCTGCCGCCGAATGCCCAAGGGCTCAACCGCCTGGCCTGCTTGCTCACACGCAGCCAGCAGGGCGTCGAGCTTCAGGCCCGCCACATCGTGCTGGCCACAGGGGGCATCGAAACGCCTCGCATCCTGCTGAACTCCAACGTCGGCAACGAGCACGACCTCGTGGGCCGCTACTACACCTGCCACGTCGAGAAGATCCACGGGGTGGTGCGCTGCCGCACCCCCGGCACGATCTTCGACTTCGAGCGCACAAGAGATGGCGTCTACGCCCGCCGCAAGATCCTCTTCAGCGAGGCTGCTCAAGCGCGAGAACGGCTCACGAACATCGCGTTCCGCCTGCACTACCCGGACGTCTCGCAGGCCAGCCACCGCAGCGCTGTGCTTTCCGCTGTGTACCTTGCCAAGCGGACGCTCATTCCCGAGTACCGCCGCATCCTTCAACACAGCACAGAGGAGACCGAACAGGTTCGCTCGATGCCCCACCTGCTGAACGTCGTCAAGGGCACACCAGAATTGGCGGGATTCGCCTTCAAATGGCTGACCCAACGCGTGCTGGCCGAGCGCAAGCTGCCCTATGTCCTCGTGTCCAACCCGGACAACAGCTTCCCGCTGGAATTCAATGCCGAGCAGGTCCCTCTGCGAGACAGCCGCATCACCTTGTCCGACGAGGTGGATGCTCACGGGCTGCGCAAGGTGCACGTGCAATGGAGAAAATGCGACCACGACGTCACCGCCATTGCCCGCGCGTACAGGCTGCTCAAGCGTGAGCTCGAGGCATCAGGACAATGCCAAGTCGAGTTCAACGACGCCAGGCTGGAGCAAGACATCGAAGGCGCTTTCGCCGTGGGCGGTCACCACATCGGCACGGCCCGCATGGGCGCCACACCGCAGGAAGGCGTGGTCGACCTGAACGGTGAGGTCTTCGGCCACCCCGGCATTCACGTCGCCGGCTCCGCCGTGTTCCCCACATCCAGCCACGCCAACCCCACGCTCACCATCGTCGCGCAGTCGATCCGGCTGGCGCAGCACCTGCAATCCCAAGCCCTGCAACGCGCCGCATGACCGACCCGCACGCCCCTGGCACCCCGTCCCGCCGGCTCAAGGGCCTGTGGTTGGCCCGTGAGTTCCCACACCCCCTGGACACGGGCGACCGCATCTACACCGCCCAACTCATCAAGTCGGTTCGCGAAGCGGGCTGCGAGCTGACGCTGGTCGCCATCCCGCAGGACGGCGTCAATCGCATGCCCGACGAGTGGGGCGTGACCTGCATCCCCGTGGCAGGAGGGCGCACCCCATCCTGGCGAGCCCTGCTGAGCAGCATGCCCCTGGTGGCGGCCGCGCACGCCACGGCCGCCTACATCAAGCAGGTCCAGGAGCTGGCCAGACAGCCATGGGACTTCGTCGTCATCGACCAATACGGCATGGGTTGGGCCGCGCCCTTTTTCACGCACGGCGTCGATGGTCGCAAGCCCGTCCTCGTGCACGTTGCGCATGACCACGAAGCCTCGGTGTGCCGATCCCTGGCGCGGGGGTTCCAGGGCAACCCGCTCAAGAAGCTCGCGCTGCGCCTGAATGCCGTGAAGGCGGGTGTGCTCGAGCGCCGCATCGCTCGCTCGGTCGACCTGCTGACCGCGATCACCGACGAGGACGCCGCGCTGTTTCACCGGGATGCCCCGAGCACCCCCAGCGTGGTGCTCACACCGGGCTACAACGGTGCCGCCTACGAGCACAGGCAGATCGACGCCAGCGTCCCCCGTCACGTGCTGATGGTGGGCTCCTACAAGTGGATGGCCAAGGAAGAGAACCTGCGACAGTTCGTCACCGAGGCCGACCCGGTGTTCGCTCAGGCCAACATCCAGCTGCACGTCATCGGCTCGATGAACGAGGGCATGAAAGAACACATCCGCACCCAGTGTCGCGCCACCGTCGTGCATGGTTTCGTGGATGACCTCGAGCCACACATGCGGTCGGCCCGGATCGCCGCCGTGCCGGAAGAAATCGGCGGCGGCTTCAAGCTCAAGTTCCTCGACTACATCTTCAGCCGGGTGCCCGTCGCCACCATCGCACACGCTGCAGCGGGGCTGCCACGCCACATCCGCGACAGCATGATCCAGAGCCCCGACATGGCTGCGCTGGTGGGCGACATCGTCGCCCACATCGATCAGGTTGAGGCGCTTGACCAGCGTCAGAACCAGGCGCTGGCGGCCGCGGCGGCGCTCTATCGCTGGGCAGACCGGGGCACGTCGCTTCGGGACGCCATCCTGACGCGCATGCGACAGGCGCCTCAGGGTGCGCAGCGGCCTGCCACAGAGGTCAGGGCCACATCGTCCTGAACAAGGGGGCCAGCACGGCGGAGCCTCGTTCACTGAGGTGGTCGTCGTCGTAGTAGACCGGCACCCCGTTGCGCACACCCTGGCACACGCCATCGGGGCACAACAAGGCGGTTGCATCCAGCAGCTTCACACCGCATCGGCTGGCAGCCTGCGCTTGCGCCTGGCGAACTTCAGCGGTGCGCTCCAGGTGCTGCGCGAGGCTCACTGACACGGTGTCGGGCCTGCCAGCGAGCATGGCGCGCCCCACCGTTCGCGGCACGTCTCGGCCCATCTCCGGGATGGGACTGAGGAGGTAGACCTGCCTGTGTTGCTGGAAGGCACAGGCCGCTTCCACCAGCCCCGCGATGGCGGCCTGCTTGTGCGCCTGGTCGTACTCGGTCGACACCCTGGGGCCCACATGAAACCGCGGGCCAGACAAGCCTGGCGCGCCCTCCCCCTCGTTCGGACCTCGCATCAACACCGCAGCGCGGTTGACGATCAACAGGGGCACTTCGCGGGGCAGGCCCTTTTGCTTGTCGAGGGCGTACCGCAAGAACTCGGCGCAGCGGTAATCGCGGTCCGAGCGCCTGGGGGCGCGCACATCGAACGCCGTGAAGCAGGTGCTCAAGGTCCAGTCGAGCACGTGCAGCCGAGGCGACGGCAGGGCCTTCTCGACCGTGCGGATGATGGCGGCCGCGTGGCTGTCGCCCAGGACGATGACCCCCAGATCGGGTCCGCCGTAGGTGCACTCGGGCACCCGGGTTGTGCCTTGTTTGTGGCAGGCCTCTCGCATGGGGTTTTTATCCAGCGCAGCGCTGAAGACCGTGTCGACCGACGCCGGCAGGCGGCCCGGCACGCCGTGCAGAGCGATCACAGCCCCACATGCAGCAAGGGTCGCCAGCGCGCCCCCCAAAGCCCAGCCCAAATTGGGCTTGGCCCCCGACGCCGAGGACTTCAGGAAGCGCTGCTCGACCCACGCATGCGACAGGTGTCCCAACAGCAAGGAAGCGCCCACGCCCACCAACGGGAACCAGACTGGCGAAGCCTCAGGCAGGTACCCACCCGCCACAAAAATGGGCCAATGCCACAGGTAGATCGAGTAAGAGCGCGTGCCGAGCCACTGGCAGACCGGGTGATCGAGGAAGGCCTCGACCCCGGCGCCCGCCCAGATCACGAGGGCGCAACCCAGCACAGGGATCAGCGTCCAGGCGTTCGGCCAGCTCTGGCCCTCCTCCAGGGTCAGGCCGAAAGCGACAACGGCCAACAAGGCGATGCGCGCCACCCAGCGACGCATCGCGAGCTGATCGGCACGCCACGACGCCAGGTGGTAGGCCAGGCCCCCTGCTGCCATCTCCCAGGCGCGCGTGGGCAGGAGGTAGAAGTTGGCGCTGGGCTTGTCATCGGCGATGAGCAGGCACAACAGCAAGGATCCGACGAAGATGCCCAAGCAGTTCCAGGCGAAGCGCCGCGAGGCACGGGTCACGCGGTGCACCGCCAGCATGAGCCAGGGCAACAGCATGTAGAACTGCCACTCCACGCTCAAGGACCAGGTGTGAAGCAACCACTTGAACTGGGAGCCCACGTCGAAGTAGCCTGCCTCGCGCCAGAACTTGAAGTTGGACAGGAAGGGCACCGCCGACACAGATTGCTCGGCCAGCAAGCCCAGGTCGAAAGCAGGCAGGAAGATCAAGCCCAACAACAGCAGCGCAGCCACCAGGGCGATCAAGGCCGGCGCGATGCGGCGAAAGCGCGCCTTGTAGAAGTCCCACACCGACAGCTGCCCCTTGTCCAGCGCCCGCGCCAGGATGCCGAACATCAGGTAGCCCGAGATGACGAAGAAGACGTCCACCCCCGCGTAGCCCCCCGCGAAACCTGGCACCTTGAAGTGAAACAGCACCACCAGCGCAACGGCCAGGGCACGCAGTCCGTTGATGTCGAGGCGGAATTGGGTCATCAGTTGGGAAGGTGGAAAGCGGGGATCAGCGTGGGCGTGCAGGCACCGGCCGCAGCAAGGCATGCAAGAGCGGTACCCGCACCACCAGGCGCGCGTCCACCCACCAAAGGCCGACGACCACCAACAGGGACAACACCAGGGCGCCCAAGGTCGGATCGACCCCGATCATGGACACCAGCCGGGCCAACCCGTTCTGCAAGGGGGCATGAAACAAAAGGATGAACAGCGTGGAGCGGCCGACAGCGGCCAGGCCTTCTCGCATGCGGCCGTGCAACAAGGCACACAGCAAGCCCGCTGCGCCCCAGACGGCCAGGCAACCCGACAGGGTGGCCATCAAGCACCAGGCCGGACGGTGCAGGAGGCGCGCGTTGAGGTCGAGGAAGGCCCCCTGCCCAAAGGCGATGGCGAACAGCGACGCGCCCAGGCCGAACGCCATCGCGGCCAACAAGGGGTCTTCGCCCAAGCGATCGGACCAGGCCCTCAGGCGTCGCCCCAACAGCATGAGCGGCACGATCAACAAGGCGAGGTCCAGGCCCCACGGCCAACCGACGCTGCTGGCGGACACACCTGGCATCCATGGCCACTCCCGCCGGCCCATGGGAACCACCCACAAACCGACCAGCGCAACCGAAGCGGCCAGCAGGGCTTTCGACCAGGGCACCGCAGGCCAGCGGTCCCAGGCCCACAGGAGGGCCAGACAGCACGAGACCACGCCCAGGTACCAGGTGGGTTGGTTGTACAGCCCGTAGCCGTTCATCCACAAGAGCCCGCCAAGGAGCTCGCTCCAGTCACCGCCGCGTCGGTGCCAGGCCAACGGCAGGAACACGAGCCAGGCCAGCAAGAAGGGCTGCATCAAGGCACGCACGCGATCGAAGAGGCGGCCTGCATCCCGCATCACGGGCGTCACCATCCCTGTGGCGATCAAGAAAAGCGGCATGTGAACCAGGTAGATGGCCCGGTACCAGCCTGGATGGTCCAACCTGATGGCCTCACTGTGGCCCAACACCACCATCCAGATCGCAAAGGCCTTGACCACATCGAGGATGGGCTGTCGGCTGCCCGACGAGGCCGCGCTCATGCCCGGGGCCTTCCAGTCGCCACCGCCAGCCAGATCTTCTCGTAAGCGGGAAAGCGCTGGGCCATGTCGAACTCGCGCGCCTTGTGCCAGCATCGCTCGGCCATCTCAACCGGGTCCGCCCGCTCCAGGCGCTGCAAGGCCGCATCGAGCGCTGCCGCATCGCCGGCGGCGAAGACCTCGCCAGTGCGGCCAGGCTCCACGATCTCTTTCATGCCCCCGGCATCGCTGACCACGCAAGGCACCCCCTGGGTGTACGCCTCGTAGATGACACGCCCCAGGGGCTCTTCCCAAACCGACGGGACGACCAGCACATCGATCTGATCGAACAACGACGTGGGCTCCACACGACCGAGGAAACGCGCGAGCCCCTCGGGGGCCTGCGCCTGAAGGCTCTCGATGTACGCGGCTTCACCTTTGCCTGCGATCGCGCAGGTCAGGGGCCGGCGTTTGCGCACCAGGTGCAAGGCCTGCATCAGGGTCTCGATGCCCTTGTTGGCTTCAACACGCCCGAGGTAGCCGATGCGCAGGGCACGGTTGGCCTCCTTGTGCGGCACCGACTCAGGCTGGTGGATGTGGGCCGCCCCATGGATCACCGCCACGTGTGGCGCGCGGCGGAACGCACCGAAGGATCGTGTCTTTGCCAGGGTGGCGTCGCTCAGAGAGATCACGCCATCCGGCAACCCGGAGAGGGCTCGGCGTGGTGCCGTGATGACCTGGCAGGCACCGCAAGGTCGGGTGCAGTTGTGGCCCTTCTTGAAGGTCGAGGAGTTGGCACAAACCGGGTAGTAGTCATGCAGCATCTGCACGATCGGGATGCGCAACAGGCGCGCCGACAACCAGACCGAACAAGAAAAGCCCAGCAGGTTGCTGGTCTGGACGACATCCGGTCGCTCCGCACGCAGGATGCGAAACACCCGCCACGCCATCGCGGGATTGAACGCATCAACGATCAACCAGAACAAGCGGCGCCAGGCGCTGCGCTGGACACCACCAAAAGGCCAGAAGAAATTCAGGAGCCGCTCGTAGTGGACGCGCACGCCGTTGACTTCACGCGTTTGCCTGACCCCGTCGGGTGCCAAGGACACCACGACGGCTGCATGCCCGCGAGCGACCAGGGCTTCGGCCAGGGTCTGAACGGTCTTCTCAGCCCCTCCCAGGACGTGGGGGTGGTACAGCGTGTTCACGAACAACACCTTCATGCCGCGCCCCCTGATCGTCCCTTGAGACCTAACTTGTTCATGACCATGGACCTCATGTCAGGCATGAACGCAACAACCAGGCCTGCGTAGAGGCACACCCCCACAGGCACCCCGCTCGCCAGCCAGGCCCAAGCAGGCCAGCCCACCAGCAAACGAGGCAATCCCCACCAAATTGCCAGGCCCATGCCAGCCGCGCACAAAAACTGTGGCAGCAGGGCCTTGAGCAAACGCCAGACGCTGACGTTGATCTGGCTGAGTGCGAAGTGGCAGGTGGGTAGGAACAACAGGGCGTTGACGAGCGCGTACCAGCGGGCCACGCCCAGGTAACCATCAGAGATGCCGATCGCCATCGCCGCCAGGGTCGCGGCCGTGCTGAACAACCCCCACCGGAACATCGTCTTCGTGCCGCCCGTGACCATGTAGATCATCCCCATGGTGGTGGTGATCGACTGCACCAGGCCGACGGGACACAACCAGGCAAGGATGTCCGCCACCGGCATCCACGATGACCCGAGCACCGTCTCCACGAAGGGCTCTCGAAGCACGAACAAGCCCGACATCAGCGGAAAGGTCAGCAACGAGATGAGCCTGACCGAGCGGAAGTAGCCCTGTGCAACCAACTCCGGGTTGGCCTGCAACTGCGACAGCTTGGGAAAGGTGGCACGCGCAACCACCAGGGCGAGGTTGTAGAGCGGGAACAGCATCAACTTGTAAGCCATGCTGTACCAGCCCAGTGCCTGCGTGCCGAGAAAGCGGCCAATCAACATCGAGTCGGCGTTGCGGGAAAAGTAGTTGAGCAACTGCGAACCGAACAGGTTGCTGCTGTAGCCATAGATGCCCCTGAACTCGGCCTGGCTCCAGTGCCAGCGCGGGCGCCAACTCGACACCACCCACAGGCCCACCGCGTTGACCGCGGTGATGGTGAGCTGATTGACCACCAGGCTGTAGGCACCCATGTCGGCCAGGGCTGCAGCGATCGCCGCGCCCAAACCCACCAAGGCGGCGCCGACCTCGATGAAGGCCAGCCTCTTGAAGCGCTGCTGCCTTTCAAGCAGAGCCTGGTGGACCGCGCCAGAGCTCGCGATGGGGTATCCCGCCGCCAGGGCCACCAGCAGGCCCGCCACAGCAGGCTCGGCAAAAGCCGAGGCCACCCATGGCGCCGTGCCTGCGACGATCAGGCCCAGCGCGAGCCCGAGCGCCACGTTGAACCAGAACACCGTCGACAAAAGGGCGTCGTCCAGCGTCTTGCGCTGGATGACCGCCGCAGCCGTGCCCATGTCCCGCAGGATGAAGACCAGCGAGGTGATGGTGCCCGCGAGCGCAAACGCGCCGAAGTCCTTGGCTGGCACCAGCCTGGACAAAGCGATCAGCGTGATCACCTGCAAACCGATGCGCCCTGCCTGGGACACCCCGGCCCACGCCACCGTTCTCGTTGAACTCAAAGCCCTGATCCTCTTCGTTGTGTACCGGCTGCCTTCAGCTGAAGGCGCATGCCTTGAACGTATGCCGTGCGTGCGCCTTGCAGGTCGGTGGCGCTGAGCTCGGCTCGATAGTCCCTGGCGGGGTAGTTCCAGTAGGCGTGGTAGAGCACCCGGTTGCTCGCGATCCAGCGAAGGGTGTTGCCCACGAACACCGGGCTGTCACCACCGCCATGGCCATCAGGTCGGTAGCCGGTGCCCCACTCTGGCAGCGAGATCCACTTTCCCCGAGCGCCTGCAAACTGACTCAACCAATCGAGGCCCCTGGGGGCCTTGAGGTAACGCTGCCAGCGAAGCGATTCATGGGGGGCATCTTGAAACCAGGTCTGATGGTAGAAGTCCGCACCGATCACATCGACGACATCATCACCTGGATAGGCCAATTCCACCGGCGTCGCATCGTGATCGGACAGGGTGTAGGTCCAATCAAATAGAAAGGCCTGACCCGTGGATGAGCGCATCGCACCGACGGCGCGGCGCCAGGCCGCCTTCCACAGTTCCTCGCGCCCCTTGGCGCGCCACGGGAACCAGTTCCCGTTGAACTCCCATCCCAGGCGGATGATCGCGTCATGGTGTCCGCCATGGACCAGGATGCGGGCGATGCTGGCGAACGTGTCGTCCAGCTGCCCCTGTGCCACCAGATCCAGTTGCTCCGCCTGGGAACGAGGCACAAGCGGCACCGACAAAACCAGGCGACGCCCCTGCCCCGCGGGGTGACAACGCACCACCAACTTCGCCGTGGAAACCATGGCCTGCCAGCTGTCGGCTGCCAGGAAGTCCAGCACCACGGTCTGCGGGCTGCCAACGGCTTCATCCAAGGCTCGCAAGCGGTCGCGGGCATGACAGGCCGGGCCGCCATAGCTGCCCCACAGGGGCACATCCTTGGTCTGAGCGCAAGCGCTCATGAGGCCCAACAAGGCCGCCACAGTGAAGCACACGGTCGCGCGGATCACCTCACCCTCCGCCGACTGGATGCTCGACATCGGGCGTCACGCCGGTTTTCACCACCCTGGCGGGGTTGCCCACCACCAAGCTGCCTGGCGGCACATCCCGGTTGACGAAGGCCCCGCCTGCGATGCGGGAGCCCTTGCCCACGCGAGCGCCCACAACGATGGCATGCGGACCGATCCAGACGTCATCCTCGATGACCGGGTAACGGGTGACCCGCTCGCCGTCGGCCATGACCTGGTCTGACTGCCCGAGGGTCACGCCATGGTAGAGGGTGACGTTGTCGCCGATCTGTGCCGAAGCGTTGACGACCAGGCCCCACCCGTGATCGATGCGAAGGCCCCTGCCCAGCTTGGTCTGGTGGGGAAAGTCCACCTTGGCAATCCACCGGAAGAAGACATGCAGCAACAGCAACGGTGGTCGCCACAGCCAACGAGCGGAAGACGCCTCGGCCCACTGCAGCAGACGGGCCGATGCAATGGGGCGAAAGGTCCGCTTGACCAGCAAGGACTGGATCAACAAGCGCCAGCCACTGCGCCCGTGGAGCCGGTGCACATCCGCCATCAGACCGTCGATCATCTGGTGCCCTTCGGTGCGGCGTGCGTTGGCAGTGGGTGGGGCCAGACCAGCAGGCTCAAAGCCAGGCCATGGCTGAAGACGATGTAGTTCCCGCTGAGAAAGTACGTCACGTAAACCGCCAAACGCAGGATGAACGGCGCAGGCGATCGAAACACCACCCAAGCCAGCAGACCGAAGTAGAGCAGCCCACCAAGCAGGCCGAACTCGAACACCATCTTGGGCACGGCCATCTCCGCCACCGGCACGCTGACTTGCGGGGCGTAATCCTTGAACGTGCCGGCCCCGTAGCCGAACAAAGCCCTCAAGGGATCGTCCCAGAGGTACTGCTCGAACAGGTAAAAACCACCCACGAACCTGGCAAACGCACTGGAGCCGGTGCTCTGGAACTCGCCGGCGCGGCTGACGAACAAATCAAGGTTGAGGTAGTCGGCCGCAACGACGACCAACAACCCAGCCAGCACCGCCATGGGCACCAGTTGCCAGCGGCGATGGACAACGGCCAACACAGGCAGGCAAACCGCCAACACGATCATGCCGGTGCCAGAGTAGGACAACACCAGGGCAACGGCCATGATGGCGGCACGCCACCAAGCCCAGGTGATCGCCAGCTCGAAGACGATGCCGATCGCCATGAACTGGCTGAAGAACGACGGCTCCAGCAAGAACACGCCATTCGATCGGTAGATGTCGTAGCCATAAGCCAGCGGGCCTTGCTTGTTGAACGCCTGCACCTGCAAGGCCTCGGGCACCAGATTTTCGATCGGAAAGGCCAGCACCGGTCCGGTGACAAACTGGATGCCGAACTGGACGATCCCGCACCAGGCAACGAACAGGCACAACTGCGAAAAGCAGCGCTGCATCACCTCCACGCTGACCGCTTTGCCGGCTGCGGCGGACAGCACGTACGGGGCATGCAGCACCACCAGGAAGATCAAGGAGGGCAGTGAGTAGTCCTCGCCTCGCAACATCGGGCCAATGCCAGCGAAGGCGAACAACATGGCGAAGCCCGCGAACACCCTGGGATCGATCAACAGCCGACCTGAAGCCAGCGCCCATGCGCCAGCCAGGACGTTGAGGAACATGCCGATGGCGATGCCCATGGACCCCAGAGGCGGCACCGCCAGCTTGGCCATCAAGGTGGCGCCAAGCAGGGGCGCGACCATGAGGGCCATCGTCAAGCGCTCGTCAGGCACCCGATCTCGGACAAAACGCGAACCCGCGAGGGGAGCATGTGTCGTGCTCGCCATTGCCTCGGATCACCCGTTGACGACTGCGCCAGCGATCCGGGCACCCGCGTCCTTGAGCGCCGCGACCGCCTGGCGGGACTGGCGGGCATCCGATCCGTTCGCACGCGCGATGAACACGGTGGCCCCCGCTCGCGCACAAACGATCTGCGCATCGGCAAAGTCCGACACCGACGGCGTGTCGATGACGATCGCCTCGTAGCGCTGCGAGGCCTCCAGCAGCAATCGCGTGAACGCCGATCGCACCAACAGCTCCTGCGGGTTGGGCGCCTGGGGCCCTGCTACCAGCACCGACAAGGAGGCCAGCTCCGGCACCGGCGACGCACACTCCAGCCCAGCGCGTCCCGACAGGCAACTGCTCAGGCCCACACGGGTGTCCAGGCCAAAGAGCTTGTGTTGCTTCGGGTTGCGCATGTCCGCATCAATGAGGAGCGTGCGTTCGCCCAATTGGGAAAAAACCACCGCCAGGTTGGCTGCGATGAAGCTGCGCCCCTCTCCGCTCATGGCGCTGGCGATCGCGTAGCTGCGCGGCGTTCCACGTGCCGTGAGCTGTTGCAACAGCAGGCGCACCCGCAGCGAACGCATCTGCTCGGTCAGTGCCGCATGTGGCTGGTACGCAGCGACCACCTCGGGTGCCACACCCGACTCGGCCTGACTCAGGTAGCTGAAACCGAACTGACTGGACAGCGCCGCTTCCAACTCCTCGACGCTCAACAGGTTGAGCTTGATGGCCGCCTGCCCAAAAGGCAGCTTGGAGCGCATCTGCTCGGCCGTGATCTGCAGGACGTCGTTGTGTGTGAGGTGCCCGCTGGCCACGAGGATCTCACCGATCGACAGCGCGCGCTCTACAGGGATCAGGTTTTTGTGTTGTTCCATGGCAGTCATGTCAGCAACCCTTCGTCACGGCACTCACGCCCGACCCAGCTTGAGCAAGGCGGGAGCGCGCTCCAGCAGACCGCTTGGCGCGCGGTCGGATTCCAGGCGAGAGACCGTGGCCAACACGGGCAGCCCCAGAAGCAAGTCCACGTCCTGTGCATCGCGGATCACGGGCCTGCGCGTTTCAAGCATCAACACCCCCCCCACGGCAAACATCGCCCCAAACAGAACACCCACCAAGGTGTTGAGCAGGACCCTGGGTTTGGCAGCAGCCAACGGCGGCACGGCCGTGGTCACGATGGAAACGTTGTTCTGCTGCAAGCGCGACTCCAGAGACGCTTGGCTTTGCTGCACGTCGATGCTGTCCAACGCCTTCTGCGCGCGCTCGACATCGCGTCGCAGCACCGCCACCTCGTCGTTGCCGGCCTTCAACGCCAACACCCTCTGTTTTTGACGCTCCAGCTCGATCGAAACAGCAGCCAGCCTTCGCTCGACGATCTCGCTGGAGCCACCCACGGTGCGCGCCACGCTCGCGCGCTCCTGGTTGAGCTGGTTTTTCAGCGTTGCCAGCTGTTCCTGTGCGGCCTTGAGCGTCGGATGGGCGCCGCCGAGCTGCTCGCTCAACTGCTTGACCGTGCCCTCGGTGCGAGAGATTTCCGCCTTGAGCGAAGCAATCAAAGGGTTGTTTTGCACCTCGGCCGAGGTGTCCATGCGCAGCGCTTGTTGCCTTCTCGATCGGGCGTCTGCCTGCTGGCCCTGCAAATCGGCCAACTGTGCGGTCAAGCTGCCCAGCTTGGCGTTTTCCACATCTATCTGTCCTTCGCCCACGGACAGCAAGCCCTTTTCCTGCTGGTAGTCTGACAGCCTCTTTTGCGCCAAGGTCAACTGGCCTGCGAACAGCGCTCGCTGCTCCTCATACCAACCTGCGGCTCGCCTCGCAGGGTCCACTTTCAACTCAAGGTTGACGTCGATGTAGGCTTGAGCGAAGGCATTGGCCAGGGTGGCCGCAGCCACCGGATCTGAATCTGTGAACTGGATGCCGATGATCGACGCCTCCTTGGCTGGCACCACATCGAGGTTGCGCAGCAATCCCAAAGCCAGGAACGCCACCACATCGCCCTTGCCCTCAGTCACATCCATCCAACCCCGGACCAGTGCGGGCTTGTCCAGCATCCCGGTTGACTTGACGACGTGGCGTGCCACCCGCTCCGAGCGAATCAACTCGACCTGTGTTTGCATGATCGATTGTGTCGACAGCTGCAGGCTCGAGCGACGGCCATCCCCGAACTCTGGCGCGCGCAGGTCCACCATCACCGAGGCGCTGGACGTGTACTGCTTGGTCGACAGCAAGCTCACCAGCAACGCCATGACGGTCACGGCGGCCGTGATCGCGGCCAGGAGCACCCACCGGCTGCGCAAGATTTTGATCAGTTGGCTGATGGTCATGCTGAAGCAAACGGTGTGAGGTTGAGGGCGGCTTGTTGGGCGGCGTCCCAGCGGGACTCCCTGACCTTCAACAGGCCCTGGATGAATCCAAGCGCCCAGGACATGTGCATGGCAAATGCTGCAGGCGCTGCCAGCAGCCCCACCAGGGAGCGACGCTTGAAGGCAAGGCCCAGGGCCGTGATCAGCAAGGCGCAGAGGTACACCAGCGGCCAGGCCAACAGCAGGGGCCACCAAGCTCCAATTAACAGGCCACCCACAAACAGCACCGCATTGAGTGGCACGGCCATCTGACGCAGCCGCCAAGAGCCAGGGTGCTTGCGGATCGTGCGGGAGCGACCGGCCCCGTAGTTCCTGTATTGGCTCCACAAACCTTGGAAGCTGTCTCGAGGCAGGTAGCCAATCCGGATGTCGCTGTCGAGAAAGATCTTCGATCCCAGGGCACGTTGGCGGCAATCGAGCTCTGCGTCTTCGTTGTGACTGAACGTCTCGTCGTAACCACCGGCGCGGCAATATGAAGCCATGCGGAATGCCGCGTGGTGCCCATGGTCCACGAACCCGCTGCGCGCCCCGCCCCGGTGTGCAGAGCCTCCCGACCCCACAGGGGTGTCCGAGACCCACGCCACAGCCTTCTGCCATGGCGCATCGCCCACCGAATCCATGGGCACCACCACGGCGTCAGCACCGTGCGCGAGCATCGACTCGTGCAAACGGCGCACATAGCCATCGGGGTAGCTGGCGTGAGCGTCGCACCGCACCAGCAACTCGCAGCCTTGCCCGAACTGCCTGACAGCCAAGTTCACCGCAGCGCTTTGCAGCCGCTTGGGGTTGAACAGCAATGTCAGCTTCCAAGGCCACGACTTCGACAGGTCACTCACGATGTCTTGGGTACCGTCCGTGCTGCCCCCGTCTGCCACCACGAAGTGCACCGGCGCATCCCCTGCCAAACCGACGCACAGCTCACGCAGCACCTGCTCGATGTGAGCGGCTTCATTGAGCGTCGGGATGACAACCAGCGTAGGAGGCAGTTCCATGGGCATGACAGCGGCGAATGAACACGGGTTTTCCAGAGGTCAAGCACAGGTCATGCCCACCCGTGGTTCACGCCGTCCGTTCACCCCCCTTGTCCGCGTGCCTGCCGCCCCTTGGCGGCGCATCCAGCAGGTCACGCCCCGAATCAGCGCGCACCAAGTGCAGGCGCCTTGCGTCAAAAAGTGTCCGCGCGTGGTGCGCCGCAACGTGATTCGGGGCGCTTGAGGCCCCCAACCCCCAGCGCCCCCCATCCAGCCACATGGCACACCACATGCAATACCAAAAAGCAAGGCAGGAAAACCTGCATCCTTTAGGGAGCCTCCAGACATGCCCAGCTCAACGTCCTATGTGGTCACAGGCCTGAGCGTCAAGTCACGCCTGCGCGAGAAGAACCGCTTCGATCGCCTCATCACCTGGCTCAACCAACTGGGCGCCGCCATCTTGCTCACGCTGTTCGCCCCGCTCATGGCCGTCGTCGCCTGGCTGATCTGGCGCCGCGACGGCCGCCCCATCTTCTTCGGGCACTACCGCGTCGGCCGCGACGGCCAGATGTTCAAGTGCTGGAAGTTCCGCAGCATGGTGCTGAACTCGGCCGAGATGCTGGCCGATCTGCTCAAGAACGACCCCGCCGCCCGCGCCGAATGGGACCGCGACCAGAAGCTCACCAACGACCCCCGCATCACCCCCGTGGGCGCCTTCCTGCGCAAAACCAGCCTGGACGAGCTGCCCCAGCTGTTCAACGTGCTCAAGGGCGAAATGCGCTTGGTCGGCCCCCGCCCCATCACCCTGGCAGAGCTCGACCGCTACGGCGAAGCGCGTTGGCACTACCTCAACGCCATGCCCGGCATGACGGGGCTCTGGCAAGTCAGTGGTCGCAGCGACACCACCTACGAAGAGCGCGTCGAGCTCGACCGGGACTACGTCGAGCAGCGCAGCCTCTGGAGCGACGCGGTGATCCTGATCAAGACCATCGCCGTGGTCCTGGGCAAAGGTGGCGCGCGCTGAACCCCGTCGACCCCATGACCAACCTCTCCGACGTTCAACACGCCTTGTCGCCCCCGCAGGGCCACGTCCTGCACATCGTGGGCGACCTCACCGAAGCCGTCTTCGGCTTCATGGGCCCGGCCACCGACACCCTCGCGCGCGCCGGCTACCGACAGACCGTGGTGATGCTTGACCAGCCCCGGCACCGACACCTGCAAGGCCGCTTTCACAAAGCCATCCACCTGGTCACCGTGCCTTGCGAAGAGCGCAGCCGCAAGCACTGGCTGACCCTGGCCAAGGTGGTGCAGCAGCAGATCGGCCAGCACGCCTTCAGCGCGGTGCACCTGCACGGCTTCCTGCCCTGGGCGCTGGGCACGCGCATGGGCCGGCTGCTGCCGCGCGAGACCCGCGTCTATTACTCGCCTCACGGCTCGCGCACGCTGGGCCTGCTGCGCCCGCTGCAGACCATCGTGGGCGCGCTGATGTCGCTGGCCGGCGTGCGCCAACCCGAGGTCATCGCCAGCAGCCTGTCCGATGCCCAGAGGCTCAAAGGCCTGGTTGCGGCCGCGATCATGACAGCCGAAACACCCGTTGACGAGCGCTTCTTCACCGCCGAACGCCACGAAGCCCGCCGCCCCCTGCTCGTCTCGGGCGACCCGGAGGGCAACCCACGCTCGGTCGAGCTCTTTTGCCGTTTGGCCGTGCTGCTCAGCGCCGCCGAGCTGGGCCTGAGCTTCAACTGGTTCGGCCCGACCGACGAGCTCACCGCCGCACGCCTGAAGGCGGCCAAC
>CAYJXE010000022.1:65976-66416 GCA_964373965.1 uncultured Aquabacterium sp. | reverse complement strand
CGGTGGGCCTGGACCAGGACGTGTGTCCGCCGGACCTGCTGGAGTCGGCCAAGGTCAAGCAGGTCGGCACCCAGACCTGGCACTACCCGAGTCGGGCGCAGTGCATGGCTTGTCACACCGAGGTGGCGGGGCGCTCGCTGGGGCTGGAGACGGGCCAACTCAACCACACGGCGAGCTATCAGGCAACGGGCCGCATGGCCAACCAGCTGAGCACGCTCAACCACATCGGCCTGTTCGACGCGCCCCTGACCGAGGCGCCGGCCTTCCTGGCAGCGCTGCCGACCCCTGGCGACAGATCGAAGGCACTGGACGCTCGGGCGCGCTCCTACCTGCACGCCAACTGTGCCATTTGTCACCAGCCTGGCGGGCCAGGTCGTGGGCCGGGGCCCCGGGGGCCCGCGCCGGGAACGGGTGGGCAACCCGGGCCCCGGGGCCGACCA
>CAYJXE010000022.1:27409-65966 GCA_964373965.1 uncultured Aquabacterium sp. | reverse complement strand
CGCATGGCTCCGCTGGGCCGCATCCTGGTGGTCGAGGCGGGCGTGGCCATGCTGGACCAGTGGATCCGATCGGGCCTGGGCATGGGCGTGGCCGACACGGATCGCGACGGCATCGCCGACCACGTCGACAACTGCCCCAAATCCACCAACCCAACTCAACTGGACGCGGATGGCGACGGTTTTGGCAACGCCTGTGACGCCGACTTCAACGGCGACCGCCGGGTCGATGCGCTCGACGAGGCCATCATCCGTCAAGCCTACGGTTCATCGGTCGGACAGCCGGCCTACCTGCCTGTGGCGGACATGGACGGGGACAGCCGCATCAGCGCACTGGACATGACGCGGTTTCGCCGGCGGCTGGGCCTGCCAGTGGGCGATTGAACGAGGTCCAGCCAGAAGGCCCTGCGCGCGCTTGCCGGCTCAGGGCTGGCGGGGTGGCGACAATGGCGAGACATGAACGCCCTGATCGCCCCCACCGGCAGCGCCGCCGCGCCCATCGTCATCCTCGACACCAACGCCCTGCTGGACTGGCGGGTGTTCAAGGACCCGGTCGCTCACCCCATCGCCCAGGGCATCCTGAGCGGGCGCCTGCGCTGGCTCGCCTGCCCGTCGATGGAGCAGGAATGGCACCAGGTCTGGCCGCGCAGTTACTTCAAGGACTGGCAACCCGACCCGATGCTCACGCTGACGGTGTTCCAGCACGCCACGTTCGTGGACGAGCCGCCACGCGGGCCGCTGCGCTGCAAGGACCCGGACGACCAGGTCTTCATCGACCTGGCGCTGCACGTGGGCGCCCGGTGGTTGTTCAGCAAGGACGCTGCCCTGCTCAAACTCGCGCGACGTGCGAGGAAGCTCACGGGCCTGGATGTCATGACGCTGACGCAATGGTCAGGCATGGGCGACAATGCGGGGTCTCCCTGAACCGCGTTGAGCAGTGACCATGAGCATTTTCACCGGCAACGACCGCCTGGCCTGGACCCAGGCCTTCATCTCCGGCATCCCTTACGCCATGGCGTCGGGCATGACGCTGACCGACATCGGCCCCGGCCGCTGCAGCCTGCTGCTGCCGGCGCGCAGCACCTGGACGGGCGACGCCGAGCGCAAGCTCATCCACCCCGGATGCCTGAGCGTGCTGGCCGACACCGCCTGTGGCGTGGCCGTGGGCTGCGCCATGGAACAGATCGAGCCCTACGCCACGCTGGATTTGCGCATGGACTACCTGCGCCCGCCGGTGGCAGAAACCGACCTGATTTGCCACGCCGAGTGTCATCGCCTGTCGCGCAGCGTGGCCTTCGTGCGCGGCGAGCTGATGCAGCCGGGCCAAAGCGAGCCGGTGGCCACGGTGTACGCCACCTTCATGCGCGCCACGGCCGCCACGCGACGCAAGGACTTGCCGGCTGGCCAGTCCGTCACATCGACCGCGTCGGCTCCCGGCACCGAAGCCTCAGCGCCCAAAGCCAGCCGACCCACGCCTGCGGAAGCAGCCTCGTCCCTGATCGCACCCGCCTCGGTCGAGCCCAGCCAGGTCTTCGTCAGCCGAGCGGCAGACATGCCCGAGACGCTGGCCGTGCCGGTGGGCCGCTCGCCTTACGTCGACTTCCTGAACGTGCACCAGCAGCCGCAGATCGACGCCGGCCCGGTGTTCCGCATGCCCTACAAGGCCGACCTGATCGGCAACCCGGTGCTGCCGGCGCTGCACGGCGGCGTGCTGGCGGGCTTTGGTGAAACCGCCATGGTGCTGCACCTGCTGGCCACCAACCCGACGCTGGCGGCCATCCCGCGCAGCGTGGACTTCGCCATCGCCTACATGCGCTCGGCCAAGCCCATCGACACGTTCGCGCAGAGCACGACGGTGCGCCAGGGCAACCGTGTGGCGCTGGTCATGGTGTCACTGTGGCAGGACGACCCGTCGCGCCCGGTGGTGCAGGCGCGCGGGCACTTCCTGATGCCGCGCGAGGACGATTGAGCGAGCACATGGCGCGGCCCAGTCCGGGCCGTGCCATCTGTCACAACTTACCGGGGGGTCCTGCCGCAGAATCCGGTGCGGAGATCGATGTCTCCCACACCACAAATCACGGAGGAACCTCATGAAGCCACCCAAACGGCTGATCCTTGCCTGCCTGCTCGGCGGCGTTGGCGCCTTGGCAAACAGCCCGGCCCTGGCAGAACAATGGCGCATGGTCGACGCCACGGTTGATGAGATTTCTCAGGGGCCGCGCCAATCCTGGTGGGGGCCGGAGCTCCATGCCAAGATGCCCAACGCAGGCGCCCCCTTTCAGGACAACCAGTTTCAGCCCTATGGCGACGACCACGCGGTGTGGGGCACGATCGAAGATCGATACGGCTACTGGTCCCAATGGTGGCTTCATTTCACGCCAAGCACCGGGGCTGCGCCCTCCATCGACCTGGCGAGCATGAGTGCGGACTTCAGCAGCCTGGAGCTCAGTGAGGCCTACGCGCAGTACGAAGGCAAGACCGGCTGGCATCACGGCAAATCGTTCAAGGCCGTTTTGGGGCTGGACGAAGCGGTGCCCATCACGGCACTGGGCGGCGGTCGCTATCAGGCCTCTTGGCTGACACAAGCGAGCCACCTCAGCCCGTTGTACTCGGTCAAGCTGACCTTCGTGGCCTTCCCGGAGGGCACTCCCTGGAGCTACGCCCCGGTCCCCGAGGCCTCGTCGGCCTGGATGGCGCTGGCGGGCCTCGGCGCGTTGGGCCTGGTGCGTCGCCGTCAGAAGCGCGCGGTCGCCGCGGCTTGAGACGGCCTCAGGCGCGCATCGAAGGCCCCCGCTCCGCCAGCCAGGCACCGATGCGCGCCATCTGCGTGGCGTGATCGACCTTGGGCTGCCAGCCCAGTTCGCGCGCCCGATCGAGCGGAAATCGGCTGTCCCAGGCGATGAGGTTGAGCGCTTCGGTGGTGACGGGCGGGCGCTTTCGCGGCCACAAGCGCTTGAACAAGGGCTCGGTCAGCCACGCACCCAAGTAGGCCAGCACGCGAGGCATGGACTTGGGCGCACGCGCGCCCAGCAGCCGCGCCAGGTCATTGAAGTAATCGCGCCAGGTCAGGGGCAAGTCGTCGTGCACGTGGAAGGCCTGGCCCCAGGCGCGCGGGTGCATCGCCGCGTGCACCAGGAAGTCGGCCACGTTGTCGACGCCGGCCAGGGCCGCGTTGCCCCGCCCACCACCGATCAGCGCAGGCAGGCCTTGCCGCAAGGCCTCGGCCGCGTCGATCACCCAGGGCCCCGAGCCCGGCCCGATGATGTTGGCCGGCCTCACGACACACACCTGCACGCCTTGCGCCATGTAGCGACGCGCCAGCGCTTCTTGCCCCTGCTTGGCGCGGCCATAAGGGCCCTGCCCCGCTCCGGGCGCGACGTCTTCGCGGCAGGGCCCGCGCTGGATGGCATCCCCATAGGCACAAATGCTGGTGACCAGCACCACCGCCGTGCCCTGTGACAGGGCCGACTCGAAGACGTGCGCGGTGCCACCCACGGTCACGCGCTGGTGGTCCTCATCCCGACCGGCATCGCCCACCAGGGCAGCCAGGTGAAAGCACCATTGGCAGCCCTGCATGGCGCGCGCGACGTCCTGGCCCGAGGTGACGTCGCCACGCAAGACGACGACCCGATCGCCCCAGCGTGGGCCCCAGGCCTGCGGCACGGGCTCATTCGGCAAGGCGAAAACAACCACGGTGGACGCCGTGCGCTCGAGCAGCTGCTCGACCAGCACCCGCCCCAGGAAGCCGGCACCACCAGTGACCAGGATTCGGTCGCGGGCGGCCGCGCCCAGGACCCGTGGCGCCGCGACGTCGAGACCCGCCATCACGCGGCCTTGCGCGACAAGGCGCCTTCGCCACGCCGCTGGATGCGGCCAAAGTGCGCTTCGCCGAACAGGTGGCTGACCGGCTCGCCAGGGAACAGCCAGTAGGGCGTGCGCTCGCTGGACGAGGCGCAGTTGGGGTACTCGGGGTTGATGGAGGGCCCGGCCAGCGTCTTCTCCAGCACCATGGAGATGTACTGGTCGTTGCTGCCCTCCAGCGTGTTGCCGTTGAGGATGACCTCCTTGCCCGTGGACAGGGCGTGGCGGCGCACGGCGTTGATGCGCGAGTTCTTCGGCTCGTAGGCGTCGGAGCCCACACCGTTCTCGCTGGTCACGCGGATGCCGTCGGGCACGCGGGCGGCCAGCGAGTGGTTACCTTCGGTGTGACCCGGCGTGTGGACCAAGGCCACGCCGGGGCCCAGGCTCAGGCTGCCCTCGAAAGGCACGATGCGATCGCTGGGGATGCCGGCGATGCCGTTCGGGCAATACCACTCGGCCTGCAGCGGCAACAAGGCCAGCGTGGATGCCCATTCCTGGCGGTGAACCAGCAGCTTGGCGTTCGGGAAGTACGGCTTGGGGCCGGCGAGCCAGCGGCGCACGTCCTGCGTGTGCAGGTGGTCGTAGCTGATGAAATCGATGTCTTCGGGGCGCAGGCCGCAGGTGGCCAGCACGCTTTCGACGGTGTTGAACTGCGGCGCCACGATGGGCTGCACCCATTTGGGCGCGCGCTCGGCCAGGCGCTTGAAGAACGGTGTCTCGCGGTTGGCGTCGTGGTCGGTGGGCGACATGAGCAAAGTGCGCAGCACGCCGTCATGGTCGAGGTACTGGACCACGAAGAGTCGGTTGAGCAGGTGCACCAGCGGGAACTTGAAACCGCTGTCGGCGAACACGCCCGAGTAGGCGTAGTAGGTCGGGTACGGCGCGCGGATGAGGTCGAAGCTGCGCCAGCACAGCACCTCGGGCTCGGCGAGCATGCGCTCGCGCAGCGCTTGGGCGCGGCGGCGCACTTCGCGCAGGCGGTCTTGCGGGGCGGCGGCGTCGCGGGCGCCATCGAAATCGGTGAGAGAGCGCATCCCTGCCGGGTGGGGCATCTGGGTCATCGGGGTCTCCAGGAAAAGGCGAGAGGGGGCGCAGTGCCCCACGGGTCAGTAACCGGCCATGCGGGCGGTCACCAGGCGGTTCATGAAAGCGGGCGAGAGCTTCGAGAGCAGCGCGAACAGCTTGGTCTGCCAACCCACCAGCGAGTGCACGGGCAGGCTGCCTTGAGGAGCGTTGGCCAGCCGCCAGACGGTGGCGGCCACGTCCTCGGGGCCCAGGCGCACGCCGAGCGTTGACACCGTCTTCATGCGGCTGACCTCGTTGGCCACCATGGCTGTGTTGACGAACAGGGGCAGCACGTCGACCACGCGGATGCCATGGCGGCGCCACTCGATGTCCAGCGCTTCGGTGAGGCTGCGCACCGCGGCCTTGGTGGCCGAGTAGGTGCCCAGCTCGGGTTGACCATACAAGGCCGAGGCCGAACACATGTTGATGACGCGGCTGCCCTGGGTGCGCTTGAGCGGCGCAAAGGCCAGGTGACAGCCGTTGACCAGGCCTTTGAGGTTGATGTCGATGAGGCGGTGGTGGCGCTCCAGCGCAGCCTCTTCGAAGGGCTGCGTGACGGCGATGCCGGCGTTGTTGAAGAGCACGTCCAGTCGACCGCCTGTGGCTTGCTCGAAACCGGCCAGGGCCGCGCGCCAGTCGTCTGCGCTGGTCACGTCCAGCCGCGCCGCGACGCATTGCTCGGCGCCCCACTTTTGCTGCAGGGACCGCAGCCCAGCTTCGTCAACGTCATAAGCACCGACGAACCAGCCCGCTTGCAGGAAACGCTCGGCCACGGCTCGGCCGATGCCTGCGGCGGCGCCGGTGACAAAAAGGGTGGGACGCTGGGTGGGTGGCATTGAAACAGGCTCCTGGGGTGAGGCCCGAGCATACGGACCAGGGGCTTGCCCGGTCTTGACCCGGTCGGCTCATTTTTTAACAATTTCATCCATGCACGACACCCAGCCCTCGCACGAACTGCGCCGCCTGCACGCCAGAGACGCCGTCCAGGGCATGGTGCCGCAAACCTTCCTGAAGGTGCTGGCCGAGCACCTGCAGCGGCATGGCGTCGACCCTGCCAGCCTGATGCCACCCGAGGCGCTGCGCTTCGGGATGCAGCACCTGGGCCGTTACCCGGCCGAGGCTTACTGCCAGCTGCTGTTGCGCGCGGCCGAGCGGCTCAACGACCCGCTGCTGGGCCTGCACCTGGGCCAGTCCATCCAGCCGGCCCACCTGGGCGCGCTGGGCTATGTGCTGCTGGCCTGCGAAAACCTGGGCGCCGCGCTGATGCGCATCCAGCGCTACCACCGGCTGCTGCACGACATCAACCCCATCCAGCACCACATCGAAGGCGACAGCATGGTGCTGCAGTGGGGTGTGGCCCGGGGCAAGCCAGGCGCCCTGTTCGACGAGACCGGCATCACCGCCATCGTGCAGTTCGCGCGGGCGCTGTGCGGGCGCATGCTGCCGGTGCGCGCGGTCGACTTCGTCAACCCGGCACCGAGTCAGCCCCAGCCGTTCACCGACCACTTCGGCTGCCCGGTGCGCTGGGGGCAACCCGTCACACGCCTGGTGATCTCGCTGCAAAGCCTGCAAACCCCTTTGCATCAACCGGACCCGGTGCTGCTGGGGCTCATGGAAGAGCAGGTCGAAGCCGCGCTGGCCCACCTGCCCGACAGCAGTGACCTCATCGAGCTGACCCGCCGCGTGGTGCGCCAGCTGGCCCGCCACGGTGTGCCCGAGCTGGAGCAGGTGGCCGCCGAGTTGCGGCTCTCGCCCCGCGTGTTCTACCGGCGGCTGGCCGAACGCGGTCAGCAGTTCCGTCAGTTGCGCGACGGCGCGCTGCGCGAATTGGCCGAGCTGCACCTGGCCGACGAGCGGCTGACGCTGGCCGATGTCAGCGAGCTGCTGGGCTACACCGAACAAAGCGCGTTTTCGCGCGCTTTCAAGCGCTGGAGCGGGCAAGCACCGCTGACCTGGCGACAGCGGCTGCGCCACCGCGAGGCCGAGGCACCCGGCAGCCACGACACCACGCCCGCCCAAGCCAGCGGCGCCACGCCCGATCCGGCCTGAGCCGGGTCGCCGCGCCCCCAGCGCGCGCTCACGCGCTCAACTGCCGGCTCAGGTCGCTGCAGTGGAAGCCGCTGGCCGCACCGCGCGCCTGGGCAGCGAGCCAGACGGCCACCGCCTCGCGCTGCTCGGGCGTGCAATGCAAACCCAGCTTGCTGCGCCGCCACAGCACATCATCGCAAGTGAGCGCCCACTCATTTCGCTTGAGGAAGAACAACTCCGCCTCGTGCAGGTCGGGCGCGACCTCGGCACCCAGGTCCCCACGCGAGGAAACGCCATCGAGCAAACGCAGCACGCGCCCGCCGTACGCGCGGGTCCAGCGGCGCAGCAGGGGCAGGTCGATCCAGGGGTGGCGCTGGCGCAGGCGGTGCTGGAAGGCGGCCATGTCGGCCTCGGGGTGGCTCAGCTCATCGACCAGCTCTGACAGGTCGCCACCCGGCAGGAAGGCGGACTCCGTCCAGGGCCGGCGCACCTCGCCCAGCATCGCCCCGACCTGATCGGCCGCTTGCTCCGACAACTTGCGGAAGGTGGTGAGCTTGCCGCCCCAGACGGTGAGCCATGGCGCGGGCCGCACCTGGCTTTGCAGCAGGTAGTCGCGCGTGACGGCCGAAGCCGATCCCCGTGCATCGTCAAGCAGCGGCCGCACGCCCGCGTAGGACCACACCACGTCCTGGTGCGTGATCGGGCGACGCAGGTAGCGGCCCAGTTCACCGCAGAGGTAGTCGATCTCCGAGCCTTCGATGTCCACGTGGGCCGGGTCGCCCTTGAACTCGACGTCGGTGGTGCCCACCAGGGTGAATTGGCGTTCATAGGGAATGGCGAAGATGATGCGCCCGTCCCGGCCCTGGAAGATGTAGGCGTGGTCGTGCTGGAAGAGCCGGGGCACGACGATGTGGCTGCCCTTGACCAGGCGCAGCGCACCGTGCGGGCCGGCCTGGCGACCCCGGCCGCTGGAGGGCGGGGGCACCTGCATGAGGTCGCGCAGCACCTGCTCGGCCCAGGGGCCGGCGGCGTTGACCACGGCGCGGGCCTGCACCACCAGGCGGCGCGTTTCCTGGCCGGTCAGCGCGTCGCGGCGGCTGAGTTCTGCGCGCCAGCCGGCGCCATCGGGTCGCAAGCTGGTGCAACGCGTGCGGGTGAGCACCTGCGCGCCACGTTCGGCGGCGTCGAGCGCGCACAGGGCCACCAGCCTGGCGTCGTCCACCCAGCCGTCGGAGTAGACAAATGCCTGCTGCCAGCTCGGTTGCAGGCCCTCGCCCAGCGGGCTCTCGCGCAGGTTCAGCGACTCGGTGCCGGGCAGGAAGTCGCGGCCCGCCAGGTGGTCGTAGAGGTACAGGCCCAGGCGCACCAGCCAGGCCGGCCGCATGCTCGCGTCGTGTGGCAGCACAAAGCGCATCGGCCACATGATGTGCGGCGCGCTGCGCAGCAGCACCTCGCGCTCTTGCAGGGCCTTGCGCACCAGGCCGAATTCGCGGTGTTCGAGGTAGCGCAGGCCACCGTGGATCAACTTGGTCGACGCCGACGAGGTGTGGCTGGCCAGGTCGTCCTGCTCGCTCAGCACCACGCGCCAGCCTCGGCCCGACAGGTCACGCGCGATGCCGACGCCGTTGATGCCGCCGCCCACCACGAGCACATCGCACAGGTGATCTGCGGGGCGCAAAGCGGGGTCGCCCGGGCTCGCCTCGGTGTTCGGGTCGGCGCGTTCGGCGGTCGTGCTCAAGCGGTCTCCTCTGTGGATGGCCCGGGATGGGCAGGCCATTTCCGATGCTGTGGCGCATCTGTGCCCCGATTGTGCCGAAGGCCTCGCCACGGCATGCCCGGATTTACTTGGGGACGCGCGCATGCCACGCGCGCTTTCCTTGCTTTTCTGTTGCTATCTTTTCGGATAGGCTGCGCGCAAAACGCTTTTCGCGTCGCACCTTCACCCGTCCATCCTTCTCATCGCCGCCATGCCATCCTCCCCGACCTGGAGCCCCAACCCCCGCCAGCAAGCCCTGCTCGACGAAGTCAAGGCGCGCGGGTCGGTGTCGGTCGAGCGCCTGGCCCAGCGCCTGGACGTGACCATGCAAACCGTGCGCCGCGACGTGCAGCGCCTGTCCGAGGCCGGCTTGCTCACGCGCTTTCATGGTGGTGTCAGCCTGCCGCGCGAAGCGCCGGCTGTGGCCGCCTGGAAGGAGCGCCAGGCCTTGTTCGCCGATGCCAAGGCGCGCATCGCCCGCTCGGTGGCCGCCGCTGTGCCGGATGGCGCCACGCTGATGATGGGCATCGGCACCACCATCGAGGCGGTGGCGCGCGAGCTGCTGAAAAAGCCAGGCCTGACGGTGGTGACGCACAACCTGCACGTCGCCAGCCTGCTCAGCGAGCACCCGCAGTGCAAGGTGCACGTGGCAGGCGGCATGCTGCGCACCCGCGACAGCGCCATGGAAGGCGACGCCACGGTGGAGTACCTGCAGCAGTTCAAGGTCGACATCGCCATCGTGGGCACGCTGGGGATCGACCCCGACGGCAGCCTGCGCGACCGCGACCTGCGCGAGCAGGCGGTCTACCAGACCATGGTCAGCCAGTCGCGCGAGAGCTGGATCGTCGCCGACGCCAGCAAGTTCGGCCAGGCCGGCCTGGCGCAGGTCGGCCAGTTGCGCGATGCGCGCCGCGTGTTCACGCAGGCGCTGCCGCCCGCGCCCTTCCCCAAGCTGATGCAGGAATGGGACATCGCGTTGACCATCGCGCCCTGAACACCCCCGGCACCAATCGCCAATCCCATGCAACGCCTCACGTTTGAGGGTTGCCCCTGACAGAGATTGACGCATCTTTGTCAGACGTCAACGCGTGTCGCCGCGTCGCCCTTTGTGTCGCCCTCGCTCCTGTCGAGCGAGGTGGGTCAAACGAATCATGACGCGAATGTCAGGCGCCCGCTGCCGCCTGAGCATCCTCGACATGATCCCGTCCATGAACACCCTTCACACCGTCCCGACGCGTTCGCTCACCGTGCGCGGCCCCGATGGCGACCTCGCCGTCACCACCTGGGGCGAGTCGCACCTGCCCGTCATCGTCTTCGTGCACGGCTACCCGGACAACCAGACCAAGTGGCACGACGTCGCCCGCCACCTGTGCCAGCACTACCACGTGGTGACCTATGACGTGCGCGGCTGCGGCCGGTCCTTCACGCCACCGCCCACGCGCGCCAGCTACAAGCTCGAGCGCCTGTGCGCCGACTTCACCGCCGTCATCAACGCCATCAGCCCCGACCGCGCCGTGCACATGGTGGCGCACGACTGGGGCTCGATCCAGGCCTGGGAGTTCGCCACCGAGCCGGCGCTCAAGGGCCGCATCGCGTCCTACACATCGGTGTCCGGCCCCTGCCTGGACCACGTCGGCCACTGGATGCGCGACCGCCTGAAACGCCCAACGCCGGTCAACCTCTTCCAGTTTGTCAAGCAGCTCCTGAAGTCCTGGTACATCTACTTCTTCCACCTGCCCTGGGTGCCCGAGGCCCTGTGGCGCGGCGTGGTGGGGCGCAACTGGCACGTGATCCTGCGCCTGCTCGAGAACACCCACGCCAAGCCTCGCGAAGGTCAGGCCCGCGACGGGGCCAATGGCGTTTGGCTCTACCGCGCCAACATGCTGCCGCGCCTGTTCGGCCCGCGAGCGCGCCACGCCCAGGCCCCGGTGCAGGTGCTCGTGCCGGTGCAGGACAACTACGTCAACCCCTCGCTGAGCGAGAACCTCACGCCCTGGGTGCCTCGCCTGTGGCGCCGCGAGGTGCAGGCCGGCCACTGGCTCACGCTCAAGCACCCTGAGATGTTCGCCGGCTTGGTGCGAGAGTTCATCGAACACATCGACGGTGCGCCCGAGTCGCCTGCGCTGCGCAAGGCGCGCGTGCAGCCCGATGGCGCGGCTCGGCCAACGCGGGCCCAACCTTTCGTCAACCAGGTGGCGGTCATCACCGGCGCGGGCAGCGGCATCGGTCGCTGCGCGGCCGACTCCTTCGGCAGACGTGGCGCCACCATCGTGGCCGTCGACATCAACCTCGATGCCGCCGAACGCACCGCGCAGTCGCTGCGTGATCGCGGCATCCAGGCCCACGCCCGCCGCATCGACGTCGGCCAGGGCGACGAGATGGAAGCGCTGGCCCGCTGGGTCGACGAAGCCCTGGGCGGCGCCGACATCGTCGTCAACAACGCAGGCATCGGCATGGGCGGCGGCGTGCTGTCGACCACCGAGCGCGACTGGCAACGTGTCATCGACGTCAACCTCTGGGGCGTGATCCACGGCTGTCGCTTGTTTGCGCAGCAGATGGTTGCCAAGGGGCGCAAGGGGCACATCCTCAACACCGCATCGGCCGCGGCCTATGGCCCCTCGCGCAGCCTGCCGGCTTACGCGACCACCAAGGCAGCGGTGCTGATGCTCAGCGAATGCCTGCGCGGCGAGCTCGCCGAACGCGGCATCGGTGTGACCGCCATCTGCCCCGGCTTTGCCGAGACCGGGATCATGGCCAGCACCGAATACGTGGGCGTGAGCACCGAAGCCCAGGCCGAGATGCGGCGCAAGGCAGCACGCCTGTACGCCATGCGCGGCTTGCAGCCCGAAACCGTCGCCGAAGCCATGGTGAGAGCGGTCCTGCGCAACCAGGCCGTGGTGTCGGTGGGCGCCGAAGCCCATGGCTCGCGCTGGCTCTACCGGCTCATGCCCTGGTTGAGCCGACGCATCGCGCGCATCGACCTGTTGCCGCACTGAGCCCCCTTTCGAGAACGCCAACACCCGAGAACCGACATGTCCAGCCTGTCGCCCCACCCGCTTTTGCCCCGCCACGTCAAGTTCGAATGGTCGAAAACGCCTGTGCAATGGCTGCCAGGCCAGCCCTTCGCCACGCACACCATCAACGTGCTGCACCTGCTGTTCCCGGCGGGTGAGCTCTGGTTCTGCCGCGTCTACAACAAGGCATTGCCCCTGGTCACCGACCCGGAGGTGCACGCCGCGGCCAAGGGCTTCATGCGCCAGGAGGCCATCCACGCCCGCTCGCACGAAGGCGTCATCCAACAACACTGGCAAGCCCATGGCATCGACACCAGCGCCTTCACCCGCCAGGTCGAACACCTGTTCAATGGCTACATGGGCGAGCAACCCTTCGGGCTGAAGATCGGGCACACGCGCTTTTGGATCCGCCAGCAGCTTGGCGCCATCGCCGCGCTCGAGCATTTCTTTGGCTACCTGGGCAACTGGGTGCTCAACGCCAAAGGCCTGGACGAGGCTGGAGGCGACCCGATGATGCTGGACCTGCTGCGCTGGCACGGTGCCGAGGAGGTCGAGCACCGCATGGTCGCGCACGCCTTGTTCGAGCACATGGGCGGCAACTACCTTGAGCGCATCGTGCACATGCTGCTGGTCATGGTGATCCTGCCGGTGCTGCTGTGGCGTGGCAACCGCATGCTCATGAAGGCCGACCCCAACCAGCCTCGCTCTGAGAACTTCCTGATGGGCTGGCCCCGCGCGGCCAGGAGGGGGCTGCTGCCGCGTGTGGGCAACGTCCTCCTGGCCGCCGCGCGCTACTTTCACCCCCGCTTCACGCCGGGTGGTGAAGGCAGCACAGAGCAGGCACTGGCCTACCTGGCCAGCTCGCCCGCTGCGTCCGCCGCCCAACACGGCGGGGGTTGGCAACGCGGCTGACGAGCCGGCGTTGCCCAGCGGCCCGATTCACCCGATTCACCCGACACCGGCACGGGTTTGGGCCTGTGCGCACAATGCGCAGGCCCCCAACCCAAGGAGACCCGCTCCATGAAGCTCTACCTGACCCCCGGCGTCTGCTCGCTCTCGCCGCACATCGTGCTCGAAGAAATCGGCATCGCCCACGAGACCGAAGCCGTCAACCTCAAGACCAAGGTCACGGCCAGTGGCGCCAACTTCCTGGCCATCAACCCCAAGGGTTACGTGCCGGCTTTGCAGCTGCCCGGCGGCGAGCTGCTCACCGAAGGCCCGGCCATCGTGCAATACCTGGCCGACCTCAAGCCGGAATTCAAGCTGGCCCCGCCCAACGGCAGCCTGGCGCGCTACCAGCTGCAAAGCTGGTTGACCTTCATCGGCACCGAGCTGCACAAGAACTTCTCGCCCTTCTTCAACCCGGCCGCCACCGACGAGATGAAGGCCATCTCGCGCGCCAACATCGAACGTCGCCTGGGCTACGTCAACGAGCAACTCGAAGGCCGCGCGCACCTGATGGGCGAAGACTTCACCGTGGCCGACGCTTACCTGTTCACGGTGCTGGGCTGGGCGCGCATGATCAAGCTGGACCTGGCACCCTGGCCAAACGTGACGGCCTACCAGGCCCGCGTGGGCGCACGCCCCGCCGTGCAGCGCGCACTCAAGGCCGAGGGCCTGATCTGAGGTGCTGGGCCGAGGTCACCCCCATCGACACGTAGATGCTGGTGACCGCCTCCATGCCCACATCGGCCGGCACCACCGAGGCTTGCGGCACGTAGAGCAAGCCGCCGCCAACCGGCACCGGCGCGGTCGGCACGATCACGGCCACGTAGGCCTGCCCATCGAGCATCACCGGCTCAGGCGTTGACAGCAGCGCCAGCACCTTCACGCCACCCGGCCCACCGAACGTGACCCAGACCGCGCTCATCGACTTGAGGCCTTCTTCGTCGCGCTGCCCCAGCATGTCGACGAAACGGTTGATCAGGTCGTAGACGTTGCGCACCAGCGGGATGCGGCTGAGCACCAGGTTCAGGATGCGCGCCAGACCGGCCTGCAGCTGCGCCTCGACCAACAAGCCCAGGGCGTAGATGAAAGCCACGATGATCAGGATGCCCAGGCCATAGCCGGCCCATTCGGACTCGGACAGGCCCAGACCCAGTTGCACGAACACCCCGCCAATCAGGCTCTGCGGGCCCAACCAGCCATAAACCAGCTGCGCCAGCCAGGTGAACACCAGCACCGTGGCGATCAAAGGCAGCGCGGCCAGCAGGCCAGCCAGGAAGGTACGGGTGAAGTGTCGTGAAGCAGCGGCTCGGGTCATGTGGGGCCTGCGCCGATCAAGGGACGCGGGCCGCGCGATTATGGGGGTGAGCCTGAACACCCCTGTGAGCTGCGGCACACTCCGGGCTCGATCCAGACCTGGGCGCACAAACGCCCGAGCCACATGAACAAAAAAATCAACAGGGATGCCCGCCGACAGGCCGGGCGAGCGTCAGCCTGGGTGCTGGCGCTGCTGTGCTGCCTCCAACCCGCAGCCCAGGCCACTGAACCCACCTCGACGACACCCCCCGACTGCGGCTGCCATTCGTCCTTCGACGAAACCCGCGAAGCGGTCACGCCCACGCAGCAAGCCTTGTTCAAGGCGGCCCGTCAGGCCGATGCCGACGCCTTCTTGCGCCTGCTGCCGGCGTCGGGCGACATCAGCGACGTGACGATGGGGGGCGAGCCCCTGCTCTCGGCCATCGTCCGCCCCGACCCGGACCTCAAGACAACGGACAGGAACTGGGGCTGGACCCGCTCGCCAGAGCGAGAGCGCCTTTTCGAGGCGCACCGCGCCACCCTGGCGGCCCGACAGCGCATGCTGCAAGCTGCGCTGGCCCAAGGCGCACGCCCCAACCTGGTCACGTACCAAAGTCGCGTCCCCGCCTTGCAACTGGCGATCGTGTTCGGTTCGCCCGACATGGTCGACGCGCTGCTGCAGCATGGCGCCAACCCGCAGCAAGCCAACCAGGACCGCCACCTCACGCCGCTCGAATTCCTGCTCGACCACGAGTTTTTCCTGCGCCTGCGGGGCCTGCCCGGGCTGCTGACCCGAGAAGAACGCGCCCGCGTCGTGGCCAGCCTGGTCAAGGCCGGCAGCCCCCAGCCCGAGAACGTGAACTGGACCGACCTGGTCAGCCTGGTGGCAGGCGATGCCTGGCTGACGCAACTGCTGGCCCAACATGCCACCACGGCCGACGATCTGGCCGACACCGGCCAAAGCGCCTTGCCCACCGCCGCTGCGGCCTACCTGGGTGACGAGCAAGCCCTGAAAACGCTCTTCAAGCGCCTGCCCAAACAACGGCCGGCAGCCTACCAACCCGACAAGAACCCGCCTTTCGATCTGCAACTGGACGCCGCCCTCGCGGCGCTGCAAGGCGGGCACACACAGCTCGCCAAGCGCTTGCTGAGAGCGGACATGCCCTGGGCACAGGAGGGCCCTCAGGGCGCGCCCCGGTTGGGCCAATACGTCCAGATCGACAGCGAGGGCCCGATGACCGCACTGGAGGCCGCCATCGGCCGAGGCGACATCGGTCTGGCCACCCAGCTGCTGGACTGGGGCGCACCCACGGGCGACGGGCTCAAAGCGGCGATTCAAGCCCGCAGCGAACCGCTGGTGCGGCTGCTGATTCAGCGCGGCGCCAACCCCGTCGAATACCGCTCCTATCACTCCGACGGCTCGCCCCTGACCTGGGCGATCGCACAAGCGCCCGAGCTGCTGCCTGCCCTGCTGAGCCAACCCAGTGAGGCCACCATCAAAGCCCTGCGCGAAGAAGCACCCCAGCTGCTGCGCCAGGCGCTCGAATCGCCCAAGGCTGGCCAGGCCAGCCAGCGCCCCCTGATCGAAGCCCTGCTGAAAGCCGGCTTAAACGGGGCGGAGCTGCCGCCGGCCATGTTGCAAGGGGCCATCCGCGCCGGCGACGTCGGCGCCATCGAGGCCTTGCACACCGCGAAAGCCCCATGGCCGCCCCAGGCCCTGGCCGATGCCCTGGCCACCGGGCAACTCGAGTTGATCGAGAGCGTGTCGCAGCTCAGCGGGCAGTCGTTGTCTGAAAGCTGCCCTCGCGACTACGACAGCCTGATCCGCCTGGTCCGCGAGGCCCCGCCCTTCGCCGACCGCTTGCTCGACCTGGGTCTGCAGACCGGCCCATGCAGCAAGGCTGGCCCCCTGAGCCACCGCCTGCTGCAGGCCTGGGTTGCGCCGCAAAGCCGCCCGCTGATGGGCACCCGCTACCAGCGCGCCCTGGCGCTGCTGCAACGCCTGTGGCAGGGCGCCCCCACCCAGCGCGATGTGCCTCGGTCGCTGCTCGAAGAGCCCATCACGCAGCACCGCCCTGACGTGCTGTCGCTGGCCTTGCAAGCACAGCCCCCGACACCCGGCACGCTGGGCGCCCTGGCCCAGCTCGCCCTGGACGCGCGCAACCCGCAGGCCCTGGGCCTGATGCGCAAACACGGCCTGACAGGCGACACCCGCCTGCCCGACGGCAAGCCCCTGAGCTGGCACCTGGGCTGCGACAAACCCGTCACGTGGCGCCCCCTGGCCGGCTTCGCCGACCTGCCCGCCCCGCCCTGCGCCCCACGGTCCGCCAAAGCCCCCACGGCGGCCGAAAAAGCGCTGGCGGCCAAGCTGCCCGGCGCCTACTACCTCAGCGGTGTGCGCGAAGTAGGCTCGGAGCTGCGCCTGCGCGCCGACGGCCGCTACAGCCTGGCCACCAGCTATGGCGCCGTTGACCAGTGGGTCGAAGGTCGCTGGCACGTCGAGGGCAAAGAAGTCGTGTTCCAGAGTGAAGACGCCCTGCCCAACCCACCCATGCGCATCCTCAAAGCCTGGCACGAGGCCGGCGTCAAAGGCGTGGACATTCGCGCGTCCTCGGACGGCCGACTCATGCAAGGCTTCGTGGTCATGCCCGTGGGCAGCCAGATCAGCTACATCGGCAAGCTGCGCCCCCGGGACGAAGAAGGCTGGACGAACTTCGATGGTCCGCCCGCTTTGGGCCAGCTCGAAGGCCTGGCCATGGCCGTGGCCCTGGGCGAGGGGCTGCGCTGGACTTTGATGCCCCTGACGCCAGACGCCCAGGGCCGCCTGCCCAACCGCATCGAGGTCGAGGTCGATCACACCGCCATGACACCCCCCAGCCAGACCACGCGCTGGCGCCTGGATCGGGGGGCGCTGGTCAGCGTCGAAGACAAGTCGGGTCGCGCCCGATACCAGCGGGCCGACCGGGACTGAAGCCGCCGTCGCACCGGCTTCCTATAATCCCGGCATCCCCCTCTGCGCAGGCCGACGCCCCCCGGGTCGGCCTGCTTTCGCCTTGCGGTGGCCCGTCCCCGCCCGATCTCCGTCGTCCCGTCTCCCCATGAGCACCAACGAAATCCAGACCTACGACCCGCGTGCCGTCGAAGCCCGTGCCCAACAGCACTGGTCGGACGCCGACGCCTACCGCGTCACCGAGTCCAAGGACAAGCCGGCCTTCTACGCCTGCTCGATGCTGCCCTACCCCTCGGGCAAGCTGCACATGGGCCACGTGCGCAATTACACGATCAACGACATGCTCACGCGCTACCTGCGCATGAACGGCCACAACGTGCTGATGCCCATGGGCTGGGACGCCTTCGGCCTGCCGGCTGAAAACGCGGCGCTCAAGAACAAGGTGCCGCCCGCCGCCTGGACCTACGACAACATCGCTTACATGAAGAAGCAGATGAAGGCGATGGGCCTGGCGATCGACTGGTCGCGCGAGATCGCCACCTGCCAGCCCGAGTACTACAAGTGGAACCAGTGGTTGTTCATCAAGATGCTGGAAGCGGGCATCTGCGAACGCCGCACGCAAACCGTGAACTGGGACCCGGTCGACCAGACCGTGCTGGCCAACGAGCAGGTGATCGACGGGCGCGGTTGGCGCTCGGGCGCGCTGGTTGAAAAGCGCGAGATCCCCGGCTACTACCTGAACATCACCAAGTACGCCGACGAGCTGCTGGGCGCCGTCGCCAACCCCGAGGACAAGAACTACCTCAGTGGCTGGCCCGAGCGCGTGCGCCTGATGCAGGAGAACTGGATCGGCAAGAGCGAAGGCGTGCGCTTTGCGTTCTCGCACGACATCACCGGCGCCGATGGCCAGAAGATCAACAACGGCCAGATGTGGGTCTTCACCACGCGCGCCGACACCATCATGGGCGTGACCTTCTGCGCCGTGGCCCCCGAGCACCTGCTGGCCACGCACGCAGCCAGCACCAACCCCGCGCTCAAGGCCTTCATCGACGAATGCAAGACCGGCGGCACCACCGAAGCCGAGCTCGCCACGCAAGAAAAGAAGGGCATGGCCACCGGCCTGTTCGTCACACACCCGATCACCGGTGAAAAGGTCGAGGTCTGGGTCGGCAACTACGTGCTGATGTCCTATGGCGACGGCGCCGTGATGGGCGTGCCCGCGCACGACGAGCGCGACTTCGCTTTTGCCAAGAAGTACGGCATCGCCATCAAGCAGGTTCTCAGGCACAACTTGTCGATCGCTCGTGAGGTAAACCCCGAAAAGGAGTGGCCACGCGGAGCTGAAGGCTACGAATACTACGAGTTTGACGGCTCGCAGTGGAAAGAGTGGTACGGCGACAAGAGCAACGTCAGCTGCGTCAACAGCGATGCACTCAATGGCCTGGGCCACAAGGACGCCGTCAACAAGGTCGCCGAGATCCTCATCAGCAAGAACGTCGGCGAGAAGAAAACCACCTGGCGCCTGCGCGACTGGGGCATCAGCCGCCAGCGCTACTGGGGCACCCCCATCCCCATCATCCACTGCGCCGATTGCGGCCCGGTGCCGGTGCCCGAGAAGGACCTGCCCGTGCGCCTGCCCGAAGACGTGGTGCCGGACGGCAGCGGCAACCCGCTCAAATGCCGCCCCGACTTCCTCAACGTCGGCTGCCCCCAATGCGGCAAGCCCGCCCAGCGCGAAACCGACACGATGGACACCTTCGTGGACTCGAGCTGGTACTTCCTGCGCTACACCTGCGCCGACAACCACGGCGCCATGGTCGACGAACGCACCAACTACTGGATGGCCAACGGTGGCATGGACCAGTACATCGGTGGCATCGAACACGCCATCCTGCACCTGCTGTACGCGCGCTTTTGGACCAAGGTCATGCGCGACCTCGGCCTGGTCAAGGTTGACGAGCCCTTCAAGAAACTGCTCACGCAGGGCATGGTGCTCAACCACATCTACAGCCGTCGCACGGCCAAGGGTGGCAAGGAGTACTTCTGGCCGCATGACGTCGAGCACGTGATGGACGAGGCCGGCAAGGTCATCGGCGCCAAGCTGATCAACGCCGTCGACAGCGCCGATGGTCAGCTGCCCGTGGGCACGCCCATCGACTACGAGGGCGTGGGCACCATGTCGAAGTCGAAGAACAACGGCATCGACCCGCAAGAGCTGATCGAGAAGTACGGCGCCGACACGGCCCGCCTGTACACCATGTTCACCGCACCTCCCGAGCTCACGCTGGAGTGGAACGACGCCGCCGTGGAAGGCAGCTACCGCTTCCTGCGCCGCGTCTGGAATTTCGGCATGAAGCTCCAAGCCCTGCCCAAGGCCGACACCGCGGCCGCCACGCAAGGTGCCACCTCGCTGTCCGACGTCGCCTTCGGCAAGGACGCCAAGGCCCTGCGCCTGGAAGTGCACACCGTGCTCAAGCAGGTGGACTACGACTACCAGCGCATGCAGTACAACACCGTGGTCTCCGGCGCCATGAAGCTGCTCAACGCGCTCGAAGGCTTCAAGGCCACCGACACCGCAGACGGCCAGATCGCCCTGATCGAAGGCTTCGGCATCCTGGTGCGCGCGCTCTACCCGGCCACGCCTCACCTGGCTCACAGCCTGTGGGCCGAGCTGGGCTACGCCGGCAAGCTCGGCGACCTGCTCGATGCCCCCTGGCCCAAGGTCGACCCGTCCGCCCTGGTGCAAGACGAAATCGAGCTGATGCTGCAGGTCAACGGCAAGCTGCGCGGCTCGATCAAGGTCAGCGCGCAAGCCGACAAGGCCGCCATCGAGGCCGCCGCCCTGGCCAGCGAAGACTTCGCCAAGTTCAGCGAAGGCAAGGCGCCCAAGAAGGTCATCGTCGTGCCGGGTCGCCTGGTCAACCTGGTGGTCTGAGCGCGGGTGGTAAGGTCATGTCCATGCAACGCCGCCACATCCTGACCCTGCTGGGTGCCTCGTCCCTGCTGCCCCTGGCCACGCTCGGGGGCTGTGGCTTTCAGCTGCGCCGCCAGCACGACATGGCTTTCCGCTCCATCCAGCTCAGCGGCTTCAGCGGCATCTCGCCACTGGCCACCGAGCTGGCGCGCGCGCTCGACGCCAATGGCGTGACCGTGGTCGAAAGCACCCTGCAGGCCACGCAGGCTGCTTCGGCCGCGCAGGTGCCCGTCACCCACGTTGAGTTCGTGGCATTGCAGGACACGCGCGACTCCCTGGTCTCGGCCAAGACGGCCTTCGGTCAGGTGCGCACGATGACGGCGCGCTCCATCCTGCGTTTCGAGGTGCGGCGTGGCGACGGCAGCGTGTTGCTGCCCGCGTCCGACGTGGCCCTGGTGCGCGACCTCAGCTACAACGAGCGCGACGCCCTGGCCAAGCAGGACGAGTCCGAAGCCCTGACCCGCGCCATGCAGACCGACATCGTCAACCAGGTGATGCGGCGCCTGGCCGCCATCAAACCGCAGCAGCTGCCGACGCCGCCCGAGGCCGACAAAGCCACCGGCGCCACCTCGCGCTGACGCCCGGCCCCGCTCGCGCCCCCAACGCGCCACCAAAGCGCACCCCGCATCCCCAACCATGCAGTTGCGCCCTGACCAGCTCGCCGCCCACCTGGCCAAGGGCCCGCTCAAGCCGGTCTACACCCTGCATGGCGACGAGGCCCTGCTGGCGCAAGAAGCTGGCGACGCCATCCGCGCCGCCGCGCGCGCGCAGGGCCACACCGAGCGCCAAGTGCACACCGTGCTCAACGCCGGCACCTTCGACTGGGCCAGCCTGATCGGCGCGGCCAGCGAGATGTCGCTGTTCGGCGACCGCCAGTTCATCGAGCTGCGCATCCCGGGCGGCAAGCCGGGCAAAGAAGGCTCGCAGGCCCTGCAGCAATACATCGCTCAGGCCGCCGGCAACGACGCGCTCATCACGCTGATCACCCTGCCCCGACTGGACAAAACCCAGCAATCCAGCGCCTGGTTCACCGCGCTCGATGGCGTGGGCATCAACCTGCGCTGCGACCCCATCGAGCGCCAGCAACTGCCGCTGTGGATCGCGCAGCGGCTCAAGGCACAGGGCCAGGAAGTCGAGCCCGGTGAAGCCGGCCAGCGCGCCCTGACGTTCTTTGCCGACCGGGTCGAAGGCAACCTGCTGGCGGCCCACCAGGAAATCGTCAAGCTCGGCCTGCTGCACCCGCCCGGTGTGCTCACGCTCGATCAGATCGACGCCGCCGTGGTCGATGTGGCGCGCTTCGAAGTCTTCAAGCTGACCGAAGCCGTGCTCTCGGGCAACGTGGCCCGCACCCTGCGCATGCTCGACGGCCTGCAGGCCGAAGGCGAGGCCGCCGTGCTGGTGCACTACACCCTGGCCGGCGAGATCCAGGGCCTTTACCACGCGCGCCTGGGCCTCGATGGCGGCAAGCCGCTGCCCATGGTGCTGCGCGAACAGCGCGTCTGGGGCCCTCGCGAGCGGCTCTATGAACGCGCATTGCCCCGCCTGCGCACGCCGCCCCTGGCCCGCCTGGTGGCCCACGCCAGCATCGTCGACGGCATCGTCAAGGGCCTGCCGCACCCGCAGTGGCCCGTGGATGCCTGGGAGGCGCTGCGCCGCCTGGCGCTGCAGCTCGCCGAGGTCGCGGCGCCCGCCTGAGTGCGTCCCGCCCCGGCGGCGGCCATTGACGCAGCGCTGCGTCTGCCCGGCCCCTCGGTCGCGCCGCCCCCCCTGATCCGGGGAGCGCCTCCGCTGGAAAGCCCCCAAGCGCCTTTTGCCCCTGCTGGCTACAGTCAAGCGACCATCGTTTGACGCGACACGGCAAAACCCACGTCGCCGGGACACCGTTGTGAGTACCGCCAACCTGATCCCCCTGAACCGCTCCGAGCACATGTACTGGGCGGGTGAGGGCCACCTCGGCCCCATCAACCAGGCCTACATCCTGCGCTTTGACCAGCCGCTCGACGAAGCCCTGGTCCGCCAGGCCCTGCGCGAGCTGACCTCGGCCTTTCCACGCATGCGCGGCATCGTCGTGCCCACGGCCTGGACGCACAAGCTGCGCATCCTGCCCGACGACCGCTTCGTCGATCAGCTCTTCGACGACTGCTACCGCATCGAGCATGGGATCGATCCGTCCTCGCGCGAAGCGCTGATGGCCTGGCACACGCGCTTCCTCAACGAGCCCATCTCGCTTGAGCGCGGCCTGCCCTGGCGCGGCCGCTTCCTGCCGCACGCCACGCAGCCGGCCATCATGTTTTCGGTGCACCACATCATCGGCGACGGCCGCTCGATGGTGCAGATGCTGTGCGCCATCCTCGGGCGCCTCAACGGCCAGCCCATCGCGCCCTGCAAGGTCGACTCCCCGTCGATGATGCCGGCCGTCACGCCGCAAAAGTGGTGGCAATGGCCCGGCAGCGTCGCCCGCTGGTGGCGTGACAGCCGCGCCGAAAAAGCCGCCACGCGCAACGAACGCGTCATCCAGCTCGAAGACGGCAGCTCCGATCACCACACCACCGTCAGCGTGCGCTACCACGAGCTGCCCGTGGCGGCAGACGCCATGCGCGCGCTGTCCAAGCAGCACGGCACCACCGTCAACACCCTGCTGATGGCCATGGTGGCCAACACTTTCCTGGCGCTCGGTCACCGCGACGGCCCCGACCGCCCGGGCGGCCCGCGTTCGGTGGCGGCCATGCGCACCTCCGTCGACCTGCGCCGCTACTTCCCCGACGGCAAGGGCCCCGAGTTCGGCAACTTCGTCTCCGTGTTCACGGTGCGGGCGCGCCAGCAGGCCACCCTGGCCGAGCAGATCGCCTCGCTCGAGGCGCAGTCGAAGGCGGCCATGGCGCGTTTCGAGCGCCGCGACTTCGCCCTGCCCCTGACCTTCTGGGAAATCATCCCATGGGTCGGCCGCACGCTCTACAGCCACCTGATCGTGCAGAGCAAGGTCAAACGCAGCCTGCCCGCGCTGTCGTGCCACCTCAGCAACCTGGGCAGCGCCGAGTTCATCAACCCCAAGGGCGGCAGCGTCCGTTTGTCCGAACTCTGGCCCACCACCATCAGCAACGTCTTCCTGCTGGGCGCGCTCAGCCTGAACGGCAAGCAGTTCTTCACCGTCATCCACCAGAACGACGAGATCTCGCCCGCCACGGTGGACCGCTTCCTGGCCGAACTCGACCGGCAGCTGTGTGAATTGCGCGATCTGCAAACCGCGCCCACGGCTGAAACCAGTCGTGACAAGGCGCACGGCAAAGCGCAAAACATCGTGGCGGCGGCCTGAAAACAAACGTTCGACCCTGAAGAAACCCGTGGCGTGACCGATCAAGAGGGAGTCAGCAGCACCGACACCCTCACCAAAGGTCACCATGGCCCCGCCCGCCCGACACCCCGCCTCCCAACCCGCCCGCCGCCAAACCGTGGCCACCACCACCGTGGCGTCTCGCCAGGAAGCGCGCCACGACGTTCGCCGGGACGAAACCGCCGCGTGTCAGCTGGACTGGCTGCAGCCCGCCCTGGCCATCTGGTTGAAGGATGAAACCGGTCCCAGCGTGCGGATGGGGGATGTTCACCCGACAGACGGGCGCTGATACTGCAGGGTCCCTCGGACCCCTCGCATGCTTTCGGACCTGTTTTCCCCGCCCCGACTCCACACCCGCATCGTCGTCGCCTACCTGGCCCTGCTCGTGCTGGGTCAGGCCCTGACCTTCTGGCTCATCCAGCGGGGCATTGAACACAACGTCCGCCTTTCGGTCCACGCCAGCCTCATCACCACCGAGCGCTGGCTGCAGCGCCAGTTGCCCGCCTCCTCGGTCGACCCGGCCACCGCCTCAGGCAACCTCACCAACGCGCCCCCCACCACCGCCGACGTGCGCCTGCGCGGCGTGCTGCACGACATCCACGACCTGCTCGGCCCGGATGTGCTGCTGATGGTTCGCACCAACGTCGGCGCCTCAGGCGATGCCGCCGCCCCCCACAGCGCGCCCTGGCGCCTGCACAGCAGCACCCTGGCACCTCCCGTGGCCCAGGCCCTGCTGCCCCTGTGGCTAGCCGACGAAGCGAACAACCCGCCGCCTCAAGCGCCCTCCCCCGCGTCCCGGGCGCCCCAGGTCGACCCGGCGCGCGACCCTGCCGACCGGGCCGTCACCTTGCCACATGGCGAGCACCTCGGCCGCGCCTTCACCCTGTCGGCCCCAGGTGACCCCACCGAGGTGCGCGCCATCGTGCTGAGCTCGCTCGACGACGTACGAGCCACCTACCTGCACATGAAGCACACCCTGCTGGCGCTGTCGGTGCTGGGCGTGGTCGCCTTCGGCGTGGTGGGCGTGATCACCGCCAGGCACCTGACCCGGCCGTTGCGCAAGCTCTCGAGCTCGGCCGAAAAACTCAAACGCGGCGACTACGACTCGCAAGTGCCCAGTGGCTACGACGGCGAGATCGGCGAGCTGGCCGAGTCTTTCGAGACCATGCGCCAAGCCCTGCAGGACCGCGACGGCCAGATCCGCCGCCTGGCCACCCGCGACCGCCTCACCGACCTGCCCAACCGCGATCGCTTCCGCCAAGAGCTGCGTCAGACCCTGGAGCGCGCAGGCCGCAAACCCACGTCCGTGCTCATGCTCGACATGGACCGCTTCAAGCACGTCAACGACCAGCTGGGCCACCGCTTCGGCGACGGCCTGCTCAAGGCCGTGGCAGAGCGCCTGCGCAGCCATGCCAAGGGCCACGCGCGCGCGGTACTGGCCCGCCTGGGTGGCGACGAATTCGGCCTGCTGCTGCCGCGCACCGACACCGCCGAGGCCCACCGCCTGGCCCAGCGCATCCTGGCCGACTTCGAGCGCCCCATCCAGCTCGACGGCCACAAGGTCGACTTGTCCGCCGGCATCGGCATCGCCTGCGCCCCCGAGCACGGCCAGGACGTCGACGCCCTGCTCAGCCGCGCCGAGCTGGCCATGTACGCCGCCAAGCAGCGCCGCGCCGGTGCCGTCATCTACCAACGCGAGCTCGACCCCGAAAGCGGCTCCTCGCTGACCCTGCTGGGCGAGCTGCGCCAAGCGGTGGACCAGGGCGAGCTGCGCCTGTTCCTGCAACCCAAGGTCAGCTTGCGCAGCGGCAAGGTGGTCGGCGCCGAAGCGCTGGTGCGCTGGGAACACCCCGTGCGCGGCGTGCTGCCGCCGCGCGGCTTCGTGCCCTTTGCGGAGCAAACCGGCTTCGTGCGCCTGCTCACCGGCTGGATGCTCGAAGAGGTCACCCGCACCGCCCGCCAGCTCGCCGACCTGGGCCTGGACGTCAAGCTATCGGTCAACCTCTCCACGCGCGACCTGATGGACCAGGCCCTGCCCGAGCGCTTCGAATCCCTCATCGAACAGCACGGCGTGGCCCCGGACCGCCTGGTGCTCGAGATCACCGAAAGCGCCATCATGGACGACCCCCGCCGCGCGCAGATGACCCTCGAGCGCCTGCACGGCATGGGCCTGCGCCTGTCGATCGACGACTTCGGCACCGGCTACGCCTCGCTGGCCTACCTCAAGGCCCTGCCGGTGGACGAGCTCAAGATCGACCGCTCCTTCGTGCAGGACATGGACCGCGACGGCCACGACGCCAAGATCGTCTCGTCGACCATCGAGCTGGCGCACAGCCTGGGCCTGACCGTGGTCGCCGAAGGCGTCGAAGATGTCGCTGCCTGGCACCACCTGGCCAACCTGGGTTGCGACGAGGTGCAAGGCCACCTGGTGGCGCGCCCCATGCCGGCTGACCTCTTCCCAGGCTGGGCCAGCGGCTGGCAGGCGCCGGTCGGAGCGCCTGCTCAGGGCTGATCAGCCACCTGCCGAGCCAGCGCCGCAAACGCCTCGAACTGATCGGCTGGCAGGCCCGACGTCGCTGGCGCCAGCGCGCCCCCCGCTGCGGCCACCTCACCCTGCACTTGCAGCAGCCGCTGCGCGTCACCCAGGCGCGGCAACACCGGTCCGGCGAACAGCAACCGGCCGGCGTGCGCCAGCATCAGCGTCGGGAAGGTCTCCACATCGATGTCGCCGATGGCATCGGCCTCGTCCTCGATGTCGATCCAGCGGTAGCGGTGCCCGGGCATGGCCTGCTGCAAGGCTTCGAATGTGGCCTCGTACTCGCGGCAGGTGCCGCACCAGGCGGCGCACAGGCAGACGACATCGAGCACCGCTTCGGGCGCCGACACGGGGACAGGCATCTCCATGGACATGGCGACATTGTCGCGCAGGGCGTGGGCCCATCCACGACACGGCTGGTTACCGAGCGCCAAGCCACCGCCCTCCCACCCACCCTCGACAGGCGCTATCCTCGGGCCGACTTGGCCCACTGCGCCTGCGGGCACACCGCCTGCAACCGCCCCACTTCGCTAGCAAAGGAAGCCCCATGTCTCGCACCCGCAAAGCCCTCGCCCTCACCGTTGCCCTGGCACTGAGCCACACCGCTGGCCTGCAAGCCGCCCACGCCGGCATGATCGCCACCGACGCCGTGGCTGCCCAAGCGACCCAGGCCGAGGCCGAATCGCGCCGAGCCAACGTGCTGGCCACCCTCAACCGCGCCGACGTGGCCCAGGCCCTGGCCGCCAAGGGCGTGGACATGGACGCCGCACGCGCGCGCATCGCCTCGCTGTCCGACGCCGAAGTTGTGGCCCTGGCCGACCAGCTCGACCACGCCCCCGCTGGCGCCTCCGACGTGCTTGGCGTCATCGTCTTCATCTTCCTGGTGCTGCTGGTGACCGACATCCTCGGCTTCACCAAGGTCTTCCCCTTCACCCGCTCGATCCGCTGAGCCCTGGCAACAGCCCCCCCCGATCTCGGCAACCGCCAGCCGTGACGCCATGAGTGGCCCCAGGCCCGATCGCCGACGCCTGGGCGGGCTCGCGCTGGGTGCCGTGCTCACCAGAGCCTGGCCCTGGCGCGGCCTGACCGGCGCCGCAGCCGCAACCGGTGCGCTCACCGGCTGTGCCACGCTGGAAGACGCTGGATCGGCGCAGGCCCGGGCCCTGCTCACCCGCACCCCGGCTGACCTGCCGCGCACCGTCCACCTGAGCGACACACCGTTCTTTGCGCAAACCGAGCTGCAATGCGGCCCAGCCACCCTGGCCACGTTGCTGCACACCATCGGCCGCCAAGTAGGCCCGGCCGAACTCACCCCACAGCTGTTCGTGCCCGAACGCGGCGGCAGCCTGCAGATCGAAATGCTGGCCGCGCCCCGGCGTCACGACGCCCTCGCCATCCGCCTGCCCCAGCGACTCGAGGCTTTGCTGCGCGAGTTGGCCGCAGGCCACCCCGTCGGCGTGATGCAAAACCTGGGGCTCGACTGGGCACCGCTGTGGCATTTCGCCGTGTTCATCGGCTTCGACCTCGACCGAGGCGAAGCCATCCTGCGCTCCGGCACCACGCGCGAGCAGCGCCTGGACTTGCTGACCTTCGAGCGCACCTGGGCACGGGCCGAGCGCTGGGCTTTCGTGGTGCTGCCCCCAGGCGAGGTGGCCCGCACGGCCACCGCCACCGCCTTGCGCGACGCCTGCCTGGGCTTCGAGCGGGTCGCCCCGGCAGCGCGCGCCACCCTGGCATGGGAAGCGGCCGCAAACGCCTGGCCCTCAGACCCCGTGCTGGGCATGGGCTGGGGCAACGCCCTGGCCCGCACCGGTCGCCCCGAAGCCGCCGCCCAAGCCTTCACCGCCGTGGCCGAGGCCACCGACAGCGCCGCCGCGTGGAACAACCTGGCGAGCATCCGCCTGCAACAAGGCCGTGTCCTCGACGCCCGCCAGGCTGCCCGCCGCGCCCTGCTGCGCGCCGCCGCCGCCGAGCCTGAACTGCTCGACGCGGTCCGCAGCACCCAGGCCGAGGTCGAAGCCGCGCTGGGCCGGCCCCTTCCAGCGCAGTGAGCTGCCTCACAGGGGCGGCGCTTGCGCCACTTGCGCCACAATCGGGCCACGTCCCTCCTTCAACACCAGGAGTCACACCATGCCCGTGATCGTGGTCGCCAACCCAAAAGGTGGCGTCGGCAAGTCCACCCTGTCGAGCAACATCGCCGGTTGTTTTGCCCGCCAGGGCCACACCGTGATGCTGGGCGACGTCGACCGCCAGCAGTCATCGCGCCTGTGGCTGCGCCTGCGCCCGGACAACATGCCGAGCATCCAGACCTGGGACATCAGCGAAGACCACATCGCACGCCCCCCCAAAGGCGTCACCCACGTCGTGCTGGACACACCCGCTGGCCTGCATGGCAAGGGCCTGGACGCGGTCATGAAGCTGGCCGACAAGGTCATCGTGCCCTTGCAAGCCAGCGTGTTCGATATCTACGCCACGCAGGAGTTCGTGGCTGCGCTGGCCAAAAAGGGCCGCGCCGAAGGCAAGCAGGTGGCGGTGGTGGGCAACCGCATCAAGGACCACACCAAGGCCACCGAGCACCTCAAGGAGTTCCTGCAGACGCTGGACGTGCCCCTGCTCACGCTGCTGCGCGATACGCAGAACTACGCCCACCTCGCCGCCCACGGCCTGAGCCTGTGGGACGTGCCCGCCACCAAGGTCGAGAAAGACCTGGCGCAATGGGCACCCATCGTGGACTGGCTGGCGCGCTGACACCCGACCTGGCGTCAGGCCGCGCTGGATTGCCGCCCATCGTTCACGCGGTGCTGGTGCCGACCCGAGTGTTTGGCGTCGTACAAGGCCGAATCTGCGGCCGCCAGCAAGGCCTCGCGGGAGCCCCAAACACGTGCTGCCGTGCAGGCCACGCCGATGCTGATCGTCACGTGCGGGGCAATCGGCGAGGCACCATGGGGCAGGCACAAGGCATCGACCCGCTCGATCAGGCGCCGAGCGAGTTCGTTGGCGCCTTCGGGCTGGGTTTCGGGCAGCAGCACGGCAAACTCTTCCCCGCCATAGCGCGCAATCAGGTCGGCTGGCCGATGGATGACCGACTGCATGGCCCCAGCCACCTGCGCCAGGCAGGCGTCGCCCGCTGGGTGCCCCAGGTGGTCGTTGTAGGCCTTGAAGTGATCGACATCGACCAGCAGCAGGCACAAGGGATGGCCGGTGCGGCAGGCACGCTCCCATTCACGCGCCAGCACCTCGTCAAAGTGCCGCCGATTGGGCAGGCGCGTGAGCCCATCGCGCCGCGCCAGCTCATCTAGTTCGATGTTCAGGCGCTGGACCTCGCGGCGCTCCAGGTCCAGCAGGCAGCCCTGCAGGAACGCCACGCGACTGCGGTCCTCGTGCAGCAAGGAAACGAACAGGCAAACCGCCGACGTCAGCAAAAAGTGCCCCAGGAACAGCACCGCGTAATCGAGTGAGGTCATCCATGGCGCCGCCAGGAACGCCGACAAGCCCAGCAGGCAGCCAAACAGCGCCGCGCGCAGGCTCAGCTGCAGCGCCAGCATGCCGATCACCAGCACCAGCAGCGTGATGTAGACCTGGTTGACCGCCAGCCAGGGGTCCAGCATCGCCAGGCCGGCCAGCACCTTGGCGAACAGCGTCAGCCCGAAGAGGGTCGGGATCCAGCGCTGGGCGCGTTGCTGCCACACGGGCCGGCGCGCCATCGCCAGGCCCCAACCCCCCAGGGCAACCGACACCACCTCGGCCGCCAGGAAGGCCCACAGGTCCGGCCCACGCAGGTGATCGCCGTAGGACAACCAGGTGAACCCGGCACAGGACACATACGCCAGCACCAACAAAGGCGACCACAGGCTCACCAGCCGGGAAAACTCCGCCAGCCGCTGGCGCTCGAAAGCATCGCGCCAGGCTGGCGGGATGGGTTGCAGGCGCCTCCTGGCGGACAACTGCTGTTCAAGCTCGGTCTTGTGCTGCGTGATCTGCATCGGGTGCGTCAACAGCCTGGCTGCGGGGATGATTTCATGACCATCTTCCCACAAGGCCGACGCGAAAGCTCCCCACTTCAGGGCGAGGCTTTCCCCAACAAACGAGGCAACTTCAACGGCGCTCGTTCCGGCGCTGGCGACACGCCTGACCAAAGGCCTCGAAGATGCGCTGAGACACCGGGTTCTCGTGCGCCAGCCACTCCGGGTGCCACTGCAGGCACAGGTTGAACCCCGCGCCCGGCCGGCTGAAGGCCTCGACCACCCCGTCGGGCGCCAGCGCCTCGGTTCGCAAACCTTCAGCCAGTCGCTTGACGCCCTGCCCGTGCAAGCTGTTGACCCGCACCGACATGCCATCGCGCACCCCGGAGGGCAGCCCCTCCAGCACCCGGTCCAGCAGGCCCCCGGGCTGGATGTGGATGGCGTGCGAGAGGCCGTACTCCTCTTCAACCGGCAGGCTTTCGTCGGCGCGGTGGTCCATGTGCCCCGGCTGCTCCTGCACCGCCTGGTGCAGCGAGCCCCCCAAGGCCACGTTCACCTCCTGCAACCCCCGGCAAATCGCCAGCAAGGGGATGCCGCGCTCGAGCGCCTCGCGGATCAAGGGCAAGGTCCAGGCGTCGCGCACCGGGTCCAGCGGCAACTCTTCGTTGTGCACGGGCTCATCGAAATGGTCGGGGTGCACGTTCGACGGCGAGCCCGTCAGCAGCACCCCGTCGATGACCTCCAGCGCCGCCAGCAACTCCTGCGGGCGACCACCGGGCACCATCAGCGGCACGCCCCCGGCCATGCGGATGGCCTCGACATACTTGCGCCCGACAACATGGAAAGGATGGCGCCCCAGCACACGCTGACACGAGGGCACCAGGACAAGGGGAGCAAGGGGAGGAGCAATTCGATCGGCCATGTCCCGATCATGCAACCCACGTGCCCACCCCGTCCGCTGAAGCAGCGGCAAAGTTCACCGCCATCTTCACAAATGCTTGCACTTTCGGCCCCGGGAAACGGCCCCCAAGCGGGGGAGCCGGGCGGCCACATCGCCCCTTTTGGGATACCTTCCCGGCACGCGATGCCCGGGGCGCCTGACCCCTGGCCCACACACAATCCCAGGGACGGCCCATGACCGATCTAGCCGGCATCCAGCATGCGCTGGGCGATGCCGCCTCCAGCCTTTCCGAGCTTGCCAGCCTGCTGCCCGGCGGCCTGAACCAGCACACCCGCCTGCTGCGCCTGCACACCCCGCTGGGCGCAGACGCCATGCTGGCCGAGCGCGTCACCATCGAAGAAGGCGTGGTGCCCGCCGCACCGCCGGCCGCCGCCGCTGCCCACCACATCGACCTGCTGGCACTGAGCACCCGCTCCGACCTGTCCGCCGCCGAGCTGCTGGGCCAGCCCGTGCTGCTGGAGCTGCTCACCTCGGGCGGCTTGGCGAGCGCCGTGACGGGCGGCGACTGGCGCCCCTTCCACGGCCACGTCACCCGCTTCGCGCGCATCGGCTCCGATGGTGGCCTGACCCGCTACCGCCTGCACATCGAGCCCTGGCTGAGCTTCCTGGGCCACCGCACCGACGCCTGGGTCTTCCAGGACATGAGCGTGCTCGACATCACCGAAGCCGTGCTGGCCGACTACCAGGCCCAGGGCGCCTTGCAGCCCGCCTGGCGCATCGACGTGGCCGACCGCGAAGCCTTCCCGCGCCGCTCGCTGTGCACGCAGTTCCACGAAACCGACCTCGCCTTCCTGACCCGCCTTTGGGCCGAAGAAGGCCTGTTCGCCTGGTTCGAGCACGAAGGTGCCCCCTCTGACGAACAACTGGGCCGCCACACCCTCGTGCTGGCCGACCACAACGCCGCCTTCCAGCCCAACGCACAGTCCCGCATCCGCTACACCCAGGCCGGCGCCACGCTGAAGGAAGACGCCCTCCAGCAATGGGACGGCGTGCGCCGCGTGGGCGCCAGCGCGCTGCACACCGGCAGCTGGGACCACCGCGCCGTCAGCAGCCACCGCGCCACCGAGCAGGTCGCCGAGGCCCATCGCCAGCCCTTCGCCCTCGCCCACACCGACCAGCCCGGCCACTACGCCTACGAGTCGCCCACCCAGGCCGCGCGCCGCGCCCGCCTGCAGCGCGAGGCCCTCGAAGCCGCCCGCAAGCTGTTCACCGGTGGCGGCACGGTGCGCACGCTGGCATCCGGCACCACCTTCACCCTGCTCGACCACCCCGAGCACCCCTTGAGCGAAGGCAGCGAAGCCGCCACCTTCGCCGTGCTCGGCGTGACCCACACCGCGCGCAACAACTTCAAGTTCGAGGGCGAGGGCAACAACGACAGCGACGAGCCCCTTTACGAAGCCCGCCTCAGCGCCCAGCGCCTGAGCGTGCCGGTGCGCCGCCTGCCCACCGACGCACGCGGCCGCATCGCCCTGAACAAGCCCCTGGTGCACGGCACCCAAACCGCCATCGTGGTTGGCACCGGCGAGCCCGTGCACACCGACCGCGACGGCCGCATCCAGGTGCAGTTCCACTGGCAGCGCGGCGCGCAAGCCAGCCACCGCCTGAGCCACCCCGCTGGCGACTGCAACGCCCCGGCCTCGCAGGCCTCGGGCACCTGGCTGCGCGTGGCGCAAGACTGGGCCGGCCAGAACTGGGGCGGCGCCTTCGTGCCCCGCCTGGGGCAAGAGGTGGTCGTCACCTTCCTTGACGGCGACATCGACCGCCCCGTCGTCATCGGCGCGGCCTACAACGGGCAAGGTCAAGCCAACGGGCAGGGCAACCAGGTGGGCGCCGGTGCGGCCACCGCCACGGGCAACGCCCCGGCCTGGTTCCCGGGTGACCAGCAGGCCGGCCAGCACGAGGGCCATGCCCACGCCAGCACCCTCAGCGGGTTTCGCAGCCAGTCGCTCGACAGCTCGCAGGCCGGCGGCGGCGGCCACAACCAGCTCGTCATGGACGACACCGGCGGCCAAGGCCGCGTGCTGCTGCACACCACCCAGACGCAAACCTGGCTACAGATCGGCCACCTGCTGCAGCAACACGGCAACCAGCGCCTGCAAGCGCGCGGCCACGGCCTGGAGCTGCACACGCAAGCCCAAGGCGCCCTGCGCGCCGCGCGCGGCCTGCACCTGAGCACCCACGCCCGCCCCGGCGGCACCACCGCCCGCGCTCAACCGCTCGACACCCGCGAGGCCGAGCAACAGCTGCAAGCCCATGCCGAGCTGCTGCAAACGCTGCACGCCAACGCGCAAACGCACAAGGCGCAACTGCCAGGCGAAGCCGCACCGGAACAACTGCCTGCGCGCAAGGCGCTGGGCGCCACGCTGAGCAGCCTGCAGGCCACCGAGGGTGGCCAGGCGCCCGCACCCGATGCCCCTGACGCAGATGAGGGCAACACCGGCTCGGCTTCGGGTGGCAGCGTACCGATTGGCGGCGGCCAGGGCCGCATCGACACCTCCGAGCGGCCTGACCTCGTGCTCAGCGCCAGCGGCGACATCGCCAGCACCACCCCGGCCAACACCCTCGTGGCCACCGGTGCCAACGTGAGCCTGACCACAGGTTCAGACACCAACCTGCTGGCCCAACGCCACCAGGCCTGGGCCGTGCGCAATGGCATCAGCCTGTTCACGCGCGGTGAAGCCAAGGACACCCAACGTGCCGTGCAAGGCACCGGCATCCAGCTGCACGCCGCCAGCGGCAACGTACGCGTTGAAGCGCAAAGCGGGCCGTTCACGCTCACCGCGCAAAAGGCGGTTGACCTGCAGAGCACGGCGGCCGACATCGTGATCACGGCGCCCGAGCGCATCGTGCTCAATGGTGGTGGCGGCTACGTGAAGATCGAAGGCGGCAACATCGAGATCGGTACGAGCGGGGCGGCGCAGTTCAAGGCGGCGGCCAAGGAGTTGACGGGTGGGGGGAGTGCTTCGGCGAGTTTGTCTTTGAAGAAGGCTGGCGAGGTCAAGGGCTGCGCCAAGACCATGTCCGACGCAGCAAGCCAGCAGGCGTCGGTGGTCGCGCTGTCCTGAGCCGGAGAAACACGTGAATGTGTTGATTGACAGCCGGCAGGTTCAAGACATCAGTGCTGACCTGCATCGAGCGGTGGCGAAATCCGGTCATCAAACCTTGTGGCTGGCAATCGATGGGTCAAACCAGCCCCTGCCAGACATCGATGGCGCCGATTGGTCATCCACAAGCAAGTGTGTGGAGATCCAATTGCGCCACCCTGAAATCGACCCACGGTGGCAGCCCAGGTGGTTTGCCCTGAACCTGGCGCATGCCCAGGATGCTCACATCCTGAACCACAGCATCGCCTGGGCTGTGGATGAGCGGCAACCTCATCACCTGAGAGCCGGCATGGGTCGCCGGGTTTCCGGTTGGCTGCTGGTGCCAGACGACGAATTGATCCACGCTGCGGCTAGCCACTGCGCGCTGCTGATGCTCAGGCGTGCACCCGGCTCACCAGGCCACTTCCTGCTTCGGCTGCACGACCCTGCGGTCTTGTGGGCGGTCTGGCAGATCCTGACACCTGAGCAAAAGAGCGAATGGTTGGGGCCCATCGGGCGGTGGCATTTTCTTGATCCGGCGGGTGAACTGTCTCTGCTCGAGGCCCCTGCACAGCGGCAAAACGAGCCTGTCGGCTCGCTGTCGCACCCCTTGAGTGCGCAACAGTGGCAGGACATTCAGAACATCACCCCCTTGCATCGAGCCATTCAGTCGCTGCTGGCGGCCGAGCCAACAGGCTCCACTCCATACAAGAGGTGGTTCCAGTCTGGCCTGCAAGCCTTGAGACGCGCCAACACACACCGGCTCAATGATCTGCACAGCTTGAGTCTGTTCGCCGAACTGGCCTTGACCAGACACCCGGACTTCGACCAGCACCCCAGGGTGCAGCAACTGTTGATGCAGCGCGAAGCCGATGAACCGCTGGGCGGGCTGCTCAGCGATCTGACAGAGCCGGACTGGCGCAGCATCGCCGTCGACCTCGGGCAGTCCATGCGCCCAGCTTGATGCCAGTCAGCCCCACAGAACAACGATTTCAGAAGAGACCCCCGCCATGGCAACCACACTCTGCGACGACTGCAAGGCCTCAGGCATGGCCATCCTGCCTGTGCGCTATGCCGTGGTGCCCAAGTCGGTGACGCCCGCGCTGCCCGCATGGGCTGGCGCAGAACGCGTCAAGGGCATTGCCACCGGCAGCGAGTTCCACTACGCCTTGCGCACGCTGCGAGCGGGCTTCGTCTACCTGTTCTACGCCAAGAATGCGTTCGGCGCCAACCAGTGGGAAACCTACGCGGTGACCCATGATGGCTTGCTGGTTAAGCAGCCCACGCCTGCGATGGCCAAGCCCGCCTCATCCCTGAGTTGCAGCCGTCAAGGCCACAGTGACGCCCGCCTGCGCCACATCGTCATCCAGCGCCCCGACAAGTGCGGGCCCACCTGGATCGCCTTCAGCGAACACGCCTGGAGCGATGAGACCATCCAGGCCTACACGCAAGACAGCAAGCTGCGCAACGCGCGCATGCAGACCATCCACCCATCTGCCATGGCCGCGGGCAGCAAGCACAGCCATGGCGCGGTGGCCGACGTCAGCGCACTGGAGGGCGTGCTCGAATACGCCAGCGGGCTGGACACTTCCAAGCTGCCACATGACAGCGCCGCAAGCACCTTTAGCAAAGAAGATGGCAGTTTCACAGCAACGTACCTGAGCAAGGTCAGCACCCGCACGCCGTGGCACCTGCGCAAGGGCCAAACCGCGCACGACCTCAAAGCCATGCAGGAGCGTTGCAAGAAGCCCGACGGCGGCAGCAACACCCCCCACGTGCTCGCGCTGTGGGACGCCATCGGCATCACCCACGAGCTCAACGGCTTTCGCAACGACGCGGCTGGATGGCTCAAGAAGTACGGCGACGAGCGCGAACTTCAGATCACCGCATGGAATGCCATCGAAGGGGCCAAACAGGCGTTGGAAAAGAAGGTCCATGACGGCTGGGACCAAACAGCCAAAAACACCGCCAACCTGCCCGACACACAAACCACTGGCATGCGCAACCGCGCCGTGATGCAACACGCCAAAGGCGACCCCGCCGCCTTGGGTCGCCCCCTGTACGCGCTCGATGAAAAACTGCGTACTGGCAGCATCACACTGGCACAGCATCAGGCTCAACGCACGCAGATCTTCAATCAGCACAGCAACAACCCTGCGGCGATGGAGTCGGCATACAAAGAGATCGATGCCCAGCGAGCTCACCGCGAAGCCGAGCGCAGCCGCAACCTGGCCCACAACAAGCAAAACGACACGACACAGGGTTGGGCCAGGTACGAAGCCAGGCTCGCCAAGGCCCCCAATGGCGAAACCACGGCTCAGCAGTTCAAGAAGAAGTGGGACACCTTGCTGACCCAGGCCGATGCCATCATCGACCGACGCACCGCAGCGCTCGTGAGCTGGCTCGAATCCCCGCTGCTGATTGACACACTGGAAGACTTCCACACCGCCAACATCCGCGATGGCGTGCTGTTTGAAGACGTGGTGGGGGATGCGATCTTTGGCATGGGGTCCAGCCAGGCCGGGGCGAAGAAGATCGAAGGCTGGGTGAAAGAAGCCAAGGCCAGCGTCAAGGGCAACTTGCTCTGGCGGGCGATTGCACTGAATCAGGAGCAGGGCATTGCGGAGGTGGATGCGGCGTTGCAAACCGCAATCTTGCAGACGACCCCACTCACGCTGGCCGCATGGAACGTGGCCATGTCCAACTTGAAGAACTTGCAGAGGTTAGCGGACACATACAAGAAAGCCCAGGGCGTCTACGATGGCAACTCGAAGGCTGGCAGCACAGCCGGCTCCAGCGCCTTTGGAATTCGGTTGAAACCGATCAATACCCGTGGTGTGGACCGTATCGTCATCACCGCAGGCGATGCGATTTTTCGGACGTTTCGCATCGACAAGGCGGGCGACTTTGTCTCAGAAAAAGTCATACAACACCTGTTCTGCGTTCGGGCCTATGTCGACCCAATCGACTCATTGCGACTTGTCGCAGCTCAAGCGAAGGAGCAGAAGCTGGCAGACGCAGACATCTTGCGTCGCATCAGGCAGACCAAGGTGTTTCTGGGTGCCGAGGTGCCGAAGTCGCAACAGACGGCAAGCCTCGCCGAAGCCTGGGCCAAAATCAAGGATGGCAAGAATGGACCGACAGCGATCAAGGATGCCCGCCTTGCGGTGGTGGTGATGCTCATCGAAACGGGCAACTTTGCCAAGATGTTTGCGCAAAGCAAGGGTGATGCAAAAACCCAGGCCATGCTTGCTGCCTCTGCGATGTCAATCACCGCAGCGGTCATCGACATCGCCAGCGTGCCTGCAAAGAACATCTGGGGCAATGAAGCCGCCACCTACCAAAAACTGAAGCTCCTGGGTGGTCTGTTGGGTGGGATGGCTTCTTTGGTGGGGGCGGGGGTGGACTCTGCCGATGCCCGTGATCAACACAGTAAAGGCAGAACTGGACTTGCAGTGCTATATGGCTTGAAAGCGATCTCAGGCGCTGGTGGTGGGTTACTCACGTTGGCTACTTCTTTCAGCTACGGTGCAGGTGTCCTGCAAAAGATCTCCGGTCGTGCGGCTGTGGCGCAAGCCGCACGCGCCACCAGTGCTGCGGCAACGAGAGTCATCGCAGCCCGCATCTTGCTGATGTCCGTTGGCGCCTGGGTCACCGTCATCACCATTGGGCTGCAAGTGCTGATCTGGGTGTTCACGCCTGATGAACTGGAAGACTGGTGCGACGGCTGTGCCTTCGGACCAAAGGACCGGCGTAAGGGCTGGACGCCCAAGCAGCAAATGGAGGAGTTCGACAAAGCGCTGGTGGAGGTGCTGTAAATGGCATTGCAAGTGCTCAAGGGACAGATCACCGGCTACCGGCGCAAGCGGGAAGTGGCGAGCTTCCTCTTCACCGATGGCGAGCGAGATGAGATGGGTGCGATTGCCATCGCGGCCGCACTGGTGGGGCAATCCGGGCAAGCCATCGGTACGGCCAGTGCTGCAGCTAGCGCCGACGAAGAGGCGGACTACCTTGAGTTCGAGGTTGACGGACAGCCCGTCAAAGGCTGGGTCTGGCGTAGTCCGTTCAAGGAGGGAGATGAAGTGGAGGTTGCTGCTGAATGGCAACAAGACCACTACGAGTTGTGCGCCATTGCCAGGCCGGTAGACCAGATCATCGCGCTTTATCCGCATTGCTCTCGGGGGAGCAAGAGCCATTGGACGAATGCTTGGAAGTGGTGGTTTCTCGGTACGTCATTCCTGCTGGTGTTTTCATTTTTGTTCATGGTTTTTGTTTGGAGCGTTTTCTTGTCAGAGCCGCTGCTCAACACCTTAGGTTTTTTGGAGCTTCTGATGCCTACTTCGGCTGCATTCTTCTTTTCAGTCTTCGCCCTCATGACTTGGTCACTTGCCAGAAAGTGGATGCCCTTTGTTCGCTTGTCGGAGAAGGTTTTTAGCGCTTTCAATTGGGAGGCGCCGGGCAGCGTTGATCTGGTCAAACGTTCGAAAGATCGCAAAACGGGCGGCGAGCCACCCGAGTACGGCGTCATGTACTTTCGCTACTGATGGCGCGGCAAGTGCTCAAAGGTCGGATCACCGATTACTGGCCCAAGAAGGAAGTAGCGAGCCTCGCCTTCGCCGATAGCGAGCCCGATGCGATGGGCGCGGCTGCCATCTCAACCACAGTGGTTGGTCAATCCGGACGGGCCGTCAATACAGCAACAACCCTGCGGCGATGGAGACGGCCTATAAAGAGATCGACGCTCAGCGAGCTCACCGCGAAGCCGAGCGCAGCCGCAACCTGGCCCACAACAAGCAAA
>CAYJXE010000022.1:0-27309 GCA_964373965.1 uncultured Aquabacterium sp. | reverse complement strand
GGGTGAAAGAAGCCAAGGCCAGCGTCAAGGGCAACTTGCTCTGGCGGGCGATTGCGCTGAATCAGGAACAGGGCATTGCGGATGTGGATGCGGCGCTGAAGGTCGCATACGGCGCGCAGGTGGCCTTGACCGCCCAGGCTTGGGACAAAATCGCCAATGAAATCAAATGGAACAAGGTTCTTGATCTGACCAAGAAGTCGTTGACCGCCTTCAACACCCAAATGAAGGCCGTCAACGACTCGAACTCAGGCATCAAGCCTGTGGCATCCATGCGTGGGCTCGAGAAGATTTTTGCCACCGTTGGAGGGCAATGGGTGCAGCCCTTCAAATGGACAGTGGACACCGTCAATGAAGTGACGCTGCGCACCTTGCTCATGGTGCGCAGCGGCGTGGACCCTGTGGCTGCCAAAGCGCTAGGGGCATGGGACGCAGCACACAACTCAGCGGACCGAGACATGCTGCTGCGCCGCTTGAAGAACCAGGACGTGTACCTCAGCGCCGCAGCCAAAGCGCAGTATGAAGAACATGCCAAGAAGTGGGCTGCACTGCGGTCAAACATTGAAGTGCCCGATGCCAAGCGGCAGAACTTCAACGCCGCGCGCGATGCGCGATTGGCGCTGATCGTGGCGGTGTTCGAGGCATTCAACTTGTACAAGGCCAGCGCGAAAGCAGCCAAGGAACCGGGCAGCGAAAAGGTGCAAGCCCAGTTGACGGCAGCCAAGTTGGCCACTGCGGCCGCTGCCATCGACGTGCTCAGCAACATGGTCAAAGGCCTTGCTGCGGCGGGCGACAAGGCAGTGAACTACCAAGCACTCAAGTTTGGCGGCGGCGGGTTGGCTGTGGTGGCTTCGGGATATGGGGCTCATTTGGATTGGACCGACAGAGGAAAGGCCCTCGACGAAGGCGACTATCGAATGGCTGTCTTATTTGGCATTCGTGCTGTTTTTCAGGGCACAAGTGCCGTCTTAACCGCAATGACCGCACTCTCATACTGCTCCCCTCTCATAGAGACCTTTGGCAAACGCTTTGGTGAGCGACTTGCGGGCCAAGCCCTGAAATCCGTTGCGACTAGATTGGTCTTAGCACGTGCGGCGTTGGTGTTCGCTTCGTTGGAAGTCTCGATCTTCCTGTTATTTATCTCTGTTGTGATTTGGGGCTTCACCGACGACGCCTTGGAAAAGTGGTTCGATCGGTGCGCTTTTGGCGCTAAACGCAAGGCTCTACCAGACGCTTACACCCACGCGATCATGCAGAAGAGGCAATTTGATGAAGCCCTCGTGGAGGTGTTATGAGCGGGCCGTTACAACTGATTGGTGGTGTGGTGAGTGAACTCACGGTCCACGCTGGTGAAGAGGAATTTGTACGCCGCGCAGGACAACAAACGGCAGGTGCAGCGGCTGCGGCGGGACTCGCTTTGGAAGGCATGGCTGGCGCAGCAGCGGGTGCCGGACTAGCAGTCAGCTCAGCGGGTGATTCGGTGGAGTACTTTTCGTGCAAGATCAGCGATCAACTGGTTCACGGCCGCTTCTCCAATGTCACGTTCAAAGACGGCGATACTTTGGAGGTGGTAATTGGGTCGCAACAAAACGGCATGCCGTTAGTGCTGGCAGCCAGACGCGCCAGTGATAGGGTGCTGTGGATAGCCCCGCATTGCTCAAGGGGTAGGAAAGGGCACAGGAATTTCGCTTTTTTGCTGACCTGGAAGCTGCTTGCAATTTTTCTTACGCTTGGGCTCACCTTCATTTTGGTGATGGAGTATTTCTCAGCGGCTGAGCAGTTCAAACACTTTGAATTTGACTTGGCCCTGATCGCAGGGATATCAACGATTGCCGCGCCATATCTATCCGTCCGGTTTTACCGCCAATGGCTCCCCATCGCCCAGCAAGCCGAGTCAATATTTGCTGCTCTAGGCTACCCAGATCCATCTCGTGTGGACCTGCCACGCGAACACAAACGCTACTGCAAATCCAAAGGCATCGGCTGGCCGTACAACGTGAACAGCGGGGTTGACGCGGGACCTTGGACTTACCACTACCTTGAAGTCCAAAGTAGCGGGGCCACACGATGAACCTTACAGTGGAGCAGGCCTGCGGCCGCGATCATCAGCACAAGCACCTTGGCGATCCAAGTCTTCATAGGGGCCTTCACTGACGACGACCTGCAGTATTGGTGTGACCGATGTGCCTTTGGCAAGGAGCGCGACAAGTCATGGACACCCAAGCGCCACGAGGAAGAGTTCTTCAAGGCGCTTCAAGCTGTGGGAGTGTGAACTAATGACCAACTTTCTGACACAGCCCAACGCTGATGGGCTCGTCAAGCTCAGCGGTACCGTCCGCAACCTGAAGGTGACGCGGGCCAGCGCCAGCTTCGTGTTCACTGAATCCGATCAAACCAAGATGGGGGTGGTGGCGTTCGCCGCAGCCATTGCTGGTTTGGGCGGACAAGCGATCGCTACGGCCAGCAACACCAGTGCTTTGGAAGAAGAGGCCGATTACATCGAGTTTGATTTGGCTGGTCTGGCGATCAAGGGTTGGGTTTGGCGTAACCCTTTCAAAGAAGGAGATGACGTCAGGGTGGCTGCAGAGCGCAGAGCCGATGGGCATTGGGAGGCGTTCGGTGTACAGCGACCCGCCGACAAGACCGTGGCGCTGTATCCGCATTGTTCACGAGGCCGAGCACGGCACTTCAAAAACGCGGCGTGGTGGTGGCTTGTAGGCTGGGGGGGATTCGTTGGCGTGTTTTTCGTTACGGCAGGCGTCTACGTCTTTGGGCTTGAGCTCTTTACACACCCTGAAGCTGGGTTCTCCGCTGTTGGGCTGATGCTCTTTTTCGGCGCGATGACCTTCAGCCTGTCCCGCAAGTGGATGCCGTTTGTTCGATTGGCTGAGAAGGTATTCCGTGCACTCGAACTTCCCGACCCCAGTAACGTGGATCTGGTCAATAGCTCCAAAAAGCAACGTACCGCAAATGACCCCGGCGAGTTCGGCACGTTTTACTTTCGGTATTGACGGGCCTGACGTGAAGCATGGGCATGACCAACTTTCTGACATAAACATGCAGAATCCGCCACGCCTGCTTGAGGGCAACCTGACCGAATTGCACTACGACCTAAGCAAAGAAATTTTAATAAATAGAATTCAATCACACCATCTATCACGCGCCATTTCAAGCAGTCTTGGTGGAGCAATTGCAGATCTATCCGGTCAAGCGGCTAGCGGCGCAGCACTGGCGATGTACGACGGAGAAGATACGCAATGCTTTGCTTGTTTGGTCGACGATCAAGTCGTCTGTGGCGATTTTGGCGGCGCCGAGTTGCTAAAAAGCGGTGAGTACATCAAGGCAGTAGTATCTCAAGAACATGGTTTTTTGTATGTCCACGCGTTAATGAGCCCTGGCCGACAGCTTATTTGGATAAAACATCCCTGGGGAATTATTGCGGAGATATTTGCCAACTTAAAAATTGCTGGATGGTCGTTTCTATTAATATGCCTGCTGCTCAGCGCTTTCGCATGGGCCTTCAACTCATCCCCAGATGAGTGGCTAGAAACCATCAAACTCGCCATCTTGGGAGGCGGGGGGCTCGTGTCGATTTTGGCATTCTGGTCCATAAAAGACATGACAAATCTTTCCTCCCCATCCACAGATATTTTCCGCCTACTAGGCTTTGCAAGGCCCGGCCACATAAATTTGAACAAATATCTTGAACATTTGGTTCGAATCAAGGAATACGACCAAGACCCTCGCAACGCAAACACACACAGCCCTGACTTGGATGCCGCCCCTCATCAATACAAAGACGTCTACAACTACGGAAGGGCAATTGTGGATGGGAAGGTCGCGATGGTGAATACCCCATCAAATACTTGATAGCGCATCGAACTCGCCCGAGCGTTCCGGTGAGCCGCCTGCCCACCGACGCACGCCGCCGCATCGCATTGAACCTCCCCAAGGTGCACGGCACCAAACCGCCATCGTGATTGGCGCCGGCGAGCCCATACAGACCTCGATGGACGCTTCCAATGCAGTTCCAACGGGAGTTCCGCGCGCGAGCCAAGTGCGTGTCGCGCAGGTAAATGTCTTGTTCCAGAACGCTGCGTGCTGTCGCAAGTCCAGCGTACACCAACATGCCCCCACCCAAGCCCATCCACCAACGCCCCAAGCTGGTCATCGGGGCGTTGCTGCTGCTCGCCTTGCTGCTGTACTTCGGCACCATCGTCAGGGCTCGCAGCAACGCAGGCGCCACACCCGCCGAGGACAGCGCAGGCAGCCTGGCCTTCGTGAAGCAGCGCGCCATGGAGCAGTTCTGCACCGGCGTGGTCGAAACACCCAAGGCCACCTGGTTGGCAGGCTACGCCAGTGGTGACGTCGCCTCCTCCTTCACCACCGACCCAGCCAAACCCGTTGTCTTGATCGACGCCTTGCTGAGCGGGGGTGCGAACCAGAACGCCAACAGCGGCTTGTCGATGTTCACCGGCTTGAGCCGTGAAGCAGGCACCACCTTCATCTCTCGGCGCAACGCCCAGGGGCGCTTCGAGATCAAGGCCGTCGTGGGTGAACGGGCCTGTCTGCTGGCCCACCCCAGCGGCAGCCCCGTCTTCCTGCTGACCGGCCTGGACCGCCCTGCGTCGAACAACCCGGACGCCCTCAACGACACAACACCCAACCAACTGGCCGTCTTCCGATCTGACGACCAAGGCAACACGTGGCACTGGGTGCGCGAGGGCCTGTTCCCCCACGCGGAGCACGTCGCCTGGAGTTTGCGACCGGGCTTCTTTGGCAAGACCGACATGTGGGTCTTTGGCGATGCAGCTGACACCAACATGGGGCTCGACGAAGCGCCAACGCCAGGCGCCATTTACCACTCACGCGACCTGGGCCGCACGGTCGAAACCATCGCGGTGCCTGCCGAAATGCGGTTGCCCATGACCGGCTTTGCACCGCACCTGCCCCAAGGCACGGAGATCGCCGAATCACTGGGCGATGAGCTGAAGCGCTACGTGTTCCAGGTCTCCGCAGACCGCGCGTTCGCCTGGACCACTCAGCGCGTCATGTATGCCCGACCAGAAGCCCGCCTGACCTCGGGGCTCGTGTGCACGACCGCCATGACGGAGTTGCGCCAACGTGATGGGCGGTGGCTTGTCGGGCCGATCAAGCGAGAATTCGGCGCATGCCTGAGAAGGGTGCAACAGCGTCCTGATGGCGGCCTGGTGGGCGTGCTGGCGCACACAGACCAGGAGCGCGATGAGATCGCCGAGTTCGACGTCGCAGAGCAGAGCTGGAAGCCGGTTGGCGCCCTGCCCAACCCTTTCTGGCCCCTGCCCGGCAGCAGCCGGTTGGACAACATCCTCGTGGGGCAACACGCCATCGTGGTCAGCGTCATGGCCTCACACACCGTGCCGACATGGTTGACGCCATTTCGCGATGAGCCGGCAGAGATCGATGCCAACGCAGCCTTCTACTCGCTCGACAGCGGACGCCGTTGGACCCGGCTCGGGCTGCCCGGCTACCTCGGTGTGATGGGCCTGGACCCGAACAGCGACCGGGTGTACGGCGCCCACGGCAACTGGTACGACGACCCAGACCTCACCGTGCGCGTCTTCAGCCTCAAGCAATGAGCTGACAACCCAAGCCAACAAAAACCAAACTCCAAACAGGGACCCCAGCATGCAAACCGACACCACCAATGCCTCCCCCACCCCGCGCATGCCAGGCGCCGCAACCTGGGCCTTGATCGCACTGATCCTGCTCGCCTTCTTGATCCAGTTGCTTCACGCGGGCTCCGTCACAGGGCCCGACGTCGATGCGCTGTCCAAAGCCGGCAACGTCGGCTACCTGACCCTGACGTCCGAGCCCTGGCGCCTGGTGACCGGCATGTTCATGCACGGCGACTGGATGCACCTGCTCATGAACCTCGCTGTGCTGGCCTACGTGGGGCCGCTGGCCGAGGCCGTCTTCGGTGGCCGAGGCTCGCTGGCCGTGTTCCTGGCAGGCGGGCTGCTCGCAGGGCTGGCCAGCGCCATCGGTGGCGTGGCCATGGCCGAGCAGGTCAACATCCTGGGTCAGGTTCGGTACAACCTGATCGTCGGCGTCGGTGCATCGGGTGCCGTGATGGCGCTGTGCGGTGCTTTGTTCGCGGCCTACATGCTCGACGAGAGCGATCAACGCCATGCGCTGCTGCAAGACAAGGCGGCGATCTCCGGTCTGCTGCCGACCGTGGGCCTCACGTTGGCCTTCGGGTTCATCCGGCCCTCGAACGATCAGGTGGCGCACATCGGGGGCCTGGTCGCCGGGGCGATCCTGGGAGGCTGCCTGCTGCAAACCATGCACTCGCCCAACCGCCTGGTGCGCGGGCTGGGGCAGGTTGGCTGCGCCATGCTGGCCATCTTGCCGATCGCCTTGTGGGTGCCGGACCCGGCTGCCGTCGAGCTCAAGGCCATCGCCGAGACGATCGCCGAGCAAGAAAGGCTGGAGGCGGCCATGCCCGACATCGGCCAGCCGCCGAGCCGCGACGAACCCGCCCAGCCCCTGCTGCCCGAGGCGCCCGCCACGCAAGGCGTTGGCAAGATGTGGAGCAGCCAGGCCGGCGAGTTTTGAGCCTCGCCTCACCCATCCGGCCCCCGCGCCAGCCCACGTCGAGCACCATGCCCTTCGCATAAACTACAGCGCAACACGGCAGGGGCCCGAAGCGGGCCGCCGCAGCGCCGTGCTTCAAACAGAAGGGGAGAAGGCCGTGAAAGGAATGATGAGCCTGCTCGAGAAGGCTGGCTTGGTCAGCCGCGTCGAGGATGTTTCACACGAAGCAGGTGCGCTGGACGCGTCGCACGAGGCGACGACTGCAGAGCCGTCCGACTTGGGCGGCACCTTGCCTGCCGCCACCGACGCGGCCGCGCTGTCGCCCGGTCTGTCGCTGGATCAGGTCTACGAAAACGCGGGGGTGCCCGCCAGCCCGTACCCGGCAGAGCGGCTGGTGCGCTTGCTCGATGGCCTCAAGGCCATGGACGACGGGCTTCGCAGGCAGACCATCCAGGCCATCGACGCCGCCGACGACACCTGGACCATCCAGGACCCGATCTCCGACGCCACGCACAAGGTGCGCGCCATGAGCGAGCACGCTGCGGCCCTGCGCGCCGGGGTCTCGGCGTCCCAGGCCGAAACCGAAGCGCAACTGGCCGCCATCCGGGCGCGGCAGGAAGACGCGCTCAAAACCATCCGCCAGCAGATCTCCGACCTGGAGGCCCTGATGGCCCGGGAGATCGCGCGCGGGGCCCAGGAGTGCGCCGCGCTCGAAGCCGATCACCAGACGCGCCGCCACGCAGCCGAACGGGACCTGGAGCAGCTGTCCCGCACGTCGGCGGACATGCAGGCGCTCATCCATCAATTTGGCCTGGCCAACGGGCAGTAAAGGGAGAACAACATGGCGTATCAGATGACCGGGCTGACCAAGGCCCTTTTGGCGTTGACCGCGTTGGGGGCCATCGGCTCCGCAGCATGGCACCTGGTGGTCAAGGACAAGGTCCAAGGCTCGGCCCAGGACACCGCAATCACCACCCCTGGTCAGGTCAGCCCGGCTGGGGCTTCCCGCCAGGGCGCCCTCGGCTCGGCCAGCAACCCGCTGCGGGTCAGCCTGGTGAGCTTTCACGGCTATGCCCCCGCCGTGCTGGCCAACGGCAACAGCCTGAAGACCGCCGCGGGCTCCATCTATGAGCGCTTGGGCTTGCACGTCGAGTTCGTCATCAACGACGACATCCCGACCATCCCGACCTTGTTCGAGGCCAAGAGCGCGCAGTGCGTGTGGCGCACCTCTGACTTCTGGGCGCAAGAGCACCCCAATGTGCGCAACGCCGGTCACGACGGCAAGGCCATCCTGATCGTCGACAACACCCAGGGTGGTGACGCCGTCATCGCCCGCGACCCGGCCATCAAGACCATCGAAGACCTGTCCGGCAAGAACGTGGGTCTGGTGCAGTTCACGCCGTCGCACGGGATGCTGATCGACGCCATCGAGAACTCGTCGATGACCGCTCGCGCCAAGCAACAGGTGCGCACGGTCTTCATCAAGCCGGAAGAAGGCACCGCAGGTGTCCGTGCCGCGTTCGTCTCGGGCGACGTGGACGCCGCCGTGCTCTGGGACCCCGACCTGTCCCTGGCCCTGCGCGACGTCAAGGGTGCCCACGTCGTGTACTCCACCAAAACCGCCACCAACCTGATCTACGACGTGATCGTGTGCGATCAGCGCGAGCTCAAGAAACCCGAGAACGAAGTCGTCTTTCAGAAGTTCGTCGATGGCTGGCTGCAAGGCGTGAAGGTGGCGAAGGCCAACCCCGATCAGGCCGTTGAGGGCCTCATCAATTCGATGGAGTTCTTCAAGGTGCTGGCCGGCACCGAAGGCAAGCCCTTCCTCAAGCAGCTGTTCAACAACGTCGTCTGGACCGACCTGTCCGACAACGCCCGCGTGCTGGGCCTGGTCGGTGGTGTGAACCACTACGAGCGCGTCTACACGCGCTTCGACCAGATCTACCGCGGCGCCGGCGCCCTGGCCAACCCCAACTCCCCGGTGATCCCCGCCCAGGAGAGCTTTGACCTGCGCTTCATCAAGGCGGCGCTGGCCAAGGACACCGCCGCCACGGTCGAGGCCGCCAAGCCCCAGGCCGAGTTCACGGACACGGGCCGCGCCAGCGCCATGGCCAGCCCGGCTGCGGTCACCAAGCCGGTGGCCGTCAACTTCAGCTCCGGCTCGAGCGAGCTGAGCAAACGCGCGCAACGTGTCATCGACACCGAGATGATCCCCTTCATCGAGAACAACGGCAGCGCGTACTTCGAGCTCAGCGGCAACACCGACAGCGTGGGTTCGGCCAACACCAACCAGGCGCTGTCTGTGGCGCGCGCCAAGGCCGTGGCGGAGTACCTGGAAAAGCAATGGGAGATCCCCAAGGCGCGGCTGCGCGTCGTGGGCTTTGGCCCCACGCGCCCGCTGTGTGACGAGGCCAACCCAGGCTCGGCCGGCATGAACCTCGACGAGTGCCGCGCCCTCAATCGCTCGACGCGCTTGGCCGTGTTCGCGAAGTAAAGCCCCCGCACGCTGCACGCATGAACGACTTCTGGAACCCCTACCTGCGCCTGCCCCGGGCGCAGCAGCGCTGGCTCGCGCTGGCCTCGGTGCTGACGGTGCTGCTCGTGTGGGCCGCGGTGTCGGCATCGGGCCTGCTCAGCAAGAACCAGCTGCCTTCGCCGATGGCCGTGGGTGAAGCCTTCGCCTACCTGGCCTGGTACGAAGGCCGCAGCCAGCTCGGCGTGGCCACGATGTGGTCCGTCGGGCGCGTGGCGGTGGCCTCCGCGCTGGTGATGCTGATCGGCATCCCGCTGGGGGTGTTGATGGGCGCGTCGCCACGCATCAACGCCGTGCTCTCACCCCTGATCGACCCCTTCCGCTCGGCCCCGGTGGCCGCCCTGTTGCCGATCATGGTGATGTGGTTCGGCATCGGTGAGTTCATGAAGATCGCCTTCCTGTTCGTGGGCTCGATCGTCTACCTGACGCCCCTGGTGCGGGACGCGGTGCGCGCCGTTCCCGAGGGCTACCTCACGAGCGCGCGGGACATCGGCGCCACGCCGTGGGAATGCGTGACCAAGGTCCTGCTGCCCCTGGCCATGCCGCGCATCATGGACGCCGTCATCGTGGGCGTTTCGGTCAGCTGGACCTACATCACCGTGGCCGAGTACGTGAACGCGCAGGAAGGCCTGGGGCAGTTGATCGCCAACGCCCGCCGCCTGAGCGCCATGGACCAGGTCTTCGCCGGCATCATCGTGATCATCGGCGTGGCACTGGCCACCTACCAGGCGCTGATGTGGCTCAAGACCAGCCTGTTCAAGTGGGAGACCAAAGCGTGAACGCCCCCGCTGCAACGGCCAAGCTGCCGCCACCCATGGTCGAGGCCATCGACATCGTTCAGAACTACGCGCAACCCGATGGCTCGACGCTGTGTGTGCTCGACAACGTCAGCCTCAGGTTCGAGCGCCCAGGCATCAACATGCTGCTGGGCCCCTCGGGCTGCGGCAAGTCCACGCTGCTGAAAATGCTGGGTGGCGTGCGCCCCTGGAACGTCAAGACCCCATCTTCCGGCCAGGTCAAGATCGAAGGGGCACTGTGCGAAGACGCGCACCCGGACACCGTGATGGTCTTCCAGCACTACAACAACCGGCCTGACTTGACGGTGCGCGAGAACGTGCTCTACCCGTTCCAGTTCCATGAGTGGAAGCGCCGGGTCAGCCGCCAGGAGGCCGAAGCCCGGGTGGACGCCATGCTGGAAGAAGTGGGCCTGAGCGACAAGCGCGACCAGTATCCCTCGCAGCTGTCGGGCGGGCAGAACCAGCGCGTGGCCCTGGCCCGCGCCCTGGTGCTTCGCCCCAAGGTCTTGCTGATGGACGAGCCCTTTGGCGCCCTCGATGCCCAGACCCGCTCGGCCATGCAGACCCTGCTGGTCAGGCTGCACCAGGCCCACCCCTGTCTGATCGTCTTCGTGACCCACGATGTCACCGAGGCCTTGCTGCTGGGTGACCGGGTCATCGTGTTGTCGACGCAACCGGCCAAAATCATCGACGACTTCCAGATCCCCAAGCTCCAGCCACGCAGCAGCGAATGGCTGATGGGCGCCGAGGTGCGCGAATGGCATGACCGCGTCGTCGGTCACCTGCGCGCCAGCGGGGGGCGTGGTTCCTTGCGGGTGAGCGTGTGAGCGAGCAACCTCGTTACTGGCTGGAATTCCTCAAGCACCCCAGGAACCAGCTGGTGGCCGCTGGCGTCGCCGGCGTGTCGGTGATGCTGTCCTTTCCCTGGGGCGGCGACGCGCTGATCCTCGGCGGGCTGGCCCTGGCGGCCATCGAGGTCCTGGGCCTGGCGGTGGTGCCGGGTCTGCCTTCGTTCCAGCAGGCGGTGAACCGCCGATCACGGGTGACGGCGCGCGAAGATCGCCGTCAGCGGCTGCTGCGGGAGATCGACATCCACGGCGGCTCGCGCTACCTCTCGCAATACCAGACGATGTGGAACCGGGTGCAGTCGCTCTACCGCACGGCGGGCGACGCCAGCACCCGGCTGTCGCCAGCCGAGGTGGAGCAGCTCGACGACCTGACGGTCAACTACCTGACCCTTTGCCTGAGCGACGCAGTCATGAGCTCGTCGTCCAACGAGCAGTTGCTCGAGGGCGTTCGCAAGAAGTTGGCCGCCGTCGAGCGCCGCCTGGCCAACGCCGAACCCGGCAGCGACGAAGCGCAGTCGGCCCTGGGGTTGCAGGCCGAGTACGAGGACGTCCTCGAGCGTGGCAGTCGCCTGAGTGCGCGCCGCTCCACGCTGGAGGCCGCGCTGGTGGGCATGCCGGTTCGCTTCGAAGAGGTATACCAGATGGTCATGACGGCGCCGAATGCAGGCAACCTGGCCGAGATGCTCGAAGAATCGGTCTCCAGGCTCCAGCTCAGCGAAAAGGCCGCCATGGACATCAGCATGTCCACCTCCGACCTGGCGATCGCCTTGTCGCAGGCGGTCACGTCCGCTGAGCCTGGCGCAGAAAAGTCCAAAGCCTCCAGGCGAGCGCCAAGACAGGCGGTCGCCAACGCCGCAGGCCGGCGCGAACACCCCGGCGGGCGTTGACCCAGGCCCCGGGCAAGCACCCCAGCAGACACAACACACCAACACAGGAACATCAGATCATGGCAAACCATCAAATCGCAGCCCGTCTGTGGAATCTGGTGAGTGGCTTCGTGGCCCTCTTCGTCACCAACGTCGAAAAAGAGCACCCTGAGATCGCCTACCAGAACGCGATCCAGTCGATGACCGAGAAGTACGGCAAGCTCAAGGCGGCAACGGGTCGCATCATCGCCAGGCGCATGGACCTGGAACAACAGATGGCGACGGCACAGTCCGAGCTGAGCAAGGTGCAGAGTCAGCTCAACGCCGCCCTGGCCACGAACCAGGACGACCTGGCGCTGGTGCTGCTTCAAAAGAAGAACGCCCTGGAAGAACAAATCACCGACCTGACATCGGACCTGGCCGAGGCGCAAAAGGACGCCGAAGAGGCAAAGGACTCGCTGCTGGAAATCAAGAGCGAGATCGACCGCCTCAAAGCCGAGAAGGAGCGCATGCTGGCGAAGTTCCAGAGCGCGGAAGCCCGCATCAAGATCCAGGAGTCGCTCGACGGCCTGTCGATCGATGCCGAGGTGCAAGCGCTGGCCGGCGTGCGCGAGCACATCAAGGGCCGCGTGGCCGAGGCCAAACTGGGCAACGAGCTGAGGTCCTCGGACCTCGACACACGCCTGGCCGCCTTGAACCGCTCGGCCGGCGCCGTCAACGCGCGAGCGCAGCTCGATGCGCTCAAGAAGGAACGCGCGAACGCCGCCACCGTTGGCAGCAAGACGCTCTGACATGAGCGCGACGCTGAACGATCGCGATGCCCTGCCCGACTGGGCGGCAGAGCTGCGCGACAAGTACCTCGCGGGCGAAGCCTCCACCTTCGTGCTGTACCGCAACGTCTTCGATGTGGTCTTGCACCAAGGTCAGCTGCTCGACCTCAAGACCTTCGTGGCCAGCGTGCTGGTGGGCGCCACCAAACAGACGGTGGTCGAGATCTCCGCCGAGTTCGGGGTGACGGTCACCCGCGGCGAGTTGCTGCTGCCCGAACAAGGTGACCTGATCGACAAGCTGCACGCGCTGGAGGTGCAGTTGCGCACGCGCCAGGGCATGGGCCTGATCGTGCCTTATGCGGACCTGCTGATGCCCGGCGAAGGCGGCGGCCTGCTCAGCACGCAGGAGCGCCTGGTGTCGACGGTCTTTCACCGCTGGTCCCTGGACCGGGCCATGATGGCGGCCGACAACATCACCATCCTGATCACCGAAAGCCTGGGTGCGCTGGACCAGGCCTTGCTCAACAGCCCCAAGGTCTCGGCCATCGAGGTGCCGATGCCCGAGCTCGCGGCGCGCACGGCCCTGGTCAAGCACCTGGACGCCCAGCTCAGCGAGCAACAGGTCGCGCTCTACGCGCAGCGCATGTCGGGTCTGCGCGCGGTGCAGATCGAAGGCCTGATGAAGGCCTCGGGTGGACACGGCATCGAGGCCAGCGAACGTGAATCGCTGATCCGGCAGCTGCTGGGTCAGGCGCCGGATGCCGAAGAACGCGCCAGGCGCTTTGCCGCCATCACCGCCGGCATGACGCGGTGGGAGATCGTCAAGCTGATCCAGCCCACGCTGGACGTGCCGTCGGCCGACCCAGACGAAGACGTGCTTCGCCTGATCCAGGCCCGCAAGCGCGAGCTCATCGAGAAGGAGTGCGATGGCCTGATCGAGTTCGTCGAGCCCAAACATGGCCTGAGCGCGGTGGGCGGTGCACAGCACATCAAGGGCGAGCTCGAGCAGGTCGCCAAGAGCCTGCGAGAAGGCGACACGGCGCTCACCCCCATGGGCCTGCTGGCCGTGGGCCCCATGGGCGCTGGCAAGACCTTCGTCATCAAGGCTTTCCTCAAAGAGGCCGGGCTGTCGGCCGTCGCGCTCAAGAACTTCCGCTCCAAGTGGGTGGGCTCGACCGAGCGCAACCTCGAGCGCGTGCTGGCCACGGTCAAGGCCATGGGCCCGATCGCGGTGCTGATCGACGAGGGCGATCGCAGCTTCGGCAAAGACGGCGGCGAGGGCGGAGACGATGGCACGAGCTCACGCGTGATCGCGCGCCTCAAGGAGTTCATGTCGGACACCGACAACCGCGGGCGCGTGCTGTTCATCCTGCTGACCAACCGCCCCGACAAGCTCGACACCGACATCAAGCGACCAGGCCGCCTGGACCGCAAGATCCCCTTCTTCTACGCCGAGACGGCGGCCGAGCGCGCACAGGTCATGAAGGCCGTGCTGGGCCGCCACACCCGCGCCGATGCACTGGATGACGCCGGGCTGCAAGCCGTTTGCGAGCCCATGGCGGGTTATTCCAACGCCGACCTGGAGGCCGTTGCCCTGCTGGGGCTCGAGTTCGCACACCGACGTCAGGGCCTGGCCCTGCTCGATGCGCTCACCCAAGCGCGGGAGGACTTCATCCCTCCGCAAGAGCGGGACATGATCGCCTTCATGGAAATGCTGGCGGTGTCCGAGACCTCGCGCCGCTCGCTGCTGCCGGAGCGCTTTCAAAAGATGCCCGTCCAGGACATTCAACTGCAACTGACGCAAGCGCGTGCACGCGCGCTGATGCGTTGAACCCAAATCAGGAGCCCAACGATGACCGACACCAACAAGCTGAACCTGAGCACCGAACAAATCCAGGCGCTGGTGGCCGCGATGTTGTCTGTGGCACGCGTCGACGGCGTGCACCCGGCCGAAGAGGCTTTGATCGCTTCGTTTCACCAGGAGCAGGCAGGCAGCCCGGCAGCCGACCTGAACGCCTTGCTGCCCCTCGTCGAGGGCGAGCAGCCCCTGGCCAGGCTGGCCGCCGACCGCGACTTCGCCGAGACCCTGGTGCGCCTGTGCGTGATGACGGGTTACGCCGATGGGCACCTGAGCGATGCCGAGTGGGCGCACATCCAGGCGCTGGCGCAGCGCAGCCAGGTGCCAAGCGCACGCGCGCAAGAGATCCGCACCGAGGTCAAGGACTTGCTGGTTGCCGCCTTGTCGCACCTGCCCGACCCCGAGTCGGTGGCCAACGTCGCCAAGACGCTCTGACGCGAACGTCGTCACCAGCTCGTGCTGGCGCCCCCGCCACCCGAGCTGCCACCACCCCAGCTGCTCGACGACGAGCTGCTCGATGAGCCGGACGACGACGAGCCGAAGCCAGGCGAGCCCGAATCGCCGGATGAAGACCCCTCGGTGCGAGCGATGAGGTAAGTCTCCTTGCGCTGATGCCCGCAGTGACGGCAGACGCGTTTGCGCACGCCCTTGCCTTGCAAGGTGGCCGTGGCGCTCGACAGCACGGTGTCGCTCTCCAGGCTCATCGCCACCGTGTGGCACTTCGGGCAGGCTTCGAAGTCGGCGGCGTCGTTGACAAAGCTCACCCTGTGCGCGGCCCCGCACCCGCCGCACAACCAGACGTCGTGGTCGACCGAGCCCAGGCGCTCTTCGGTCTGGCGGGCAGCCGACAGGTGGGCATCCTCTTGCTGCTCGCTCAGCCGCCGCGTGGGCTGGCCGCAAGCCTCACATGGCCGCACGCGACGACGGTAGCGCCTGCGCAAGGTCAGCACCCAGGGCAGGTAGAGCAAGAAGGGGATGGGCAGCCAGATGGCCATCCAGACCCAGAAGGCCCGCTGCTGGCCCAGCAGCTGATGCAGGCGAACATGGGCTTGCTCGGCAAACAAGGTGCGGGCACACCGATGCAGGCGCCGCGCTTTCAAAGCCACCATCAAGATGAAGTAGGCGTACAGCAGCAGCATCGCAGCGCCGGCCCGAGCCGCAGGTGGCAGCCAGCCCATGGCATGCACGATGCCCACGGGGATCACCACGAAGCGCAGCAGCCAGCCCACGCGCCCATGGCGCATGGAGGCCGGGGGCAAGGCCGCATCGGTGGCGTCGCGGTTGAAGTAGCCGCGCATGGTGCGCACGGCAAACAGCAACAGGCCGATGACGGCAACGGGCACACTCAGCACCCATCGCACCTGGGGCCAATCGTCGGCCTGCTCGGGCACCGCCGCGATCGCCATGGCCGCTGCGGCGGGGTCGCGCACCAGGCGGTCCACCTCGCTCAGGCCCAACAGCAGGCCTTCGCCGTATCGGCCCTCCTTGAACGCGGGCGTCATGAACTGCGCCTGGATGCGCTGGCACAGCACGTCGGGCAGCAAGCCCTCGAGGCCGTAGCCCGTGTGCATGCGCACCGTGCGCCGATCGCGCACGAGCAGCACCAGCAGGCCGTCGTCGCGCGCGCGCTCGCCAATGCCCCAGAGCTCGAAGAGCCGCTGCGCAAAATCGAACACGTCCGCCGGCGATTCGATGTCGGCCAGGGCCACCACGGCCACCTGGACCCCCTTGTCGGTTTCCAGGCGTGTGAGCAGTTGCTCGATCCGAGCCTGGTGTTCGACGTCGATGATGCCGTCCGGGTTGGCGATGTGCCCCGAACCCGCAGAGCGGGGGTTGGGCACGCTGTCGGGCGCGTGTGCCGCCCACACGCCCAAGCTGCATGCAAGCAGCAGCCCGCAGGCCAGCCAGCGGGCCAGGGCTCCCCTGATGAAATGGTTCATGGGACGTGAGTCTGCCCGCCTTGCGTGCCCAGAAACCACGTTGCGAAGCAAGCTCCCCGCAATGAGGGGCCTGAGCCCCTCATTGGCCGAATACACGGGGCTGCAACGCTACATTCACGGCCACAAAACCAACAGGAAGGCGGGCCCCTTGCGCCCTTTTGCATTCGCCACCACCGTGGGGGTCCTCGAAGGCTTGCTGTGCTTGGGCGGCCTGTCCGGGATGCTCGCGGGCGGCTCCTTTGTTTGGCACAAGGCCCTGCCCTTCATCCTGGGCGTGGCCTTGCCCGTGAGCGCCTTCGTCGGCTGGCAGTCCTTCAAATCGGTGCTGGCGCTGCTCGGCTCTGGTCCGTCCTTCTTCAGAACCCTGGCTGCGGGCATCGTCGGGGGGGCCTTCATCGGGGTCGCGTTCATCTTGGTGATGCCCTTTCTCGCACAGGAAAAGGGCCCCAGCCTGTCCACCCTGCTCAGCGTGGCCATCCCCAGCTGGCTGGCCATCGGGATGGTGTTGGGGCTGCTCTACGCAGCAGCCACCTGGCTGGTCAACGCCCTGCTGGTCAAGCTGGCCATGGCCTGGTTCACCACAGCCCAGGAAGCCGACACGCCGCTGGCCAACCCACCGGCACACAAGCCAACGCTGGTGCTGGCCGCGCTGCTGCTCACCGGCTTGGTCATCGCGACACTCGTTCGCCAAGGCTGGCGAGATGGGGAACCCGTCGAGATCGAGTTCGTGCCCCAAGCCACCGTCACCACCAACGCCAAGGGCCTGCAAGGCGCGGTTCGCGAGGATGGCAAGGAAATCATCCCGCACCAGTTCGCCTACGTCAGCCAAGTTGGCATGCAGTTCTTCCTGGTCAGGGCGGTGCCGCCCGACGAGCAAAGCCCACCGCTGTATGGCGTCTGGTCAATCGAAGGGCGAGAGGTGATCGAGCCCCGCTACCAAGGCATCCAGTACCACTCGCTGCACCAGCGCTTTCGGGTCTCGCTGGGCGAGGCCTCACCGAAATTCGGCTACCTCGATGAAAAAGGGCGCGAGGTTCTGCCGCTGGTCTACGACCAGCTTGAGCGCATCTCCAACCAGGGTGATGAGCCGACCAACGTGGCCCGTCAGGGCGATGGGTACGGCTACGTGGACATCCGCTCGGGCCAGGTGCTCATCGAGCCGGTGCACGAGTCCATCCACGTCTCAGAGCAACTGGTGGACGCCAACGGCCGGGGCATCGTGCTGGCGCGGCAAGGTGGCAAATGGGGCGTGCTCGACACACAAGGGCGCGCACTCACCGCTTTCCAGTACGACGAGCTCGACGTGATGGACCACGAGACCCTGCGGGGCCGACAAGGCGAGACCGTGCGGAGCTTGCGATTTCAAGCCGGCAAGATCCAGCCTTGAAGACGGGGCTGCGTGCGCACGATGGCGATGATGACGTTGGGCTCCCACTCGGGCACCTCGAAGTAATCGACCTGCCGAGGCGACGTCACCGTTGCCTGCTGGAAGGAGCCTTTGTCGCTGTGCAGCATCTCGAGGTTGACCACGGTGCCCACCCCTTTGCTCAGCAGTGCCGAGGCACCTTGCTCATCGGGCTTGCCTCCGCGCCACAGCACGCCAGGGCTGACGATGCAGGCGTTGACCACGTCGGTCGTCAAAGCTTGTTTGCAGGCATCGGGATGAGGTTGGGGGCCAGCGCAAGCGCTGAGCAAGGAAGCCAGGGCAACCGAGCCAAAAAGGGTTCGCAAATTCATCGATGGCCAGCCTGAAACCAGGCTCTGCAAGAGGGGTTCTTCACCCAACCCACGACACAAGCTGTCACAGGCAACGGGGGAGGGCGACAGTAACATCGCCCCACTTCAAACCACATCCAGGGACCACCCAATGCGCAACATCTTGTTGCTGGGCGCGTGCGTCAGCGCCTTGTTCGCTCCGCTCGCCGCTTCGGCTGCCGACACCAGCTTTCACTTCACGTTCCAAGGTGGCGCCAATGCCGCCAGTGGGCAACTGGAGGTCACCGACCTGGGCGATGGCCGCTTCCTGGCCACCTCCGGCGAGATGAGCGTCACGCTGGGTGAGGCCATCGGCTCTTACAGCCTGCTGCCTGGTGGCCCCTCTGCGGGCCTGAGCCCCAGCGGCACCTACTTCTTCGACAACATCGTCGAGCCCGGTGCCGCCAGCGTCTTCACCAACGGTGGCCTGGTCTTCGGCGGCGCGGGCTTCGAGATCAACCTCTACAGCGTGGCCCCCGGTGAGTTCAAGTTCGATTACTTCACCGCAGGCGTCAACACCATCGATCCGACCACCGGCACGGTGGTGCTGAGCGCGGTGCCCGAGCCGAGCGCGCTGATGCTGGGTGCGATCGGCCTGGCGGCGTTGGTGGCAGCGCGCAGGCGTCAGCGCTGACGCGAGAGCCTGGGGCCGCACCCTTCGAATGCACAGATCGGGCGGCTCAACAGCCGCTCGTGACGGTGGTGACCACGGGCGGCACGCCCCAACTCATGGACTCGGTGTACTCCACTTTGCAGTTGGTTGGGTCTCTCGCCCGATCTAGCCGGAACTGCGTTTTGTAGACCTCGGTGACATGGGCCGAGAAGCCGTTGAGCGTGAGCGCCCCGTCGACCTCGCCCGTGCCCACCGCGCCCCCGGCATCCAGGTAGCCTCGGTACATGCGGTAGGTGGCCCCGTCGGTGCTGAGCATGAAAGCGCCGTTTTGAAAGCAGCCCGAGGTGACCATGCACTTCATGAAGAAGATGTTCGAGGCTGACTGCAGCTGACCGGCCATGCCCTCGACAACGCTGGCAGCGGCTTCGGTGCGCAAGTCAACGAAGCGGGGCAAGGCAGAGGCAGACAGCAACCCCAGGATCACGATGACGCAAATGAGCTCGACCATCGTGAAGCCCATGGACCGCGATCGCCCGGTCCGACGCCGGCTTGCTGCACGCCCGAACATGGCTGTCAGCTGATGGTTTCCTGCTCGCCGATGTCGGTCGCCTGCCAGGCCGACTTGCGCGAACGAACATGCAGGCCTTGCTCCATCGCCCAGACCAGCAAGCTCGAGCAGGTCATGGCAGGGCCGAAGAAGTCACCCTGCATCATGGGTGCGCCTTGCTGCTTGAGCCAACGCACCTGAGCCAAGGTGTGAACACCCTGCACGACGATCTTGAGGTCGAGCTTTTGCGCCAGACCGATCATCAGCTCCAGCAAAGCAGGGTTGAAGCCGGGCTGGCCAATGGCCTGCACGAACATCGGATCGGTCTTGATCTTGTCGACCTTGAGGTCGATGAGTCGGGCCAGCGAAGACTGCCCGGCACCGAAGCCATCGATGGCGATGCGGAACCCCATCTCCTGCAGCTGGCGCAGGGTCGCGTTTTCCTTGCTCACCTGGCCGACCACCGTGGTGCCTTCGGTCACCTCGAACTCGAAGTCGGCCACGCTCAGGCCGTGGCGCTGCAGCGTCTCCTGCAGGTCTTCGATGAGGGCCTTGTCGGCCAGCTGGCGGATCGAGACGTCCAGGCTGACGTAAGGCAGGATCAGGCCTTCCTTGCGCAGGCGCACCAGGTCTTCGCATGCCAGGCCGATGATGTGCTTGCCCATCGGCACGATCAGCCCGCTTTGCTCGGCCACCGGCATGAACTCTTCAGGCGGGATCAGGCCGCGCTGCGGGTGACGCCAGCGCACCATGGCTTCGATGCCGCGGACCTCGTCGTTGACGTCGAACTGGGGTTGGTAGACCAGGAAGAACTGACCCGCGTCGATGGCGTGCTTGAGCTCACCCTGGATCTGCGCGCGGCTGCGGGCGGCGTCTTCCATCGATTCGTGATAGAAAACCAGCCGCCCACGACCGGCGCGCTTGGCCTCGTACATGGCCAGGTCGGCGCGGTGCAGCATCTCGCCGACGGTGAGGGTGCCGCGCTTGAGCATGTGCGCACCGATGCTCAGGCCCACCCATTCCTTGACGTCGTCGATGGGGATGGGCTTGGAGACCTGCTCGATCAGCACGCGGCAGATGGTTTCGATGTTGCCGCGCGAGGAGACGTCGGTGATGAGCGCGGCGAACTCGTCGCCACCGAGGCGACCGATCAGCACGCCGCCACCGAGGGTGTAGCGCAGGCGTTGCGAGACGGTGCGCAGCACGGTGTCGCCAGCGATGTGGCCGTAGGTGTCGTTGATGAGCTTGAAGCGGTCGAGGTCGAAGTACAGCAGGCAGCCATCGACTTCGAGGGCGCTGAGGTTCTCGGCTTCGTTGTGGCGCTTGAGCGCGGTCTCGAAGGCCACGCGGTTGAGCAGGCCGGTGAGCGCGTCGCGCTCGTTGGACTTCGCCGTGCCGCCGGCTTCGCTCGGGGCAGCGGACTGGGCTGCCGACGCGGTCGGCGCACGCGAGGTGCGAACCTTGGCGAAGGCCCACAGCACGCCGACCATCATCAGCAAGCAGGCCAGCGACTGTTCGGCCGCCGTCACCCACATCGCGCCGAGCGAGTAGCTCACGCGCACGGTGTCTTCGGGCCGCGACAGCGAGGGCACGGCGGTGCACAGGGTCGCGAGGCTGAAGCCGGGCGAGCAGGCCTGGGACTCTTCGCGGGCAAACAGGGTTTCGCAGGAAGCCGAGGCGGCAGCGGTGCCCTGGGCAGCGTTGGCAGCGCAGAAAGCCACGGCCTGCACGGCCACGTGCGGCTCCACCGCCGCGCCCACGGCCGGCAGCGTGACGGACGTCACACCCTGGGCGGCGTCCACCAGGTTGACCACGGTGGCGCCCACCGCTCGGGCCTGGCGTTTGGCGTCCATCCAGCGCAGGCCGGTCAGGGCCAGACAGAACACCACGGTCAGCGCGATGCTCACGCGGGTGGCGCGCAGCCAGCTGCGCTTGACCGCCGGGTCCAGCAGGACCGGCGCTGCCGGCGTGGGTTGCTCAGCGGGTGAGAGGGGGGTCGGATCGGAAGCCATGGGTGGATATCGGCCCCGGTTTGCCGCAAGTTGAGGGTGGGGTCCCCACGGTGGTACAAATTCGCCCCATGCCAGCCAAGCCGCCTTCGCTCGACTTCCTCAGCTTCGACGCCAGCTCCGACACCGGGGGCGTTCACACCTTCGACGCCATGGCCTCGACCTCGCGCGAGCGCCACCCTGCGGTGCTGGCCGAGGTGAACCAGGTGCTGGCCTGGGCCGAGCGGCGCTTCCCCGATGGCCCGGGCGACCTGGACGAGGGCGCAAGCTGGTGCCACGACCTGCAGGTCATGCCCGAAGGCGACTGGGTGACGGTGAACCTGTCGCTCAGCGGCACGCCTGCGTTCGGCGAGGCCTTTGCCCGCGCCTTCGCTGGCGCGATCGGTCAGGGCGAAGACTGAGCTGTCCCCTCGCAGGCGGTGCGGGCATGCGCCGGCACCGAGCCGGCGCGCAAGGCCGCGTCGTGCTCGTTGAGCAGCGAGACGAACTTCTCCCCTGCCCCGCCCAGGGTGCGCCCGCGCAACCAGGCCGCACCGAAGCGCACGGACTGCGTCAGCGCCGGCACGGACAGGGTCGTCAGGCGGCCCGAGCGCAGGTCGCCCTCGACCATGAAGCGAGGCATGAAGGACAGGGCATCGCTTTCCTGCAGCACCTGGCGCAGGATGCCCGAGCTGTCGCAGGTCACGCCCAGCAAGCCGGGGCGAAGGCGCTCGGGAGGCACGTGGGCGGCTGCGGCCAGCGCGGTCAGGGCCTGCAAGGCGGTCTCGGGCAGGTTCGGGCCGGCCAGGGGCCAGTCGAAGAGGTCGGCGGCGCGCAGCTCGCGCTTTTGCGCCAAGGGGTGGCCGGCGCGGGCCACCACGCAGACCTCGTGCGCGCTCAGCGGGGCGCACTCGAAGTCGGGCAGCTGTTCGATCTCGCGCAGCTCGCCCAGCACCACGTCGACCTCGCGGGCGCGGGCGCGCTCGGGCAGCTCTTGCCAGGGGGCGAGCACCAGCTTGAGCTGCAACCCAGGGTGCAGGGCGTTCAGGCGCCCGACCACCGGCCCCACCAGCACCGAGCCGCCCCAGGGGCCCACGCCCACGCGCAGCTCACCCAGCTCCAGGCCCTTGGCCAGGCGCAGCTCGCGGTCGAGGTCGCGCACCTGGCTGTCGAGCGCGCCGGCGTGGCGCAGCAGCAGCCGGCCCAGCTCGGTGGGCTCGACCCCGGCGCGATGACGGGTCAGCAGCGGTGCGCCCACGTGGGCTTCCAGCGCCTGGATGCTGCGCGTGAGCGCTGGCTGGGTCAGGTGCAGGGCCTCGGCCGCGCGGTGGAAGTTGCCATGCTGGACGAGTGCCGTGAGGTGGCGCAGGCGTTTGAGGTCGATCACGATGCACTCCGATCATCATGCAAATGAGAACAATGCATTGGACACATTGTGCGCCCGCACCCAGGATGCAGGCAGGGCCTCGGCCGCTTCAGGGCGCGCCGGCGGCCCGCGTGACGCACAACACCTGGAGACACCCATGGCGCATCGCTCTCAGCACCCCCTCCTTCGCCCATCGCAAACGAGCGGCCGCACCAGGACCAGGCACCCGGCCTGGCACCTGGCCTGGCTGAGCGGGCTGTGCCTGCTCGCCGCTGGCTGCGGCACGGTGGGCCAGCCCACTGCCAGCAATCCTTCATCGCACGGCGGCCCGGTGCACCCTGCGGTGCAGCGCGCGCAAGCGGAAGTGGCCCAGCAGCTGCAGCACGCCGACGCCAGCGACTTCGCCGACGCCAAGCGGGGCTTCATCGCGGCGCCCAGCGGGCAGGTGCGCAACGAAGCCGGCCAGGTCATCTGGGACCACGACGCCTTCGCCTTCCAGCAAGCTGAAAGCGCCCCCGACAGCGTCAACCCCAGCTTGTGGCGCCAGGCCCGACTGAACAACCAGACCGGCCTGTTCCAGGTGCGCGAGGGCATCTGGCAGCTGCGCGGCTTCGATCTGTCCAACATCACGCTGATCCAGGGCAAAACCGGCTGGATCGTGGTCGACACCGGCACCTCGCGCGAAACCGCTGCGGCGGCGTTGGCGTTTGCGCGCCAGCACCTGGGCGCGCAGCAGGTCTCGGCGGTGGTCTACACGCACAGCCACGTCGACCACTTCGGTGGCGTGCTGGGCGTGATCTCGGCCGATGAAGCCAAGGCCCGCAACGTGCCCATCGTGGCGCCCGCCGGCTTCATGGAAGAGGCCACCAGCGAGAACGTGCTGATGGGCACGGCCATGGCCCGCCGCGCCATGTACATGTACGGCAGCCGCCTGCCGGCCAACGCCACCGGCGTCGTTGACAACGGCCTGGGCAAGGCCGTGCCGTTCGGTCGCGTCGGCATCCTGCCGCCCACGCTGCTGGTGCACAAGCCCAGCGAAGAACACGTGATCGACGGCGTGCGCTTCGTGTTCTTCAACGTGCCGGGCAGCGAGGCCCCTTCGGAGTTCACCTTCGCCCTGCCTGACCTCAAGGCCTACTGCGGCGCCGAGCTGATGGGCCACACCCTGCACAACCTCTACACCCTGCGCGGCGCCAAGGTGCGCGACGCCACGCGCTGGGCCGGCTACCTCAACGAGGCGCTGACGCAAGTGCAAGGCAGCGAGGTGGTCTTCACCCAGCACCACTGGCCGGTGTGGGGCGCCGAGCGCATCCGCACCTTCATCGAGCACCAGCGCGACAGCTACCAGTTCATCCACGACCAGACGGTGCGCGGCATGAACGCGGGCCTGACCGCGCCCGAGATCGCCGAGACGCTGAAGATGCCGACCGCCTTGCAGCGCGACTTCGCGGTGCACGGCTACTACGGCACCGTCAGGCACAACGTGAAAGCCGTCTACCAGTTCTACCTGGGCTGGTACGACGCGAACCCCGCCAACCTCGACGCGCTGCCGCCGGTGGAAGCGGCCAAGGGCTACGTGGCGCTGGCCGGTGGGGCCGATGCCTTGCGTGCCACCGCGCAGAAGGCCTTCGATGCGGGCGACTTCCGCTGGGCGGCCGAGCTGCTCAAGCACGCCGTCTACGCCGACGCGAAGGACACGGCTTCGCGCGAGTTGCTGGCGCGTTGCTTCGAGCAACTGGGCTACCTGGCCGAGTCGGCGCCATGGCGCAACGTGTACCTCAGCGGCGCGCTGGAGCTGCGCGACGGCCCGCCTGCGCAGGCGCAATCGCGAGTGCTGTTCGCCGACCTGCTGCAGCACACGCCCATCGAGCGCTTCCTGGAAGCCATGGCCGCCTCGCTCAACGCCGAGAAGGCGGGCGATGGCAAGTTGACGATCAAGATGGTGTTCTCAGACCTGAAGCAAGCCTACGTGCTGCGCGTGACCAACGGCGTGCTGCGCCATGAAGCCATCGAGCCAGGCACAGCTGTGGCCGATGCCGATGCGACGCTCACGGTCACGCACCCCTTCTTCATCCGCATGGTCACGGGGCAAGCCGGGGCGATGGCGCTGCTGACCTCGAAGGAAACCAGCATCGACGGCAGCCGCCTGGCGCTGGGGCGCTTCTTCGGTTGGCTGGACAAGCCGACGGGGGTGTTCCCGATCGTCACGCGGTGAGGGTCCACCGCGCACCGCACCTCGCCGCCCAGCGATGCGCCCAGGTCACGCCAACAGCAATCAAGCCGGCGTGATCGGCACCACGCCGCGCGCGCCGGGCCTGGCCAGCTTGTGCGCCGGCAACACGCTCTCGCGTGCACGCAGCTGGCCGCAACCACCGTCCACATCCTGCCCCGCCGAATGGCGCAGCTTGGTGAGCACGCCCCGGCGGTGCAGCCAGCGCGCCATCTCGGCGGCGCGCTCCCAGCTCGGGCGCTTGAAGTCCAGCGACTCGACCTCGTTGTAAGGGATGAAGTTCATCAGCGCGTACTTGCCCTTGAGCAGGCGCTCGATGCCCTCGAGCTCGTCGTCGCCGTCGTTGACGCCTTCGAGCAGCGTCCACTGGTACTGGATGGGGTAGCCGGTGGCGCGCGCGTAGCGCTCACCCGCTTCCACCAGCTCTTCGGGCGACATGGCCGTGGCGCGCGGCAGCAGCTCGCGCCGCAGCTCGGCCTTGCTCGAGTGCAGCGACAGCGCCAGCGCCGGCTTGACGCGACCTTGCAGCAGGCGCTCGAACACGCGGGGGTCACCCACGGTCGAGAACACCAGGTTCTTGTGGCCGATGTTGCCCACCGTGCCCAGCAGATCGATGGCTTCGATCACGTTGTCGAGGTTGTGCGAGGGCTCGCCCATGCCCATGAAGACGACCTTCTTGACCGCGCGGCGCGTGCGCGCCAGCGCCACCTGCGCCACGATCTCGGCGCTGCCGATCTGGCGCAGCAGGCCGTCCTTGCCGGTCATGCAGAACACGCAACCCACGGCGCAACCCACTTGCGAGGACACGCACAGGCCATCGCGCGGCAGCAGCACGCTCTCGCAGGTTTGGCCGTCTTGCAGGCCCACCAGCAGGCGCTCGGAGCCGTCCGAGCCTGGGTGGGCCGAGCGCAGGGTGGCGAGGCCCATGACCTCGGCCATGAGCGCATCGAGTCCCTCGCGCACGGGCTGGGGCAAAAAATCTTCAGGGCGGCGCTTGCCGCTGCCTTGCGGCAGGGCCTGGGCCCACAGGCGCAGCACGCGCTGCTCGTGGATGGGCTTGGCGCCGAGCGCGCGCAGGCGCTGGCGGATGTGTTCGATGCGCATGGGGAAAAAGGACGGTGCAGGCGCAAGTGTAGTCAGGCGCCCGCCTGCGCGCCCAAGGCCCCGGGCGTACAGTGACGCCCCATGACCGCCACGACCGTGCCCTCGCCCGCCCCCTCTTCACCCGACGCGCGCCACGACGCCACCACCATCGGCCTGATCGGCCTGGCCCACGGCACCTCGCACTTCCACCACATGCTGCTGCCGCCGCTGTTCCCGATGTTCATCCGGGACTTCGGGCTGACGTACGCGCAGCTGGGCCTGCTGGTCACCGTCTTTTTCATCATCTCGGGCGTGGGGCAGGCGCTGGCCGGCTTCGTGGTCGACCGCTTTGGCGCGCGGCCGGTGCTGTTCGCGGGGCTGGCGTGTTTCGTGGCGGCGGGCCTGAGCGCCTCGCTGGCAACGGGCTATGGCGGGCTGATGGTGGCGGCGGCGCTGGCGGGGCTGGGCAACTCGCCGTTTCACCCGGTGGACTTCACCATCTTGAACAAGCGGGTGTCGATGGCGCGCATCGGGCACGCGTTCTCCATCCACGGCATCAGCGGCAACCTGGGTTGGGCGGCGGCACCGGTGTTTTTGATCGGGCTGAGCTCGGCCACGGGCAGCTGGCGCGTGGCGTGTGCTTGCGCGGCGCTGGTGTCGCTGGCGGTGATCGCGCTGCTGTGGTGGCAGCGTGAGGCGATCGACGATCACCATGCGGCGCATCGGCAAGCGGCGGCGCAGGCGCGTGAGTCGGGAGCGGTGCGTGAGCACCCGATGGCGTTTTTGAAGCTGCCCTCGGTGTGGCTGTGCTTTTCGTTTTTCTTCTTCACCACCGCGGCGCTGAGCGCGATCCAGGGTTTCGCGAGCCCGGCTTTGCAGCAGCTGGTGGGGCTGCCTGAGACGATCACGGCTTTTGTGGTGACGGGCTACATGCTGTGTGGCGCGGCGGGGATGGTGATCGGCGGTTTCCTGGTGCAGCGGGCCGAGCGGCTGGAGCGCTTGATCGCAGCGGCGATGACGCTGGCGTCTGCTTTGTTGGTGCTGGCGGCGACGGGGTGGTTGCCGCCTTTGTTGTGCGCGGCGAGCGTGGCTTTGGCTGGGTTCGGCACGGGCTTGGCCGGGCCTTCGCGGGACATGTTGATCAAGCGTGCTGCGCCGCCGGGCGCGACGGGGCGGGTTTATGGCACGGTGTATTCGGGGCTGGACGTGGGCTTTGCGCTGGCGGCGCCGGTGTTCGGGTGGCTGATGGACCATGGGCACCCTGCTGGCGTTTTTGCGGGGGCTGCGTTGGTGCTGATGTTGGGGGTGCTGGCGGCTTCGGCGGTGGGGGGCCGGGTGCATCGGCAGGGTTTGGCTGCTTGATTTGTTGTGCTTGCTTTGGGGTGAGCGCTTTGGCTTGAGGGCGCTTTTGCGCGGGAGCGCGAGGCGGGGCTGCGGCGATGTGCGGGCGGGCTTCAAGGGTGGTGGTCCTGCCTTTGGCAGGACTGCCCTGCGGTGCTTATATGGACGCCTCCCGTGTGGCAAGGAGTTTTTGAGGTTTGG
>CAYJXE010000021.1:0-70316 GCA_964373965.1 uncultured Aquabacterium sp. | reverse complement strand
TAGCTCGTCGGTCGACATGATTCGAACGGCCGCGCGGCACGCGGCCGTTGGGCGATTCCAGCAGCACCTGGCTCAGGCCTTCGAGGCTGCGCGCGCTCTCGGGCAGGCGCACCACCAGCGCGAAACGGCGGTTGCCTTCGCTGAGCTGCGCGAGCTCTTCGCCCTCGACCAGCGTCTGCAAGGCCGAGAGCACCTGCGCCACCGGCACGCCCAGCCGCGAAGCAGCCTCGTGGTCGATGCGCACCTGGATCTGCGGCGCCAGCACCTGCTTTTCGACCTCCAGGTCGGCCACGCCGGGGATGGCTGCCAGCCGCGCGCGCAGGGCCTCGGCTTGGGATCGCAACGTGTCCAGGTCTTCGCCAAACACCTTGATGGCGATGGGCGCGCGCACACCCGAGAGCATGTGGTCGATGCGGTGAGAGATGGGCTGGCCGATGGCGATGGACACCGGCAGGTTCACCAGCCGCGATCGGATGTCGGCCTGGACCTCGGCCATGCTGCGCTTGAGTTCGGACGCGGGCTGCAGGCCCACGTCGAGCTCGCTCACGTGCACCCCTTCGGCGTGTTCGTCGAGCTCGGCGCGGCCGCTTCGCCGCCCCACGTGCGTCACCTCGGGCACCTCGCGAACCAGGCGCTCGGCCTGGGCCGCCAGCGCCGACGACTCGGCCAGCGTGACGCCCGGGTTCAGCCGCAGCCCGATGAGCAGCGTGCCTTCGTTGAACGGCGGCAGGAAGGTGGTCGGGAAAAAGGGCACCGCAGTCAGTGCAGCGAGCACGGCCACAGCGGCGGCGGCCAGCGCACGACGCGGGTGGGCCAACACGCGCCGCAGCGCCACTTCGTAGCGCGCCTTCAGCCAAGTCAGCGCCTTCGTGTCACCGTGGCCAGCCGAGGCCAGGCGCGGCAGCAACCACGAGGCCAGAACCGGCGTGACCGTCACCGACACCAGCAGCGAAGCCAGCGTCGAGACGATGAAGGCGATGCCCAGCGGCACGAACAACCGCCCTTCGATGCCCGGCAGCGCGAACAGCGGCAGGAACACCAGCACGATGATGGCGGTGGCATACAGGATGCCCGATCGCACCTCCATGGATGCATCACGCACCACCTGCAGCCAGGGCAGCCTTTGGTCTTCGGGCTTCGTGCGTTCGACCTTGAGTCGGCGCAGGATGTTCTCCACGTCCACCACCGCGTCGTCCACCAGCCCGCCGATGGCGATCGCCAGGCCGCCCAGCGTCATCGTGTTGATCGACAGCCCGAAGCAGCGGAACACCAGCACCGTTGCGAGGATGGACACCGGGATGGCCGTCAGCGCGATCAGCGTGGGGCGCCAGGTGCCCAGGAAGGCGAACAGGATCACCGCCACGAACACCGCCGCGCCGATCAGCTTGCCTTGCAGCGTGTTCACCGAGGCCTCGATGAAGCTGGCCTGGCGGAAGGTCACGCGCGGCTCGGCCATGCCGGGGGGCAGTGAGCCACGCATGTCCACCAGCGTGGCCTCGATGGTGCGGGTGAGCGCGAGCGTGTCGGCCGACGGCTGCTTCTGGATGCTGAGGATGACGGCAGGCTGGCCCTCGAAGCCCGCGTCGCCACGCTTGATGGCGGGGGCAAAGCTCACGCTGGCCACCTGGCGCAGCAGCACCGGTTGACCGTTGCGCGAGGTGAGCACGAGGTCTTGCAGGTGGACCAGCTCGGTGGTGCGGCCCAGGTGGCGGATCAGGTACTCGCGGCCGTTGCGCTCCAGGAACCCACCCGATGTGTTGGCCGAGAAGCCGCGCAACGCCGTGGTCAGGTCGGCCAGCGTGACGCCGAGTTCGGCCATGCGCTCGGTGTCGGGCTGCACCTGGAACTGCCGCACCTCGCCACCGATCGGCACGATCTGCGCCACGCCGGGGATGGCCATCAGGCGCGGGCGCAGCACCCAGTCGGCGTGCTCGCGCACCGCCATCGGCGAGACCTTGGCGGTGTCGATCGGGATGGCGATCTGCATCACCTCGCCCATGATCGAGCTGACCGGTCCCATGTGCGGCGTGATGCCATCGGGCAGGGCCTCGCCCATCGTGCCCAGACGCTCGGCCACCATCTGCCGCGCGCGGTAGATGTCGGTGGACCAGTCGAAGCTCACGTAGACGAAGGACAGGCCGGCGCTCGATGTGGAGCGCACCGCCTGCACGCCGGGCAGGCCACCCAGCGAGGTCTCCAGCGGGAAGGTGATGAGTTGTTCGACCTCTTCGGGGGCCATGCCGCCGGCTTCGGTCATCAGCGTGACGGTGGGCTGGTTGAGGTCGGGGAAGACGTCGACCGGCGTGCGCGACAGCGTGTGCGCGCCCTGGGCCATCAGCACTGCGGCGCTCAGCACGACCAGCAGGCGGTTGGTCAATGAGGTGTCAAGGAGCCATCTGAACATGGTGGGCTCCTTCTTCAGCGAACCTGGTTGACCAGGCTGGCGCCTTGCATCAGCACCTGCTCACCCGCCTTCAGGCCGGCGGTGACGCGCACGCGCGTGCCGTCCAGCGGTGCGTGCGTGACCCAGCGCGGCTCGAAGCGCTCGGGCGCGGTCTGCACCCAGGCGATGTCCTGGTTGTCCGCGCCCTTGACGAGCGCGGAGCGGGGCAGGGCGATGCCGGGCAGGGCCTGGCGGGTCTGCGCAATCACCTTCACGGCCTGGCCCAGCACGAGGCCGCTCAAGGCCTGCGCGTCACCGCTGAAGACGATGGGCAGGGCCTGGTCGCGCAGGCTGCGCGCGGCGCCCACCTGTTGCAGCGGCACGCTGGTCTCGCTCAGCACGAGGTGGGCCGAGCCGATCTGCTGCGCCTGGCTCGGGTCGCGCACCAGGGCCTCGATGCGTTGGCGGCGCGGGTCGATCACCTCGTAGAGGAGGTCTCCGGGCTGCACGACCTGGCCGGCCACGACCTGGGCCGAGGCGATGACGCCGGAGACGGGCGCGACGAGCGCATCGCGGCGCGAGATGCCGCCCCTCAAGGCGCTCAGCCGTGCGCGCAGGCCTTCGACCTCGGCGGCGGCGGCTTCGGTGTCCTTGCGGGCCACGGTGTCGGCGAGTTCGTGCAGCCGCGCGAGGCGGCGCTCGGCCACCTGCAGCGCGGCACGCAGCTCGGCCTGTTGCGCGCGCAGGCCGGCCTGCTCGATCGAGCCGGTGGTGGGCTCGATGTGGGCCAGCACCTGGCCTTGTCTTACGGCCTGTCCCAGCGATGGCAGGCCCTTGGAGCCAGCGATCACGCGCCCGGCGAGCGCGGCTTGCACGCGGCCACCGGCGTTGGGGTCCATCACCACCTTGGCGGGCAGCTCGAAGGCCTGGGGCCACTGGCCAGCTTGCACCGCCAGCGTGCGCAGGCGCAGTTGCTGCTGGGCCGCCTGGGGCATCAGCACGCTGCCATCGCCTTGGCGGCGGGGGGCTTCGCGCAGCGTGGCGGCGGGTGGTGGTTCGTCTTCGTGCTCGTGGCCTTCGTGAGACCACACCAGCGTGGAAAAGGAGCAAGTGCCGATGAGCACGAGGCCCATGAGGGCGCGGCGCAGCGGGGACAGGTTCTGGGGCGAAGTGGGGGACATGAGATCAAGTCGAATGGGGTGGAGCGGGACCGAGCCAAGGTGGCGGGCGGCTGTGGGCGCGAGAGCTGAGGTCATGGCGTTCACTCCGGCAGCAGGCCGGCGGCCTGGCGCCACGCGGAGGTGGCGGCGGCCAGGTCGATGGCGGTCAGCGCGGCCTGGCGGGCTGCTTCTTGCGCTTCCTGCGCGATGCGCAAGCGCGTGGGCAGGTCGGTCTCGCCCAGGCGGAAGGACTTGTCGAAAAAGCCCTGGCTTTCTTGCGCGAGCTTGGCGCGGCGCTGTGCGGCGTGGTGCGCGCGCTGGGCCGCGTGCCAGCGGGCTTGAGCGCCATCGAGCGCGGCCTGGCCCTGCTGGTGCTGGCGCGCGGCCTGCACGCTCAGCTCGGTGGCATCGGCGTGCGCGCGGGCCGCGAGGGCACGCTGCGCGGGCGACTCGCCCCAGGGCAGGCGCAGGCCAACGGTGAGCTGGCGTTGGCGGGGCTCGCCACGCTGGTCCCGGCTGTGCACCGTGCCCAGCAGCAGCTCGGGGTTGGCGCGCGATTGCGTGTCGGCCAGCTCGGCCGCCTGGCGGGCCGTGGCGGCTTGCTGGTCCAGCTCGCGCACCAGCGGGTGTTGGGCCAGGTCGGACGGTGCTTCGCCGGGAGCTGGCTCCGCGCCGATGGGCCATGCGTCGCTGGTGGCCGTGACGGGGGCGAGCACCGTGCCTTGCGACGATGTCTCCTCGGCGGACGCGGCAACCAGGGTGGGCAGCGGCCATGGTCGAGCACTGCCCAGCACCCCCTGCAAGAACTGCCACGCCTGCATGCCTTGCGCTTCGGCGTGGGCCTGAGCCGACTGGGCCAGCGCCAGCGCGCCATCGGCCTGGTGCGCATCGGCTCGGGCGAGGTCACCGGCGCGCACACGGCGGTGCACGTCGTTGCTCAGGGCTTGGGCGTGCTCGACCTGGGTGCCGGTCAGCGCCAGCTCGGCGCGCGCGCGCTGCCACGCCCACCAGGCCTCGCGCACCTGGCCGGCGAGCTGAAGCCGGGCGCTGGCGAGCCGGGCGTCAAGCGCTTGATCTTCTTGTGTGGCCAGGGCCTGGCTGCGCGAGCGCTGGCCGGGCAGCCACAGGGGCAGGGCCACGCCCACCTCCAGCTCTTGCGCACCCCGGTCGGTGCCAGGTCGGTCGGTCTGTGCGCGCAGCTCCAGCGCGCCGGGTTGAGCCGTCCAGGCTTCGGCGGCCTGACGGGATGCCGCCAGTGCGCTGCGCCGCGCGGGCAGTGCTTGAGGCAGGGGGTGCGTGGCCCAGGCTTGTTCAAAGGCCTGGGCCAGGGTTTCGGGGGGCTGTGCGGGGGCGTTCTGCGCCGTGACCGCCAGGGGCAGGGCGAAGGCGAGGCCAGTGGCCAGGTGCAGGGCTGGGCCCCACAAGGGGTGCGGGTGTCGGTGCATGCGATGCGTCTCCGTGGATGAGGGCGGATGGCATCGGCGAGGCACACCAAGCCCAACGCAGGCAAGGCGTCGGGCAGCGCCCGCTCAGCTCGCCGAGTTCGCAGAACTCACCGAGGCGCGGACGCAGGTGTCAACGGTGTCAAAGGGGCCACGCCATGGCCACCTCGCCGATCAGGCGAGGGCGGACCACTTGGGGCGCTCTGGCCGCTCGGTGGGCGGCGCGGGCAGGCCCTGGGCCAAGGCAGGCACGGGCGGGGCGGAGGCGGACATCGCGTGCACCAGCCGCACTTCGTGGGCCAGCACCGTGCCGCCATGGCAGACGTGGCAGTCACTGTGCGCGCTGGCGGCGCCATCACCCGGGGTGCCGGGTTCGCCAGGCGCACCGTGTGCGTCGTCCTGGCTGGCTTCGGCCACCGTGGTGTGCGCGTGCGCGTGCGCGTGCTCGGGCTGGTGGTGCCCGATGTGGTGGCTCGCGGCATCGCCTTCGTGCTGGCAATACGGCGCCGCCGCAGCCCAGACGGCTTGCAGCGGGAGCAGCACCAGCAAAAAGAGGGCGACGAGGCGACGCATGGCGGTCATCTTACCGTCAGCGCCTGTCAGCCCATTTCATGTCAGCCCACTTGGACCAGGGGCTCTTGGCTCGCGGTGTCGGGCGAAGCCATGCAGCGGTGCAGCCGGCGAAAGTCGCGCGGGGCCATGCCTGTCCATTGCTTGAAGGCGCGCGTGAAGCTGTTGCGGTCGGTGAAGCCCAGGGTTTCGCTCAGGGTGTCGATGTCGACCTGCCCCACCTTGAGCTGCGTGACCGCGTGCTCGTAGCGGCAGCGCGTCTGGATGTCGCCATAGACCTGGCCTTCGTCTTTGAGGCGCCGCTGCAAGGTGCGCGGGTGCAGGCCCAGGTGCTCGGCCACGTTCTGGATGCCCTGGCCCATCCATTTCGGCTGTTGCTTGAACAGCAGCTCGATGCGTTCGGTCAGCGTGGTGAAGCGAGGCGAAGGCAGGCTTTGCTCGATGAAGCCTTGCAGCTGCCGATGCAGGGCCGGCAGGGCGCCGGGCAAGCGCAAGTCCAGCATCGCGGAAGGGAACACCGCGGCGTTGCGCGCCTGGCGGGTGCGCACAGGCACACCGAACTGCATCTCGCAGACCGAGCGCAAGGGCCCCGGGTCGTGTTCGAACTCGACGCGCGTGGCCATGTTGCGACCGCCCAGCAGCATGCGACTGAACTTGTTGAGGCTGGCCATGGAGACCTCGGCGAAGTAGCCGGCGGCCTTGGGCGGGTCGCCGTCGAGCTGCTCGACCTCGATGACGATGGCCGACTCCTGCTTGCCCTCGACCAGGTGGATGTGCAGCCCGTGGAACATCTGGCTGGTCCAGTTCAGCACGGGCATGGCCTCGCGCACCGTGGGGCTGGTGGCCAGGAAGGTTTCGATGGCGGGCAGCGTGTCGAAGCCGTGGCACTCGCCGATCACCAGCGGAAAGTGGTGCGTGGGCGCCGCCTGCCCGACGCAGCGCATCATCATCTCCAACATGCCGTTGCGGCGGATGTGGTGCGCGCCCAGGTGGTCGATGCCCAGACCGGCCTGCTCCAGCAGGGGCGGCAGGTTGATGTGACACAGGGCCGCAGCCCGCACCCAAGCGCTGGCGCAAGGGAAGGGGATGAGCTCGGTGGCCGAGGCGGGCAAGGGGTGTCGCATGGCTGCATTGAATGCGATTGATCGCGACATGAGAATGGCGGATCACGACAAGATGCTGCGCAATGCGACAGTTGGTTCAGCCGTTGCCCAAGCCCAGCAGCCGGTTGCGCAGCTCTTCCGGCACGTTGGGGCCCATGAACATGCGCAGGTAGATCTGGTAGGCCAGCTCGTTGTTGATGGGTTTTTCGTTGAGCTGACGGTCGTTCAGCGAGGCGATGATGCCCGCGCCCGGTTGCCAGTCGATGTTGACTTTGTCGCCTTGTTCGACGCGCTTGACGTTGTTGTAGATGGCGCCGATCTCGGCGATCTCGTTGATCAGCGTCTTGAACTCGGTGTCGGTGGTGGCCTGCTTGAAGTCGGCCAGGAAGATGCGCGAGACGGTGGACTGGGAAAAGTCGCGCAGCAGCAGCATCTGGATGCGGCGCGGCCCGTCGAGCTTCATGATGGCGTCCAGCGTGGTCAGGCGCTCGGGCAGGTACAGAGCGACGATGTTGGACTTGTAATAACCGCGGCGGCGCACCCCGGCACCGTTGAGCACCAGCTTCTTGCCGCGCACCGTGGCGGTGGTGGGCACCTCGACGCCATCGACCTTGACCGTGGCCTGGGCTTGCGCCTGCAACGGCCATGCGAGGGCGCCCAGCGACGCGGCCAGGGGGGCGGCCAGCGAGAGGCCAAGCCATTGGCGACGGTCGAGGGAGGGTTCCACTGGGTGCATGCGAGGGCTCCGCTGGTTTTCGGCGTCCGGGCTGGACGAAAGGCGCATTGTGCTCAGGATGTGCGCAGCATGCGCGCTCACGCAGCATCCCGGAGGCACGGCTTGTGGCGAATCGGTGCAAATCCTGATCGCCGCGGCCAGTGCCGTGGTTTTTCGTGGCGGAATGCGCGACCAGGGTGCCCGAAACACGGGCCTGAACGCCGTTGCGGGGCTCAGGGCGCCAGCGTTTGCCTGACCGCGTGTTCCCAACGCGCCATGCGGGCGGCGGCGTCGGCGCGCGACAGCGTGGGCAGGAAGCGCCGGTCAACCTGCCATTGAGCCTCGAGCTCGCCCAGGTCGCGGTAGACGCCGGTGGCCAGGCCGGCCAGGTAGGCCGCGCCCAGGGCCGTGGTTTCGATCACCTTGGGGCGCACCACCGGGATGCCCAGCAAGTCGGCCTGGATCTGCATCAGCAGGTCGTTGGCGCAGGCGCCGCCGTCCACGCGCAGCTCGCTGACCGGGGAGCCGCCATGCGCCACGGCGTCGAGGCTCATGGCCTGCAGCAGGGCCGCGCTCTGGAAGGCGATGCTCTCCAGCGCGGCGCGCGCGATGTGCGCCACCGTGCTGCCGCGCGTCAGGCCCAGGATGGCGCCGCGTGCATCACCGGCCCAGTAGGGCGCGCCCAGGCCCGTGAAGGCGGGCACGAAGACCACGCCGCCCGCGTCGGGCACGCTCTCGGCCAGCTGCTGCACCTCGCCCGAGGCGCGGATGGCCTGCAGGCCGTCGCGCAGCCATTGCACCACCGCCCCGCCGATGAACACGCTGCCTTCGAGCGCGTAGGCGTGGCGCACATCGGGCTGTGCCGCTGCCGTGGTCAGCAGGCCGTTCTGGCTGGCCTGGGCCTGGTCGCCCGTGTGCATCAGCATGAAGCAGCCGGTGCCGTAGGTGTTCTTGGCCAGACCGGGGCGGAAGCACGCTTGGCCGAACAACGAGGCCTGCTGGTCGCCAGCCACGCCGCCGATGGGCAGCTTGCCGCCCAGCAGCGTGGTGTGGCCGAAGTCGCTGGACGACGGGCGCACCTCGGGCAGCATCGAGCGGGGGATGTCGAACAGGCGCAGCAGGTCTTCGTCCCACTGGCCTGTGTGGATGTTGAAGAGCATGGTGCGCGAGGCGTTGCTCGCGTCCGTCAGGTGCTCGCGTCCTTCCGTCAGCTGCCAGATCAGCCAGCTGTCGATGGTGCCGAAGGCCAGCTCGCCGCGCTCGGCGGCTTCGCGCGCTCCCGGCACCTGGTCCAGGATCCAGCGCAGCTTGGTGGCCGAGAAGTAGGCGTCGATGCGCAGGCCAGTGCGCTGCTGCACCAAGGCTTCGGCGCTGCCGCCGCATCGGGCGTCGTGCTGGCCGGCGCGCAGCTCGGCGCAGAAAGCTTCCGTGCGGCGGTCCTGCCAGACGATGGCGTGGTGGATGGGCTCGCCCGTGCGGCGGTTCCAGACCACCGTGGTCTCGCGCTGGTTGGTGATGCCGATGGCGCGCACCTGCTGCGGCGTGGCGCCCACTTGGGCGATGACCTCGCGCGCGGTTTCGAGCTGGATGCGCCAGATGGTGCGCGCGTCGTGCTCGACCCAGCCGGGTTGCGGGTAGACCTGCGGCAGCTCGCGCTGCGCCATGGCCGCGATCTGGCCTTCGGGCGTGAAGAGGATGCTGCGCGAGCTGGAAGTGCCCTGGTCGAGGGCGAGCAGGAACGTTGCTGAGGTCATGTTCATGGGGCGACCACACAGGTCACGCCGGCCTCGGCCAGCAGTTGGGGGAAGGGCTCGGGCGGGGGCGCGTCGGTGAAGAGCATGTCCACCTCGTCCAGGCGGGCCTGGTGCACCATCGCCTCGCGCCCGAACTTGCTCTGGTCGGCCAGCACCCACACCTGGCGGGCGTGCTCGATGATGGCGCGTGCCACCTTCACCTCGCGGTAGTCGAAGTCGCGCAGCGAGCCGTCGGCCTCGATGCCGCTGATGCCGATCAAGGCGATGTCGACTTTGAACAGGCGGATGAAGTCCACGGTGGCTTCGCCCACGATGCCGTGGTCGCGCGAGCGCACCACGCCGCCCGCGATGATGACCTCGCAGTCGGCGTTGTCGGCCAGGATGGCGGCCACGTTCAGGTTGTTGGTGATGACGCGCAGCCCGCGGTGGTGCATGAGCTCGCGCGCCACGGCTTCGGTCGTGGTGCCGATGTTGAGGATCAGCGAGCAGTTGTGCGGCACGCGCTCGGCCACCGCGCGCGCGATGCGCGATTTCTCGTCGGCCTGCAGGGCCTGGCGCTGGCGGTAGCCGATGTTCTCGGTGGTGGACGAAGGCAGGCGCACGCCGCCGTGAAAGCGCGTGAGCAGGCCGGCGTCGGCGAGCTGCTGCACGTCGCGGCGCACGGTCTGCAGCGTGACGCCGAACTGTTCGGCCAGGGCTTCGACGCTGACTGAGCCGCGGGCGCGGACCTCGTCGAGCAGGGCGGCGTGGCGGGTCTTGATGCTCATGGTGGGGTGGCGCGGTTTTTGTTGGCCGGCGAAAAAACGAACAGGCCGAGCGAACAGACGCGAGTCTACGCGCCGGTGCTTGACTTGTTCATCCGGGATAACGAAAATGCAACGCGACCAAAACGAATAAAACGCGCGTTCGTTTCTCGAGCGCCGCGAAGGTCGCGATCTGTTGCGCTGCATGAAAACCTCCAAGCCATGAACGCCCCTGTCCCCTTTCCCCCGCCGGCCGAACACGACGTCCTCGTGGTCGGGGGCGGCATCAATGGCGTCGGCATCGCGCGCGACCTGGCGGGCCGAGGCCTGTCTGTCTGCCTGGTCGAGCAGGACGACCTGGCCAGCCACACCTCGTCGGCGTCCACCAAGCTGATCCACGGCGGCCTGCGCTACCTGGAGCACCGCGAGTTCGGCCTGGTGCGCAAGGCCTTGGGCGAGCGCGAAGTGCTGCTGCGCAGCGCGCCGCACATCATGTGGCCGCTGCGTTTCGTGCTGCCGCACGACCCCGGGATGCGGCCTGCCTGGTTGATCCGCCTGGGCTTGTTCTTCTACGACCACCTGGCCCGCCGCGAGGTGCTGCCGGGCTCCGGTGGCGTCGACCTGCGCCGCTCGCAACTGGGCGTGCCGCTGCACCCGCACTTCAAGCGCGGCTTCGTTTACTCCGATGGCTGGGTGGACGATGCCCGCCTGGTCGTGCTCAACGCCATCGACGCGCGCGATCGGGGTGCCACCGTGCTCACCCGCACCCGCTGCGTGAGGGCCGAGCGAGGCGAGACGCACTGGCAGGCCACCCTGCAGGGTGCCGACGGCGTGCGCCATGTGCGCGCCCGCGCCCTGGTCAACGCGGCCGGCCCCTGGGCCGAGCGCTTTCTGCGCGACGTGGCCCACGCGCCCGGCGGCGAACGCCTGGCCTCGCGCAGCCTGCGCCTGGTCAAGGGCAGCCACATCGTCGTGCCGCGCCAGTTCGAGCACGACCACGCCTACATCTTCCAGAACCCCGACGGGCGCATCATCTTTGCCATCCCCTACGAGCGCGACTTCACCCTCATCGGCACCACCGACCAGGAAGTCCAAGACCCGCTGGATGCGCGCTGCGAGGCCGACGAGGTGGCCTACCTGTGCGAGCAGGCCAGCCGCTACCTGGCGCAGCCCATCCGCCCCAGCGACGTGGTCTGGACGTACTCCGGCGTGCGCCCTTTGCTGGATGACGCCTCAGGTGACCCGTCTGCCGTCACCCGCGACTACCTGCTCGAGCAGGACCAACACGCCGCGCCCTTGCTGACGGTCTGGGGCGGCAAGATCACCACTTACCGCCAACTGGCCGAGGACGCGGCGACCACGGTGTGCCGCCAACTGGGCGTGAGCCGGCCGGCCTGGACGCGAGGTGCCAGCCTGCCGGGCGGGGACCTTTCGGCTTGGGTGCGGGTGACCGGGCGCCCTGACGAGGACTTTTCTCGCTTCGTGTTGGCGCTGCGTGAGCGCCACCCCTGGCTGCCAGCCAACCTGGCGCACCGCCTGGCCCACGCACACGGTTCGCGCATCGAGCTGGTGCTGGGGGCTGCCCTTTGCATGGCCGACCTGGGTGCCGAAGTGGTGCCGGGTGTGCACGAGGCCGAGTTGCGCCACCTGATGCGAAGCGAGTGGGCCACCTGCGCCGACGACGTGCTGTGGCGACGCAGCAAGCTGGGACTGCACCTCACGCCATCGCAGCGCGAGGCGGTGGCGCATTGGTTCGCACACCAGCGCCCCCTTGCCTTGGGCGGGGCTGTGCGCTCGGGCATGTTCCCGGCGTCGAACGCCGACGCCCCCCACAAGATCCACGAGGACCTCCCAGCATGAAGACTTCCGACGGCCTGACCCTGCACACCCGCCTGTGGCGTGCACCCGCACCGGCCCTGGGCACCGCCGTGCTGGTGCACGGCCTGGGCGAACACATCGGGCGCTACGAGCACGTGGCCGAGCACCTCGTGGCCCAGGGCTGGGACGTGCGCGGTTTCGATCACCGGGGCCATGGCCAATCGGGTGGTCGCCGTGGCGACATCGCCCAGCCCGACAGCCTGCTGCGAGACCTGGGCGCGTTCATCGACGAGGTGCGCCGCACCGATGCCGCGCGTCCGCTGGTGTTGATCGGGCACAGCCTGGGCGGCCTGGTGGTGGCGCGTTTCGTGGCCGAGGCCGTGGGTCCCGAGCCTGCAGCCTGGAGTCGATCGGTCGATGGCGTGGTGCTGTCATCCCCTGCCATCGATCCTGGGCTGAGTGCTGTGCAAAAAGCCTTGTTGGCGGTGGCACCTCGCCTGCTGCCGCACCTGTGCGTGAACAACGGGCTCAAGCCCGAGTGGATCTGCAACGACCCGGCGGTGGTGCAAGCCTACTTGCAAGACCCCATGGTGCACGACCGCATCAGCGGCTTGCTGGGACGCTTCATCGCCGATGCGGGCCAGCTGGTGCTGGCGCGTGCCTCGGCATGGCAGGTGCCAACCTTGTTGATGTGGTCCGGGCAGGACCGTTGCGTCAGCCCCGTGGGCTCGCTGCGGCTGTCTCAGGCCTTGCCCGCGAGCCTGTGCACCGCGCGGGCCTTCCCCGAGCTGGCCCATGAAATCCTCAACGAGCGTGAGCGAGGCGAGGTGTTGGCGCAACTGAGCGCTTGGCTGCGCACCTCTTTGGTCGACGCGACGCACGCGGAACGTCAGCAAGCCTGAGGCCTGGAACGCGGGGCTGGGCAAACCCCAGGGGCGCCCTTACAATCCGCCCCGCCTCAGGTGTCCTTGGGGCCGCGCGAGCGGTCTGCAAGGGTGAAACGGGAAGTTCGGTGCGCAGGCCCTTCGGTCTGCTGATCCCGGCGCTGCCCCCGCAACGGTGAAGCGAGTCAAGGCGATCCACGGTGCCACTGTGCTGCGAAGCATGGGAAGGCGGATCGCTGGCCCACAAGGCGCTCGCGAGCCCGGAGACCGGCCTGGAGCATGGACCCGGTTGCTGCGGTGGGCGGCGAGGCGGTGACGACACGCCTTCGGCCTTTTCACGTGGCCCGACCCGGCGTGCGCGTGCCTGTCTCGTTCCTCTCCCATCGTTCGGCCGGTTGGCTCGAATGCGCCCACGGATGGTGGGCGCCGGAGGAACAACATGCGATTCAAGCTTCTCTCAGTCCCGGCCTGCGCGGCCACCCTGGCCCTGGCCTGCATGGCTCAGGCCCATGCGGCGGGCCCTTTTGCCCCGGCTGCCGGCAAACCCGGCTCCACCGCCATCAGCAAGGACAGCGCGTCCTTTGTGCAATGGGCCACCGGCTGGGAGGACTACCTGCCTGGCCCCAACGTCGACGCGCAATGGAAGACGCCAGAGAAGGCTTTGGGCAAGGCCCAAGGCACCTCCACCGACATCGTCGTGCTGGGTGACGCTGGCCGCATCACCCTGACCTTTGGCGGCGCGATCTACAACGGCGCTGGTGCCGACTTTGCGGTCTTCGAAAACAGCTTCAGCGACACCTTCCTGGAGCTGGCCTTCGTCGAGGTCTCGTCCAACGGCATCGACTTCTTCCGCTTCCCCAGCTACTCGTTCACGCCCGCACCCGTGGGCGGCTTCGGCAACATCGACCCGACCAACATCGACGGCCTGGCCGGCAAGTACCGCCAGGGTTTCGGCACGCCCTTCGACCTGGACGCACTGGCCGGCACCGCGGGCCTGGACGTGGACAACGTGCGCTTCGTGCGCATCGTCGACGTCATCGGTCGTGGCCAGGAGTTCGACAACTTCCCCGCCTCCGCCGGTGGCCCGCACGCCATCTACGACCCGTACCCGACCACCGGCAGCGGCGGCTTCGACCTCGACGCCGTGGGTGTCATCCACTTTGCGCCCGTGCCTGAGCCTCAGACCTGGGCGTTGATGGGCGTGGGCCTGCTGGCCCTGGCTGTGCTGCGTCGTCGTCGTGTCGCCGCTGCGGCGCTCATCGGCGCCAGCCTGGCCTCGGGCGCCCACGCCGCGCTGACCGTCAGCACCTTTGACGACCTGCCCTTGAGCCCGGGCAGCCATTTCTTCCCCGGCACCTCGACCGCTTTCGTCAGTGGCGCCGCCAGCTTCAACCACGATTTCACCGATTACGGATGGGGCTGCTGCTGGAGCGGCTGGACCTATTCCAACCAGACCGACACCACCACGCCTGGCTTCGAGAACCAGTTCAGCGCCTACGCCGGCTCGGGTGCTGGCGGCTCGGCCAACTACGCGCTGGCCTACCTGGGCTCGCCCGTGATCCGCTTCGACGCGCCGGCCGAGCTCGTCAGCGTCGACGTGAGCAACACCACCTACACAGCGTTGTCGATGCTGCAGGGTGACTCGTTCGCCAAGAAGTTCGGTGGCGCCAGCGGCAACGACGCCGACTTCCTCAAGCTCACCTTCATCGGCCTGAACGCGGCCGACCAGGAAACCGGCCGCGTGGACTTCTACCTGGCCGACTACCGCTTTGCCGACAACAGCCTGGACTACGTGATCGGCAACTGGGCCAGCGTGAACCTGGGCTCGCTCGGTGCCGTCTCGGCACTGAAGTTCGAGCTGAGCTCGTCCGACAACGGTGACTTCGGCATGAACACGCCGGCTTACTTCGCCATCGACAACCTGGCCGTGACGGCGGTGCCTGAGGCATCTTCTGTGGCGATGATGCTGGTGGGGTTGGTGGGAGTGGCTGTTGCGCGGTCGCGCCGGTTTGGCCAGCGCGCGGCTCGATGATGCGCATAACGCCCTGCGTGTCGTGGGTGCTCGCGTGGGCGTTTTGCCTGGTCGGCCAGGCCGCCCAGGCAGAGCCCACGCCCGCGCCAGACGAGCTGCAATTGCCCGCCGTAGACGTGCGGGCCAAAAGCACCAGAGCGAGCGAGCACGAGTCGGTTCACAACGTGACCGTCATCACTCGGGAGGACGTCGCTCGATCGACGGCATCCTCCGTGGGCGAGCTGCTGGCGGGGCAGGGCAACCTCGATGTGCGCAGCTACACAGGCAACGACAAAGACACCGTCCTGGACATGCGCGGCATGGGCGCGACGGCCGGCAGCAACGTGCTGGTGGTGGTGGATGGGGTCGTCATCAATGAAAACGACTTGTCTGGCGCCGACCTGGGGTCTTTGAGCCTGAGTCAGATCGATCGCATCGAGGTCGTGCGCGGCGGGGGCAGTGTTCAGCATGGCAATGGCGCCGTTGCCGGTGTCATCCGCATCACCACGCTGCCCAGCCTGGACGAAGGCGAGAGCCTCTCGCGGTTGAGTGGGCGCGTCAACAGTGACTGGGATCGGCAGCTTGCCCTGAGTGTGCAGCGTCGCCTGGGAGCATGGAGCGCCTCGGTTCAGCTCGATCGAACCTTGAACCGCGGGCACCGTGACAACGCGACCCTGGATGCCAAGCTGGCGGCCTTCACGCTACGCAGCCAACAGGCCACGCGTTTGGGCGCGCTGGACGCACACCTCAAGCTCACGCATCAGCGGGATCGCTATGGCTTGCCTGGGTACGTCACGCTGGAGGCCTTCGAGGGCAGCGATGCCGATCGGCGGGCCACGCGCGCGCCCTTGAACGGGGGGCGCACGCTCATGAATCGACAGGACCTGGGAGCAAGCCTCGACTGGGGTCGACCAGGCAAGACAACTTGGCACGCCAGCCATCGCTCCCGCCGCAAGGCTTTCCTTGATGAACCCAGCCCACTGGTTCCGCTCAGCGAGCAGGACGACATCATCGATGTGACGCAGTGGAATCACCAACTCAGTCACGCCATCCAGCGCGATGTCCTGGGCCTGAAGCAGGAGCTCACCCTGGGCCTGGCCAGCATGCGCGGTGAAGTCGCCCGATCCAGGGGCGGGTTCGAGCGGTTGGGAAGCACCTTGTACGACGGGCGAGCAACGTCACGAGCCGGCTTCGTCGACACCACCTTGAGACCCACCGAGTCGATCACCGTGCAAGCTGGCGTTCGCGTGGATCGCTTTCAAACCCATCGCGGCGAGCAGGCCATCTCGCGCACTTGCCGAAAGCAACTGGTGTTCTTGCCTGGCCTTGGGCTCGTTGAGGTGGACACGAACGATTGTGTGGACTCGCCGTACCAGGACAATGGGCCGCGCAGCTCTAGGAGCTGGTTCAACCGCGCCAGCGAACTGGGTGTGAACTGGCAGGTGATGCCCGGGTGGTCCATCCACGCCCGCCACAACCAGACCTATCGCGCGCCCAACCTGGATGAGCTGGTGCTGGCCACTGGCGACCTGCGGCCGCAGCATGGGCGAACGAGCGAATTGGGTGTCCGCCACCGCCAGGGCACCGAGCTGTCGTGGTCGGCCACCTTGTTTGACATCCGCATCGAAGACGAAATCTACTTCGGCATGGACCCGCAGACGGGGAGCGAGCTCAACCGCAACCTGGAGCTGGGTACCCGACGGCGTGGCATCGAGCTGGGCGCGCGCTGGCAACCCGTGGCGGCCTTGCAGGTGCACGGGCAATTCACGCACCTGCGACCCACGCTGGGTGGCTCGACGTCCGACATCCCCTTGGTGGCGCGCAACACCGCCAGCCTCGGTGTGCGCTGGCAGGCAACGGATGCCTGGCGCTGGTCCTTGTCAGGGCGCTTCGTGGGCCCCCGCGGTGATGGCACGGTGGCCGCTGATGGCAGCCCCCTCTGGCGCCGCTTGCGTGCACACGATGTCTGGGACATCGGGGTGCAACACAGGCTGGATGGCGTGGAAGTCGGGGTGGGCGTCAGCAACCTGTTCGATGAGCGTTACAGCACGGTGGCCTACAACCAGACCTACTACCCGATGCCTGGGCGGCAGACATACATCAAGGTCAGCTTGCAGCACTGAACAGCGCGATCAGTGCTTGTGGTGGCCGTGCCCGTGATCGTGGTCGTGCGCTTCGGTGGCCGGTCCCATCTTCTTGACCGGCACCTTGACGTCGATGGTCGATTGCTTCTTCTGAGCGTCTTCCACGACGAGCTTGATGGGCACGGTGCTGCCATCGGGCAGGGGCTTTTTCAGGCCCATCAGCATGATGTGGTACGAGCCGGGCTTGAGCGACACCGCTTGTCCGGCAGGCAAGGGCAGCGATGCGACGGCGCGCATCTTCATCACGTCGCCTTCCATCTTCATCTCATGGACTTCGACCGTGCCCGCCACGGGCGAGCTGCCTCCGACGAGCTTGCTGTCCTGCTTGGCGGTGAGGTTGGCGAACATGCCGGTGGCCTGCTGGCCTGGCACGGTGGCGCGCACCCAGGCGTCGCTGACCGCAACTTGGGACCAGGCCGTGCCGGCCATGCCAAGCAGGATCGCCGCGATCAGGCGACGGGATGGGGTGGTGATGCGTTGGTTCTTCATGACGGTCTCCTTGAGGGGCAAAGAAGCAGGTGTCATCCTGCCATCAAAGTTGCTGAACCCACTTGACCCACCAGCGGCGGCCAGGTTCCGGCACCCGGGTGCTCAGCGTGGAGCCCAGCGAGCCCCAACTGCGGTCGACGCTGTGGTTGATGTGTTCAACGTATGAGCGGTCGAATGCGTTGTCCACCCCGACGGCCAGGCTGGCCTGCCAGGGCAGTTGACGACGAACGGACGCGTTGACGACGCTGAAGCCGGGCGTGGCCTCGTTGACGTCCAGGCCATTGGTGTTGCCCTGGTTGAACGCGTACTGGTCTTGACGCGCCGCGCCGCGCCATTCAACGCGGGCTTGCCAGGGACCTGAGCGCCAGTCGGTGTTCACTCGCAGCTCGTGCGGGGGCGTTTGTGCCAGTGGGCGGCGCTCGCTGAGGTTGTCGGCGCGCATCCGGCTGAAGGCGGCTGAGCTGGACCAGCTCGGGCTCCATTGCCAGCGGCCTTCGAGCTCCCAGCCCACGCGCCTGGCCTGCACGTTGCGTGCGGTGGTGCCACTGGTCAGCAAGATGAAGTCGTCGATGCGGCTGTGGAATGCGTCCAGGCTCAGCTGCCACGGACCCGCGGCCCCGCTCACGCCGGCGTGCAGCTCCCGGTTGGTCTCGGGGGCCAGCTTCAATGCGTCCACGCTGCCCACCTCGATGGGGTCGGGCGCCCGCTGCGACTGGCCCCAGGCCAGGTGCGTGCGCCAGGCATCGGCCAGCTGCCAGCTCAGGCGCGCGACGTGCTGGCTCAGCTCGTGTTCGCTGCGACCGTTTTCGCCAGACTTGGCCACCGGGTTCACCGCGAAGCTGCGGATCGCGCCCGTGCGCGTGTCCACCTGGTCGCGGCGGCTGCCCAGCGTCAGCTGCCAGGCGTCGAGGTCCAGGCTCCATTCGGCGTACAAGCCGGCCTTGCGCTGGCGCACCTGGTAGTAGGGCTGCAGGCCCGGGTCCTGCTGAAAGCACATGGGCACGCCGAAGTCGATGCAGGCCTCGCTGCTCAGGTGGTTGGTGGCGTCGTGGTCGTCGCTGGCCCAGTGGCTGCCCAGGGTCAGGCGCTGTGCATCGGTCAGGCGCAGCACGGCCTCGGCCTTGAGCTGGCGCCGCGTCACGTCCTGGACCATGTCCTCGCGGATGCGCGCCTCGCCGTCGTAGGTCAGGGGCGCCATGGCCCGCAGGCTGTGGTTGTCCATGGCGTGGTGGATGCGCTGGGCCATCCACCGAAGCTGCAGCTGCTCCAGCCATGGGGCGAGCTCGCGGGCCTGCCAGCCGGCGCCCAGGCGGTCTTGCCGAAAGGCCGTGCCATCCATGTGGAAGGCCGGGTAGACGGCCTGGCCGTTGCTGTGCGCGACGTCGGCGCTCAGCGTCTGTTGATCGCTGATGCGCCAGCCGAAGTCGGCCATCGTCTGGCGCTTTTCGAAGCGGGAGGGCACGCGGCGTCCCTGGCCATCGCGGTAGTCGTCGCGTTCGCTGTGGCGGCTGTTGACGCGGGCCCAGGCGGGCTCGGTGTTGAGCAGGGCTTCGGCCGCCAGCATTCGCTCGCCAAAGCGGCCGACCTGAGCCTGCCAACTCGCCCCCGGTGCTTGATCGCTGGCGGGTTGCTTGCGTTCGGCCAGCACGGCGCCGCCGAACACGCCTGCGTGCCGGACGGTGGTCGGGCCCTTGAGCACCGTGAGCCGGTCGATGCTGTCGAGCGTCAGGTAGGACGTGGCGGGGTCCATGCCGTGGTTGCAGGCCCCGTCGATCGACAGGCCATCGAGCAGCACCGGCACGCGCGAGCCGCTGAGGCCTTGAACCGACACCAGGCCTGAGGTGCCAGCCTGGCGCATCACGCGCACGCCGTTGACCTGCCGCAGCTGTTCGGCAGGGTCGTCCTGGGCGTCCTGCCCCTGGATTCGCAGGCTGCGCTGCTGCGGCGGTGGCAGGCTGGGGGCCTGAACCCGGACCTCGGGGAGGGTGAGCTCCTGTGACCAGACCGGTGCGATCAAGGTCGCGCTCAGGCAGGCCGGCAAAACGGCACGGTGAAACATCGGTGGGGACTTCTTGGCGATCGACATCGAAGAGGGCGGCAGCGCGCCCCGACCCAGGCCGGGCGAGGCGCGCAGGCGAGGTCAGTTGATGGGTGGGGATCAGCCTCGGCGACGTTGGCGCAGCGCGCCGATGCCCATCACGCCCACCACACCCAACAGGCCCGCAGCGGTCATGGCCCAGGCTTCGGGCTCGGGCACCGCGGGCGCCAGGTGCAGGTGCAACTTGATGGCGTCGCGCACCGGGTCACCCATGCCGGTCATGGCGTGGTGGTGGTACATCGACTCGTTGAGGTTCACCGACACCGTGCTGGCGGTGAAGCTCAGCGCGGTGGCCGGATCGAAGCCCTCGATCAGGTTGCCGTGCACGTTGGGCACATAGGTCGTGTTGGTCACGGCGACATCTTCGATGTCCAGCGGCACGTTGCTCACGCGAAAGCCTTGCATGGCGAACGTGCCGACGTTCATGAAGTCGTCGTTGCCGACGTAGGTCAAAGCGATGTCACCGCCGCTGAAGTCGATGTTCCAGCGGATGTCCTTGCTGCTGCTGAGCGACCAGCCGCTGACCTCAAGTCCGCTGCCAACGGTGACCGTGCGGCTGCTCAGAGCGGTGAAGCCCGAGCCGAAGTCGATGCCGTACTCGATGAGCAGGGTCTCGCCATCGAGGCTGCCGTGGGCACTGGCGATGCTGGCGCATGCGCCGAGGGTGAGGGCGAGGAGGGTGTTGCGAAAGTTCTTCATGGTCATGTCCTGATGAGGGGTTCAGCGTGCGGTGCGACGGCGGGCCGTCCAGCTCAAGGCCAGTGCGCCTGCGAGCGCGAGGCCGACGGAAGAAGGCTCGGGCACGGCCGAAACCGACAACGTGGCGCTGAGCCCGAAGTTGCCGGTGTTGCCGGGCACGCCAGCGTTCTGCGCGTCGTAGACGTTGCCGCCGATGACGATGGAGTAGGTGCCAGCAGCCAGCCGGAAGGTGGCAGAAGTCAGGCCGTCTGCGCTGCCGTCGCCCAGGGTGCCGAGGCCATCGGCGCTGTGGCCGACATGGACCAGGTCACCCAACACGCCGGCGTCGTTGCCGATCTTGAAGTCGCCGAGCGCGTTCCACACGCCTTCGACGGCGAAGGGCAGCGTGGCGCGCCAGGCCATCGACGAGGTCGACGTGTCGTAAGACAGCGACGACACGGCCTCGGCGTCAACGGTGATGGGCGCCAGGCCTTGGTAGACGGAGAAGGCCGGCACCAGGCCGCCCACCGAGCTGCTGGTGGCGTTCGCCTTGGCCGCAGCGGTGATGGTGATGTCGGCGGCGTTGTCGAGCGTGAACTTGAACCAGCGTGCCTTGTGGCTGTCGCCCCAATCGGCATCGGTGGCGTCGGCCCAGCCGAAGTTGCCTGAGATGGCCTGGTTGGCGATGGTGACGCTGGTGGTGGACAGGCCCGTGAACGAGCCGAAGTCGCGGCCCGTGTAGGAAACGTGAGACCAGGCGGGTGCGCAGGCGAGCGCGACCACGCCCGCGATGAATGCGGTGCGGAACATGAGAGGACTCCAGGCGCGAGCCAGCTCAGGCCCGAGTTCGGGCGAGCTTCAAGCCGGCAAGCGACGATGAAAAAGGAAAGGGGGAGGGGAGAGGCTCAGGCCGCAACAGGAGGCGCGCGGGCGAGCGCAGGCGACCACGCCGCGAGCGGGCGGGGTGCGTGCAGGAACAGGAAGGGCAGCGCATCCGGCTCCGGGGGCAGCGTGAGCACGGTCAGCGCCGCAGGTGGCAGGCCCAGGTCGTGCGCTTGCAGGAAGCAGGCCGGGCAGTGCGATTGCGCGTGCAGGCCGCCTTGGTCCGTGGGCTGGTCATGTGTGGCCTGACCCACAGCGACCCAGCGCGTGCCTGTGTTGGAACACACCGCCACCCAGGCCAGCCCCGCGTTGCGCTGAACCAGCAACCATTGGGAGATGGCTGGGGCAAGCGCCATCGCCAGGACAGCCAGGGCGGCGATCCAGGTGATGCGACGGCGGACGGACAACAACATGGTGGGGGAGTGTAAATTTGTTCACGCACCTGTCAAGCTGCGTGTCTCCCGCATGCAGGCGTGCCACGTGCATGCGGCGTGACCTGGGTCAACCACATCAGAACGCCACCGCCAGGCTCACGCGCACCGTGCGCGGCTCGGCCGGGTGCGAGTGCAGGTCGGCCGCGGCTTGCCCGCTGGGCTCGCTGGCCAGCCGCGACTCGTAGAAGTAGTCGATGTCGCTGACCTTTCGGTTGAACAGGTTGAAGACATCGACCCACACGCGCAGCTCGGGCGTGAGCTGGCGGCCCAGTCGCGCGTAGGCCAGCGTTGTGCCCTTGGAGCGCACGCTGCCGTCTTCGATCAGATCGCGGGGGCCGAAGTGGCGTAACTGGAACTGCGCTGTCCAGGGGCCCTTGTCGTCGAAGCTCAGGCCGACCGATGCCACCCGCTCGACCGCGCCAGGCACGTGGCGGCCCGCGCTGGGTGCGTCGCCCTGGTCCTGGCGGAAACGGGCCTTTGACCAGGCCACATCGGCGTCCAACCACCACCCCGGTGCGGGCTGCCAGTGCTGGCCGATCTCGATGCCACGGCGACGCGAGGCCCCGCTGGCCTCGGTCTCGCCGGCGTCTCCCACGAACACGAGTTCGGAGTCGAGGTTGAGCTGCCACAGCGCGACGTTGGTGTGCCAGCCGGGCAGCCACTCGCTGCGCAGGCCGAGCTCGTGGCCAAGCGTGCGCACCAGCGGGTCGGCACGGCCGATGACATCGCGGCTGCCGGTGTCGGGGTTGACCTTGGCGGTCAGGCGCGAAGTCATGCCGCGCGCGTCGTTGCTGTGAAAGCCCCAGCCGGTGTTGGCGAACAACTCGGTCTTAGCCCAGGGGCCGAACACCAACGACAGCTTGGGGCTGGGCGCCACATCGCTGCGGGTGCCGCTGTTGTCCGCCACGCTGCTGTCCACGTCGACCGATACGCGGTCCAGGCGCAGGCCGGCGACGCTGCGCAACCAGGGCAGCCAGCGCGTTTCGCTCTGACCGTGCAGGCCGACGCTGGTCTGGCGCACGCGGCTTTGCTGGATCACGTCCCGGCGCTCGCCACCCACGGCGGTGTACAAGCCCACCGGGTCCAGGCGGTCGTGGCGCCACTGCAGGCCCAGGCTGTGGCGGCTGTCCAGGCCTGCCAGCGGTGTGGTCCAGCTGCGCTGCACCTGCCCGCCCAGCACCAGGCGTTTTTCTGCCTGCTGGAACTGGTCGCCGTTGGCCGCGTCGTCCAGGAAGTAAGTGAAGTTGGAGAACAGGCTCAGGCGTGAATGGATGGCGTAGAGCCCCGCCTGCCATTCGCCGTCGTTGACCACGCGCGTGGCCTGCCACGACAAGCTGCTGCGCTGGCTGTGGCCGCCGTCGCTGGGGTCGATGGTGCCGAATCGACCGATCTCGCCACTGTCCACGGCGCGTTGCGGCACCTGGTCGGTGCTGTCCCAGCGTGCGCTGTAGAGCATCGCCGTGAAGCTGTGGCGAGTGGAGCCGTCCTGCACGCCATGGCGCAGCAGGGCGTTGACGCGCTGGTGGTGCTGGGGCTGCTGCCACGGCCCATCGTGGTGGGCGCCCTCGAAGGCATAGAGCAAAGGGCCTGCTGGCACGTGGGCGCTGCCGGTCACCAGCGCGCGCACGAAGCGGTTCTCGCCCACGGTGATCGTGGCCTGGTTTTTCTCCAGTTGGTCTTTGAGCTGCAGGCGCGCCGAGCCGGCAGACGAGAAGTCACCGTCCTCGGCCGCGAAGGTGCCCTTGCGGTAGTGAATGGCCTGCACCAGCTCCGGGATCAGGAAGTTCAGGTCGGTGTAGCCCTGGCCGTGGGCGTGCGTGGGCATGTTCACGGGCATGCCGTCCACCCAGGTGGCGAAGTCGGTGCCGTGATCGAGGTTGAAGCCGCGCAGGTGGTACTGGTTGGCTTTGCCGTCGCCACTGTGCTGCGAGACGATGACACCTGGCACGAACTCCAGCACCTCGGCGGGGCGCAGCACGGGGCGGCGCTGAAGCAGCGCCCCGCTGACGGTGCCTTCGCTGGCGCTGGTTTGTTCGCCCGGGGCGTTCAGGTAGTGGGCGCGGACCTCGGTGTCCGGCAAACGGGTCTCGACGGGGGCGGTTTGTGCGCGGGAAATGGTGTGCACGCCCAGGCCCGACAAGCCCAGCAGGGTCAGGCAGGCGAGGGGTGTCAGGCGGTTGGTGGGGCCAGGGCGTGTGCGGTGTTGGAGCATGTCGCGCCAGTGATGTGTGATGATTTATAAAAACATCATACAAACAGCAAACCCCGTGCCCGGGGTGACCGTGCGGGGCGGTGGGCCGGGGCCCGGTCGCCGCGGCGCTCAGCTGGCCGGTTTGATGTGCACGTGTCGCTCGCTGCCCGGGCCGTGGTCGTGCCGGTGGGGCAGGTGCAGCTCGACGCTGATCAGGTTGAGCTTGCCGTGGTGCACGCCGCGTTCGGCGCATACCTGGTCGGCAAAACGCTGCACGCTGGTCACTCGCCCGCGCAGCAGCACCGTCTCGATGCAGTGCTCGTGATCCAGGTGCGCGTGCATGGTCGACAGCGTGAGGTCGTGGTGCTCGTGCTGCAGGCTCATCAGTCGCTCGGCCAGGTCGCGCTCGTGGTGGTTGTAGACGTAAGACAGGCAGGCCACGCAGTGGCCCTTGGGGTCACCGCTCAGGCGCTGGCGGTCCATTTCCGCGCGCACGATGTCGCGGAAGGCCTCCGAGCGGTTGCCATAGCCGCGCTCGGCCGCCCAGTCGTCGAACTCGCGGGCCAGTTTGTCGTCCAGGGAAATGGTGAAGCGTTCCATGGCTGCATTGTGCGCAGGTTGCGTGCCACCCGGCGCAGGCGTCGGCCCGCATTCGGCGTTGACGGTCATGGTTTCGTGTTCCACTCAAGCCCACCTGTGCAATCGATCTGGAGCTGTGGCCCACATGAAGTGCTTCGCTGTTCGCCCATCCTTGAGACCCGTTGCGAGCCTGGCCTCGCTGCTTGCGGCATGCGCCGTCACGCTGATGGCTCACGCGCCTGCCCTGGCCCAGAGCGAAGGCGAGGGCGAAGGCCGCAAGCCCTTGTGGGAGGTGGGCTTCGTGGCCGGAGGCGTGTCCCAGCTGGCCTACCCCGGTGCCGACCAGCAGGTGCGCCGCGCAGCGGTGCTGCCGTATGTGCTCTACCGTGGTGAATTCGTGCGGGCCGACCGCGACACCGCAGGCTTGCGCGCCATCCGCACCGAGGACTTCGAGCTCGACGTGAGTTTCGCCGGGGCGTTTGGCGCCAGCTCGGACAAGATCGAGGCCCGCCGGGGCATGCCCGACCTGGGCACGCTGATCGAGTTCGGCCCACGCCTGCGTTGGAAGCTGGGCGACGGGCCCGGCGGTGGCCAGTGGCGCTTTGACCTGCCCTTGCGCGGTGTGTTCGACATCAGCGACCGCGCCGCCCACCGAGGCATGACGCTGGAGCCCGAGGTCTTTTTCCGCCGCGAAAGCACCACGGGCTGGACCTATGCCATGCGCTTCGGCGTCATCGTCGCCGACCAGCGCCTGGCCGACACCTTCTACGAGGTGGCGCCCCGTTACGCCACCGCCGATCGACCCGCCTATGAAGCCAAGCCGGGTCTGGTGGCCTGGCGGGTGGGCACGACGCTGTCGCGCAAGCTGGGCCCCGACTGGCGTGTGTTCGGCTTTGCCCGCGTCGACCACGTGGGCGGTGCAGCCAACCGCGCCAGCCCGCTGGTGCGTCGCGACACGGGCCTGACGGCGGGCATTGGGGCCAGCTACACCTGGTTGCGCTCGGACACGCTGGTCGACGACTGAGCCGCCCGGCCTGGTGCGCTAGCCAGGTTCGTGGCCTTTGATGAACAAGGCCACATTGGCCTTGAGCAAGGCCTCGTCGTCCTGTTCGGTGGGCTTGCCCAGGTTGAGCAGGTGGCGGAGTTGACCCATCCCCAGGAACAGCCCCATGAACTGGTCTGCGGCCAGCGCGGGCTGTTTGACCTTCAGCGAGCCCCGGCGGGTGGCCTCGGCCAGGTAGCTCGCCAAAGCCTGCCTCATGCGATCCGGTCCCTCGTCGTGAAAGGCCTGGCGGACCTCAGGGTGTGCGTCGCGCAGGCCAAAGAGGATGCGGTGGTGCTGCACCACCTGGTCGTCGCGGATCAGGCGCAGGAAGGCCCGCCCGATGGAGGTCAGTGCCTGCTTGGGTTTGAGCGGGTCCATGGCGGGCATGTCGCTGCCCATCAGCTCGGCCGACCGCGAAGCCACGGCCGCGATGAACAGCTCGCCCTTTGACGGGAAGTGGCTGTAGACCGTCATCTTGGAGACCCCCGCTTCTGCCGCGATGGCGTCCATGCTGGTGCCTGGCAGGCCATGCTCATGGAACTGGCGTGCCGCCGCGCTCAGGATGCGCTGCAGGCGCTCCGGGTCGCGGGGGCGGCCTCGCCGTGCGGGGACCGGGGGCTTGTCCTGATTCATTTACTGTACTGTTCGGTATTGAATGTGCGGGGCAACACACGCGCAACGCATCAAGCAGGGGACATCATGACATCGAAGGCCGTTGACAGCAGGCTGGGCGTGGCCACGTGGGGCCTGATGACGGCCCTCCTGGCAAGCTGGGCCGGGTCGTGCCGGGCCGCGCCGCTGCTGTGTGCCTGGGACCTCCTGGGCAAGGGCGGTGAGGTGCACACGCTGGCCCAGGACTACGCCACGGCCATGGCCCGTGAGGGCGTGCACTTTCAGGTTCGCACCTTCACCGACGAGCGCGTGGTGGCCGAAGACTTCCGCGCCGGCCAGTGCGCCGCGGCCATCCTCACGGGTTTTCGGGCGCGCCCCTTCAACCAGGTCACGGGCTCGCTCGACAGCCTCGGTTCCGCCGTCGTGGTGCGCGATGGCCAGGTTGACCTGGCCGCCAGCTACGAGGTGCTGCGCAAGCTGATCCAGGTGTTTGCTTCGCCGCAGGCGGCTTCGCTGATGACCGAGGGGCAGCACGAGGTGGGCGGCATCCTGCCCGTGGGCGCCGCCTACCCAATGCTGCGCGAGCGCTTCGAGATCACGCCGCGCTCGCTGGCGGGCAAGCGGGTGGCCGCGTTCGACCACGATCGTGTCCAGGCCATGCTCATCCAGAAAATGGGCGCTCAAGCGATTTCTTCGGATGTCACCAACGTGGGGGCCAAGTTCAACAACGGCTTGGTGGACCTCATCCACATGCCAGCGATCACCTTCAAGCCCTTCGAGTTGGCCAAGGGCATGGGCACCAAAGGCGGGGTGCTGCGCATGCCGGTCATGATCCCGACCCTGCAGCTCGTTTTCAACCGATCGCAGGTGCCGGCGTCGCTCGGGGCCGTGTCGCGCGTGTACTGGGCTGGCCTGCACGAAGGGGCGATGAAAGCCATCCAGCGCGCAGAAGCGCAAGTGCCTGCTCGGCTTTGGTTCGACCTGCCTCCCGAACACGTCCAGCCCTATGTGGACGTGCTGCGAGAGGGGCGCATCGCCGGGGCGAACGCAGGGCTCTACAGCTGGCGCACGCTCAACCTGATGAAGAAGGCGCGTTGCCAGGCCTCGCCCGCGATGGCCGAATGCAGTGTGCCGACCGAGTCACCCTGAGGCCCGGGCAGCACGGCTGCGCAGGTCATCCCAGGCCGGCACCAGGGCCAGCACCGCCAACAAAACCGCCAGGGGCACCGTGGACACGTAGCCCACGAACTTGAAGCCATAAGCCCCGATCACGCCGCCACCGGTGAAGGCCAGCAGCAGCCCGCCCAGCACCGCGATGCGCTCGGAGCTGGCGCGCACCGGGGCTTCGCCCTCGCGGCGGTTCCAGTACAAGGCCTTGCCCAACTCGATGCCCAGGTCGGTGACGATGCCGGTCATGTGGGTGGTGCGGATGACCGCGTGCGACAACTTCGTCACCACGGCGTTCTGCAGGCCCATGATGAAGCACAGCAGCACCACGGTGAAGGGCACCAGCAGGCCCTCGAACTCGCTCAAGCGCGAGCCCAGCAAGCCAAAGCACAGGATGAGCAGCGCCTCGAGCATCAGGGGCAAGGCGAACTCGCTGCTGAGCTGGCGCCTGCGCGCGAAGTTCACCATCAGGGCGCAGCACATGGCGCCCAGCAGGAAAGACAGCACGCCCACGATGGCATCGACCACCAGGTCCAGGTGCCCCAGCGCCAAGTTGTCGGCCAGCGAAGAGACGGTGCCGGTGACGTGGGAGGTGTATTGCTGAACGGCCAGGAAGCCGCCAGCGTTGATGGCACCCGCCACGAAGGCCAGCGTCCAGCCGAGGTGGCGGTTGGCGTGGGCGCTGCGGTGGCGACCGACGAGGTAGCGTGCGTAGTTCGCGGGCATGGCGTCACGATGTTAGCGCTGATTGCGGCACCGATCGAAGCGCCGATCGCAGCATGGGTCGCGCAGAGATGTCGGGCATCATGTCCGCATGCTGCTGAAACTCCTGCGCAGTTTGCGTGCGCGACCTCGCCTTGGGTTTTCTGCCCTGCTGGGCCTCGGCGTGGCCTTGGCCTGGCCCTCGCTGGATTTCGACGCCCGCGACGTCACGCGAGGCCTGATCGCCTGGAACGTCGGGGCGCTGAGCTACCTGGTGCTGACCGCCGTGATGATGGTGCGCTCGACGCACGAGGACATCCACAAGCGGGCCCTGACGCAGGACGAAGGCGCGGCGGTCATCCTGGCCATGGTGGTGCTGGCGGCCCTGGCCAGCCTGGGCGCCATCGTGGCCGAGCTGGCTGTGGCCCGACACGAGGACGGGCTGGTGCGCTCCTTGCACGTCGGGTTGGCGGCCCTGACGGTGTTGACGTCCTGGGCCTTCACGCAGGTGATGTTCGCGCTGCACTACGCACACGAGTATCACCAGTCGCTGCACGCCAATGAGCCGCCTGGCCTGATCTTTCCCGACACCCATCAACCCGGGTATGTCGACTTCCTGTACGTGGCGGCGGTGATCGGCACATCGGCTCAGACCGCAGACGTGTCGTTTGGCAGCAGCGCGATGCGGCGCGTGGGCCTCGTGCACTGTGTGCTGGCCTTTTTCTTCAACGCCACCTTGCTGGCGCTGATGGTGAACGTGGGGGCGGCGCTGCTGTGATGGGCTGCACCGCGCGAGGCGATGCAGCGCGGCTCAGTAGCGGTAGCTCATGCCCAAGGCCAGGTGCGGCAGCACGCGCAGCTTGCCCACGTCGTCCTTGAGCTGGCGGGTTTCGGCGTCCACATCGGCCTGGCTGATCAGGCCGGGGTAGTTCTCCACCAGGTTCTGATCGACCGTGACCTTGGCCTTGCCGATGGACACACCGATGTCGGCCACGAAGCCGAAGCCGGTCTCGCGTGGCTGGTGCCCCCAGCCGATGCCGAAGTAAGGCGTCAGGCGCGGGATCTTCACGTGGGCCTTGAAGTAGTCGGCCGCCGTGGGCGTGATGGTGGTCTCGTTGATCGTCACGGGGGTGACGCCATCGAAGCGGCTGTCGAGCTTGACCGATGCGTCGTTGATCGTCAGGCCTGCCGTCAGGCGAAAGCGCCCGCCAAAGGGGTGGTAGTCGCCGAACAGGCCGACGCGGTTGTACTTGGCGCTGGCGCGGTAGGGCACGCCTGATTCGGTGCGGTCCCGCTGGGTGTTGCCCGTGGTGCCTGCATCGACGCGAAGGCCCAGTTGGTCATTCACCGAGTGGGCGTAGCCGACCACGATGCCCGGCAAGCCGACCTTGACGTAGGACTCACCTGCCAGCGCGCCGGGGGCTGTGCAGCAAAGCGCCAGCGCGACCAGGGCGCAGGCCCGCGAGGGCGGCATTGGCGAAAGCCGCGCAACAAGGCGGGGAAAGCGCGACGGGCGGCTGGTGTGATGCATGGTGGTTCCTCGGCGAGCCGGCCTGCACCCCCTGCGGGGGCAAAACAGGCCACACGCCTCGTCTTCGGCCGGCTGATGCCGACCTTGACCACCAATGTGTGTGCAGCTGTATCAGCCGCGTGAGCCAGATCAGCGTTTGCGCTGGCCGGGGGTGAAACCCGGGGTGGGGCCGCGGTTCTCGATGTGGCGGTAGGTGATGCGGCCCTTGCTCAGGTCATAGGGCGACATCTCCAGCGACACCTTGTCGCCAGCGAGGATGCGGATGTGGTTCTTGCGCATCTTGCCGCCGGAGTAGGCGATCAGCGTGTGGCCGTTGTCGAGGGTGACGCGAAAACGCGAGTCGGGCAGCACTTCATCGACCTTGCCGCTCATTTCAATCAGTTCTTCTTTGGCCAAGGTGACTCCTGTGAGGGCTTGGGGTTGCTTAAAGAGGTTAAAAGAGGTTATCGGGCAACAATAGATTCTACCCTTGGCACCCTGGGAAGTCGATCCGCCTATCCACCCAGGGCGCGTGACCGACCGAGCCCCCTTGGAGACCGCATGACCATCGAAGCCACCCTGCACCGCGCCAACGGCGCCCTGACCACCTTGAGCAATGGCCGCCACGCCTGGCTGTCCGACGTCAACAAGACGCTGGGCTCGGGGGACCAGGCGCCCGACCCGCACGACCTGCTTGACTCCGCCTTGGCCGCCTGCACGGCCCTGACGCTGGAGCTCTACATCCGTCGCCGTCAACTGCCCGTGACCGACTTGAAAGTGCGCGTCGAGCGCACCGAGTCTCGGGGGGACGACGGTCGGGTGCACTACCAACTCGAGCGCACCGTGGGCATCGAGGGTGAGCTGAGCGAGGCCGATCGCGCCAAGTTGCTGGAGATCGCCGGCAAGTGCCCCATCCACCGCATCCTGGAAGGCGACATCGAGGTGCTGACCTCGCTGGCCGAGTCCGGGGAGGGGGCATGATGCCCGACGATGCGCCCGACGATGCGCCTCCGTCTGGGCGAGCCCCTGTGCGGCTGGTGCGACTGCGGGGACGCGACACCACGCTGGCTGGCGCCTTGACGGTTCGCCGGGTGCTGCCTGCGGCGGCCCTGCGCTCGGTCGGGCCATTCATCTTTTTTGACCACTTCGGGCCTGTGACCTTGCCGCCCGAAGTCGACACCGACGTGGGTGGCCCTGCCTCCGGAGCTGGCGCAGTGCGAGCCCTCCTTTCATCACGCGGCGGCGGCTGCCTTGCCTCATGTGATGCTGCAGGCGGAGCCGAACGGGCAGGCTGGCCGGGTGTCGGTGCGCGTGCTGGTCGGCGAAGCCTTCGGCGTTCGCAGCCCGGTTCGCACCGCCTCTCCCACGCTCTACCTGGACATCACCCTGCCGCCTGATGCGAGCTGGACCTTGCCGCCGCTGGCCCAAGAGCAGGCCATCTTCAGCCCCGAAGATGCCCTGGAGGTCGAAGGCGAGGCGCTTGCACCCCGCGAAATGGCCGTGCTGCCTGCCGGGGCGCCGGTGTCCCTGCGGGCGGGTGCCGAGGGCGCGCGCCTGGTGCTGATCGGCGGTCAGCCCCTGGCCCAGCCGGTGCGCATGTGGTGGAACTTCGTGGCCACCGATCCGGCTTTGATCGAGCGGGCAGCTGCCGATTGGGCGGCGGGCGGGTTCGACCCCATCCCGGGTGAAACCGACCGCATCCCGGCGCCGGCTTGGCGGGGGCTGCGTTGATGCCGAGGCGATTTGCCTAAATTTATGGAATCTGGATAATTATCGAGAATCCATAAAAAAGGATAAGGATGACCTTCCACCGACCGCAGCTCGCCTCCGACATGGCGGACCAGCTGTTGCAGCCCAAGGGGTTGATGAAAAAAATCCGCTCCGGGCTGTTCCTGGGCGGGTTGCGTCGGATCGGCAAGACCACGTTCCTTCGTGGGGACTTGATCCCCGCGCTGCAGGCAAAGGGGGCCATTGTCGTGTACGTGGACCTCTGGAGCAACGCATCCGCCAAGCCCAGCGACCTCCTGCTGGACGCCGTGCGCAAAACGCTGGCGGAGCTCGAGCGTGCGGACTCCAAAACGGTGGCGGTGCTCAAGCGGTTGAAGGGCCTGGACCTGGGGGCGGCAGGCTTCAAGTTGGGTTTCAGCCTGGCTGAGCTGGGCAAAGGCGGCGGGCCCACCCTGGCGGGGGCCTTCGCCGAGCTGGTGCACCAGGCCAGGACCGACGTCGTGGTCATCGTGGACGAAGTCCAGCACGCGCTGGGCTCCGAAGACGGCGACAGCATGTTGCTGGCCCTCAAGGCGGCCCGTGACGAGATCAACCTGACGCCCAACACGCCAGGCCATTTCCTGTTCGTGGGCACGGGTTCACACCGAGCCCGGGTCCGAGAGCTCACGATCAAAGGCAAGCAGGCCTTCAACGGCGCCATGTCGGAGGACTTCCCTGTTCTCGAGATCGACTTCGTCGCCTGGCTGATCCATGAAGCCGACCTGGGCCCGAGGACGCCCAGCCTGGACGTCGCCTTTGACTGTTTTGTGCGACTTGGCCGACGGCCGGAAGAGCTGATGAAGGCGCTCTTTGCGCTCCAGCAACTGCCGACTTTCGCCGGTGCAGACCAGGACCTGCACGCCATCACGGAAGGCGTGCGGCAATCTGCCGCGAGCGTCGACCTGGCTCGACTCGATGAGCTGGGGCCCTTGGCCCTGGCCGTCTTCGGCTTCGTGTGCCGGCAAGGTGGGCAGGGCGTGAAAGGGCTCTTCTCTGCGGCGACGCTCGACGAGTACGGCGCCGAAATCAGCCGCCCCGTCGGGGCAGAGGAAGTTCAGAAGGTCGCCAACATGCTGGTGGATTCGAACATCCTGGCGCGCGACGGTCATGGCATCTATGGCGTCAGCGACCCCTTCGTGGCCGAGGCCTATCGCAATCGGGCGAACGTGTTGAAAGTCCTGGACGGGCCGCCTGCAGCGCAGGCTTGAAGCCCATCGACCGCCGCTCAGAGCTTGAAGTCGTAGTCGATCGTCAGCGGCGCGTGGTCGCTGAACCACTGGTCCTTGTAGACGGCGGCGGCCCGGGCGGTTTCGGCCAGGGCCGGAGTGGCCAGGTGGTAGTCGATGCGCCAGCCCACGTTCTTGGCGCGCGCCTGACCCCGATTGCTCCACCACGTGTAGCACTCGTCGGTCGTCTCGGGGTGCAGGCCGCGGTAGACGTCGACCAGGCGGGTGGCGCCATCGGCTGCCAGCAGCTTGGTCATCCAGGCGCGCTCTTCGGGCAGGAAGCCTGAGTTCTTGAGGTTGCCCTTCCAGTTCTTGAGGTCCTTTTCGTGGTGGGCGATGTTGACGTCGCCGACCAGGATGAACTCGCGCTCGCCGCGCAGCCGCGCCAGGTGGGGCTCGATCACGTCCAGGAATCGGAACTTGGCCTCCTGGCGCTCTTCGCTGCTGGAGCCCGACGGGAAGTAGCAGCTGATGATCGACAGCTTGCGCCCCGGTTTGTCAAAGCGCATCTCCACGTAGCGCCCCTCGGCGTCAAATTCACCGTTGTCGGATGCCCCCAGGCCCACGATGACATCCGACGGCTCGGTGCGGCTGTACAGGCCCACGCCCGAGTAGCCCTTCTTTTCAGCATGGTGGAACTGGCCCGGCATGCCTCCCACGTTTTGAAGTTGGGGGGTCAGGTCAGCGGCCTGGGCCTTCAGCTCCTGCACGCCCATACAATCGGCGCCGTGGCTTTCAGCCCACTGCAACATGCCCTTGTTGGCCGCCGAACGGATGCCATTGAGGTTGAAAGAGACCAGTCGAAACACAGCGCACCACCATCATGAGCAACGTCCCCGCACTAGACACCCTGGCCCAGGATTTCGTGGCCTTCGCCGTTGAATCCAAGGTGCTGCGCTTCGGGGAATTCAAAACCAAGGCAGGTCGGCTGTCGCCATACTTCTTCAACGCCGGCCTGTTCGATGACGGCGCCAAGCTGGGCCGCCTGGCCGAATTCTATGCACGCCGCCTGATCGCGTCCGGCCTTGAGTTCGACATGCTCTTCGGCCCGGCCTACAAGGGCATCACGCTGGCGGCGGCCGTGTCCATCGAGCTGGCGCGCCTGGGCCACAACAAGCCCTTTGCCTACAACCGCAAGGAAGCCAAAGACCACGGCGAAGGCGGCACCCTGGTCGGTGCGCCCGTCCAAGGCCGGGTGCTCATCATCGACGACGTGATCTCGGCGGGCACCTCGGTGCGCGAGTCCATCGAGATGATCAAGGCCGCTGGCGCCACGCCCTGTGGTGTGACCATCGCCCTGGACCGCCAGGAAAAAGCCACGGCCAACGGCCAGGACGCCGCCGAGAGCGCCGTGCAGCAGGTGCAGGGCCAGTACGGCCTGCCGGTGGTGGCCATTGCCACGCTGGCCGACCTGATGGGCTTCCTGGACGGCCAGTCCGACCCTGCCTTGGTGGCGGCCCGCCCGGCCGTGCAGGCCTACCGTCAACGTTACGGTGTTTGAGGCGTTCTACGTTCTATGATGAGCCGATGGGGATCGCTGTGCTGTCAGATGCCCGACGCACGGGCCGCCTGACCGATGCCCTCCCTCGCCCAAAGACCCATGACCACGCCTGACGCCTTCAACCGCGCGCCCACACTGCCACGCTTGGCCCACCCCCCGGTGCGCCGAGCGTTGGTGCGCGTGATGATCGCGGCGGTGTCTGGTTTGCTGGCTTGGGGAGGCGCCATGGGTCCGGTGCATGCCCAATCTGGCGGCATCTACAGCTGCGTCGATGCCCAGGGCAAGCGCCACACGGCCGATCGCCCCATCCCCGAATGCCTGGACCGCGAGCAGCGCCTGCTCAACCGCGATGGCTCCGAGCGCCGCACCGTGCCGCCGCGCATGAACGCCGAAGAGCGCGCCCTGGCCGAGGAGCGCAAGCGCCTGCAGGATCAGGCCGCCGTGGCCCAGAAGGACGCCGTGCGCCGCGACCGCAACCTGATGATGCGTTTCCCGGATGAGGCGGCGCACACCAAGGCGCGCGAAGCCGCCCTGGACGACCTTCGCAGGGGCATCGCCACCTCCGAGCGTCGCCTCAAGGAACTCGAAGACGAGCGCAAACCACTGATCGCCGAAACCGAGTTCTACCAGCAACGCAAGCTGCCCTTCAAGCTCAAGTCCAAGCTGGAAGCCAACGATGCGCAGCAGCAGGCGCAGCGTGACATCATCCAGAATCAGCAGACCGAGCTGGTGCGGGTCAACGCCTTGTACGACGCCGAACTGGCCCGGCTCAAGCGCCTTTGGGCCGGGGCCGCTCCGGGCTCGGTGCCTAGCGAAGCGGCATCACCCGTTCACCGCTGAGCAGGCTCGGGCGCATCAACCCAGCGCAGGCCAGGCCAGCCACGTGTAGGCCACGCAGGCCAGAGCCACCATCAGCACCGACGCATTCGCGCCCCAGCCGCCGATGCCGGTGACGGTTTCGCCCCGGGCCCGCATGGCCCTTTCGCGGTGCCACATGAACAAGGGCAGCGTCGCGCTGAAGGCGATCAGCAGGGAGCCCAGGAAGTACCAGGCGATGCCGTGCATGCCCAGCCGCCGCGCTTCCCCCAGCATCCAGTGCCAGACCACCAGGAATACGAAGAAGATGTCGGCGGTGATGAAGCGGCTGGCGGGGTTGGCCAGGGTGTCGCCCCAGAACCGCACGTTGCCCTCGATCACGCCCAGGGGCAGGTAGGTGCCCAGTTGGCTGGCGGTGGCGGCCAGAGCGGCCGCAGCCACCAGGCCGTAGGTGACGCCGCGCAGGCGGGGAGAAGTGATCATGGGGTGTCCTGGGTGAGATCCTGCATGGGACGGTTGTCAAACTGGCCTTGCCGCGCCTCGCTCGGCGTCTGCCCGGTGGCGCGTTTGAAGGCCCGGGCGAACGAGGTGGCGTCGGCAAAGCCGGTGGCCTCGGCGATCTGCTGGATGCTGAGTTGGTTCTCCAGCAGCAGCACGCGTGCGTGCTCCAGGCAGATGTCCTGCTTGAGTTGAGGCAGGTTGCTGCCTTCTTCTCGCAGGCGGCGGCTCAGGGTGCGGGCCGACATCGCCAGCGCTTGCGCCATGGCCTCGGCCGTGGTGGGCTTTTTCTTGCGCAGGGCCACGCGAAGGTGGGCCTTGACTTCCTGGGTCACGGGCTTGGTGTCCAGCCTGGCCAGGCGCTGTTGCTCCAGCGTGGCCTTCATCATCATGTGCGAGGCCTTGCTGGGCGCGATCAGCGGGATGCTCAGCGCCTGCCTCGGGATCACCAGCTTGTTCTGGGCGCAGCCGAACGTGAACTGGCCGGCAAAGGCCTGCTCGTAGTCGCTGGGGGCGCCCAGAGGAGCGTGCTGAAACTGCACCGAGGCGCCTTGTATGCGGTGCTTGAGGAAGGGCATCACCTTGGTGGGCGCCAGCACCACCGTCTCGGTGAAGAAAGCGTGCACGGACCCGAAGTCGTGGTTGGCCTCGACGACGATGTGCACCTCGTCGCCCACGTCTTCCCGGTGCATGCGGAACGCGGGCATCACCAGCGACGCATAACGAAGCGCGCCCTGCAGGGCTTCGCCCAGGTTGGCCGAAGTGATCGCCAGCATGCCGATGGGGCCGTGAGCGGTGAGCGGGAAGTGCTCCATGAAGGGCACCACCGGCGGCACCCCTGCCGGACTGACCGCCAGGAAGTGCTCCAGCGAGCGCTTCATTTGCACCCCGTCCATGGTGTGCCAGGGCATGAAGGGGCGGGGCAGGTCGATGCCGCAGGCCTGGTAGAGCGCATCGATGTCCTGGCCGAGTTCGCGCGCCAGCGACTCGCCGATCTCCAGGTACTGGATTGGGAAGACCAGGGTGCGCAGGATGCGGTCGGGGGTGGCCATCGGCGTCAGGTGGGGGCGGGGTCAGCGTGCGAGTTTGGCATGTGTGGCGTCGCTGTGGATGGCGCACAGGAAGGCGCCGATCAGCGGCATCCATTGCCCGTACGCCGCCAAGCGCCAGGCGTGGCCGGTCTGCACGTACTCGGCGGGCAGGCTCAGGCTGCCGACGGCGGGCAGGGCCCACCACAGGCTGGGGGTGGCGAGCAGGCAGGCCAGCAGGAACCAGCTCCACTCGCGCGCCCAGCCCCAGGCCTGACGGCGCAAAGCACCGGCCATCAGCGCGGCAAACAGCAAGGTCGTGCCGCCACCGAAAACGTGCAGCGCGCCGCCGTGCAGGGTGGCGAAGCTGGGCATGCCCAGGCGCAAGCCCCATTGGATGAGCAGAGCGCCCACCACAGCGCTGGCCCCTGTCAGCAACCAACCGGCCGAAGTGGGGGGCGTGCGCGCGTTGCTCAGGGTGGTGCCGCGCAGCCAGGCTGCGAGGGCCAGCAGGCCCACCAACGTGGCCGCAGCGAAGGCCAGGCGCGAGCCGGTGTCCGCGACGATGACGGCTTGATCCAGTGCCAGCACGCCCGAGGGGATCAGGGTGGTGGCGTTCGGCAGCTGGGCCAGACCGGGGTTGAGCACCAGGGTGTCGAGCGTGGCCCATGCGGCCAGCGCCAGAACGGGCAGCATCAGCCAGGCGAGCGCTCGACCCAGCCTGGCGTGGCCCTCGAAGGGCTGGGTGATGCGGGCGAGTGCGCCTTTTGGGCGCTCGGTTTGCAGCCAGCGGTTGAGGGTGAACAGGCCGTAGCCGATCATCACGCTCAGCGGCACCAGCACGGCCGTGACGGCGTAGTTGCCTTCGAGTTGGCGCAGCGTCGGGTCGGTGGCGCCGAAAGCAGCCCAGCCATAGCGCTGGATGGGTGCGGTCAGCAACATGCCATAGTTCAGCGCCATCCAGCCCTGGTGCTGGGCGATGCGCTTGCGCATCATCGAGTAAATGGCCATCCACAGGCTGACGGTCACGCCGATGGCCAGGCCCCACAGCCCGATGTAGAAGGTCAGCTGGTCGTAGATGAGGTGCACCGGCGTGCGCGCCAGGAACACCATGGCCGCGATCATGGCTCCTTGCGCCGCAACGATGTAGAGGCCACCAAACGCGCGGTGCCAGGTGGGAAAGCGCCGACGAAAGGCCGGCCAGAACTGCAGCGCCCCAAACAGCATGGTCACGCCGCCCAGCACGTTGTGCACCGACAGGGTGATGCCGTTGAAGCGGGGCATCGTGGCGTAGTGGATGAGGGTTTCGCTCAGGCCGCGCTCGCCAAAGGCGTAGCCGGGTGAGCTGGATTCGGCGATGAGGGCCAGGGCGGCGCCGGAGTGCGCGGCCACCTCTGCGGGTGTGCCCAGCGACTGGCCGGCCTCGGCGCGGGCCTGCATGGCCTGCCGCTGGGCCGCCACCTCGGCGTTGCCCGCTGCCCGGAAGTTGACGATGCCCGCGTCGATGGCGAGCGCGCCGTAGAACAGCATGGCCAACACGCCCAGCAGGGCGAGGCCTCGCAGCAGCCAGGTGCGCAAGGCCGTGGGGCGGGTGAGGGGGTGGGGTGCGGCCAGGCTCATGGGGGTCTCGGCATGGGATGAACGTTGCATCCGATGCTAGACAGAGCGGCCTGCTTTCAGGCGCCAATGCCTGGCTCCAGGCGCCAGATTCCTGGCCTCTTTGGCGGCATGGGTTGGGCGAGCGCTGCCGCCCAACCTCGCTTCAACCCGCGAGCTTCTTTTTGAGCAGCTCGTTGACCGTGGCCGGGTTGGCCTTGCCCTTGGTGGCCTTCATGGCCTGTCCCACCAGCGCGTTGAAGGCCTTTTCCTTGCCGGCGCGGAACTCTTCGACCGACTTGGCGTTGGCCGCCAGGATGTCGTCGAGGATCTTTTCGAGCTCGCCGGTGTCGCTCATTTGCTTGAGGTCTTTCTCGGCGATGAGGCGATCGACAAGCTCCAGTGCTTGGAGCTCGTTGGCCCTGGCGACGAGCGAGGCGACCTCGCCAAGTTGCGCGACGGTGCGTTCGTGGATTGCACCGAACAACGTCTTGGCGCCACTGTGGCTGATCGTGCCGTCCTTGATGCGGTTGATGATCGACGCAACCTCGCAGGGGCCGGGGATCTCGACGTCATCGATGGTCAGGCCGGTGCGGTTGACGAGCGCAGACACCTCGCCGAGCATCCAGTTGGCAGACAGCTTGGGCTCGGATGTCAGCTGGACCAGCGTCGCGAAGTAGTTGGCAAAGCTCTTCGATTGCGTGAGCATGCTTGCGTCGTACGCTGACAGACCGTGGTCGCGAACGAAACGCTCGGCCATCAGACGCGGCAGCTCGGGCATCTGCGCACGCACCCGCTCGACCCACTCCGGCGCGATCACCAGCGGCGGCAGGTCGGGGTCGGGGAAGTAGCGGTAGTCGTGCGCGTCTTCCTTGGTGCGCATGGCGCGCGTCTCGCCCGTGTCCGGGTTGAACAGCACCGTGGCTTGCTGGATCGCGTAGCCGTCTTCGATCTGGTCGATCTGCCAGTTGATCTCGTAGTCGGTGGCCTGGACGATGTGCTTGAAGCTGTTGAGGTTCTTGATCTCGCGGCGCGTGCCCAGGGGCGCGCCGGGCTTGCGCACCGACACGTTGACGTCGCAGCGGAACGAGCCTTCCTGCATGTTGCCGTCGCAGATGCCCAGCCACACCACCAGGGTGTGCAGCGCACGCGCGTACTCGGCGGCCTCGGCGCTGCAGCGCAGGTCGGGCTCGGTCACGATCTCGATCAGCGGCGTGCCCGCGCGGTTGAGGTCGATGCCCGAGGACTTCTCGCCGTTGAAGCCGATGAAGTCGTCGTGCAACGACTTGCCCGCGTCTTCTTCGAGGTGGGCGCGCACCAGTCGCACGGTGTGCGGCGTGTCGCCCACGAAGAAGCTGACCGAGCCGCCCTGCACGACGGGGATCTCGTACTGGCTGATCTGGTAGCCCTTGGGCAGGTCGGGGTAGAAGTAGTTCTTGCGCGCGAAGATGGAGCGCGGCGCAATGGTCGAACCCACCGACAAGCCGAAGGCGATGGCGCGCTCGACGGCGCCTTTGTTCATGACCGGCAGGGTGCCTGGCAAGGCCATGTCAACCGGGCAGGCCTGGGTGTTGGGCTCGGCGCCGAACTGCGTCGAGGCGCCCGAGAAGATCTTCGACTGCGTCGAGAGCTGGACGTGGGTTTCGATGCCGATGACGACCTCGTAACCCCGGACGTGTTTGGAACTCATGGTGTGTGTCTCGTTGGGCTGGGCGCTCGGATCAAGCCAGGGCGGTGGGCCGGCGGGTGTGCCAGTCGGTGGCCTGCTGGAAGGCGTGCGCGGCGTGCAGCAGCTGCGCCTCTTGCCAGTAGTTGCCCACCAGTTGCAAGCCCACGGGCAAGCCCTGTTCGCCAAAGCCTGCGGGCACGCTCATGCCGGGCAGGCCGGCCAGCGAGGCGGGCAGCGTGAAGATGTCGGCCAGGTACTCCTGCACCGGGTCGGTGGACGAGCCGATGGGGCGCGCCACCGTCGGCGACACGGGGCCAGCGATCACGTCGCAAACCTTGAATGCGGCCTGGAAGTCGTCGGCGATCATGCGGCGCAGCTTTTGCGCCTGCAGGTAGTAGGCGTCGTAGTAGCCGTGCGAGAGCACGTAGGCGCCGATCATGATGCGGCGCTTGACCTCGGGCCCGAAGCCCTCTGCTCGGGTCTTGCGGTACATGTCGTTCAAGTCGCCGTACTTGGCGGCGCGGTGGCCGAACTTGACGCCATCAAACCGGCTCAGGTTCGACGAGGCCTCGGCCGGCGCGATGATGTAGTACACCGGGATGGACAGCTCGGTGCGCGGCAGGCTGACGTCGACCAGCGTGGCGCCGAGTTGCTCGAGCTGCTGGAGCGCTGCGCGCGTGGCGGCCAGCACGTCGGGGCTCACGCCTTCGCCGAAGAACTCCTTGGGCACCCCGACACGCAGGCCTTGCAAAGGCTTGTCGGCGGTGGCGCCAGCGCGCGGCGTGTTCAGCGCGGCCACGAAGTCGGGCACGCTCTGCTGGGCGCTGGTGGCGTCGCGTTCGTCGAAGCCGCTCATGGCCTGCAGCAGCAGGGCGCAGTCTTCGGCGGTGCGGGCCATCGGGCCGGCCTGGTCGAGCGACGAGGCAAAAGCGATCATGCCGTAGCGCGAGCAGCGGCCATACGTCGGCTTGATGCCCGTGATGCCCGTGAGCGCCGCCGGCTGACGGATCGAGCCGCCGGTGTCCGAACCCGTGGCGCCGGCCACGAGGCGACCCGAGACGGCCACGGCCGAGCCGCCCGAGGAGCCGCCGGCGATCTGCTCGAGCATCCAGGGGTTGCGGGCCACGCCGTAGGCCGAGTTCTCGGTGGCGCCGCCCATGGCGAATTCGTCGCAGTTGAGCTTGCCCACGGTCACCGTGCCGGCGGCCTTGAGCTTGGCCACGATGGTGGCGTCGAACGGGCTCTGGTAGCCCTTGAGCATCTTGGAAGCCGCCGTGGTCGGCAGGCCTTGCGTCACGAAGATGTCCTTGTGCGCGATGGGCACGCCATCGAGCGGGCCCAGGGCCTGGCCGGCTGCGCGGCGGGCGTCGGCGGCGGCGGCTTGCGCCAGCGCGCCTTCGGCATCCACGTGCAGGAAAGCGCCCAGGTTGGTGTGCGCGGCGATGCGCTCCAGCACATGCTGGGTCAGGGCCACGGAGGTGGTCTGGCCGCTGGCCAGGGCCTGGCTCTGCTGGGCCAGGGTCAGGTCATGCAATGCAGCGCTCATTCGATCACCTTGGGCACCAGGAACAGGCCTTCGTCGCGGGCCGGGGCGTTGGCCATGTTGGCTTCGCGCTGGTTGGTCTCGGTGACGGCGTCTTCGCGCAGGCGCAGCGTCACGTCTTCGATGGCCGACAGTGGGGTGTACAGGGGCTCGACGCCGGAGGTGTCGACGGCGCGCATCTTCTCGACGATGTCGAAGAACTCGTTCAATTGGGTCAGCATCGCGGTCGCCTCATCGTCGCGCAACTCGAGGCGCGCCAGTTGGGCGATGCGGCCGACGTCGTCAGAGGTCAGGGCCATGGTGTGTTTCGGGGGCGTAAACAGGTCTGGCGCAGCCCGGAATGGGCCGGCCCTTCGGGTATTATCCTAGGTTATCCACAAGTGTCAGTGGCCAAGGCGGCCGTTCCCGGGTTGAAGGGGGCGTTTCGCAGGGGCGCCACGCACCGACCGATACCCCGTCACCGAACACCACAAGGCCTGCGGGCCGGTGGGCTGGCATGAGGGCCGAGCCGCGTGAGCCAATCCGCGCCCCTCGGGTGCCGCCCCGCCTCGCAGGCCGGAGCGCCATCGTCATGTATTCCATGTTTCGCAAGTATTTCTCCACCGACCTGGCCATTGACCTGGGCACAGCCAACACGCTCATTTACGTGCGTGACAAGGGCATCGTGCTCGACGAGCCCTCGGTGGTCTCGATCCGCCATGAGGGCGGCCCCAACGGCAAGAAGACCATCCAGGCCGTCGGCTCCGAAGCCAAGGCCATGCTGGGCAAGGTGCCCGGCAACATCGAGGCCATCCGCCCGATGAAGGACGGCGTGATCGCCGACTTCACCGTCACCGAGCAGATGCTCAAGCAGTTCATCAAGATGGTGCACCCGCGCTCGGTCTTGAAGCCCTCGCCGCGCATCATCATCTGCGTGCCCTGCGGCTCCACCCAGGTCGAGCGCCGCGCCATCCGTGAATCGGCACTGGGCGCCGGCGCCTCCGAGGTCTACCTGATCGAAGAACCCATGGCCGCGGCCATCGGTGCCGGTCTGCCGGTCTCCGAAGCCTCTGGCTCGATGGTGGTCGACATCGGCGGCGGCACCACCGAAGTCGGCGTGATCTCGCTGGGCGGCATGGTCTACAAGGGCTCGGTCCGCGTCGGTGGTGACAAGTTCGATGAATCCATCATCAACTACATCCGCCGCAACTACGGCATGCTGATCGGCGAGCCCACCGCCGAAGCCATCAAGAAGGAAATCGGCAGCGCCTTCCCCGGCTCCGAGGTCAAGGAGATGGAAGTCAAGGGCCGCAACCTGTCCGAAGGCGTGCCGCGCAGCTTCACCATCTCGTCCAACGAGATCCTCGAAGCCCTGACCGACCCGCTCAACCAGATCGTCTCGGCCGTCAAGAACGCGCTGGAGCAGACCCCGCCCGAGCTGGGCGCCGACATCGCCGAGCGCGGCATGATGCTGACCGGTGGTGGCGCCCTGCTGCGCGACCTCGATCGCCTGCTGGCAGAAGAAACCGGCCTGCCCGTGCTGGTCGCCGAAGACCCGCTGACCTGCGTGGTGCGCGGTTGCGGCATGGCCCTCGAGCGCATGGAGCGCCTGGGCAGCATCTTCACCTCGGAGTAAGCCCCGAGTTAGCCCCTCTAGGCGCAGACGGTGGGTGCGGTCAGCATGCTGCTTTGCCGTTCGCTGACACAACCCCGGGGTTGAGCCGCCAACATGCCACTGGCCACGCTGGACCGATCGCCGCCGCCCTTCTTCAAACAAGGGCCGTCGGCGTTCACGCGCCTGACGTTTTTCTCGGCCCTGGCCGTGCTGCTGATGGTGGCCGATGCCCGCTGGAAAATGACCCTGCCCCTGCGCGCCGCCGTGGCCACGGTGCTGCACCCGGTGCAGCAGGGCTTGCTGGCGCCCTCGCGGGCCTGGGACACCACGGCGCATTACTTCGCCGGCCTGGACGAGGCGCGCGCCATGCAGGACCGAGCCGAGCGACAGATCACGGCCCAGGCCGAGCGCGTGATGCGCGTCGACGACCTGCTGCGCGAAAACGCCCGTTTGCGGGCGTTGCTGGAGCTGCGCCCCCGCCTGGACGTGCCCAGCACCTCGGCTGAAATCCTCTACGCCACGCAAGACCCGTACACCCGCAAGGTCGTCATCGACCGGGGCGGGGCGCACGCTGTCGGGCTGGGCTCGCCCGTGATCGACCCGGCCGGCGTCATCGGCCAGGTCACGCGCGTCTACCCCCTGACGTCCGAGGTCACGCTGGTGACCGACCAGGATGCGGCCGTGCCGGTCGTCAACGTGCGCACCGAGCAGCGAGGCGTGGCCTACGGCCTGCCGCAGTCGCGCGGCATGGAGTTGCGCTTCATGGCCGGCAACGCCGACGTGCAAGTGGGCGATCGCCTCGAAACCTCTGGCCTGGATGGGGTCTACCCGCCGGGCTTGCCCGTTGCCCAGGTTGCTCGCATCGACCGGCGCGCCGATTCGGCCTTTGCCCGCATCGTGCTGACCCCCCTGGCCAACCCCGAAAGCAGCCGCCATGTGTTGCTGCTGCAAACCACCGGTCATGGGTTGCAAGACCCCGCGCAGGCTCCGGTGGTGGGGTTGCCAGCGGCCGCTGCCGACGCGCCCAGCGGGGCATCAGCCGCCAACGTGGCCGCTGCATCGGCCGCTGCGGCAGCTGCCCGCGCGCACGCCCGCGTGGCCGGCCACGCGGCTTCGCACCCTGCGTCGGCCGCTCAGGCGGTCGTCGGGCGTGGTGTGGCATCACCTGGCGCAAGCCAGGGTGCCAGTGGCGCGGTCTCCGCCAGCAAGCCAGGAGGCCGGCCATGATGCCCCGTGGCAACGAGCTGTTGCTGCCGGTCAACCCGGTCTTCATCTGGTTCTCGCTGTTGCTGGCGCTGGGGCTGAACCTGTTGCCTTGGGGCCGCTGGCCTGGTGTGCCCGACTTCCTGGCCGTGGCCCTGGTGTTCTGGAACGTGCACCAGCCGCGACGCGTGGGCGTGGGCGTGGCGTTTTTCTTTGGGCTTTGCATCGATGTGCACCAAGGCGCCCTGCTGGGGCAGCACGCCCTGGCCTACACGCTGCTGAGCTTTTTCGCCATCACCGTGCACCGCCGCCTGTTGTGGTTCACGGTGGGCTCGCAGGCGTTGCAGATCCTGCCGCTGTTTGCCGCCGCGCACCTGGTGGCGCTGCTGGTGCGCATGCTCTCGGGTGCGGGCTTCCCGGGCTGGGGCCTGTTGCTGGCGCCGGTCTTCGAGTCGATGATGTGGCCGCTGGTCACCACGGTCCTGCTGGCGCCTCAGCGTCGCCCGCCCGATCGCGACAAGAACCGGCCGCTGTGACGCGCAGCCCATGACCGAGCTCAAGAACCTCGAACAGGAGCTGGGCCGCTTTCGCGCCCGCTTGTGGGCCGCGGCCGGTTTCGTGCTGTTCTGCTTCGGCCTGCTCGCCTTTCGCCTGGTGGTGTTGCAGGTGGTGCGCCACGATGACCTGGCCAACCGCGCCGAGGCCAACCGCGTGGCCGTCGTGCCGATCGTGCCCAACCGTGGCCTGATCGTCGACCGAAACGGTGTGGTCCTGGCCAACAACTACTCGGCCTACACGCTCGAGATCACGCCCTCCAAGGTCGATGACGTCGAGGCCACCATCAACGCCTTGGCCGAGATCGTCGACATCCAGCCTCGCGACCGCCGCCGCTTCAAGCGCTTGCGCGAAGAGTCCAAGAGCTTCGAGTCCATCCCGATTCGCACCAAGCTCAGCGATGAAGAGGTCGCGCGTTTCATCGCCCAGCGCTATCGCTTCACCGGGGTCGACATCCAGGCGCGCCTGTTCCGCCACTACCCGTATGGCGAGCTGGCCAGCCATGTGCTGGGCTACATCGGCCGCATCAACCAGCGCGAAGCGCAGGCCATGGACGACTGGCCCGAGGAGGAGCAGGCCAACTACCGGGGCACCGAGTACATCGGCAAGCTGGGCATCGAGCAGAGCTACGAGCGCGAACTGCACGGCATCACCGGCTTCGAAGAGGTCGAGACCAGCGCGGGCGGTCGGGCCGTGCGCCGGCTGCGCTCGAACCCCGCCACGCCGGGCAACACGGTGCACCTGTCGATCGACATCCGCCTGCAGGGCCTGATCGAGCGCCTGTTTGGCGACCGCCGTGGCGCGCTGGTGGCGATCGACCCGCGCAACGGCGAGGTGCTGGCGTTTGTCTCCAAGCCCACGTTCGACCCCAACCTGTTCGTCGACGGCATCGACAGCGAGAACTGGAAAGAGCTCAACGAAAGCGCCGACAAGCCGCTGCTCAACCGGGCCCTGCGAGGCACCTACCCGCCGGGCTCGACCTACAAGCCCTTCATGGCCCTGGCCGCGCTCAACGCCAACAAGCGCCGCCCCGACACCATCATCATGGACAACGGCGTGTTCGTCTTTGGTGGCCACCGGTTCCGCAGCCCAGAGAACGAGCGTGGCGGTGCGATGAACATGCGTCGCGCCATCGTCGAGTCCAGCAACGTCTACTTCTACACCCTGGCCAACGAGATGGGCGTGGACCTGATCCACGACCAGATGTCGCAGCTGGGCTTCGGGCGACTGACGGGCATCGACCTCAAGGGCGAGGTCACGGGCATCCTGCCCTCCACCGACTGGAAGCGCAAAGCCTACCGCCGCCCGGAGCAGCGCAAGTGGTACGCCGGCGAGACCATCTCGCTGGGCATCGGACAGGGCTACAACACCTTCACGATGCTGCAGGTGGCCACGGCGCTGTCCACCGTGGTCAGCGACGGGCAGCGCTTTCAGCCGCGCGTGGTGCGCGAGATCGAGAACGTGGTCACGCGCGAGCGCATGATCCCGGTGCGCGAGCCGATCGATGCGCTGCCGCTCAAACCCGAACACACCGCCCTGATCCGCGAAGCCATGTTCGGCGTGACCCAGGAGGGCACGGGCACGCGGGTGTTCGCGGGGGCCGGCTACCTCAGTGGCGGCAAGACGGGCACGGCCCAGGCCGTGGGCCTGCGCCAGAACGAGAAGTACGTGGCCTCGCGCATCGACGAGTACAAGCGCGACCATTCGCTCTACGAGGCCTTCGCCCCGGTGGACAACCCGCGCGTGGCCCTGGCGGTGATCGTCGAGAACGCAGGCTTTGGTGCCATGGCTGCTGCGCCGATCGCCCGTCGCGTGCTCGATTACCTGCTGCTGGGCATCTACCCCAGTGAAGAGGACATCGCACTGGTGCAGCAAAGCCGAGCATCTGCCCCGGTGGGTGTGGCGCGCAAGGCATCCGAGGTGCCTCTGCCCAAGGGCACCGATGCCTTCGGTGCCGATGTGAGCGGACCGACCGCGCCGGCCGTGCCAAGTGCGCCCATCGCACCCATCGCACCCAGCGCGCCGACGTCGTCTGTTGTACCCGTCGCACCTGCCGTGCCCGCTCCGCCGTCCGCGTCTGCTGCCACCGCTGCCGCTGCTGCGGCCGCATCGACCGCCTCCAGCCCGAGGGGCTCGCCATGAACATCGCTTTCGAGAAGCCCTCGCTGCTTCAGCGCATCAAGCCCATCTTCCAGGGCTTTGACCTGCCGCTGGTGTGCATCATCCTGTACATGTGCCTGCTGGGCCTGGCCAACATGTACTCGGTTGGCTTCGACCACGGCACGCGCTTCGTGGATCACAGCCGCAACATGCTGTTGGGCGCCGGGGTGCTGTTTTTCGTGGCGCAGGTGCCACCGCAGCGACTGATGGCGATCGCCGTGCCGCTCTACACCGTTGGCGTGGTGCTGCTGATCGCCACGGCGATCTTCGGCATCACCAAGAAGGGCGCGACCCGCTGGCTCAACATCGGCGTTGTCATCCAGCCCTCCGAGATCGCCAAGATCGCCGCGCCGCTGATGCTGGCCTGGTGGTTCCAGCGCCGAGAGGGGCAGTTGCGCACGCCTGACTTCCTGGTCGCGGGTGGGCTGCTGCTGCTGCCTTTTGCGCTGGTGCTCAAGCAGCCCGACCTGGGCACCTCCATGCTGGTGCTCACCTCGGGGCTGTACGTCATCTTCTTCGCGGGCCTGAGCTGGAAGCTCATCGTGCCAACCCTGCTGGCCGGAGCGCTGGGCGTGAGCCTGATCGTGGGATTTCAGGACGACCTGTGTCAGCCTGGCGTGAAGTGGGTGGGCTTGCACGACTACCAGAAGAACCGCGTCTGCACGCTGCTGGACCCGACCTCTGACCCGCTGGGCAAGGGATTTCACATCATCCAGGGCATGATCGCCATCGGCTCGGGCGGGGTGGCAGGCAAGGGCTTCATGCAGGGCACGCAGACACACCTGGAGTTCATCCCCGAGCGCACCACCGACTTCGCCTTCGCGTCTTATTCAGAGGAGCACGGCCTGTTCGGCAACGCCCTGCTGATGATCGGTTTCCTGGCCTTGATCTACCGAGGTCTGTACATCGCTTCGCAAGCGCCCACGCTGTTCTCGCGCCTGCTGGCGGGCAGCCTGTCGCTGAGCTTTTTCACCTACGCCTTCGTCAACATGGGCATGGTCAGCGGCATCCTGCCTGTGGTGGGCGTGCCCTTGCCCTTCATCAGCTATGGCGGCACGGCCATGGTCACGCTGGGCCTGGCGCTGGGGTTGCTGATGTCGATCGCCAAGAGCCGCGGGCTCATGCAGCGTTGATGCGCTGGGTTGTGGCTGCGGCTGCGCTGGCGCGGCGTTGTCGTGCATGGGCTGATCCGTCGCAAGCCCTTGGCCCTCGCGCCGCGCTAGGATGCACAACATGAACCGCGCCGCTTCCGCTTCCTCTTTCGCCCCTAATGCCGCCATCCAGCACGATGCGCTGGACCGCGTCATCCTGAGCATCGACAACGCCTTGCGCACCTCCTTGGGCTCGCACGTGGCCGCTCGGCCCTGTCCGCGCCCGGATGGAGGGGGGGAGGCCCCAGCTTTGACGGCCGAAGAAAAGCGCCAGTCGGCTGCGCTGATGCGCGTCAACCACGTGGGCGAGGTGTGCGCGCAGGCGCTCTACGCCTCGCAGGCCTGGGGCACCAATGACCCGGGGCTCAAGGCCCAGTTCGAAGCTGCGGCGGCCGAAGAAACCGACCACCTGGCCTGGACGGAGCAGCGCCTCAAGGAGCTGGGCGGGCGCACCAGCCTGCTCAACCCGCTGTGGTACGCAGGCGCTTTTGCCGTCGGGCTGGTGGCAGCGAAGGTGGGGGATCGTCACAGCCTGGGCTTTGTCGTGGAGACCGAACGCCAGGTCGAGGCGCACCTCAACAGCCACATGGACAAGCTGCCTGCGGCCGACGCGGCCTCGCGCGCCATCGTGGCGCAGATGCGGGACGACGAGGTCGCTCACGCGGACGCTGCCGAGAAGGCCGGTGGGGTGCCACTGCCGGCGCCCGTGCGCGGCCTGATGAAGCTGGCCGCCAGGGTCATGACGACCACGGCACACCGCATCTGATCGCAGCCCCGGCGCCGTGCGATCGGCGACCGGGCGGCGATCAGGCGGCGATCACCTCGAAGCTGGTGGTGATCTCGGCGGTTTTGCCGATCATGATCGAGGCCGAGCAGTATTTCTCGTGCGACATCTGGATGGCGCGTGCCACGGCGGTGTCCGGGAGGTTCACGCCGGTCACGACGAAGTGCATGTTCACTTTCGTGAAGACCTTGGGGTCGACCTCGGCGCGGTCGGCCGTGATCTTGACCTGGCAGCCGCGCACGTCGTGGCGGCCTCGCTTGAGGATCAGCACCACGTCGTAGGCCGTGCAACCACCGGTGCCCGCCAGCACGGTTTCCATGGGGCGGGGCGCCAGGTTGCGGCCACCGCCTTCCGGGGCTCCGTCCATGTTGATGATGTGGCCGCTGCCGGTTTCAGCCATGAAGGCCATGCCGGAGGCAGGCTGCCAGTTGATGGTGCATTCCATGAGGGTTCCTTGGGACGGGTGCAGCGGTGGGGGCGCCGTCGCCCCTGCGCGAGCCGCAGATTGTCCCCGATCCCGGCGGGAGCGGTTTCACCTAGGGGTTAGCCCTGGAAAACAGGGTGAAGAAACGACTTTCTGTTGCATGTTTTGCAGCGGCGCGATACAAATCGTTTCAGACCTGTGGAACTTTCGCATCAGGGCGGTGTCTCACAGGGGCTTGTTTCGTTTTTTCTCTCCACTCACCTCGTTCAGGGTGACATTTCAGAACCCGAGGCCGCTTGCGGCGCTCGGGTTTTTTTTGTCTGGCGCTTTGTCCAACGCGTCTTCCGGCGCCATTCCCGGCGCTTTTCCCGGCGCTCGGTGCGGCCGGTTGGAAACGTTGCCCGCGAGCCGGCTCAAACCCCGCCTGGTGGCGGCGCGTTGCGCGCTTTCGCCGCCATTTCTTCGCGCAGCCGCCGCAGCTTCTCGCGTGGGTCTTCCTTGGGGCCGCCTTCGCCGAGCTTCATCTCGGCCACGAAGCGGCTGGGCGTGGCCTGCACGTAGTCGCGTCCCTTCTTGCGGCGCTTGAGCACGCTCACGCTCAGGCTCAGCCGCGCGCGGGTGATGCCGACGTACATCAGGCGGCGCTCCTCCTCCACCTGCTGCGGCGTCATTTCTTCTTCGTCGCGGCAAAAGGGCAAGATGCCCTCGTTGGTGCCGGCCAGCACCACGTGCGGCCATTCCAGGCCCTTTGATGCATGCAACGTCGACAGCACCACCGCGTTCTGGTCGGACTCGCGCTCGGCCAGCGAGGTGATCAGCGCGATGGTCTGCGCCACCTCGATCACGCTGCGGCGTTCGCTCTCCGTGGTCATGCCGCCGTCGACCTCGATGTCGCCACCGCAACGCTTGGCCACCCAGTCAATGAAGTCGAGCACGTTGGTCCAGCGGGCCTGGGCCACTTTTTCGTTTTCTTCGTTGTCGTAGAGGTGCTGTTCGTAGCCGATGTCCTTGAGCCACTCCAGCAGCAGCTCCTTGGCGCCTTCGCCACCGTAGGTCTGGCGGGCCTTGTATTCGAAGTCGTTGATGTAGCGGCCGAACTCGTGCAGGCCGTCGAGCGCGCGCTGGCTCAGCACGGTGCTCAATGAATCGGAGAACAAGGCCTCGAACAAGCTCACCTTCCACTTGCCCGAGAACTCGCCCAAAGCGGCCAGCGTCTGGTGGCCGATGCCGCGCTTGGGCGTGGTGACCGCGCGCAGGAAGGCCGGGTCGTCGTCGTTGTTGAGCAAAAGGCGCAGCCAGGCGCACAGGTCCTTGATCTCGGCGCGGTCGAAGAAGCTCTGGCCGCCCGACACTTTGTAGGGGATGTTGGCGCGGCGCAGCGCTTGTTCGATGGGCCGGGCTTGGTGGTTGGCGCGGTAGAGGATGGCGAACTGGTTCCAGTCGGCCGGTTGCGTGTTGCTGAGCATGCCGCCGCGGATGGCCTGGATGCGGGCCACGGCGCGTTCGGCCTCGTGCTCTTCGTTGTCGCACTCGACCACTTTGACTGGCTCGCCTTCGCCCAGGTCCGACCACAGCGTCTTCGGGAACAGCTTGGGGTTGAGCTGGATGACGTTGTTGGCCGCGCGCAGGATGGCGCTGGTGGAGCGGTAGTTCTGCTCCAGCGGGATGACCTTGAGGTTGGGGTAGTCCTGCGGCAGGCGCTTCAAATTGTCGAGCGTGGCGCCGCGCCAGCCGTAGATGGACTGGTCGTCGTCGCCCACGGCGGTGAAGATGCCTTCGGGCCCCACCAGCAGCTTGAGCAGCTCGTACTGTGTGGCGTTGGTGTCCTGGTACTCATCGACCAGCACGTGACGCAGCTGGCGCTGCCATTTCTGCGCCACATGGGGGTGCTGGGACAGCAGCTTGAGCGGCAGGCCGATGAGGTCATCGAAGTCGACGGCCTGGTAGGCCAGCAGGCGCTCTTCGTACAGCTTCATCACCTTGGCAGCGAGGATCTCGTCGTCGCTGCCGGCGTCGGACAAGGCGTGCCCGCTGCTGATGCCCTGGTTCTTCCACAGGCTGATCTGCCACTGCCAGCTGCGCGCCAGTTTCGCGTCGGTGGTGGCGCCTGCGTCGCGCAGGATGCTGAGCACGTCGTCGCTGTCGAGGATGGAGAACTTGGGTTTGAGGCCAAGCGCCTCGCCGTCTTCGCGCAGCAGGCGCACACCCAGCGAGTGGAAGGTGCACACCAGCAGCTTGCCCGCGGCCTTGGGGCCGATGAGCGCCTTGACCCGCTCGCGCATTTCGGCAGCGGCCTTGTTCGTGAAGGTGATGGCGCCGATCTGCGATGGCGCCAGGTCGGCGCCGTCGCCGGGTTGCAGCAGGCGCGCGATCTTGTGCGTGATCACGCGCGTCTTGCCCGAGCCAGCACCTGCCAGCACGAGGCAGGGCGAATCAAGGTGCTGAACCGCGGCCATCTGGGCCGGGTTCATGGTGGGCGCGGCGCTCACGGTTGCGGGCGCTCGAGGTGGCGCGTGGGCAGGGCGGACATCGGCACCGGCTCACAGCCCCGCGACGAACTCGCCAACCACCTCGGCAAAGGCCTGTGGTTGTTCCACGGCGCTCAGGTGTGCACAGCCTTGCAGCGTGACCAGTTGCGCGCCGGTGATGGCGCGGGCCAGGGCGATAGCCGTGTCCGGCGGCAGGCTTTCGTCGAGGCTGCCGGAAATCACCAGCGATGGCACGCGAACCTTGTGCAGCTTGCCGCTGAAATCGGCCTCGCAGATGGCGGCGGCGCAGGCGGTGTAGCCTTCGGGGTCGGTGGCCTCGAGCAGGCGCTGGTGACGCGACACGGCGGCCGCCTGTTGGGTGCGGAAGGCCTCGCTGAAGAAGCGGTGCATGGCGCCGGTCGAGATCGCTTGCAGGCCATGTGCGTCGATGGTGGCGATGCGCTCGGCGATGGCTTCGCGGCCCGCCGGGGTGTAGCCCGAGGTGGTGTTGGCCAGCACCAGGCCCTTGACCTTGTCGGGGTGGCGCAGCGCCAGTTCCTGGCCGATGAGGCCGCCCATGGACAGACCGACCCAGACCACGGGCTCACCGGCGAGTTCGTCGATCAGGCGGGCGGCGTCGGCAGCGAGTTCGGTCAGCGTCAGCGGCTCGGCGGGGATCTGCGAGCGGCCGTGGCCGCGCGTGTCCGGGCAGATGACACGGCAGGTGCGCGCCAGCTCGTTGGCCACCTGGTCCCACATCGAGCCGTCTTGCCCCAGCGCGTGGCTGAGCACGACGGTGTGGGTGTACTCGCCGCTGCGGGGCTCGCGGACGGTGGCGTGCAGCTTGGGGCGCGTCTGCGTGAACACCGAGCGGCCTTCGCCCGGGTGCCAGGCGTCGTCGGCTGGGCGGGCAGGGGGCTCGATGCCGAGCTCGCGCATGATGCCCAGGGCTTTGGCAAAGCCGGTGTTCGCGGCGGGCACGCCAGCGTAGATGGCGATCTGGATGAGGGCCTCGCGCACCTCGTCGACGCTCAGGGTGTGGGCGTTGCCGGGCGTGAGCGAGCCGCGCATGTGGATCTCGAACTCGTCCCAGCGGCCCAGCGAAGCGGTGACGGCCATCACGATGATGCGGCGGGTCTTCCAGTCCAGACCGGGGCGGCCCCACACACCGTGCCAGGCGTAGTCGGTGATGAAGTGCTGGAACTCGGCGTTGAAGGTGTTGGCCTTGGCCACCGACTTGTCGACCCAGGCGTCTCCCAGGGCTGCACGGCGGTTGCGCATGCCGCGCTCGAAAGCGTGGTCGAAGTCGGTGCTGGGCTTGGTGGGCATGGCGGGGTCACGGTCGGTTTCAGGAAGGGGCACATTGTGCCGCGAGGATCGGTTATGGTGCGGTCCATGCAAACCGCAGGCCCGCGCCCCATCGCCTCGATGGCTTCTTTGTCTGTCGCTGTCCGACGCCCGAGCGCCGGCTGGGGGCATGCCTTGGTGTTCGCGTGCGTGGTGTTGACCCTGCTGGTGTCGGGTTGCGCCTCGGGGCCGAAGGCGCCAGCGTCGTCACCGGGGACAGCCCCGCAACGCGATGGCCCGCCATTGAGTGTGCCGCCCAACCTGGCCGACCTGCCCGATGTGGTGCCCCAGATCGAGCCCATCCGCGAGGGCGGGCCGAACAAGCCTTACGTGGTGCTGGGCCAGTCCTACGAGCCTTTGCGGGGCGACGTCGAGTGGAGCGAGAAGGGCGGGGCTTCCTGGTACGGCAACAAGTTCCACGGCCGGCGCACCGCCAGCGGTGAGCTCTACAGCATGTACGGGTTGACGGCGGCCCACAAGACGCTGCCCATCCCCAGTTACGTGCGCGTGCGCAACGTGCGCAATGGCAAGGAAGTGATCGTGCGGGTCAACGACCGCGGCCCCTTTGTCTCTGGCCGGGTGATCGACCTGAGCTACGCGGCGGCCATCAAGCTCGACATCGCGGCAGCCGGTGTGGGTCAGGTCGAGATCGCGCGGCTGACGTTCGATGAAATCCGCAGCGGGGCCTGGCAGCGCGGCACGGTGCTCGATCCTGATCCGACGCGTTTGGCGGCAGCGCCAGTGCCTGCAGAGAGCCCCGCGCGAGCCACACCCTTTGCGTCACCATTGAACACCGAAAGCGCTGCGTCCTTTGGCGACTCGTCGTTGGTGGCACCAACGGCCCGTGCTCACACCCCCGCCGCCCGAGGCTTCTGGGTGCAGCTGGCTGCACTGAGCCGCCGCGATGGCGTCGACAAGCTGCAGCAGCGCATCGCCGATCAGCTCTCGGGCTTGCTGCCCTTGCTGGCCGTTTTCCATGAGTCGCCGCACTACAAGCTGCAGGCGGGGCCTTATGCATCGAAGCACGAGGCCCAGCAGGCCGCGATGCAGGTGCGGCAAGCGTTGCAGCTCAAGCCCATGGTGATCGAGCGCCGCTGACCCCTGATCCCCATGCCGTACCTGGGTTTGTTGTTCAACGCCTTCGTGTGGGGGCTGTCCTGGTGGCCCTTGCGCCGCCTGCAGGACATGGGCTTGCACCCGCTGTGGGCGACCCTGCTGTTTTTCGCCCTGGGCGTGCTCGCCATCGGCCTGGCCCGACGCGAAGCCTGGCGCGTCGTGTTGCGTTCACCCGGTTTGTGGATGCTGGCGCTGGCCACGGGTTTCACCAACGCAGCCTTCAATTGGGGCGTGGCCACCGGCGAGGTGGTGCGCGTGGTGCTGCTGTTCTACCTGATGCCGCTGTGGGCCGTGGGCCTGGCGTGGTGGTTGCTCGGCGAGCGCATCACGGCCAAGGCGGCTTTGCGCGTGGCCCTGGCCCTCGGCGGTGCTTTGCTGGTGCTGCGGCCAGTCGACGGCGGCTGGCCGCGCTTCAATGGCCTGGCCGACTGGCTGGGGCTGGCGGGTGGCTTCGGCTTTGCGCTGATCAACGTGCTGCTGCGGCGAGCTGCCAGCCACAGCTCGGCCGAGCGCGCCCTGGCGATGTTCTCGGGGGGTGTTTGCCTGCCCGGCTTGCTGGGGCTGGTGTTGTCGGCGCAAGGGGTGGTGCCGGGCTGGCCCGTTTTCTCCTGGGATTGGGCTTTGCTGGCCGCTGGCATGGGCGTGGCCTTTTTCGCGTCCAACCTGGCGATGCAGTACGGCGCTTCGCAGATCCCGGTGCAGGTCACCTCGGTGGTGATGCTGTCGGAGATCGTCTTCGCAGCGGGCTCGGCCGTTTGGTTCGGCGGCGAGGCGCTGCGGCCTGCGGTGCTGATGGGCGGTGGCCTGATCCTGGCGGCCGTGTTGCTGGCCACGCGGGACGAGGCTTAGCCAGGGTGGCCGCACTGGTTGTGGCCCATCAAGGCTGCGCGACTAGGATGGGGGCCAAGTGGGGCCCCAGTTTCAAGCGCGCAGCTTGCGGCTGTGCTCGTGCACCGTGTCCACCAGCACCTTGACGTTGTCGGGCGGGGTGAACTGGCTGATGCCATGCCCCAGGTTGAAGACGTGGCCGCTGCCGGCGGTCGGCTTGCCGAAGCTGTCGAGCACCTTGATGGCTTCTTTGCGCACCTGCTCGGGTGAAGCGAACAGCACGTTGGGGTCGAGGTTGCCTTGCAGGGCCACGCGGTCGCCGGTGATTTGGCGAGCACGGCCCAGGTTCATGGTCCAGTCCAGGCCGACCACGTCGCACCCGCTGCCGGCGATCTCGTCCAGCCAGATGCCGCCACCCTTGGTGAAGACGATGTGCGGGATGCGGAACCCGTCGTGCTCTTTCTTGAGCTGCGAGAGCACGCGCTTGGTGTAGGCCAGGCTGAACTGCTGGAAGGCGCCGTCGGCCAGCACACCGCCCCAGGAGTCGAAAATCATCGCCGCTTGCGCGCCGGCTTCGATCTGGGTGTTGAGGTACAGGGCCACCGCGTCGGCGTTGACCTCGAGGATGCGGTGCATCAGGTCTGGGCGCTGGTACATCAGCGTCTTGACGGCGCGGTAGTCGTCCGAGCCGCCGCCTTCGACCATGTAGCAGGCCAGCGTCCAGGGGCTGCCGCTGAAGCCGATGAGGGGCACCTTGCCCACGCCGTTGGCGTCCGACAGCTCGCGGCGGATGGTGCGCACGGCGTCGAAGACGTAGCGCAGCTTGTCCATGTCGGGCACGGCCAGCTCGGCCACGGCGGCCTCGTCGCGCACGACCTTGGCGAACTTCGGGCCTTCACCGGCGGCAAAACTCAGGCCCAGGCCCATGGCGTCGGGCACGGTGAGGATGTCGCTGAAGAGGATGGCCGCGTCCAGGTCGTAGCGGCGCAGCGGCTGCATCGTCACCTCGCAGGCCAGCTCCGGGTTGGTGGCCAGGCCCATGAAGCTGCCGGCCACGTCGCGCGTGGCGCGGTACTCGGGCAGGTAGCGACCGGCTTGGCGCATCAGCCACACGGGCGTGGCGTCGGTGGGCAGGCGCAGGCAGGCGCGCAGGAAGCGGTCGTTGGCCAGCGGGGGCAGGGTGAAAACAGCACTCATGGGGCGCATTTTAGGCGGCGGCCTCCGCGCGGCCTTGCGCCTGCTCATTCAGGGGGGAGATCCGCACAAGCCATGAGTCGGATTTCCTCCTGAACTGGCAGCATGCAACGCATGGCAGTCATCACCGGCGACATCGTCCCCCTCAACCGATCCGAACACGGCTACGCGGCCATCGAAGGCTTGGCTGGCACCATGGTGCAGGCCTACTTGCTGCGCTTGAACCAGCCGGTGCCCGAAGAGCGCATGCGCCGCACCCTGCGCGAGCTGGTCACCGCCTACCCCAAGCTGCGCGCGGCGCTGGAGCCAGGCCTGCACCGCTACCACTTCCGCATCCTGCCCGAGGGGCCGCTGATCGATCAGCTGTTCGAGCTGGCCTACCGGGTCGACCCGCACGTTGATGTCGACAACGCCACGGCGCTCGAAGCCTGGCACCGCGAGCGCATGCACGAGGTGCTGCCGCTGGAGCGAGGCCTGGGCCTGCGTGCTCACTTCGTGCCGCACCCCGAGCGACCGGTGCTGTGTTTCGGCGTACCCCACATCCTGGGCGACGGCATGACCATGCTGCAGTTGGTCAAGCAGATCCTGCGCGGCCTCAACGGTCAGCCGCTCGAGCCCATGGCGCTGGAGGCGCCGTCCATGATCGGCTCGATCGCGCCCTTGGACTGGCGGCAGTGGCCGCGTCAGGTGATGCGCTCGCGTCGCCACAAGCAGGAAGAGTCCCGGCGACTGGCCAGCCTGAACATCCAGCAGTGGTCCACGCAACTGGGCACGCATTTCTCGACCACGGGCCTGCGTCACCACGAGGTGCCCACGCCGGTGGCCGATTTGCGCCGCACCGCGCGCGAGCTGGGGGTGTCGCTCAACACCTTCCTGATCGCCGCGCTGGCCCAGACCTTCCTGGATCAGGCGCCGAACGACCCGAAGGCCGCCGCCGTCATCCGCATCTCGGTGAACCTGCGCAAGTACTACCCGGCCTCGGCCGGCCATGGCCACCTGTGGGGCAACCACGTCGGCGCCTTCCTGGTCATCGAAACGGATGCGCGCAAGCCCCTGCGCGAACGCGTCAAGTCGATCGATGCCAGCATCAAGGAAGGGCAGGACCGATACGCCCGCCGCGAGATGTGCTGGACCTACCTGCTCGAAGAGGCGCTGCCGTGGCTGGGCCGCACGCTGATCGGCCACATCGGGGTGCAACTCAAGCGCCAGGGCAAGTTCCCCAAGATCAGCTGCCACGCCACCAGCCTGGGCGACGCCAACCACGTCAACCTGCCGGATGCGGCGGTGCGCGTGGTGCAGCTCACCCCCACGGTCAACAGCATTTCGCCTTTGCCCGCCTTGGTGGAGATGAACGGGCGCTTGACCATGCCGACCAGCTGGCAATTGGGCGAGACGCCGGTGGCCGCCGTGGCCGATTTTCATCGGCGGTTTGATCAGGTCCTGGCGCGCATGGTGGCCGAGGTGATGCCCCAAGGCGTGGCGGCCTGAGGGCTCTGCAGGGCTGCGGCTGTTTGCTGGGCTTGTCGATGGCTGCCCCACGCCGCCTGGGTCAGGGGCGGGCACGCGTCCTGCTTCGTGTGCCGGCATTTCACCGGCACACTGTGGCACCTGCTGCCCACCCAGACGAGTCACCATGAGCACGCTCCACCTCATCTCCCACCCCCTGGTCCAGCACAAGCTCACGCTCATGCGGCAAAAGGACGCGAGCACCAACAGCTTTCGCCGCCTGCTCGATGAGCTGAGCACGCTGATGGCTTATGAGGTCACGCGGGACATGCCGCTGCAGCCCGTGCAGATCGAGACCCCGCTGGAGACCATGACCGGCCACGTCATCGACGGCAAGAAGCTGGTGCTGGTGTCCATCCTGCGCGCCGGCGACGGCCTGCTAGACGGCATGCTGCGCGTGGTGCCCAGCTCGCGCGTGGGGCACATCGGCCTGTACCGCGACCCGGATACCCTGCGGCCGGTCGAGTACTACTTCAAGATGCCCTCGGAGGTGGCCGAGCGCGACGTGATCGTGGTCGATCCCATGCTGGCGACGGGCCACTCGGCTGCGGCAGCCGTTGCGCGCATCAAGCAGCTCAAGCCCCGCTCGATCAAATTCATGTGCCTGCTGGCTGCGCCCGAAGGCGTGGCCGCGATGCAGTCCGAGCACCCCGACGTGGACATCTACACCGCCGCCGTGGACCGCTGCCTCAACGAGCACGGCTACATCCTGCCCGGTCTGGGTGACGCGGGTGACCGCATCTTCGGCACGAAGTGAGGCGGTCGGGCCCGTCATGGCGGCGGGCTTCGGTGGGGGCGGTGTGGCGCGGGTTCGCGCCGAGGTGGCTCAGGCGCCGCGCCCAGCGGCCAGATCGGCCAGCTTCTGGCTTTGCATCAGGCCGGTCACGCTGAGCTGACGCAGTCGGTCGTGCAGGCCATCCCAGTCGGCCGATCGGCCCGATTGCAGGGCCTGCCAACGCCCATGCACGTCGCGCAGGATGCTGTCTGCGGACGATTCGCCGCCCAGGCCTGACGAGGTGTCCGCCAGCTTGCGGATTTGCGCCAAGCGGGCGTCCACGCGCTCGGCCAGCAGGGGCACGGGCTCATCCTGCCAGGCATCCAGATCGGACTTCAAATCGCCAGCGGCCTCGACCAGCGGCAACCAGGTGCCATGCAGCTCGGCCTCTGCACGCACTTGGCGCTGCTCGTGCCAAGACGCGAAGCCTCCGACGAGCATCAGCAGGCCGCAGGCCGTGCCGAGCACGAACGCGCGCCAGTGGATCCGCGTTGAGTGTGAGACGGGAGCGAGGGTGGTGGCAGTCGAAGCCATGTCATGGGTGCCCCGCTTTCACGGGGACAGGTTGAGTTCCCATGAAAATCGGCGCCTTGGGCGCCGACTTGATTGCCCTGCCCAAGTCGCTGGGTGGGCGCGTGAAAGGGTTCACGTTCAGGCCGAAACCTTGAACACCGACACAGACTTGACCAGTTGATGGGCTTGGTGACGCAGGCTCTCTGCTGCCGCAGCGCTTTGCTCGACCAGCGCAGCGTTCTGCTGCGTGGTTTGATCCAGCTGCGAAATGGCGTCACCGACCTGGCGCACGCCGGAGTTCTGTTCCTCGCTGGCCGAGCTGATTTCGTTGACGATCTGTGTGACGCGTTGGATCGACTGCACCACTTGTTCGATGGTGGAGCCCGCTTGGTCGACCTGATTGGAGCCTGCCTGAATCTGTTCCACGCTCGCTCCGATCAGCGTTTTGATCTCTTTGGCTGCCGTGGCCGAGCGTTGTGCCAAGGTGCGAACCTCGTTGGCCACCACCGCAAAGCCTCGCCCTTGTTCGCCAGCGCGTGCCGCCTCGACCGCGGCGTTGAGCGCCAGGATGTTGGTCTGGAACGCGATGCCGTCGATGACCCCCGTGATGTCTGCGATGCGGCGAGAGCTGTCATTGATGCCCCGCATGGTGGAGATGACCTGCTGAACTGCCTCCCCCCCCTTGGAGGCCACTTGGCTGGCCTCGCGGGCAAGGTCGTTTGCGTGGCGGGCGTTTTCGGCGTTCTGGTTGACCGTCGCGCCGAGTTGCTCCATCGATGCTGCGGTCTGCTGCAGCGCGCTGGCTTGCTGCTCCGTGCGCCCTGACAAATCGTTGTTGCCTTGTGCGATTTCCACGCTGGCGGTGGACACCGATTCAGAGCCCTCTCGCACCGAGCAGACCACCGCAGCGAGGCTTTCCTGCATCTGGGATATGCAGGCCATCACGCTGTGCCGATCACCAGGGCGCAACATGGGTCGGTGGGTCAGGTCGCCATCGGCCACCCGGCGCAGCAGGTTCGCCACATCGTGTGGCTCACCGCCGAGATCTCGCATCAAGCTGCGGGACATGGCCCAGGCCATCAATCCACTGAGCAGCAGCGACAGCGTGACACCAGCAAGCACCCATTTCTGAGATTGGGCGTACGTTGCAGAGGCATCGTCCGCGGCGTGCTCGCCTTGCTGGAAGTTGTGAGCCGACAGTTTGTCGAGTGCGCTCAAGGTGTCGTCGAAGTTCGATTTGCCGGCGCCTTCGCTGATGTCCTTGCCATCTGCCTGCTGTCCTTTGCGGTCCAGCGCAATCACCTTCTCCGAGGTGTCCAGGTAGCTCTTCCATCGCTGATCCAGCGCGGCGCTCAGGGCCCCTTGTTCCTCGTCGGCGATCAACTGGGTGTGAGCGCCAAGGGCGAGCTCTGCGGCAGACCGAGCTGCCTTGAACTTTTCCTCGTACTCCTCCATGTAGCCTTCGTCGCTGGCCAGCGTGTGGCGAACTTCGAAATCGCGCGCTTCCAGCATGGCCACACGCGCACGCGCCAGTTGATCGACGGCAGGCAGCCAACGCTGGGCCAGTTGCTCCGCATCGCCATTCATGTGGGACATCGCCCACAGCGAGGACGCGCCGACGGCCAGGGTCAGTGTGAGTGTCACGCCGAATGACAGGGCCAACTTCAGCGCAGTCGACAGGCCATTGAGTCGATCACCGACCCACTTGAGAGGGTTCATGCGCAGCTCCTGCGGGCTGGTTGCCCGCTTTGATCACTTCTTGAAACCCACGTAGGTCACGCCAATGACGGCGCCGCCAGCGTCCTTCACGGGGTTGTAGCAAGTGTTGTAGGCGGTGCCCAGCACATCGACTTCGCCGCAGAAGGACTGTCCTTTGCTCACCGACTCGTAGGCTTTGTTGCGAGCCAGTTGCGTGCCGACACCGCGCTTGCCTTCAGGGGTGAGCACGTTGGTGCTCACGCGCACGAAGTCGTCGCCACTCTTGACGAACACCGTGGCCGTGGCGCCGGAGGCCTTTTTGATCTCATCGACGACGTCGTAGTTGCCGTTGATGCGGCGTTTGCCAAAGAAGATGGCCGGCACTTCCTTGTCGGCGACGGTCGCCGTGCCCTCTACCTTGGGGGCGCCGAGCTTGTTCAAGCGGGCATCGAGGTCGGCGATGGTTGCCTTGGGGTCGTTGGCCAGGGCGTGTGCCGAAGCCAGAGCGAAAGAGCAGGCAAGCAGGGTGGGGGCGAAGCGCATGGTCGAATCTCCAAACGAGCGTGAAGCACACAACGATTGGAGTTTCGGACGATGTGGCAAGTCCTTGAGCCATGGCGCTCGCCCACAATCGCCTGCAGCGTGAAAGCCGTCACGCTGCAGGCGTGAAGCGGCCCTTTGGAAGTCGCTTCAAAGTGACGACAGGCGCCGTCCACGCACTCAGTTGAGTGTGCGCCGGTAGCTTTTGACCGCCAGCAGCCCAAACACGAGCCCGGCCAGCATGATCGGCCACAGGTGCGGCCACATGTCGATCAGCGTGAACTCCTTGAGGAACACGCCGCGCGAGCCGCGCACGAAGTAGGTCAGCGGCAGCCCTTGAGAGATGACCTGCGCCCACTGCGGCATGCCGCTGTACGGGAACATGAAGCCCGACAGCAGGATGGACGGCAGGAAGTAGAAGAACGACAGCTGCATGGCCTGCATCTGCGACATCGCCGCCGTCGAGATCAGGATGCCCACCGACAGCGTGGTGATGCCGTAGGCCAGCAGCAGCGCGATCAGCGCCAGCGGGTCGCCTGTGAGCGGCAGCTTGAACAGCAAGAAGGCGATCGCCAGGATGATCGACACCTGCACCACCCCCACCAGGAAGGTCGGGATGATCTTGCCGATGATCATCTCCCAGGGCTCGGTCGGCGTGACCAGCAGGAACTCCATCGAGCCCTGCTCTTTTTCCTTGGTGATGGACATGGCCGTCATCACCAGCAGCGACACGTTCAGGATCATGCCCACCAGGCCGGGGATGATGAAGAAGGTCTGCTCGCCCTGCGGGTTGAAGCGGCGCTGCACGCGCACCTCCAGCTTGGGCTCACCCGTGAACGTGGCCTCGATGCCGTCCTTGCGGAACAGGTGCGCGGCCGTTTGCCGCGCGACCTCGCCCGTGGAGGTGATGGCGCCGTTGAGCGAGACCGGGTCGGTGGCATCGGCTTCGACCAGGATCTGCGCCGGCAGGCCGCGCATCAGGTTGCGCGTGAAGTCGGGCGGGATCTCGACGACCACCGAGGTCTGCGCCTTGCGCAGCATCTCGCTGGCCTGGTCGGACGTCAGCTGGCGCTGGTCGATTTCCAGGTAGACGGACTGCTGCAGCGCGGCCTTGTACAGCCGCGAGAACTCGCTCTTGTCGTGGTCCACTACGATGGTCGGGATGTGGCGCGGATCGGGGTTGATCGCGTAGCCGAAGACGATCACGTAGCCGATGGTGACCGACAGCAGCGACACGAAGGTCATGCGGTCGCGCACCATGTGGATCAGCTCCTTGGTGGCGATGGCGGCGATGCGGTTGAATGCCTGGAACACCTGGGTCTCCTCAGAACTGCGTGATGGAGCCTTGCTGCTGCAAGGTCAGGTAGAAGAAGACGTCCTCGAGGCCGACGTCGATGTCGACGGGCGTGCCAGCGTGCAAGCCGTGCTGCGCCAGGTCGTGCACCCACGAGCCCACGTCTTCGTGCGAGCGGGCCACCACGCGGATGCTGTTGCCCTGCTGCGAGAGCCGCACGATGCGCGCGTCGTGCGCCAGGTGAGGGTGACGGAACACCTCCTGCAGCGGCACCTGCGCGGCCACCAGGGGCGCATCCGCCAGCACCCGCTCGGGCGCGTCGTCCACCAGCAGGCGGCCATACAGCACGTACGCGATGCGGTTCGAGCGCATGGCCTCGTCCATGTAGTGCGTGCTCACCAGCACCGACACGCCGGTCGAGGCGATGTCCTGCAGGATGTCCCAGAAGGCTTCACGGGCTTTGGGGTCGACACCGGCGGTGGGCTCGTCGAGCAGCAGGATGCGGGGGCGGTGCGCCATCGCGCAGGCCAGGGCCAGGCGCTGCTTCCAGCCGCCCGACATGGTGCCCACGCGCTGCTTGTCGCGGCCTTCGTTGTCGAAGGCGAACTGCTTGACCAGCTCGTTGACCCGCCCGGCCACGTCCTTGATGCCGTAGAGCTTGCAGACGAACTGCAGGTTCTCGCGCACCGTCAAATCGCGGTAGAGGCTGAAGTGCTGGGTCATGTAGCCCAGCAAAGGCTTGATCTTGGGCGCCTGCGTGGCGATGTCGAAGCCCAGGCAGGTGCCGCGCCCGGAGGTCAGCGGCACCAGGCCGCACATCATGCGGATGGCGGTGGTCTTGCCCGAGCCGTTGGGGCCGAGGAAGCCGTAGAGCTGGCCTTCCTCGATGGTCATGTTGAGTTGGTCGACGACCGTCTTGTCACCAAAGGTCTTGGTGAGGTCGCGCACCTCGATGATGGACTGGGCCACGTCGCGTCCTTCGCTTGCGTTCAGGAGGCTTTCGCGGCCACGCCGGCCACCTTCACGCCCACGGGGGTGCCGGGGGGCGCGGTGCAGCCGGCCGGGGTTTCCAGGCGCGCTTCGGTCAGGAAGCTCAGGCGGTCGCGCAGCTCCTGGCTGAACATCATCGGCTGCGTGTACTCAGGGCGTGCGCTCACGCGGGTGACGCGGGCCGTGGCGGGCTTGTCGCAACCCGAGATCTCGACGGCAACCTGGTTGCCCGGCAGGAACTTCGGGCGCAGGTCGTTGGGCACGAAAAAGCGCACGCGCAGCGAGCCCGTGTGCAGGATGGTCATCGTGGTGCTGCCGGCGGTGGCGAACTCGCCCTGGCGCACGTACAGCTCCTGGATCACGCCAGCCACGGGGGCCGTCACCTGCTTTTGCTGCAGCAGCCACTCGACCTGGGCCACGCCAGCCTCGGCCGCCACCGTCTGGGCTTGCGCTGCGGCCTGCTCGTCGGTGCGTGCGCCTTCCTTGGCCACGCGCAGCGCCGCGCGGGCGTCTTCGACCTGGGCCTCGGCCAGCTGCACGTTGGTGCGGTCGTTGTCCACCTGCGTTTCGCTCACGAAATTCTTCTTGAGCAGCGATTCGCTCTTTTTCAGGTTGCTTTCGGCTTGTGCCAGCTGCGTCTTGGCGTAACGCAGCTTGGCGCGCAGGCTCTCGAGTTCGGCTTGGCGGGCGCCCTTGCTCAGGTTCTTGCTCTGCGCTTCGGCCTGCTGCTTGCGGGCCTGTGCTTCAGCCAGGCGCGCTTGCTCTTGCTGAGACTCCAGCGTGTAGAGCATGTCGCCTGGTTTGACGACCTGGCCTTCCTTGACGCCGAGCTGGGCCATGGTGCCCGAAACCGGCGAGGCCACCGAGGTCGTGTCGGCCTCGATGTAGCCAGGCAGTTGCAGCTCGGCCTCGCCGTCGAAACAGCCGCTCAAACCCAGGGCGAGCAGCGAAGCCGTCAGGGTGCTCAGGCGCACGCGGCGTGGGGTGGGGGTCGACGGCAACTTCATGTCGAAACTTTCATGTCACTCAGGTTCATTGCCGGGGGCTCAAAGGCGGCCCAGCTCCACGTACAAGGGGCGGTTGTCGATGCCGGGGCGCGGATCGTCACCATAGCTCAGCCAGAAGTGGCTGGAGATGAGTTTTTGACGCTTGTAGCCACGCGGCACCTCGACCAGCGGGTCGCCATGGGTCACGGCGGTGGCCAGGGCGTCGTACTTCTGGCCTTCATGGGCCATCACCCAGTCGATCAGGGCCTGGTAGATGGCCTTGTCGTCACCGGCGATCAACACGTTGTAGAGCGTCAGGTAGTTCAGCACGCCACCCACCGGCGGCAGCTTGAAGCCACCGGCCAGGCTCACGTACAGGTTGTAGACCGGGCGCAGCACCTGGATGGCGGGCTTGAAGCCCATGATGCGGGTCTGCTTGAAGGCCTTCTGGTTCCAGCCGGCCAGCATGCCGATGATCTCGTTGCCCTTGAGCGCCAGCACGTAGTCGCTGACCTTCAGGCCTGTGTAGTACGGATCGCCCTTGGCCATCTTCTCGAAGTCGTAGAGCGGGTAGCCGTTGCGGCGCGGCGCTTCGCGGTCGAAGAAGGCCTGCATGGCGGGCAGGTCGGCGCTGGTGGCCGCGCGCAGGGTCACGCCAGCGGGGATGCGCGGCTTGACCTTGCGCACGAAGATGAAGCTGGTCTCGATCGTGTGGCTGACCCAGTAGCGAAACAACACGTCGTCCTTGACGCGCGAAGCCGCTTCCAGCGGCGCGGTATTGTCCTTCATCACGATGCCGTGCATCAGGTCATCGGTGTTGCGGAACTTCTTCTGCTCGGCGAACAGGGACGAAGCAATGCCGCGACGGCGGTAGAACGGGTCCACGCGCGTGTCGCCCGAGTAGTACAGGCGGCGCTTCTTGCCGCTGATGTACATGTCGTGGCCCGAAATCACCGTCAGGCCGGCCAGCACGTCGGGGCGCTCGTCGTCATCGGCCACGGTCATGATGAACTCGTCGCCGACCACGCGCGCGCCAATGAAGAAGTCCGGCAGGCGCTGAAAGCACATCTCGGCCGGGCCGGGCATGGTGATCTTGGAGACCAGGTCGTGGATCTTGGGGTTGTCGGCTTCGGTGCCGATGCGGATGGTGATGGCCATGGTGCTGCTTGGTTTCTTGAGAGGTCTTCAGGCGTCCAGCGAATCGCGCAGCATCGCAGGCACCGAGCCACGCCAGTGGCGCAGCGGCTCGATCTTGATGTTGCCTTCGATCATGCCGCGTTCGCGGCACTGGTCCATGTAGATCTGGCGCATGTGAGGCAGGGCCACGCAGGCGGCGTGCTGCAGCTGGCCCAGCTCGCGTGCGAGCTTGTAGTGGAAGTTGGCCTGCAGGGCTTTTTCAACCTGCGCGGCCAGGTCGCTCTGGATGGCCAGGCGTGGCGCGTTGTCGTCGCATTCCACCAGCAGCACATAGCCCGGTGTGCGACCGCGTGCCTCGTCCAGGGCCAGCAGCGTCACCGGCAGCGCGCCCGACAAGGACAAGCCATCCTGCACGGCTTGTGCCGTGGTGGCGCTGGTCTTCTCGCCCACCAGGTCAACGCCGTCGTTGCGCCCCAGGAAGGTCAGGCAGGGCACCTGGCCCAGGCTGCCTTCGACGCGCAGCACGTCGCTCATCTGGTAGCGCGCAAAGCCACTGCCGGTGGTCATCACGGGGATGACTTCCTGGCCTTCGCGCAACTGCCAGGCTGCCAGCGTCTGCCCATCGTTGGCGTCGATGAACTCGTAGAAGTGACTCAGGTAGGACAGCGGGTAGCGCCCCTGGAAGGGGAAGGTCACCACGCCTTCGGTGGCCCACAAGCCCTTGCCTTGGAAGTTGGCGTGCGGCAAGAAGCCATGCAGCTTGCGCGCCCACGGCGTGGCCGCGGCCGTGTCCCAGGCGCTGACCACGGCCAAGCTGGGCCACAGGGCCTTGAAGAAAGCCGGGTCCATGCGGCCGTCCCAGCCGCGCAACAGGCTGGCGGCACGAGGCGAGCGAGGGCAGGGCACGCCGGCCATCGACGCGGTGCGCCGGCCCCAGTTCCCTTGCGCCAGCGCTTGCGACAGCTCTTCGCGCCAGTGCGACATCTGCTCGAGCAGGCCCAGCCCGAAGGTCGGGCTCCACACCGAGATGAAGCCCAGCGCGTCGTCGGCCGCCAGGTAGGCGATGGTGGCGAACAGCGAGTCGTCCGACGACTGCGCCAGCGCGATTTCTTGCGGCGCGGCTTGCGTCAGGTAGGCGAGCAGGCGCTTGCCGAACGACAGCATCTTCATGTCGTCGTTGATGTCGCCGGCGGTCTGGCTGCGCATCTCGGTCGGGATCCACGACAGCGACCAGTAGTGCGTGCCGCGCCCCTGCTGCGGGAACTGGCGGTACAGGTCGCCCACCCAGGCCGTGATGACCTGGTCGAGCTCGTCGAGGAACATCTTCGTGTACGGGACCCACTTGACCGCCGAGGTCGAACCGCTGGTGGGCTGGTAGCGCATCACCGGCGAGTCGATCAGCAGCGACTGCTTGCGCGCGCGCTGCTGTGCGATCACTTCGGCGTGATCCTGGTAGGTGCTCAGCGGCAGCTGGCGCGAGAACTCCTCCCACGACCAATCCGCGCGGATGCCGCGGCGCTGGCCCTCGGGCGAGCGCGAGACGGCGGACAACCAACGACTCAACCTGGCGCGCTGGACCGATTCCAGTTCACCGAGGTGCCGTTCGAAGCGCTGGCGCCCCGGGGCAACCAGCAGGCGGAGAAGGTGGTGTCCGAGGGTGGTGCCGGCCCCCATCAGGAGGCCTTGGAACGCCCGAGGGCGTCCTGGGCGTCCTGGCCATTGCCGTCATCCCAGGCTGACGCGCGGCGGCTGGTCGTGGGCTTGACGTCCAGTTCCTGGCCGGGGCGGTTGTGCGTGCCCAGGATGTGCTTCTTGACCCATTTCCAGGGCACGTCCACGATCGAGCGGAACAGGCTCTCGTAATCGCATGCTGCCAGGCAAGGCACTTCGTGGCCCTGACGCCAGCCGGGGTTGACCTTCTCGAAGAAGGCGATGTGCTTGTTGGCGGCCTTCAGCTCGGGCGTGATGCCGGCCACGTCGCCCTTGAGGCGCACGTAGTCGTTGCCGAAGTCCAGCACCATGTTTTCGCGGTCGAAGGCTTCGGGGAACAGGGCGTCGCAATACGCTTCGGTGATGCGGCGATAGCGGTCGTCCATGCCGGGGCGGTTGCCGCCGACCTTGGGGTAGTAGTTGTAGAAGTTGTTCGTCATCAACAGGTACGTCTTGTAGCCCTTGGAGATGAGGAACCAATAGAACGGCACGAAGGGGCGCTTGATGCGCTCGATGACCAGGCGGCGGTAGAAGGTGTTGGCCAGAGCATTGTTGCCCCAGTAGGCCGGCTCGATGATGGTGTCGCCGCTGAAGATGCCGCGCAGGCGCTTGCCGTCGACCTTGATGTCGAAGAAGGTCTGGGTCGAGAAGCCCACGACCTTGTCGTCGGCCTTGCGGGTGACCAGGATCACGCCGGACTTCTTGCTCAGGTCGTTGAGGAAGATGTCGAGCGAGGTGTTTTCGTAGAACGACGAATACAGCTCGTACATCTGCTTGATGTGCGTGACCGTGATCGCCTGGATCGGGCGAAAGAAGGTGCTGACTTTTTCTTTCCTGGCCGTGGTGGACATGCTGAGGCTCCATCGAAGCGCGTGGCTTCTGCGATCGAGCGCCGGGCCGGTGGGCTGGGCGTCGACTTTGACTGCTGTTTTGTAACGCGTTCGTTACGCGTTGACGTTGAGGTCAGGATGCGCTTCACCCTTTTGGGCGGACACCGGGCTTGCCCTCGGTGAACACTTATATGAGGGGTGTGTAATGCCTTCGATTAGTAAGAAGTGGTAGGGGGGTGTCCTCAGGGTTTAGGAGTGGAGGGGGCAAAAGGCGTGCGTTTCGGGGTGCGTGCGCGACTCGCTGTTTGAAATGCGTGATCGGAGCCCGTTTGGTGGCTCGGCGCGACAGCCCGTGGACCCCCCGTTTGCGCCGAACTGCACAAGGGGGGCTTGGTCTGTCTCTCAGTCCTGCGTATAATCTTTAGGTTTTGCCGACGCCGTGGTGGCGTTTGAATCCGGTGATGTCAATGAGTGGTTCCCGCACGCGGCCGTCTGGTGGCTCAGCAAAGAGCGCCAAGCAGGCGGAAGCGAGGGGTGCTTCGTTCGAAGACAGCGACCTGGATGAGGACGCCCTGCCGCCGGTCAGCCCGCTGACGCGAGAAGAGGCGCAAGCCCTGCTCGCAAAGCAGCCCTCCTTTTCTGTCTGGCAGGCCTTGGCCTCGCAGGCGGTGGTCGGGTTGCTTGTCGCGCTGGCCTGGGGGGCGCTGGCCGCAAGTCAGGCTGCTTTCCTGTCCGCGCTGTACGGCGCGGTGGTGGTGGTCGTGCCGAATGCGCTGATGGCGCGCGGCGTCTTCGGTCGGCGAGCGGGGCGCAGTGTCGGGGGTCTTCTCGTGTGGGAGATCCTCAAGCTGTGTCTGTCCGGGGCCTTGCTGGTCCTGGCGCCGGTGGTGCTGCGCCCGATCGACTGGGCGGCGCTGCTGGTCACCATGGTGTTGTGCTTGAAATCGATTGCCGTGGCGCTGTTCATCCAACAGCGTCGCACCAAGAATAGAAACGTTTGACGAGAGTCGCCCATGTCTGCTGAAGCACATGCCCTGACCGCGCCCGAGTACATCGGGCATCACCTGCGTCACCTGCAGAACAAGCCCGAAGCCCAGGCCATCGTGGACTGGAGCTACATCAACATCGACTCGGTTTTCTGGTCGGTGGTGATGGGCCTGCTCGGCGTGCTCCTGCTCTGGAAGGCTGCTCGCAAGGCCACCTCCGGCGTGCCAGGCCGCTTCCAGGCGGCTGTCGAGATGCTCGTTGAGTTGGTCGACACCCAGGCCAAGGGCATCATCCCCAGCGCCGAGTCGCGCAAGGCCGTGGCCCCGGTGGCCCTGACGGTCTTCGTCTGGATCTTCTTCATGAACGCGATGGACCTGCTGCCCGTCGACCTGCTTCCCCGCATCTGGGAAGGCGTCTACGCTGCCGCTGGCCACGACCCCCATCACGCCTACATGCGCGTGGTGCCCACCGCTGACTTGTCCATCACCCTGGGCATGTCGATCAGCGTGCTCCTGATCTGCCTGTACTACAACATGAAGGTCAAGGGTGTGGGCGGCTGGATCAAGGAGCTCTTCACGGCTCCCTTCCATGCGCACGGCCCTGTCGGCACCATCCTGCTGCTGATCCCCAACTTCTTCCTGAACCTGGTCGAGTTCGGCGCCAAGACGATCTCGCACGGCATGCGGCTGTGGGGCAACATGTACGCTGGCGAACTGGTGTTCATGCTGATCGCCCTGCTTGGCGCGGCTGTCGGCACGACGCTGACCGCTGGCGGTGCCGGCCTGTGGTTGCTGCACATCCTGGCGGGTTCCGCCTGGGCCATCTTCCACATCCTGATCATCGCGCTGCAGGCCTTCATCTTCATGATGCTGACCCTGGTGTACATCGGTCAGGCACACGAAGGTCACTGACCTTCACTCTCCCTGTTTCTTTCCCCTTCCTTCTTTTTCAACCTCCCTTTTTTATTCTTAGGAGCAATCATGGAACTGGTGTTGGCTAACGTCGCTCTGGCTTGTGGTCTGATCATCGCCCTGGGCGCCATCGGTGCCTGTATCGGTATCGCCCTGATGGGTGGCAAGTATTTCGAAGCCACCGCTCGTCAGCCTGAGCTGATGAACGAACTGCAAACCAAGATGTTCCTGCTGGCTGGTCTGATCGACGCCGCCTTCCTGATCGGTGTCGGTATCGCCATGCTGTTCGCCTTCGCGAACCCCTTCATCGCCGCCCTGGCCAAGTAATCGGTCTTTCTCGACTGAACATCCCCTTTAACCGAGAAAGGTCCGAGCCGTGAATCTGAACGCAACGCTGTTCGCGCAGATCGTGGTCTTCGGGATCCTCTGGTGGTTCACGATGAAGTTCGTGTGGCCGCCGATCACGAAGGCGCTCGACGAGCGCGCAAGCAAGATCGCCGATGGTCTGGCTGCCGCCGACAAGGCCAAGCTGGAACTGGCGAACGCCAACAAGAGCGTCCAGGCTCAGCTCGCCCAATCCCGCGACGAAATCGCTCAACGACTGGCTGACGCTGAAAAGCGCGCTGCCGTGATCGTTGAGGAGGCCAAGAAGCGTGCTTCCGACGAAGCCGCCAAGATCGTTGCTGATGCCAAGGCAGAAGCAGATCAACTGGCCACCCAGGCCCGTGAGACCCTGCGTGAGCAGGTCGCCGGTCTGGCCGTCAAGGGTGCCGAGCAGATCCTTCGCCGCGAGGTCTCTGCCCAGGTCCATGCCGACCTGCTGAGCCGCCTGAAGTCGGAGCTGTGATCAAGATCGG
>CAYJXE010000020.1:0-70964 GCA_964373965.1 uncultured Aquabacterium sp. | reverse complement strand
AGGTCTGACGGCCGAAGTACTGCTCAACGGGCTTGCCGTTGATGATGATCTGGCAGGTGCCCTTCTTGATGAAGACGCGGGCGACGGACGACTTGCGACGGCCGGTGCCGTAGTTCCAGTTACCAATCATGTGGCCGCTCCTCAGATTTCCAGGGCTTTGGGCTGCTGCGCGGCGTGCGGATGCTCGCTGCCTGCGTAGACCTTCAGCTTCTTGATCATGGCGTAGCCCAGGGGACCCTTGGGCAGCATGCCCTTGACGGCCTTTTCGATGGCGCGACCAGGGTGCTTGGCTTGCATGTCCTTGAACTTCGTGGCGTAGATGCCGCCGGGGAAGCCCGAGTGACGGTAGTAAACCTTGTCGGTGGCCTTGGTGCCAGTGACGCGGATCTTGTCGGCGTTGACGATGACGATGAAATCGCCGGTGTCCACGTGAGGCGTGTAAATGGCCTTGTGCTTGCCGCGCAGACGGAGAGCGACTTCGCTGGCCACTCGTCCGAGCACCTTGTCGGTGGCGTCGATCACAAACCACTCGTGCGTCACTTCGGCCGGCTTGGCGCTGAAGGTCTTCATGGGTGTTTCCTTAAATTAGGAAGTAAAACAGTTGTCTGTCAGCCTTGGCGCCACTTCTTAGAAACGATGGTGGCCTCGCAACTGACTGTCGTGTCGCCCCAGGTGGCGCTTCAAGCGAAAGCGCGCTTCATGACCGGGCGGGGCAACAACCGTGGCAAGCCGCCCAAAGGCCCAAAGACCTCGAACTGGCGCGCCAATCCCGGCAACCGCGACGGGAATCCAGCATTCTAGCCCAGGATGGCTGCTTTGCACAAGGCGCCGCAACAACCCGGTGCGCCGACGCCGCCCGGGGACGATCGGAGACCGAATGACGTGAAGTAGTTGACACGTCGCAAGGTGAACGCAGGGGATGCCTTGCGACACCAAGGGTTTTCACCTACATTGCCAGGCAAACCGGTGACGACAGTTCAAAGAGGAGGCTCCAGCCTCCCAACCGGTCACGCAAAAGGGGTCAGCCATGACCAAGATCCGCTCTCGTCCGCCCATCGACCGTTTCGGCATGCGCACGCCATCTCATGAAACCTCGGCGAACCCCGGTTCGTCGAACGCCCGCCCCGTGGAGGGCTGGGTGCCCATCCGCGACCTGCACGCACGCCACCGCCGCCGCATCCTGGCCCACCTGATGGACCTGGATGAAAAAGACCGCTACCTGCGCTTCGGCTACAAAGCCACCTCGGAGCAGATCCAGCAGTACGTGGCCTCGATAGACTTCAAGCGCGACGAGGTGTTCGGCATCTTCAACAGCAAGTTGCAGCTGGTGGCCGTGGCCCACCTCGCCGCCATGCCCGGCAAGGGCCCGGCTGGCGATGGCTCGTCGCGCGGCCGCGCGATGGAGTTCGGTGTGTCGGTGCTGGAGGCTGGGCGTGGCAAGGGCCTGGGCCTGCGCCTGTTCGTGCACGCGATCATGCACGCGCGCAACCAGCACGCCAGCCACATGATGATCCACGCGCTCAGCGAGAACGGTCCGATGTTGCGCATCGCGGCCAAGGCCGGCGCCGTGATCGAGCGCGACGGCCCGGACGCCGAAGCCTGGCTCAAGCTGCCGCCCGACACCGTGGGCACGCACATCGACAGCTCGCTGCAGTCGATCGCGGCCGAGGCGCTCTACCGCATCCGCTACAACGCGATGCACGCCAGCGACTGGTTGAAGATGCTGGTCAATCCGATCTGAGTCGCGTCCACCCGCCCATGGAAAAGGCCCCGCCGCGTTACCGCGTGCGGGGCCTTTTGTTTGAGGCTCAGACGGCGGCCGTCACGAGCAGGGCGTTGATGCGGCGAACGTAGGCAGCAGGGTCGTCGAGCTGACCGCCTTCAGCCAGCAGGGCCTGGTCGAACAGGATGTGGGCGAGGTCTTCGAGGTGTTCGCTGGCTTCGAGCTTCTTGACCAGGGCGTGCTCGGGGTTGAGCTCGAGCACGGGCTTGACCTCGGGTGCAGCCTGGCCGGCTTGCTTGAGCAGTCGCGCCAGGTGTCCGCTGATCTCGCCGTCTTCCGTCACCAGGCAAGCTGGCGAGTCGACCAGGCGGGTGGTGATGCGAACGTCCTTGGCGCGATCAGACAGCGCGGTCTTCAGGCGCTCGAGCACGGGCTTGAAGGCTTCGGCGGCTTCTTCGGCCTGCTTCTTTTCGGCCTCGTCCTGCAGTGAGCCCAGGTCCACGGCGCCCTTGGTGACGTTGTGCAGCGGCTTGCCTTCGAACTCGTGCAGGTGCGAGAGCAGCCACTCGTCGACGCGGTCGGTCAGCAGCAGCACCTCGATGCCCTTTTTCTTGAAGAGCTCGAGTTGCGGGCTGTGCTTGGCAGCGACCAGGGTGTCGGCGGTGATGACGTAGATGCCCTCCTGGCCTTCCTTCATGCGGGCGACGTAATCGGCCAGGCTGACCGACTGGGTGGCGCCGTCGTCGACGTGGGTGGAGGCAAAGCGCATCAGCTTGGCGATGCGGTCGCGGTTGGCGAAGTCCTCGCCGATGCCTTCCTTGAGCACCTGGCCGAACTCCGTCCAGAACGCGGCGTACTGGTCGCGCTTGGCCTGGTCTTCGTTGTTCGCCAGGTCTTCCAGCATGGACAGCACGCGCTTGGTGCAACCTTCGCGGATGACCTTGACGTCGCGGCTTTCCTGCAGGATCTCGCGACTGACGTTGAGCGGCAGGTCGGCCGAGTCGACCACGCCCTTGACGAAGCGCAGGTAGCTGGGCAGCAATGCTTCGGCGTCGTCCATGATGAAGACGCGCTTGACGTAGAGCTTGAGGCCGCCCTTCTTGTCGCGGTTCCAGAGGTCGTATGGGGCCTTGGCCGGGATGTAGAGCAGCTGGGTGTACTCGCTGCGGCCTTCGACGCGGTTGTGCGTGTGGGCCAGCGGGTCTTCGCTGTCGTGGCTGAGCTGCTTGTAGAACTCGGCGTATTGCTCGGGCGTGATGTCGGACTTGCTGCGGGTCCACAGGGCGGCGGCCTGGTTGATGGTTTCCCATTCGTCCAGGCGCACCTGCTCGCCCTTCTCGGCGTCCCACTCTTCCTTTTGCATGAGGATGGGCAGGGAGATGTGGTCGGAGTACTTGCCGACGATGCTGCGCAGCTTCCAGGCGGTGAGGTACTCGTCTTCGCCTTCGCGCAAGTGCAGGACGATGTCGGTGCCGCGAGTGGGCTTGGTGATGGCATCGACTTCGAAGTCGCCCGTGCCTTCGCTGCTCCAGCGCACGCCTTCTTCGGCGCTCAGGCCCGCTCGGCGGGACTCGACGGTGATGCGGTCGGCCACGATGTAGCCGCTGTAGAAGCCCACGCCGAACTGGCCGATGAGCTGGGCGTCCTTTTGCTGGTCGCCCGAGAGGCGGCCCATGAAGTCTTTCGTGCCCGACTTGGCGATGGTGCCGAGGTGGTCGATGGCCTCTTGCGCACTCATGCCGATGCCGTTGTCGCGGATGGTGAGGGTGCGGGCCTCTTTGTCGACGATCAGGCGCACGTCGAGGTTGGGGGCATCTTCGTAGAGACCGGCGTTGTCGAGCGCCTCGAAGCGCAGCTTGTCACAGGCGTCCGAGGCGTTGGAGATCAGCTCGCGCAGGAAGATCTCCTTGTTGGAGTACAGCGCGTGGGTGACGAGGTGCAGCAGTTGCTTGACTTCGGCCTGGAAGGAAAGGGTTTGCTTGCTCATGGGATGTCGCTTGTGAAGGCTTGCCGCCTCGAAGGGCGACAGGCAGGGTTGTTGGACGGGGCACTCGCGTTCGAAGACCGCCGCTGCGCCAGCGGCGCGCAGTTGGGGACGAGGCACAGACTTTCAAGGGGGAGGCTGCAGCATGATGCGTTCGCCACACGCTCGTGGACCGGATTGCGCCGGGGGCTTGCAAACGGCTTGAATTTCGGTGTATAGTTCAAGGCTTGATGGCGCTTTAGCTCAGTCGGTTAGAGCGATGGAATCATAATCCACAGGTCCGCGGTTCGAATCCGTGAAGCGCCACCAAAAAATCATCAAAGGCCCAGCAGCAGTGCTGGGCCTTTTTCGTTGGCGCAGCGGTTGCACCCTTGGCCCTGCGCCCCACTGGCCACTGGCAACCCCCAGCGCACGGGCCTGCCCGTCGCAGCTATATTGGGTCGACCAACCGTCCACCCAAGCATGAAACCGACTGTTCTGCCTGTTTCACGGAGCAGCCTCCCAGCGCCGCCGGGAGGGTGTCGATGAGCTGGGTGCCCTTCGTCGCTTCGGCCTGCCTGGGTGCGGGACTCGCGTCGCTGTGGCACCTGCGCCGCGCGCGGCAGCAGCGAAGGCAGGCGCAAGCCGTCAACCAACAGATGCGCGAACACCGCGCCATGGTCGAGAACACCAACGACGCCGTGCTGTTGATGGAGGCCGGCCGCATCGTCGAATGCAACCCGGCGGCAGAGCGGCTGTTCGGCATGCCGCACACGGCCTTGATCGGGGCCCACCCTGCGTCGCTCTCGCCGCAGTTGCAGCCCGGTGGCGGGCGGTCGCAGGACCTGGCCAACGCCAACATCGAACGCGCCCTGGGCGGCGAGCCGCAGCGCTTTTTGTGGGAGCACCTGCGCAGCTCAGGCGAGGCGTTCACGGCAGAGGTGGCGTTGGCGCCAGCGTTCCAGCGCGGAGAAGGCCAAGTGCCGCGCTTCGTGGCGGTGTTGCGCGACGTCACCGACGCTCGGCGTGCAGCCGAGGCGCTGCAGGTCAGCGAGCAGCAGTTCCGCCGCTTGTTTGAGCTGGCGCCGGTGCCCCTGGCCCTGACCACCCAGCAGGGGCAGTTGATCGACTTCAACCGCCAATGGATCCAGGTGTTGGGCTACGACCGCAACGACGTGCCGACCATGTCGCAGTGGTGGCAAAAGGCCTACCCGGATCCCACCTACCGCCAGGCCGTTCAGGACATCTGGAACAAGGCCATTGATCGCGTCGTTCACGAGGGCCGCGAGTTGCAGCAAACGCAGGTGCAGCTGACCTGCAAAAGTGGCGAGGTGCGCACGATGCGCGTAGGCGGCGCCCTGGTGGGCGACGCCATCCTGACCAGCTACGTCGATGTGACCGAACTGCGCCAAGCCCAACAAGCACTGCAGACGCTCAACGCGGAGTTGGAGCAGCGCGTCAGCGAACGCACCCGGGAACTCGAATCCGCCATCGATCACCTGCATCGCACCCAGGACGAACTCGTGCGCTCGGAAAAGCTCGCCGGGCTGGGCTCGCTCGTCGCGGGCGTGGCGCACGAGCTCAACACCCCGATCGGCAACGCCGTCATCGTCGCCAGCACGCTGGCCGACCAGCAGCGCCGCTTCGCCGATGAGGTCGGGGCGGGCCTGAGGCGGGCCTCGCTGACCCGCTTCGTCAGCGAGGTGCAAGAGGGCATCGACGTGATGGAGCGCAACTTGCGCCGCGCCGCCGAGCTCATCAGCGGGTTCAAGCAGGTGGCGGTCGATCAGTCCAGCCATCAACGGCGGCGCTTCGACCTCAAGGAGATCGTGCACGAGCTCACGCTGGCACTCAGCCCGACCCTGCGCCGCGCGGGCGTCACGTTCACACACGATGTGCTCCCGGATGTGACGCTGGACAGCTACCCCGGCCCGCTGGGGCAGGTGATCATGAACGTGGTCAACAACGCCGTGGTGCATGCGTTCGCGCAGCAGGCTGACCCGAGCATCGCGGCATCGGGGCAGGTCAGCGGCGGTGTGCTCACGCTGACCCTGACAGACAACGGCTGCGGCATCCCCCCCGATCACCTGCCTCGGGTGTTCGACCCCTTCTTCACCACCCGGCTCGGCAAGGGTGGCTCGGGGCTGGGCATGCACATCGTCTACTCACTCGTGACGGAGCTGCTTGGCGGCTCGGTCCACATCGACAGCACCGTGGGGCTTGGCACCACCGTGACGCTGCGCATCCCGCTGCAAGCCCCGTCAACCGAAGCACCCGAAAGCGCTGTCCATGCGTGACCTGCCCCCTTCTTCTTCGAACAACCCTCGCGACGACGACTTCGTTCCCTTTGTCGAGGACGATGGCGACGGCGCAGCGGCCACATCCGCGATGCCGCCCTGGCAGGTGCTCATCGTCGACGACGATGCCGACGTGCACCGCGCCACCGAGATGGCCCTGCGCGACCTGAGCATCGAGGGTCGGCCCATGCAGCTGCTGCACGCCTACTCGCGGCAAGAAGCCATGGCCGTGGTGGCGCAACACGAGGACCTTGCCGTCATCCTGCTGGACGTGGTGATGGAGTCGGATGACGCCGGGCTCAAGCTCGTGCACGACGTGCGCAACACGCTCAGGCGCGAATCGCTGCGCATCATCCTGCGCACCGGTCAGCCGGGCTACGCGCCCGAGCTCGACACCATCCGTCACTACGACATCAACGACTACCGCACCAAGTCGGAGCTGACGCGGGTGCGGCTTTTCACCAGCCTGACGGTGGCCGTTCGTGTCTACCGCCAGATGCGCGCGCACGAGCAGACGCGTCGGGGCCTGGAGATGGTGGTGCGCGCCAGCACCGACCTGAGCAAGTTGCACGGCATGCACCTGTTCGCACAAGGCGTGGTCAGCCAGTTGTGCGCGCTGCTGGGCATCGAGCCAGAGGGCCTGATCTGCGCGCAAGCAGGCTTGCAGGGGCAAGGCGAGCCCGCTCGCGTGATCGCGGCAGCCGGGCGTTATGGCGACCTCATCCAGCGCCCCTTGAGCGAGCTGGGCCTGCCTCGTGTGCAAGCCGCCTTGCAGCGCTGCCTGGATGAACGCCACAGCCACTTTGACGACGGCCTGGCCCTGTATTTCGCCACATCGGACGGCCGGGGCCTGGCGGCTTACGTGGACCACCCCGCGCCCCTGCTGGCGCTCGATCGCCACCTCGTCGAGGTGTTCTGCTCGAGCATGTCCGCTGGCTTCGAGAACGTGCTGCTCTACGGTCAGTTGGTGGACCAGGCTTATGTGGACCCGCTGCTGCACATCCCCAACCTCAACCAGATGCTGCAGACGTTGAGCAGCGCGCCCGCGCGACACACCCCCGCGACGCTGGCCGTGCTGGACGTCGATGGCTTCGCCGACATCAACGACATGCTGGGCCATGGCTTCGGTGACGCGGTGCTGCGCGCGGTGTCGAACCGCTTGCGGGAGCAGACGAGCGCCGCCTGCAGCCTGGCCCGACTGGGCGCCGATGTGTTCGGCGTGCTGGGCCCGGCCGACGAGGTGACGGCCGAGCGCTTGCAAAACCTGTTCGCCGTGCCCTTCATGATCCAGCAACAGTCGGTGCGCCTGTCGGCCACGATGGGCCTGGTGCGGCTGGACGAACACGCCGATCGCGGCGCCGACCTGCTCAAGGACGCGCACCTCGCGCTCAAGCGCGCCAAGGGCCAAAGGCGCGGCACAGCCTGCTACTTCTCACCCGAGATGGGGCAGGAAGCCCGCGCCCGGATGCAGCTGCTCGACAGCCTGCGCACCGCCACCGGCTCCAGCCAGCTATATGCCGTCTACCAACCCAAGGTGTGCCTCAAGACCTCGCGCGTGCTGGGGCTCGAGGCCCTGCTGCGTTGGCGTCGTCCCGATGGGGAAATGGTGCCGCCAGACCGCTTCATCCCCCTGGCAGAGCAGGCCGGCCTGATGATGGTGCTGGGCAGCTTCGTGACCCACACCGCCTGCGTCACCTTGCGCCGCCTGCATGAGGCTGGCCACACCACGCTGACCATGGCCATCAATGTGTCGCACGCGCAGCTTCGAGAGCCCGACTTCGTGCCCCTGCTGGCGCACACGCTACAGGAAACCGGCGTGGCACCTGGCGCCATCGAGCTCGAGATCACGGAATCGATGGCCGCCGACGACCTCACCCTGATCCAGCAACGCCTGCAGGACATCCGGGCCCTGGGCCTGAGCGTGGCCATCGACGACTTCGGCACGGGTTTTTCGTCGCTGAGCGTGCTTCGCCACCTCCAGGCCCAGCGCCTGAAGATCGACCGCAGCTTCATCGCCGAGATCGAGCACGACAGCCGCATCGCGCGCATGGTGGTGCAACTGGGGCAGCTGCTGGGCATGCAGGTGATCGCCGAAGGCGTGGAAACACAGGCCCAACACGCCATGCTGCAGGCCATGGGGTGCGACGAGGGCCAGGGCTGGCTGTTCGCGCACCCGATGGAAGAAGGCGCTTTGCTGACGTGGTTGTCTTCGCCGGGCGGTTGAGCCGAGGTGCATAGAATCCGGCCCGATGCCATCGCCCACCCTGCCCTCACCGTCTTCGCTCACCGCCCGCATCCCTGCGGCCTATGCGCTGTCCCTGTTGACGCTGATGCTCGAGCGCGGCCATGCGCAGGAGGCCATGCTGTCCGGCACACGCCTGACCGTGGACGAGCTGCGTGGTCAACACGCGCAGATCGACGCCTGGCAGTACGCGGTGCTGCTGGTCAACGCCATGCGCGCCGACCCCGACCATGGCCTGGCCTATGAGCTGGGCCTGCGCAGCCAGGTCACCAAACACGGCTTCGTGGGCTTCGGGCTGATCAGCTGCGCCACCTTGCGCGAAGCCATCGAGTTCAGCGAGCGCTACTTCCGCGCCCGCGTGCCCATCTTCAGCAACGAGATGACGGTGCGCGGCGACGAGGTCGTGATCGAGCTGCGCGAAACCCAGCCCCTGGGGCCTTACCGCGCCTTCGTGATGGACCTGGCCGTGGTCGAGCTGTGCAGCCTGTTCGCCAAGGTTCGCGGGCAGGACCCGGCCACCTTCGGCTGGACCAGCCGCATCCACGTGCCACACGCCGAGCCCGAGGCCTACGCGCGCTACCGTGACCGGCTGCCGCCCTTCAGTTTCAACCAGCGCGCCATCGAAATCCACTTCCCCGCGCGCATGCTCGACGAGCCGATCGCCACGGCCGACCCGGTGAGCGTGCAACTGGCCATCGAGCGATGCGAGCAGGAGATGTCTCGCCAGGCAGCGGCCCATGGCACGCGCGGCCAGGTGATCGAACGCCTGCGTTGCGAGGGTGGCCGCTACCCCGAGCTGGCCGAGGTCGCCGAGCGACTGCACATGTCCGAGCGAACCCTCAAACGTCGCTTGCAGGCCGAAGACTGCTCCTTCCAGGGGCTGCTGGACGAAGTGCGCCAACGCGACGCCGAGCGCCTGTTGGCCGACCCACAGCTCGCCATCAAGCAGGTGGCCGATGCCGTGGGTTACGCCGATCCGGCCAACTTTGCGCGCGCCTTCGGCAAGTGGACAGGCCTGTCGCCCAAGGCCTGGCGAGACAAGTTGGTTGCTGGGCGTGGCCCGAAATGACAGATTTCAGGCCTGCGCGCCCCTCACGCTGAAAACGCCGACTCCTTACGCTTGAGCCTCGTCAAGGAAACGCTGCGCCGCGCCCACGACACGTTCGTGACGAGGCACAAGCAAGCGCCACTGAAGGCGCCAACGAGGAGCACATGAGCAAGAAGTTGTCCCCCCGATCGCCGGACCCGCGCCACATGAGCGACGCCCAGAAATCCGAGCACATCCGCACCGTGGTGCTCAAAGCCGGCGAAGACCTGCGCGCGCGCCACCCCTGGCTGCGCCACCAGGACGCCATCGGCGCGGCCATCATGGTCGCATCGCTGCTGGGCATGGTCGCCAGCGGCTGGGCCTACATCGACGGCCTGATCCCCTGGTGGGTGTGCGTGCCGGCCGTGGCCATCTTCGCGTCCTTCATCCACGAGCTGGAGCACGACCTCATCCACCAGATGTACTTTCGCAGCAAGCCCTGGGCGAACAGCCTGATGCTGCTGTTGGGCTGGCTGGCTCGGGCTTCGACCGTCAGCCCCTTCGTGCGCCGCAAGCTGCACCTGCACCACCACAAGGTCTCGGGCACCGAGTCGGACCTGGAAGAGCGCGGCATCACCAACGGCACGCCCTGGGGCCTGCGCCGCCTCTTGATGACCGGCGACAACATGCTGGCCGTGGCACTGCGACCCTTCGAGATGCGCCGCGCCACCGCCAAGTTCATCAAGGCACAAAAGCCCGCCAGCGCCGCCGAGGCCCGCGGTCTGGCGCTGGAGCAGGCCATGGCCTACATGCCCATCGGCCACGCCTACTACATCAGCTTCCACGCCTGGGTGGTGCTGCATGCCGTGCAATTCGCCGCGCCGCTGCTGGGCATCGACATCCCCTGGCCGCAGTGGATGCCGCAGCTGATGGCCGGCCTGGACATCTTCGGCGTGGTCTACGCCCTGCCCTGCCTGCTGCGCACCTTCTGCCTGCACTTCATCAGCTCGAACATGCACTACTACGGTGACGTCGAAGCCCGCAACGCCATGCAGCAGTGCCAGGTGCTCAACCCCTGGTGGCTGATGCCGATGCAGCTGTTTTGCTTCAACTTCGGCAGCACCCACGCCATCCACCACTTCGCGGTCAAGGAGCCCTTCTACATCCGCCAGTGGAACGCCGGCATCGCCCACCAGGTGATGCGCGAGATGGGCGTGCGCTTCAACGACTTCGGCACCTTCCGCCGGGCCAACCGGTTCAGCCTGAAGGCGGCTTGAGCGCCAACCGAGGTCAGTTTGAGGACAGCCTGAACGGCGGGCGCGCACAACAGCGGCAATGACCCGCCAGCTTGCTGGATATCAATGCGAATCATTCTCGCTATCGTGTAAGCTCGCGAGCCGTCGGCCTTGGTGCCGGCCCCGGCCCGCGGGCTTTTTCACATCCACGAATCAGGAATGCGCTCCATGGTTACCTTGCTGCCTCGCCTCAGTGTGCTCGCCCTCGCTGCCTTGGCCTTCTCGACTTCCATTGCCCAGGCCGATGACAAGGTCCTCAACATTTACTCGGCCCGCCACTATCAGACCGACGAGGCCCTGTACGCCAACTTCACCAAGCAGACCGGCATCCAGGTCAACCGCCTGGACGGCAAGGAAGACGAACTCCTCGAGCGCATCAAGAACGAAGGCGCCAAGTCGCCCGCCGACATCCTGATCACGGTCGATGCCGCGCGCCTGGAAGTCGCCGACCAGGCCGGCCTGTTCGCGCCCATCCAGTCGAAGGTGCTGGATCAGCGCATCCCCGCCAAGCTGCGCACGCCGAACTGGATCGCGTTCTCGACGCGCGCTCGCCTCATCGCCTACAACAAGCAGGCCGTCAAGGCCGAGTGGGTGCAGAGCTACGGTGACCTGGCCCACCCGCGCCTGAAGGGCCAGGTGTGCGTGCGCTCGGGCTCGCACCCCTACAACCTGTCGCTGGGCGGCGCCTTCATCGCCCACCAGGGTGAGCCGCAAGCCGAAGCCTGGGCCCGTGGCCTGGTGCAGAACTTCGCGCGGGCGCCCAAGGGCGGCGACACCGACCAGCTCAAGGCCGTGGCCGCTGGCGAATGCGGCGTGACGATCTCCAACAGCTACTACCTGGCGCGCCTGATGCGCTCGACCAAGCCGGAAGACCGCAAGGTCGTTGAAGCGCTGGGCGTGGTCTGGCCCAACCAGCAGACCTGGGGCACGCACATCAACGTCTCGGGCGCCGGCATCATCAAGACGGCACCCAACAAGGCCGCAGCCGTCAAGTTCCTGGAGTACCTCAGCAGCGACCAGGCCCAGGCCTACTTCGCCGATGGCAACAACGAGTGGCCGGCGGTGGCTTCGGTCAAGCTGGGCAACCCGGCGCTGACCGCGCTGGGCAGCTTCAAGCCGGACGACATCAACGTGGGTGAGCTGGCCAAGAACGCAGCCAAGGCCCAGAAGTTGTACGACCGCGCCGGCTGGCGTTGAAGCGGCGAGCAGGCCTGGGCCGTCCCGGCTCGGGCCATCGGTTCACGCGCAGGCCTGCCACATGAACCAGGGTCAGCGCCCACCCCCGGGCAATCGGCTGCGCGCGATCTCCCTCGAGAGCACGATCAGCGGCAGCAGCCCCACCACCACGATGGTCAGCGCCGCCGTCGAGGCCTCGGCCAGTCGCTCGTCGGACGCCAGCGTGTAGGCCTGCGTGGCCAACGTGTCGAAGTTGAAGGGCCGCATCACCAGCGTGGCGGGCAGCTCCTTCATGACGTCGATGAACACGAGCAGCAGCGCCGTCAGCAGGCTGCCCCGCAGCAGCGGGAAGTGCACCCGGCGCAAGGTCGCCGCAGGCGACAGGCCCAGGCTGCGCGCCGCGTGGTCCATGTTGGGCGTGACCTTGAGCAAGCCCGCGTCCACCGACTGCACGGCCGGCGTCAGGAAGCGCACCACGCAGGCGTACACCAACCCCGCGATGCCGCCTGTGAGCACCAGCCCACCCTGCCAGCCCGCGGCCTGCTCCAGCCAGGTGGTCAGCACGTTGTCCACCCGCGTGACCGGGATCAGCACCCCCACGGCGATGACCGTGCCGGGCAGCGCATAGCCCAGGCCGCCCAGGCGGTGCGTCAGCTGCACCAGCCAGTGCGGCTGCAGGCGCGCCGCGTAGGCCAGCAGCACCGCCAGCGTCACGGCAATGAACGCGGTCAGGCCCGACACGGTGACGCTGTTGCGCGCCAATTCGATGAAGCGCGGGCCGAACTGGGCATCGCCCTGGCTCAGCGACATGTGCAGCAAGATGCCAGCCGGCAACAGGAAACCCGCCAGCACGGGCACCACGCAGGCCACCACCGCCAGCACCGCCCGCCAGCCCCCCACCCGGATGCCGCTCAGGCGCGAGCGGCGCAAGGTGGTGTCGTGAAAGCGCGCCCGACCGCGCGAGATGCGCTCGAACGCCAGCACCAGGATCACAAAACCCAGCAGGGCCGAAGCCAGCTGCGCGGCGGCCACCCGGTCACCCAGCGAGAACCAGGCGCGGTAGATGCCGGTGGTGAAGGTCTGCACGCCGAAGTAGGATACGGCGCCGAAATCGGCCAGCGTCTCCATCAAGGCCAGCGACACGCCCGCCGCAATGGCCGGCCTGGCCAGCGGCAGCGACACCCGAAAGAAGCTGCCCCAGGGCCCCAGGCCCAGCACACGCCCGACCTCCAGCATGCCGCCTGCGCGCTCCAGGAATGCGGTGCGCGCCAGCATGTACACATACGGGTAGAGCACCAGCGAGAACAGCACCACCGCGCCGCCCAGCGAGCGCACGTCGGGAAACCAGTAGTCGGCGCGGCTCCAGCCGAAGGCCTCTCGCAACCCGGTCTGCACAGGGCCCACGAACTGCAGCAGGTCGGTGTAGGTGTAGGCCATCACGTAGCCGGGCACGGCCAGCGGCAGCACCAGCGCCCACTCCAGCGCCCCGCGCAAGGGGAAGTCGTAACGCGTGACCAGCCAGGCCGCCCCCACCCCCATGCTCGCCGTGCCCAGGCCCACGCCCAGGCACAGCCACAGGGTGGACCAGAGGTAGTCGGGCAACACCGTGGAGGCCAGGTGCGACCAGGTGTCGCCCGTGTCGCTGGGCGAGAGCACCTGCATCAGCACGGCCAGCACCGGCAAAGCCACCAGGGCCCCCACCAGCAAGGCGAGGGCCACCAGCCAGCGCGAGGGCATGCGGTGACGGACGGACGAAGAAAGCGAGGTGGCCAGTGTCATGGTGTGAGTGAGAATTATCATCGCTACCCAGCGCCTTGCCGACGGCGGTCTGGAACCGCCACCTTCCCAGCCTCACATGCCGACCCTGCCCGACCACCACCACACGCCCGTCCCACCCGAAGGGCCGCCCTGGCTGGTCGTGCAAGACCTGGCCTTGCAGTACGGCAACAAGGCCATCGTCGAGCGCCTGTCGTTCTCGCTGCCGCAAGGTGCCATCGCCTGCCTGCTGGGCCCCTCGGGCTGCGGCAAGACCTCGGTGCTGCGCGCCCTGGCGGGTTTCGAGCCCATCACCGCCGGGCGCATCTCGCTGGACGGCCGCACGCTGAGCCAGACAGGCCGCATCGTGCCCCCCGAGCAGCGCCGCATCGGCATGGTCTTTCAGGACTACGCCCTGTTCCCGCACCTGACGGTGGCCCAGAACGTGGGCTTCGGCCTGCGGGGTCGCTCGGACGGCGAACGCCGCATCACCGAAATGCTGGAAACGGTGGGCCTGGCCCACGCCGCGCGCCGCTACCCACACGAGCTGTCGGGCGGCCAGCAACAGCGCGTGGCCCTGGCCCGCGCCCTGGCGCCCCAGCCCGCCGTGCTGCTGCTCGACGAGCCCTTCTCCAACCTCGACGTGGCGCTGCGCGAACGCCTGGCTGGGGAGGTGCGCGACATCCTCAAGGCCACTCAGACCACCGCCGTGCTCGTCACCCACGACCAGCACGAGGCCTTTGCCATGGCCGACGTGGTGGGCGTGCTCGCCGACGGGCAGCTGCAGCAATGGGACACGGCCTACGCGCTCTACCACCAGCCCGCCAACCGACGCGTGGCCAACTTCGTGGGCCAGGGTGCCTTCGTGCCCGCCCGCGTGCTCGACGAGCATCGCCTGAAACTGGAATTGGGCGAAGTCCAGGGCGACCAGGCCACCTTCTTCACCGATGACCGCATGCCGTTTGCCTCGGGCACCCGCGTGAACGTGCTCCTGCGACCCGACGACGTGGTGCACGACGACGCCAGCCCCATCCAGGCCCGCGTGGTGCACAAGGCCTTCAAGGGCGCCGAGTTCCTCTACACCCTGGCCCTGGCCGACGGCACCGAGGTGCTCTCGATGGTGCCTTCGCACCACGACCACGCCATCGGCGAGGCCATCGGCATCCGCCTGGACATGAGCCACGTGGTGGCCTTCGAAGAAGCCACGGCCTGACGAGCACCCCTGCCCCATGACCGCCAACCTGCCCGCCCTCATCCTCGCTGCCGGACGCGGCGAGCGCATGCGCCCGCTCACCGACACCTGCCCCAAGCCCCTGCTGAAGGTGCGCGGCAAGCCGCTCATCGTGTGGCACCTCGAAGCCCTGGCGCGCGACGGCGTGCGCGATGTGGTCATCAACACCGCCTACCTGGAAGAGCAGTTCGAGCCCGCGCTGGGCGATGGCAGCGCATGGGGCCTGCGCATCCGCTACTCGCACGAGCGGGCAGACCACGGCGGTGCGCTGGAAACGGCGGGCGGCATCGCCAAGGCCTTGCCGCTGCTGGCCGAAACGCCGGGGGGTGAGCGCGCTTTCTGGGTGCTGGCCGGTGATGTGTTCGTGCCGGGCCTCAGGTTCGACGCCGAGGTGGCGCAGGCCTTTGCCCGGGGCGCAGACGGCGATGTTGACCGCAGCCAAGGTGCGCCCGATCTCGCCCAGCTGTGGCTGGTGCCCAACCCGGCCCACGTGCCGCAGGGCGACTTCGCGCTTGACGCCGCCGGCCGCATCCACCACAAGGCCAGCGCGCCAGTGGGCACGCCCACCTTCACCTACTCGACCATCGGGCTGTACCGCCCTGCCATGGTCGGCGGCGTGACCGTGGGCGAGAAAGCCGCGCTGCGCCCGTGCTTCGACCGCGCGATCGACAGCGGCAGGCTGAGCGGGCGGGTTCACACCGGCGAATGGACGGACGTGGGCACGCCGGAACGCCTGGCTTCACTCAACCGGTAGAATCCAGGCTCCTTGTCACAGCCCCTGGATCTACACCATGCCCCGCTGTCACCCCACCCGCCGCGCCACCTTGGGCGCTTTCCTCGGCTCAGCCGGCACACTGCTCAGCGCGCCCCTGCTGACCAGCCTCGTTGCCTTGACGCCCGTGTCGGCCCACGCCCAGGCCGCGCGCCCCGTGCCCATCCCCGCCAACACGCTGCGCGGCGAGATCACCTTCGGCCTGCCGCCCGAGATCGTGCTCAACGGCAAGGCGCTCACCCGCCTGTCGCCCGCCTCGCGCATCCGCGGCCAGAGCAACACCCTGGTGATGTCCGGCACGCTCAGCGGCCAGACCCACGTCGTCAACTACAACGTCGACGGCCAGTCCGGCCTCATCCAGGACGTCTGGCTGTTGACCGCGCAGGAAGCCTCGCGCACCTGGCCCACCACGCCCGAAGAAGCGGCCAAGTGGGTGTTCGACCCCATCTCGCAGAGCTGGTCCAAGCCCTGAGCGGCTGACCACCGACCTGAGCTTTCCTGCGCACCAGGCACCTCAGCGTGCCTGCCAACGCGCGCCCCATTTCCCTTTTTGAAGCAGGCAGGACGCCGTCGCCCAGACAGCCCCTGAATCGCCATGTCCATCGACACCCCCACCACGCCCGACACGCCCTCGAACGCCGCCGACCTGCCCCAGCAGACCCAAAAGAAGGTCTACATCAAGACCTACGGCTGCCAGATGAACGAGTACGACTCGGACAAGATGTCCGACGTCATGAACGCGGCCAAGGGCTATGTGCCCACCAACGACCCGGAACAAGCCGACCTCATCCTCTTCAACACCTGCTCGATCCGTGAAAAGGCGCAAGAGAAGGTCTTCAGTGACCTCGGCCGCGTCAAGCACCTCAAGGAAAAGGGCGTGATGATCGGCGTGGGCGGCTGCGTGGCCAGCCAGGAAGGCGCCTCCATCATCGAGCGCGCACCTTATGTGGACGTCGTCTTCGGCCCGCAAACCCTGCACCGCCTGCCCGCCATGCTGGAAAAGCGCCAGCAACAGCAGCGCCCGCAGGTCGACATCAGCTTCCCCGAAATCGAGAAGTTCGACCACCTGCCACCGCCGCGCAAGGAAGGCGCCTCGGCCTTCGTGTCGATCATGGAAGGCTGCTCGAAGTACTGCAGCTACTGCGTGGTCCCATACACCCGTGGCGAAGAGGTCTCGCGCCCGTTTGACGACGTGCTGACCGAGGTCGCCGACCTGGCCGACCAGGGCGTCAAAGAGGTCACCCTGCTGGGCCAGAACGTCAACGGCTTCCGTGGTCGCATGGGGGACACCGCCGAGATCGCCGACTTCGCCATGCTGCTGGAATACGTGGCCGAGATCCCCGGCATCGAGCGCATCCGCTTCACCACCAGCCACCCCAACGAGTTCAGCCAGCGCCTGATCGACGTCTACGGCAAGACGAACAAGCTGGTCAACCACGTGCACCTGCCCGTGCAGCACGGCTCGGACCGCATCCTCATGGCCATGAAGCGCGGCTACACCGTGCTCGAGTACAAGAGCACCATCCGCAAGCTGCGCGCCGTGCGCCCCGACATCCGCCTGTCCACCGACTTCATCGTCGGCTTCCCCGGCGAGACCGACGAAGACTTCGACAAGCTCATGAAGCTGGCCACCGACATCGAGTTCGACGCCTCCTTCAGCTTCATCTTCAGCGCCCGCCCCGGCACCCCGGCCGCGTCCTTGCAAGACGACACCCCGCACGAGGTCAAGCTCAAGCGCCTGCAGACGCTGCAGGCCTACCTGGAATCCAACGTGCAGCGCTACAGCCAGATGCTGGTGGGCACCACGCAGAAGATCCTGGTCGAGGGCCCCAGCCGCAAGGACCCGACCGAGCTAATGGGCCGCACCGAGTGCAACCGCATCGTCAACTTCGCCGCCGGCCCCACGCAGACCCTGCGCGATCGACTGGTCGGCCAGCTGATTGACGTGCACATCACGCAGGCCTATCCCCACTCGCTGCGCGCAGAACTGTCGCTCAGCTGAGCAAAAAGAGCGCCATCGCAACAACGGGCGCAATCACCCGTTCAAAGCCCGTTTATTCGGACTTTCGGACGAAAGCGGCGAGCAGACACTGGCGGCGGACCCACTGCCATCGACTCGCCATGAAACTTTTCCAACTGTGTGCCGACCAGGTCCAGCCTCGGCACCCCCTCCCCTGGAACGTCTACAACGACAGCAGCCAGCTGCTGCTGCACCGCGGCTACGTGTTGCAAGACACAGCCCAAGTCGAGGCCTTGGTCTCGCGAGGTGTGTACGTCGACCAGCATGACTTCGACACCCACGCCAGCAACCTGGCTCGCGACCACCGGCGCCGCGACGCGGTGTCCCTGTGGCACGACCTGAACCAGCGGGTGGGCCGATTGATGAACCAGGCGATGGACGGCCCCGCCTTCCTGCAGGACATCAACGAGGCCTGTGGCGACCTCCAGCACGGCATGGCGCAGCAACTCGACGCGAGTCTGTTCGAGCTGCTGCACGCCGACGACCCGCAGAGTTATGCGGTCACCCATGCTTTGCAAACCGCCGTGGTGAGCAGCCTGGTGGGCCAGCGCATGGGATGGGGCGAGCGCGAACGCGACACCCTCGTGCAGGCCTCGCTGACGATGAACCTGGGCATGAGCGCCTTGCAGTCGACGCTGTCGATGCAACTGGAGCCGCCAAGCACGCAGCAGCGCCAAGCCATCCACGATCACGGCCGACACAGTCGCCACCTGCTGGAAGCGCGCGGCATCACCGACACGGACTGGCTGAGCGCGGTCGAGCAACATCACGTGACACCTGATGGCGGGCCCCTGCCGGCACACCACGCGCAACTCGGCGAGGTCGCCTGCGTGATGCACTACGTCGATGTCTACCTGGCCAAGATCAGCGCCCGCGCCTCTCGCCCGGCCATGGCGTCCCACCTCGCGGCCAAGTCCCTGTTCATGCAGGCCGACGGTGCACGCAACCCCTATGTGTCGGCGCTGATCAAGGAAATCGGCGTCTACCCGCCAGGCTCTGCTGTTCGACTGGCCAATGGCGAGATCGGGATCGTCGTGCGACGGGGCGAGGCAGCTCACTTGCCCGAGGTCCACAGCGTCATCTCAGGCAACGGCCAGCCCATGAGGCAGGCTGTGCGTCGCAACACCGCGGAGAGTTCGTTCAAGGTCACCGAGGCCCTGCCCCGCGGTCGCTTGGGACACAACCTCGACCGGCGCTCCCTGTTCGCTCAGGCAGCGGCGGCTTGAGGCACGGCAACCCGCCAGAGGTCAGGAAACATCGCCGGGCGATGGCGCGCAGCCGCACTCCCTGGCAACATGGTCGGCCATGAGCAGCACCTCGTGGCATGACCCGGCCGCGCCGGACCCGTTCTCGGTCTGGCACGGCATGCACGAGCGCGTCGCGCGCCTGCTCAAGCAACCCGACTCGCCCCGCTTCGTGGCCGAGCTCGATGCGGTCACCGAGGTGATCCTGCAGACGGTCGACGCCGCCCCCGAAGCCAGCCTCTTCGAGATGATCTACGGCGAGGAAATCGCCGGCTACGCGGTCGCCCACGCCCTGCAGACTGCGTTCGTGACGGCCCTGGTCGCGCAACGCATGGGCTGGTCGCTGCGCGACAGGCAGACCCTGGTCAAAGCCTCGCTGGCGATGAACATCGCCATGCTGGACCTGCAGGACGCGCTGGTGCGGCAACCGACAGCGCCCACGGTTCGCCAGCGCCAGGAGATCGAGGCACACGCCGCGCGAGGCCGCACCATGCTGGAGACCGCCGGTGTCACCGACGCCGTCTTGCTGCACACCGTCGCCAACCACCACGTGACCGACGGCGGGCGCGCGTTGCCAGCCGACCGCAGCGCCATCAGCCCCCTGGCTTGCCTGGTGCACTACGCCGACGTCTACCTGGCCCGGCTCAGCCCGCGCGCGACCCGCGCCGCGCTGGCCATCAACGTGGCAGCGCGCGAACTGCTGAGCAGCGCGGGCGGCACCGCCAACCCCTACGCCACGGCCATCGTCCAGGAGATGGGCATCTACCCGCCGGGCACCTTCGTGAGGCTGCGCAACGGCGACACCGCCATCGTGCTGCGCCGGGGCACCGCGCCCGACACGCCCCTGGTCAGCACGCTGCTGCGCGCCGACGGCACGCCGTACCTGATGACCCAGCTGACCGACACGAGCGAGCCTGACCACAAGGTCGTGGCCGCCTTGCCGCGCGGCCAGGTGATGCTGACGCTCAACCGGCGCAGGCTCTACGACCAAGTTCAGGGATGAGGCGCGAGGGCCTCAAGCCCAGGTGACTCAGGTTGCCCGCACCAGCGCCGCAACGAGTCGATCGATGTGCTCGCTCGTGTGCGCCGCCGACAGCGAGATCCGCAACCTCGCCGTGCCTTCGGGCACCGTCGGGGGCCGGATCGCCGGCACCCACACACCCTGCTCGTCGAGGCGAGCCATCACGGCCAGCGCATCGGCATTGCTGCCGATCACCAGCGGCTGGATGGCGGTGTCAGACGGCATCAGCGTCCAAGGCAGGCACGCCGACTGCACGCCCTCACGCAGGCGTTGCTGCAGCGCGCGCAGGTGCGCACGCCGGTGGGGCTCGTCTGCCATCACCCGCAAGGCAGCGCGCAGGGGCGCCGCCACCATGGCGGGCGCGGCGGTGGCGAACATGTACGTGCGGGCCTTCTGCATCACCCACTCGACCACCGACGGTTCACCCGCCACGAACGCACCGGCCACCCCTGCGGCCTTGCCCAAGGTGGCCATGTAGATCAGTCGATCCAGGCGCCCTCGCCAAGCCAGGCTCGGACCACCGATGCCGGCGATGCCGTGGTGCGCGAGCGTGCCCTCGCCCTGTGCGCCCAGGACGCCAAAGCCATGGGCATCGTCGATCATGAGCCAGGCGTCGTGGCGCTCGCAGAGCTCGAGCAGGGCAGGCACATCGGCCACGTTGCCATCCATGCTGAACACGGCGTCGGTCACCACCAGTTTGCGCCTGGCCGTGCTGGCCTGGAGGGCCTGCTCCAGCGCGCCCAGGTCGGCGTGCGGCACCACGTGCAGCTCGGCCCTGGACAATCGGATGCCGTCGATCAGGCAGGCGTGGTTGAGCGCGTCCGAGAACACGGCATCGCCCCGGCCCACCAGCGCAGGCACCGCGCCCACGTTGGCGGCATACCCAGCGTAGAAATACAGCGCGCGAGGCAGGCCCACGCGCGCAGCGAGCTCGTGCTCCAGCGCTTCGTGCTCCGGGCTGTGGCCGCACACCAGCGGCGAGGCGGTGGCGCCCACACCGTAGCGGTTGATGGCCTCGTGCGCAGCGCTCAGCAAGGCGGGGTGTTGAGACAGCCCCAGGTAGTCGTTGCTGCCAAATGACAGGCGGGTTTGCCCGTCGATCACGTAGGTGGTGGCGCGCAGGGCTTCTTCATGCGGGGCCAGGTCGGCGGGCGCCACGGCGGGCTGCACCTGGCGGCGGTGTCGGGCCAGGTGCGCAGCTTGCAGCTGCCCCAGCTCCCGGTCAAACAATCCAGTCATGCCGCGAGGTTAACAGGCGCGCTCCGGTGAGCCCGAAAGCCTTTTAGCGGCCTGCGCTCAGCGGTTCCAGGCCGCGAACAGGCCCTTGCGTGCCGCTTCCGCCACCGCCGCCACGCCGGGGTGGGTGATGCGGCGCTCCACCGTGATCAGGTAGAACTCTTCGATCAGGTCGGGCGCCTCACCGACCAGCTCGGCGCCGTACTGCTGGCGCACCTCCTCGTCGAGCACCATGGGCGCCATGAAGACCCCATGGCCGAACTTGCCCAGCGCCTTGGCCAGGGCGCCGTCGTCCAGCTCCGCAATCGGCCTGGGGTGCAGCTTGTGGCGGCCCAACCACTGCGCCAAGCGCTGGCCCAGGGCCGAGTCGCTGCCCGGCATCAGCATGGGTGCGTCGTCCAGGCAATTCGGAAAGCCGCCCTTCAAGCTCGCGGCCAGCTCAGGCGTGGCGTAAAAGCCCACCGAAGAGCCGCCCAGCCGATGGTTGAAAGCGTTGACGCTGAGCGCGGGCGGCAGCGGTGTGTCCGACAGCACCAGGTCAAGCCGGTGCACGGCCAGCTCGGCCAGCAGGCTGTCGAGCTTCCACTCGCGGCAGACCACTTTGAAGGGCTGCTCTCGCTGCAGGGCCGGCTCCAGCAGGCGGCAGGTCACCATCTTGGGCACGGCATCGGCCACGCCCACGCGCAACTCCAGCGGGCGGTGCGCGCCGCGCGGCTGGCGCACCACTTGGTCCAACTCCGAGCCCAGGGTGAAGATGTCCTGGGCGTAGCTGAAGGCGAGCTCGCCGGTTTCGGTCAGGGCCAGCTGGCGGCCCTTTTTCTTGAACAGCGGCCTGCCGAAATGCTCCTCCAGCAGCTGAACCTGCCCGCTGATGGTCTGCGGCGTCACGTGCAAGTGCTCGCCTGCCTTGACGACACCCCCCAGGCGGGCCACGGTCCAGAAGTAGAGCAAATGCTTGTAGTTCATATCGGTTATACCGAATCGTTCGGATCAATATTTCGAATTTACATGATTCACGATCTGCATCAAGATGCCACGCGTGTTCGTCTCTTTTCCCACGAGGAAATCACCATGTCTGATCATTCGCACCCGACCCGCACGCTGAGCCCCGTGGCCGGCACCGCTGTTTCGACCTCGCTGTCGGACAGCAGCCGTCGCGTGCTCCGCAACACCTACGCCCTGCTGGGCCTGACGCTGGCCTTCAGCGCGGGCATGGCCGGCCTGGCCATGGCCTTGAACGTGCCCTCGCTGGGCCTGATCGTCACCCTGGTGGGCTTTTTCGGCCTGAGCTTCTGGGTGCAGAAAACCGCGCACAAGTCGCAAGGCCTGCTGGCGGTCTTCGCCTTCACGGGCTTTCTGGGCTTCACCATGGGCCCGCTGCTCAACGCGGTGCTGAACCTGCCCCACGGCCCGGCCGTGGTCACGCAGGCGCTGGGCACCACGGCGGTGGCGTTCCTGGGCCTGTCGGCCATCGCACTGACCACCAAGCGTGACTTCAGCTTCATGGGCAGCTTCCTGATGATTGGCTGCCTGGTCGCCTTCGCGCTGGGCCTGGGTGCCATCTTCTTCGAGATGCCTGCCCTGAGTCTGGCGGTGTCTGGCCTGGTCGTCCTGCTGATGAGCGGCATGATCCTGTTCGAGACCAGCCGCATCGTCCACGGCGGCGAGACCAACTACATCCTGGCCACCACCAGCCTGTACCTGTCGGTCTACAACCTGTTCAGCGCCTTGCTGGCCTTGTTCGGCATGGGTGGCAACAGCGACGAGTGAGTGATTCGGCCCGGCGCCTGACGCCGGTCGAAAAGAAGCCCGAGCCGGTCACCGGCCGGGCTTCTTGCTTTTTGGGACAACCGTGAATGCCTCGGGCGAAGCGCCCTTCAAAGCGCCTGCAAGCGCGCCCGCACCTCGGCCGCTTCGCGCATCACGCGCGCCACGATCTCGGCCACCGGCACCACATCGCGCACCAGCCCCTGGGACTGCCCGATGAGCTGCACCCCATCGTCGTGGTTGCCCTCGTGGATGGCCTTGCGCATCGCCAGCGTCGCAGCGCCGAAATAGGCCACCTTCACCGCACCGACCACGCCTTGCTGCATGGCTTCACGCGCCAGGTGGTGCAAGGGTGTGTTGAGCTCGCGCGCGGCCTTGAGCGAACGCGAGATCGCCACCGGCGGGCTCAGCCGGTGCGCGGTGTAACGCTTGCCGCCCGGCGTCTTCATCACCCGGCAGGGCCAGGTGTCGAAGTTGGGCGAGTAGATGGTCTCTTCGGCCTCTTTGGACACGATGAGCCGCTTGGTGTCCGAGTGCACCGGGCTCTCGACCGAACTGGCGAAGCGCGTGCCCATGGCCACGGCGTCGGCGCCCAGCGCCAGGGCCGCCACCAGACCACGCCCATCGGCCACGCCACCGGCGGCGATCAGGGGCTTGTCCGTCATGTCGCGCACGGCGGGGATCAGCACCATAGACGTCACCGCGCCACCGTGGGCCGCGGCCTCGTGCCCAGTCACGATCAGGCCGTCGGCGCCGGCGTCCAGGGCGGAGCGCGCGTGCGCCTCGCTGGAGATCGTGGCGATCACCTTGCCGCCGTAGGCGCGCACGCCTTCGATCACCCACTCGCCTTTGCCCATGGACACGTTGACCACGGGCACCCGCTCTTCGATGGCCACGCGCGCGCACTCGGCCGCGCCGGGCAGGCCCAGGCTGCAGCCCACGCCAAAGGGTTTGTCGGTCAGGCGGCGCACCTCGCGGATGGCTTCGCGGCAGCCTTCGGGCGTGAGCGCACCGGCCGCCAGGATGCCCAGGCCGCCCGCGTTCGAGACCGCGGCCACGAGAGACGGCACGGCGATGTAGGTCATGCCGGGCAGGACGATGGGGTGAGCAATGCCGAGCAGCTCGGTCAGGCGGGTGCGCATGGGGACAACAGCGAAGTGAAAGTGCTCAGGCTGCCGAGGCCGATGCCAGTTGGCTGTCGGCCCGCTTGCGCAGCCAGTGCAGCAAAGTGGTGTACATCAACCCCGTGTCAAGGGGCTTGCCCAGGTGGGCGTTCATGCCGGCAGCGTAACAGGCCTCGCGCTCGTCCTGCAGCACGCTGGCGGTCATCGCGACGATGGGCAGGTCGGCCAGCCCCGGCATCTCGCGGATGCGGCGCGTGGCGGTCAAGCCATCCATGTCGGGCATGTGGATGTCCATGAGCACGAGGTCGCAGGGGTGGGTCTGCAGGTGCTCGATGGCCTGGGCACCGGTCTCGGCCACATCGGGCGTGATGCCGACCATGTCGAGCAACTCGGTGACCAGGAGGCGGTTGATGGCGTTGTCGTCGGCCAGCAGGATGTGAGCGCCGCTGAAACGCTGGCGCAACTCGGCCAGGGCGTCGGCGGTTGTGTCTGCAACCCGGGGTGCGCGAATGGGCAAGCCGGCCTGTGCACCCAAGCCTGGCTCTGCGGTCGAGGGCCCGAGCGAGTGCGCAGGTGGGGCACTCGTCGCCAGCACCGGCATGGCCGGCAGGCGCACCGTGCACCAGAAGGTGCTGCCTTCGCCCAGGCGGCTTTCCACGCCGATGCGTCCGCCCATGAGCTCGACCAGGCTGCGCGTGATGGCCAGGCCCAGGCCTGTGCCGCCATGGCGACGGGTGGACGACTCATCGGCCTGCACAAAGGCGTTGAACAGGCGCTGTGCGTCGGCAGACGAAATACCGATGCCCGAGTCCGTGACCTCGATGCGCAGCATGCCGGCTTGATCGAACGGGTGCACGCTCAAGCCGACCGATCCGCGGTCGGTGAACTTGACCGCGTTGCTCAGCAAGTTGAGCAGGACCTGTGACACCCGGGTGGCGTCGCCACGCACCCAGCGGGGCATGCCGGTGGTGTCCAGTTGCAACCGCACGCCTTTGTCGGCCGCTTTCAGGGCAACCAGGTCGAGCGCCTGCTGCACCGTCGCATGCAGGTCGAAAGGCTCGTCCACGAGGGTGAACATGCCGGCCTCGATCTTCGAGAGGTCGAGCACGTTGTTGATGATGTCGAGCAGGTGATCCGCGGCCTGCTGCACCGTGCTCAGGCGGTCGAGCTGGTCAGGGTCGCGCACGGCTTGCCTGAGCAGGTAGGTCATGCCCATGATGGCGTTCATGGGCGTGCGGATTTCGTGGCTCATGTTGGCGATGAAGGCACTCTTGGCCCGGTTGGCCGACTCGGCCCGGTCGCGGGCTTGCTGCAGCTCCTGCGTGCGCTCGGCGATCATCTCCTCGAGGTGGTCGCGGTAGGCCGCGAGCTCGCCCACGCGCGCCTGCACGCCGGCTTGCAGCTCAGCCAGCGCGGTCGACAGCAAGGCCACCTCGTCGCCGATGTCACCCGGCTCATCGAAGCGGGCGGGCTTGCCTGCGCGCAGGTCGCGAGCGGTGCGGGCCAGTTGATCGATGGGCCGCACGATGCGCCCGGTCAACCACCAGATCAGCAGCATGAAGGCCAGCGCGCCCACCATGCCGCCCATCACCAGGCGCCGCTGCAGTGCCTGGATGGGGCCAAAGACGCGCTCCGGGTCCTGGCGCAGCACCAGTGTCCAGGGCCCCTGGGCGGCATCGGGTGACCAGCGCAAAGGCACGACGGAGGTGAGTTGCTCGCCCATGTCAGGCCAGGCCAGCACGCGCGAGCGGCCATCGGCCCGGACCTGCTCGAAGCCGGCGGGCCGCGCGAGGCGACCGCTGAGCGCTGGCGGGCCGATGGAGACCGAGTCGTCTGGCGAGAGCAGCACCGTGTGACCCGGGCCATCTAGGCCATCGGTCAGGGGATGGTGACGCTCGCTCACCCGTCGCCAATTCAAGCGCCCGACGATCACCCCGATCAGCTGGCCTTCCGGGTCGATGACGGGGGCCGCGACGTCGATGAGCTGTGGCGCTTGACCGTCCGGGTCAACGGGCAAAAAGCGAGCGAGTTGGCCGGCAGGCTGGGGCCGTCCGACCCAGGCTTGCTTGCCACCTTCCTGGAACCAGTTCTCTGTTGAGGCGTCGGTTTGCTCCAGCCTGGCGCCCGTGGCCGAGATGATCAACCCGCCTGAATCGGTCAGGGCCAACCACTCGAATTCGGGCGCGTGCTCGCGCAATTGCTCGAGCTGCAGCCGCGTGCTGCCCAGGTCCTGCAAGCCGCTGGCGACTTCGGGCCTGGCGGCCAGGCGCTGCACCCGCTCGACATGCCGCCGCAGGGCCTCGGCCATGCCATCGCCCACGACCTGCGCCTCACGGCGCACGGAACGGTCCACCGCATCGAGCAGCTGCGCGCGTTGGCCGTGGGCCACCCACCAGGCCAGGACCAGGGCGAACACCACCCCGCCGGTGCCTGCCAGCAGGGTGAACCGCGCACGGAGACTGCGCCTGGGAGACAAGGTGGCCAGCAGGCCGGAGAAGGTGGAAGGCACGTTGAGACCGATGTGAGCGCCCACGCAAAGCGTGTCCGGAGATCTGAAGTATCCTGAGGGACGAGTCCTTCGTCACCCGGGCATGCACCCGGTGATCGATCGGGTCAGTGGCCCAGACAGCGGCCTGCCTCCATTTTGACGGAAGCTGCTCATGAACCTGCTTCGATGGGAGTGCCCCCTGAAGGTCAGGGTGGCTTTCACGCTGGCCGCCCTGCTGCCGGCCCTGTGCGCGCAGGCGATTGCACAGGAGTTGGTGGTCGCCACGGTCAACAACGGGCACATGCTGACCTTGCAAAGGCTCACGCCCCATTTCGAGCAGGCCCACCCCGGGGTGCGCATCCGCTGGGTGGTGCTGGAAGAAGATCAGTTGCGCCAGCAGGTGACGCGGGACGTGGCCACGAAGGCAGGCCGATTCGACATCCTGACCGTGGGGGGTTACGAGGCCCAGGTCTGGAGCGGCCGAGGCTGGCTGCGCGCACTCCAACCCAGCGCTCGCTACCAGGTCGACGACCTGCTCTCGCCCATCCGCGAAGCCCTCACGCACCAGGGGCAGCTCTACGCCCTGCCTTTCTACGGCGAAAGCACCATGACCCTGGTGCGCCGCGACCTGCTCAAACAAGCCGGCATCCAACTGCCTACCCAACCCACCTGGGAGCAGGTGGCCCAGGCCGCGCGCAAGCTGCACGAGCCTGGCAAAGGCCAATTCGGCATCTGCCTGCGGGGCAAACCGGGCTGGGGCCAGAACCTCTCGCTGCTCACCACCATGGTCAACACCCACGGCGGTCAGTGGTTCGACATGGCCTGGCGACCGCAGTTGCAAAGCCCTGCCTGGCGGCAAGCGCTGACGCTGTATGCATCGCTGCTGCGCGAGGCGGGCCCGCCCGGCGCCATCGCCAACGGCTACAACGAGAACCTGGCGCTGTTCTCGGCAGGGCGATGCGCGATCTGGGTCGACGCCACGGTGGCAGGCGCCTTCGTCAACCGCCCTGCGGAGTCCCAGGTGGTCGATCGCGTTGACTTCCTGCAGGCACCTGTGGCCAGCACACCCAGGGGCGCCCACTGGTTGTGGACCTGGTCACTGGCCATCCCGGCCGGCTCGGACCAACCCGCAGCGGCGCAGTCGTTCATCGAGTGGGCAACCTCCCGCGAGTACACCGAACTGGTGGCCCGCGAGGTGGGCTGGCACGCCGTGCCCGGCGGCACCCGCCGCTCCACGTACGCAGCGGCGCCTTTCCGGCGCGCCAACCCGCACGCCGACGTCGAGTTGCAAGCCATTTTGTCGGCTGACCAGGCGCGCCCCACCCTGCCTGCGTCGCCTTACGTCGGCATCCAGTGGGTGGGCATCCCGGAGTTCCAGGCCATTGGCTCGGCCGTGGCCCAGGAGGTCGCGCGGGTGCTGGCACCCCACCCGCCGAACATCGACGAGGTGCTCGCGCGCTCGCAAAAGCTGACCGAGCGCAAAGTGCGAGAAGCCGGCTACCTCAAGCGTTGAGCACGGTGGCACCCAGGCGCGGTGCCGATCCGGGATAAGGCCCAGCCCAGCCACGCGGCATGGCTCAAGCGAGGGGTGATTCAGCCGAAATGCTGGAAGGCCCGCCAATGAAAGTCGGGGCAAGACCCTTGCCCACCGCTCGGAGCGACCGCGGCCCAGGACGCCATGCAGCCAACGATCTCCACGTCAGCCCACCGCAAAAGCAGCCTGGGCGCCAAGCACCTGCGCCGGGTGGCCCTGCTGCTGACCGTCTGCGGCTGGCTCACCACCGTCATGACGCTGGGTTGGACACTGGGTTTGCTGCACCTGATTGGCTGGCAAGCCGCGCTGATCCCCGCCCCAGGTGTGCTGGCCGGCCTGCTGGCCGTCTGGTTTGCCAACCGGGGCCGCCCGTACCTGGGGGGCGCCATCCAGTGCGGTGCGCTGTACGTCGTCGTCTGCCTGACCTGCGTGTTCCTGGACCAGACCACCGCCCAGATGCCGCGCACGGCCCACCTGTTCCTGGTGCCGCTGGCCACCGGCATGTACATGGGGCTGCGCGGCTCACCCCAGGTTTGGCGGCACGGCATCGTCGTGTTCGTGTTCCTGACCTTTGTTGTGCTGGCCTGCACCTCCCTGGTCGGTCAACCCGCCCACAACCTGCCGGATGAACTGCGCGTCATCGGTGGCAAGGTCAACACCGTGGCGGCCGCACTGGCCATGTACCTGGCGATGCACATCATGCAAGCCGATGTGGAGGCCCGCAACGCCTACGAAGCCGACTTGCGCGAGGCCATCCGCCTGGGGCAGTTGGCGCTGCACTACCAACCGCAGGTGGACCAGGACGGCCAGGTGCTGGGCGCCGAAGCCCTGCTGCGTTGGCCTCACCCGCGGCGCGGCATGATTTCGCCGGCCGAATTCATCCCGCTGGCGGAAAAGACGGGACTGATCCTGCCCATGGGCGACTGGGTGCTGGACACCGCCTGCAGCCACCTCGCCGAGTTGGCCAGCCGCCCCAGCACCGCCCACATGACCATCTCTGTCAACATCAGCGTGCACCAGGTCCGCGAACCGGACTTTGTGGTCAAGGCGGTCGCTGCCATCGAGCGACACAAAGTGGACCCGCGGCGCCTGAAAATGGAGCTGACCGAGAGCGTGTTCGCGCGCGACATGGACGACCTCATCGGCAAAATGAAGGCGCTCAAGCAGTACGGCGTGTCCTTTTCGCTGGACGACTTCGGCACGGGTTACTCGTCGCTGTCCTACCTCAAGCGCCTGCCGCTGGACCAACTCAAGATCGACCAGGCCTTTGTGCGCGACCTGCTCACCCAACCGCGTGACCTGGCGATCGCCAAGACGATCGTGGACCTGGGCACCTCACTGAACATGGCCGTGATGGCCGAAGGGGTGGAGACCCGCGAGCAATTGCAGATCCTGGAGGCGATGGGCTGCAAACAGTTCCAGGGCTACCTGTTTGGCAAACCAATGCCGCTGGCCGCCTTGCGCGAGCAGGCAGCCCGCACGATGGTGCTCAGGCCATCAACTGGCGAGAGCGACGTCCCCCACCTGCAGGCTCCGGCCCACGCTTGAAGCGGCTCAGACCGGCAGGCGCACGCTGGATGCCAGTTCGGCAGCTTCGGCCTGAGGTGCCCACGGCAGTCGCGCCAGCAGGGGTGCCAGCAAGCGCTGCTTCAGCGTGGCCACGTTCTCGTCCTGCGCGGCCATGTCGGGGTCCACGTGGTTGGCCACCCAACCCACCAGCTTGAGGCCGCGCGCTGCGATGGCCTCCTGAGTGAGCAGCGCGTGGTTGAGGCAACCCAGGCGCATGCCCACCACGAGGATGATCGGCAGTTGCAGGCGCAAGGCCAGGTCGGCGCTGGTGGCCCATGTGCCTTCTCCGGTGACCGGATCGGGCTCGCTCAGGGGCACGATGAACCCCCCTGCGCCTTCGACCACCACCGCATCGGCGTGCTGGCGCAGGGCATGAAAACTCGCCTCGATGTGATCCAGGTCGATGACTTCGCCGGCGCGGCGCGCGGCCAGGTGTGGCGAGAGCGGCTCGGGCAAGGCGTAGGGGTTGTCGAACACCGGCGGAACCACCAAAGTGCCAGCCGCGCGCAAGGCCGCCACGTCCTCGTTGAGCCACTGACCATGGGCCAAGCCTTGGGCGTCTTCACCGGTCACCCAGTCGCAGCCCGCTGCCACCGGCTTCATGCCAACGACGCGCGCATGACCCGCCCGGCGAAGGGCCTGCAGCAAGGCCGCGCTAACGCGGGTCTTGCCCACCCCCGTGTCGGTACCGGTGACGAAGTAAGCGACCATCTCGGCCTCCTGTGAATGAGATCGGGGCGACGGCGATTGAACGGGACCCGTGGCGCTCAGGCCAGCGGGTGAGCTCGCTCACCAGCTGGGGGCAAGGCATCGACCTCGGCCAGCACCTGGTCGAGCACGCGCAGCAGGCCATCGGCGAGGTGGCGCTGATCATCGGACGTGAGCACGTAAGGCGGCATGGCGTAAAGGGTCGCGCCGATCGGGCGCAGCAGCAGGCCGGCGTCCAGCGCGGCGCGGTGGTATCGCGCGGCGAACGTGGGCTCGGTGGTGTCGATGTCCCAGGCCCAGATCATGCCCAGGTGGCGGCTGGCCTTGACGCGCGGGTGTCGGCGCAGCGGCTCGGTCAGGGCGTTGAAGTGCGCGGCTGTTTCGCGGTTGCGGGCGAGCACGTCGCGGCCTTGGTCGTCGCGCGCCTCGAAGGCATCGAGCACGGCCAACGCGGCGCGGCAGGCCAGTGGGTTGCCGGTGTACGAGTGCGAGTGCAAAAAGCCATGCACCGTGCGGTCGTCCCAGAAGGCGGCGTAGACGTCGTCGGTGGTGAGCACGGCCGACAGCGGCAGCGTGCCGCCTGTGAGGCCCTTGCTCAGGCAGATGAAGTCCGGTCGCACCGGCTGGCCGCCTTCACCGAGGGCCTGCTGGTGCGCGAACAAGGTGCCCGTGCGGCCAAAACCCACGGCGATCTCGTCGGCGATCCAGTGCACCTCGTGCAGGTCGCACAGACGGCGCAGGGCCACCAGGTAGGCAGGGTCGTGCATCGCCATGCCAGCAGCGCCTTGCACCAAAGGCTCCAGGATGATCGCGGCGGTTTCGTGTGCGTGCTCGGCCAGGTAAGCGGCCAGCGCGTCAATGCAGTGCTGCAGATGCTGCTCGGGCGACACGCCAGGCGCGGCGCGCCTCGGGTCGGGCGAAGGCAGCGTGGCGCTCAGGCGCAGCAGCGGCGCATAGGCCTCGCGGAACAAGGGGATGTCGGTGACGGACAGGGCCCCGGCGGTTTCACCGTGGTAGCCGCCTTCGAGGCCGATGAAGCGGTGCTTGCCAGCGCGGCCGCGGTTGCGCCAGCTGTGCGCACTCATCTTCAGCGCGATTTCGGTGGCGCTGGCGCCGTCGCTGGCATAGAAGGCGTGTCCCAGGCCGGTGAGCCGGCCCAGCCGCTCGGACAGCTCGACCACCGGCGCGTGCGTGAGGCCCGCCAGCATGATGTGGTCGACACGGTTGAACTGATCGGCGATGGCCTGGCCGATGGGCGCGAAACCGTGCCCGAACAGGTTGACCCACCACGAACTGACCGCGTCCAGGATGCGATGCCCGCGGTCATCGACCAGCCAGGGCCCTTGCGCCTGCACGATGGGGCGCGGCGGCAAGTGCTCGTGCACCTTCATCTGCGTGCAGGGGTGCCAGACGGCCTGGCGGCTGCGCTCAGCCCAGCTCATGGCTCAGGCCTGCGGTCGGTAGACGCAGCGGTCGCCCGCCGCGCGCGACACGGCCACGGCCGAGACCTGCGGGATCTGCTGGTGCACCTGCGCAAAAATGAACACGCACAGGTTCTCCAGCGTGGGCGCCCCCAGGCCCGACACCTCGTCGAGGAAGTGGTGGTCGAGCTGGTCGCGAATGCCGGCGATCACCGCGCGCAGCACGGCCAGGTCCACCACCATGCCGCTCTCGGGCTGACGCTCGCCGCGCACCATGACCTCAGCGGTGTAGGTGTGCCCGTGGATGCGGCGGCTGCCCGCGGCCTCTTCGGGTGAGACCTGGCGCTTGAGCGTGTGCGCGGCATCAAAAGAAAAGGTCTGGCTCAACTCGAACATCTCGGGAATCCTTCAGCGGGAGGGCGCCTGGTGCATCGCGCGTTTCAGCGGATGCCCAGCGTCTTGTGGGTCTGGACACTCAGGCTCCAGCGCGGGTGGTCCAGGCACCACTGCACGGCCCATTGCATGGCCTCGCGTCGGGCCTTCGGGTCGGCGCTGTCCATGGCCTGCACACGCAGCTGCTCAAAGCTCAGCTTCTCGAACGCAAGCAGGTCATCTTCGGTGAAACCGGCCTGCGGCACCACCACCTTGAGCTCGTGCCCGCCAGTCTGCACCAGGGTCGATCCCGCCTTGGGACTGATGCAAACCCAGTCGATGCCGGCAGGCGCGGCGATCGTGCCGTTGGACTCGACAGCGATTTCAAAACCCTGCGCATGCAGCGCGTCGATCAGGGCCGCGTCCAGTTGCAGCATGGGCTCGCCACCGGTGATCACGACGAATCGCTGCCCCTGGGCACCGGCTTGCGACGCGGGCCAGAACGAGGCGATGCGTTCGGCCAAGGCAGCCGCCGTGTCGAACTTGCCCCCGCCCAGGCCGTCGGTGCCCACGAAATCGGTGTCGCAAAAGCGGCAGACGGCGGAGGCACGATCGGCCTCGCGGCCCGACCACAGGTTGCAGCCCGCAAAGCGACAGAACACCGCCGGGCGACCGGCGTGGCTGCCTTCGCCTTGCAGGGTGTAGAAGATTTCCTTGACGCTGTAGCTCATGAGATGCCGATGTGGCGGCCAGGGTTCGTGCGCAGGAGCGCGCGGTTGAATGGGATGGAAAAGATGAGATCGAACGCAGATCGGTGCACACAGGCAGGCGAGCAAGGCTCAGCGCAGACCGGTCCACCACACCGAGAGGGCCGAAGCCAGCACCAGGCCAGCGTAAGTCCACATGGCGCCATCGCGCCCCAACACCAGCAGCCCCAACACCAGCACCACCAGGTTGACCGCAGCCGCCAGCTTCACCTGGCGCCACCAGCCCGCCGACGCCAGTGATTTCCACCAGACGAGACGCGCCAGCGAAGGCACCAGCAGGGCCATGGCCACCGCCGGCAGCAGGAAATTCACGACGTGGCTGAGAAATTGGACCAACACTTGCACCCCACCACGACCTTCGCCCAGGATCATTTCCCCGCGCGAGCCCGAAAGCAAACCTGCGATTTTATAATCTTTGCCCATGACTGTCCTGACCCTGGGCTTGAACCACCACACGGCCGCCGTAGACCTGCGCGGCCGCTTTGCTTTCGCGGTGGACCAACTCGCCCCGGCGCTCAAGCACCTGCACGAGCGCCTGACCGGCTCGCCACAGTCCGCCCAGCCTGAAGTCGCGCTGCTGTCCACCTGCAACCGCACCGAGCTCTACTGCGCAGCTGGCGGCGTGGGCGCCTCGCCCGAAGCCCTGCGCCACATCGCGGTCGACTGGCTGGCCCAGATCGGCCGGGTCGGCCCCGACGAGCTGCTGCGCCACACCTACCTGCTCGAAAACAGCCAGGCCGCGCGCCACGCCTTCCGCGTCGCCAGCGGTCTCGACTCCATGGTGCTGGGCGAGCCCCAGATCCTCGGCCAGATGAAGCAGGCCGTGCGCGAAGCCGACACCGCCGGCACCCTGGGCACCACACTGCACCAGCTCTTTCAGCGCAGCTTCGCCGTCGCCAAAGAGGTGCGCACCTCCACCGAGATCGGCGCGCATTCCATCAGCATGGCCGCCGCCGCTGTGCGACTGGCCGCCGAGCTGTTTGAAGACCTGGGCCGCACCAAGGTGCTCTTCGTGGGCGCTGGCGAGATGATCGAACTCACCGCCACGCACTTCGCCGCGCGCAACCCGCGCGCCATGGCCGTGGCCAACCGCACGCTCGAGCGCGGTGAAAAGCTCGCCACCCACCTGGGCGCCCAGGCCATCCGCCTGGCCGACCTGCCCGATCGCCTGCACGAGTTCGACATCGTTGTCTCCTGCACCGCCAGCACCCTGCCCATCATCGGCCTGGGCGCGGTCGAGCGCGCGCTCAAGGCCCGCAAACGCCGTCCCATGTTCATGGTCGACCTGGCCGTGCCGCGCGACATCGAACCTGAAGTGGCACGCCTGGGTGACGTCTACCTCTACACCGTCGACGACCTCTCAGCCCTGGTGCAGACGGCTGGCGAAAAACGCCAGGCCGCCGTCGCCCAGGCCGAGGCCATCATCGAAACTGGTGTGCAGGGCTTCGTGAGCTGGCTCGACCAACGCACCACCGTGCCCCTCATCCAGGCTTTGCAGGCCCAGGCCGACGACTGGCGCGCCACCGAGATCGCGCGCGCCCGCAGGCTGCTGGCCAAGGGCGAAGACATCGAGGCCGTGATGGAGGCCCTCTCGCGCGGCCTCACACAGAAGATGCTGCACGGGGCCCTGGCCGAGCTGCACAGCGCCGACGCGCGGCACCGCCCACAGGTGGCGGCTTCGCTGTCCCGGCTGTTCCTGCGGGGTGAGCCCCCGCGCGTGCCTCCCGCGCCCCAAGTCAACACCGGCCAGCGCTCGCCCAGCGGCCCCGCGTCCACGCCCGCCAACACAGGCCACCTCCGTCCGCACGGGCCCAGCGCGGAGCCCGACGCGTGAGCCGCTCGCTCGCGCCCGCCCTGGCCTCATCGCTCGACCGCCTGGCGCGCCGCCTGCAAGAGCTCGACGCGGCCCTGGCCGACCCCGCCGTCGCCGCCGACAACCGCCGCTTTCGCGACCTCTCGCGCGAACACGCCGAGGTCAGCGCCGTGTGCGACCTGGCCCAGCGCCACACCCGCCGCCAGCAGGACCTGGTCGAGGCACGCGAGATGCTGCATGGCGCCGGCGACGACGCCGACCTGCGCACCATGGCGCAAGAAGAAGTCACCCAGGCCGAAGCCGACCTCGAGCAGCTCATCGACCAGCTGCAAACCGCCCTGCTGCCACGCGACCCGGACGACGCGCGCCCCGCCTTCCTCGAAATCCGCGCCGGAACCGGTGGCGAAGAATCGGCCCTGTTCGCCGCCGACCTGGCGCGTCTGTACACGCGCTTTGCCGAACGCAAGGGCTGGCGCTGCGAGGTGATGTCGGCCAGCGACTCCGACCTGGGCGGATACAAGGAAATCGTGCTGCGCTTCGAGGCCGAGCGGCCCGACCCAGCGGTGCTCACCGGCGTCTACGGCCAGCTCAAGTTCGAATCCGGCGGCCACCGGGTGCAACGCGTGCCTGCCACCGAGTCGCAAGGCCGCATCCACACCAGCGCCTGCACCGTGGCCGTGCTGCCCGAGCCCGACGAGGCCGAAGAAGTGCAGATCAACCCGGCCGACCTGCGCATCGACACCTACCGCGCCAGCGGCGCCGGCGGCCAGCACATCAACAAGACGGACTCGGCCGTGCGCGTCACGCACATCCCCACCGGCATCGTCGCCGAGTGCCAGGACGACCGCAGCCAGCACCGCAACAAGGCCAAGGCCCTGGCCGTGCTCGCTGCCCGCATCCGCGACCAGGAACGCACCGCCCGCCAGGCCAAGGAAGCCGCGACCCGCAAGGGCCTCGTCGGCACGGGCGACCGCTCCGACCGCATCCGCACCTACAACTTCCCGCAGGGGCGGCTGACCGACCACCGCATCAACCTCACGCTCTACAAGCTGGGCGCGGTGATGGAAGGTGAGCTCGACGAGGTGATCGCCGCGCTCCTGTCTGCCCAGGCTGCGGAGCAACTCGCCGAGCTGGAGGCCGCGCATGGCACCTGAGCACGCCCCGCTGCCGCCAGGCGCCACCGTCGCGCTGGCCACGAGCGCCACGAGCGCTTCGCCAGCCGACGCCGTCTCCCCGGCCCCGCTCACCGTCGCCGACGCCCTGAACCAGGCCCGCGATGCCGGCCTCGATCGCCTCGACGCCCAGCTCATCGTCGGCACCGTGCTGGGCGTCTCGCGCAGCTGGGTGCTGGCGCACGACCGCGACCCGCTGCCCACAGAGCACCTGCCACGCCTGCTCGACTGGCTGCGCCGTCGCGCCGCAGGCGAGCCCTTCGCCTACCTGCAAGGCGAAAAGGAATTCTTCGGCCTGCTGCTGCGCGTCACGCCCGACACCCTCATCCCCCGCCCCGACACCGAAACCCTGGTGCACTGGGCGCTGGAGTTGCTGCCAGGTGACCACGCGCGCACCGTCGCAGACCTGGGCACCGGCAGCGGTGCCATCGCCCTGGCGATCGCCAGCCAGCGCCCCCTGGTCCAGGTCACGGCGGTCGATTTTTCGGCAGGCGCCCTGGCCGTGGCCCTGGGCAACGCCGAGCGCCTGGGCCTGCACCAGGTGACAGGGCGACAAGGCAGCTGGTTCGAGCCCCTGGCAGGCCAGCGCTTCGACCTGATCGCCAGCAACCCGCCCTACATCGCCGAAGGCGACCACCATCTGGCCGCCCTTCACCACGAACCCCGCACCGCCCTGACCGCCGGTCCGGATGGCCTGGACGACCTGCGTCACATCACCCGCCAGTCACCCACCCACCTGAAACCAGGCGGCTGGTTGCTGTTGGAGCACGGCCACGACCAGGCGCCACAAGTGCAACAGTTGTTGCAAGCGGCCGGCTTCACCGACGTGAGCACCCGCTTCGACCTGGGAGAGCGCCCCCGCTGCACAGGGGGCAGGTGGCCAGGGCAACCCCAGACCACGGGTTAAACCCATGCACGACAAGGGGCGCGCTCGCTAGCCTTGTCCTCCCACCGCGCCAAACCCATCAGGCGAAAATGCCCCTACAAGGGCACACAACTCGAGCCCACAAACCGGTCTCGCTTGCCTAGCATGGGGTGTCATGGACGTGGTTCCCAGGAGTGCTGCATGCGCCAAGCCCAACACCGTCGTCGCCCCCTCGCCGACCAGCCCGATCCCGCATCGGCCTGGTTCGCGCGTGCGCTCGCTGTGCTGGCCGTCCCAGGCGCCCTGCTGCTGACCAGTGCCCTGCACAGCCCGGCACAGGCCCAGATGATGCCCCGCGGCGCCCACATCCTCAGCCAGGGGGGCACGGGTGACGGGATCACCACCGCACGCCTGCCCTGGCCCGCGCGCCTGGGCTCGCCTGCCTCCGCCGAGCGTGCGACAGGAGGCATCGACGGTGGTGGCCTCGCCCTGCGCGACAGCGGCCCCTGGCCCGACTGGGAAGGGCGCATCGGCGCCGTCATCGAGCGCCCCGTCAACCCCGTTCGCGACAGCTTCGTGCTGGCCCAACCCGTCGAAGGTGGCCTGCGCATGCGCAGCCTGCACGTCCTGGCCGACCACTACGTCGAAGGCGGCTTTCGCGCCACCGTCGGCCTGGTCAGCGGCGAAGCCGGTCAGGCATGGTGGTCCAGTGGCGAACACGGTGGCGGCTTGAACCTGAGCCTGCAGCAACTCGACACCCTCGGCTCACCCCTTGGCCTGAGGCGCCGCAACCTGCTGCCCCAGGCCCAGGCCTACGTGGGCGCAGGCTACAGCACCCGCACCGAATCCATCGGGCAAGCCAGCACCTGGCGCTTCAACGCCGATTTCGGCCTGCTCAACACAGACCCGGACAGCACCGACCGCTTCACCGGCTTGCTGCAGGGCGACCGCTCGGTGAGCGACCTGGTGCGCGGCCTGCGCATGCGCCCGGTGGTCAAGGTCTCGGTCGGATACGCCTTCTGAAGCGCCATCGAAGGCCCGAGCCCCTGCAAGCCGGGTGTCCCTGCGCCACGCTCAGGTGAACAGGCCTGATATAACCGGGCCTGTTTTCGATTTCCCCCGAGAGAAGCACCCATGAGCGACGTTCAACAACGCATCGATGCCCTGGTCAAAGGCCACAAGGTGGTCCTGTTCATGAAGGGCACGGCCCAGTTCCCCCAATGCGGTTTTTCCGGTCGCGCCGTGCAGATCCTCAAGGCCTGCGGCGTCCAAGACCTGCAGACCGTCAACGTCCTGGAAGACGAAGGCATCCGCCAGGGCATCAAGGAATACGCCAACTGGCCGACCATCCCGCAGCTCTATGTCAACGGTGAATTCGTGGGCGGCTCCGACATCATGATGGAGATGTACCAGTCCGGCGAACTGCAGCAGGAACTGGCCAAGTGAGCCCACGGGTGCCGCGCCTGATCGTCGGCATCACCGGCGCGAGCGGCGCGGCCTACGGGGTGCGCCTGCTCGAGCGCGCCCGCGACATTGGCGTTCAGACACACCTGGTGGCCACACCGGCAGGCATCCTCAATGTGCACCACGAACTGGGCCTCGACCGCAGCAAGCTCGAAGCCCTCGCCACCCAGGCCCATGCGCCAGGCGATGTCGGTGCCTGCATCGCCAGCGGCAGCTTCACCACCGACGCGATGGTGATCGCCCCGTGCTCCATGAAAACACTGGCCAGCGTGGCGCACGGCTTCGGTGACAACCTGCTGACGCGCGCGGCCGACGTCACCCTCAAGGAACGTCGCCGCCTCGTGCTGATGGTGCGAGAAACGCCCTTCAACCTGGCCCACCTGCGCAACATGACCGCCGTCACCGAGATGGGTGGCATCGTCTTCCCGCCGCTGCCGGCCTTCTACAACAAGCCGCAAACCATCGCGCAACTCATCGACGACACCGTCGAGCGCGTGCTGCAACTCGTGGGCATCGAGGGTGCGCGCCCCAGCGAGTGGCAGGGACTTTGAGCGGCAGCCTGGCGATGCCACGAAGCCGGCACCGAGCCACGGCGCCCGGCGGCCAGCGCTGACCGATCAGCGCTGAGGCGACTCGCTGACGAGCCTCACCCCTGCACCGGTGTTCTCGACCCCAGCCATGCGGGTGGTGCCCAGCACGTCATCGGCGCCCTTCCAGGTGCGCCACGCCGCCGTGACCATGTTCGGGTACTCGGCCCGGCCTCGGCTGCCGTTGTAGCGCCCCAAGGCCATGAAGAGGTTGCCCTTTTCGCGGTCGAGGTAGTGGCGCAGGATCACGCAGCCAAAGCGCAAGTTGGTCTGCATGTGGAAAAGGCTGGCCGGGTCGCCCGTGCCGATCAAGCGCGACCAGAAGGGCATGACTTGCATGTAGCCCCGGGCGCCCACCGACGAGATCGCGTACTTGCGAAAACCGCTCTCGACCTGGATCAGGCCGAGGACCAGGCTGGGCTCCAGCCCTGCGCGCTTGGCCTCGTAGCAGACGGTGACCAGGAACTCCTTGCGCACCAGATCATCCGGCTTGCGCTTGAGGAGCTTGCTCTCCAGCGACGCAGCCCAGGTCTCGCACTGCTGACGCTGGCGGGCGTCAGCGAAACTCAGGGCTGGTGCGCTGCGTCCGATGGCTGCAGAAAGCGCCGTGCGCACCGAATCGGCCAGGGGCTCTTCGGCCTGGGCACCGGCTCGCGCCACCTGAGGCCCGGCCAGCAACAGGCTCAACGCCACCAACGCGGCCTGAGCAGCCCGCAGCCAACCACGCTCAAACCCTTGACCACGCCCCCGGGCATGTCCGGAGCCATCCTGCCAGACAGGACGGACCGCGGAGCGGGCGACGGGACACAGGAGGGGCAGCATGACAGGAACGACCTTAACCCAGCGTAACCTCAGCGATCAGCCGATCTGCAGGCGAGAAAGCAGCTGACTCAGGACTTCGTTCACGGGCAGCTTGGTCGCTTCCGCGTCCTGACGGCCCTGGTACTCGGCCACGCCGTCCTTCAGGCCCTTGTCGCCGAAGACCACGCGGTGCGGCACGCCGATCAGCTCCCAGTCGGCGAACATGGCGCCCGGGCGCTCGCCACGGTCGTCGAGGATGACGTCCACGCCCTTGGCCAGCAGCTGCGCGTGCAGCTCGTCGGCGGCGGCCTTGACCGCCTCGGAGCGGTCGTAGCCCACCGGGCAGATCACCACGGTGAACGGGGCGATGCTGTCCGGCCAGATGATGCCGCGCTCGTCGTGCTTTTGCTCGATGGCCGCGCCCAGGATGCGCGTCACGCCGATGCCGTAGCAGCCCATCTCGAAGTGCTTGGGCTTGCCGTCCACATCGAGGAAGGTGGCGTTCATCGCCTTGGAGTACTTGGTGCCCAGGTAGAACACGTGGCCCACCTCGATGCCGCGCTGGATGGCCAGCACACCCTTGCCGTCGGGCGAGGGGTCGCCTTCGACGACGTTGCGGATGTCGGCGATCAGGTCGGGCTCGGGCAGGTCACGGCCCCAGTTCACACCACGGATGTGGAAGCCCGCCTCGTTGGCGCCACACACCCAGTCGGCCATGTGGGCCACGGTGCGGTCGGCGATGACCTTGACGGGCTTCTGGAGGTTGATCGGGCCCAGGAAGCCCGGCTTGGTGCCGAAGTGCTCGACGATCTCGGATTCGGTGGCGAAGCGGAAACCGGCCTTCAGGCCCATGGTCTTGCCGTTGCCATCGGTCAGCTCCAGCTTGCCGGCCTTGACCTCGTTGAGGTCGTGGTCACCGCGCACCAGCAGCAGCCAGATGGTGGACTTGACGATCTCGCCCTGCTCGTTGGTCTCGTCGGTGGCCAGCACCAGCGACTTCACGGTCTGGCTCAGCGGCAGGCCCAGCAGATCGGCCACGTCGGGGCAGGTGCTCTTGCCCGGCGTCGCGACCTTCTCCATCGCTTGCGTGGCGGCACCGCGCGTGGCGATCAGGGCCACGCCTTCGGCCAGCTCGATGTTGGCAGCGTAGTCGCTGGTGGGGCAGTACACGATGGCGTCTTCGCCCGTGTCGGCGATCACCTGGAACTCGTGCGAGCGGTCGCCACCGATGGCGCCGGTGTCGGCGGCCACGGCGCGGAACTGCAGGCCCAGGCGCTCGAAGATGCGGCCGTAGGCGGCGTACATCGCGTCGTAGGTCTTGCCAGCGCCTTCGACGTCGCGGTCGAAGGAATAGGCGTCCTTCATCGTGAACTCGCGGCCACGCATCACGCCAAAGCGCGGGCGGCGCTCGTCGCGGAACTTGGTCTGAATCTGGTAGAAGTTCTTGGGCAGCTGGCGGTAGCTGCGCAGCTCCTGGCGAGCGATGTCGGTGATCACCTCTTCCGCCGTGGGCTGGATGACGAAATCGCGGCCATGGCGGTCCTTGAAGCGCAGCAGCTCATCACCCATCTTGTCGAAGCGGCCCGTCTCCTGCCACAGCTCGGAGGGCTGAACCACGGGCATGACCAGCTCGACGCAACCGGCCCTGTTCAGCTCCTCGCGGATGATGCTTTCGACCTTGCGGATCGAGCGCAACCCCATGGGCATGTAGTTGTACAGGCCGGCCCCCAGCTTCTTGATCAGGCCCGCGCGCATCATCAGCTTGTGGCTGACGATCTCGGCATCAGCCGGGGCTTCTTTCAGGGTGGAGATGAAGAACTGAGAGGCTTTCATGGCAGAAAAAAAGAGCACCGCTCGATTGAGGCCTTGACAAACGCTCTAGGCGTTTCGGCTCAGCGGTGCAATAATGAAACCAGTTGAAAATTCGGAGTTGATTATGCTCGACCGTGAAGGCTTTCGGCCCAACGTCGGCATCATCCTGCTCAACCACCGGAACCAGGTATTTTGGGGCAAGCGCATCCGCACCCACTCCTGGCAATTCCCTCAAGGCGGCATCAAGCATGGTGAGTCGCCCGAGCAGGCGATGTTCCGCGAACTCCACGAAGAGGTGGGTTTGCTGCCCGAGCACGTGCGCATCGTGGCGCGCACGCGGGACTGGCTCCGCTATGAGGTGCCCCAGCACTTCATCCGCAAGGACGCGCGCGGGCACTACAAAGGCCAGAAACAAATCTGGTTCTTGTTGCAACTCATGGGTCGCGACTGCGACATGAACCTGCGGGCCAGCACCCACCCTGAATTCGACGCTTGGCGTTGGCACGAGTACTGGGTGCCGCTGGAGACGGTCATCGAGTTCAAGCGCGACGTCTACCAGTTGGCGCTGTCCGAGCTGGCTCGCTTCCTGCCAAAGCCCTTCAATGGCGGAGGTGGCGGCAATCGCTACCTGCGCGGCAGCATGCGTGGCGCACAGTCCAGCCCTGCAGATTTCGCTGATGCCTGCGAAGGCCTTGGTTGGCCCCAAGCCAGCAACGCCGCCGATGCCGAATTGGCGAGCGACGAACCGAGTGGGCTGAATTCAATCGGCGCCAAGTGAGCGGCAAATGGGTCACTAACGGGCCACGAATGGGCCACGACTGGGCCTCAAAATGGGGCCACAGGTGAGCCAGGCGCGGGCGGCGCGAGCCGCCCCCCGTTGATCAGTCGATCTCGGTCTTGCTGACGCACTCGGCATCGCCCGGGTTGATGCCACAGCGCACGCGCTTGATGATGTTCAGGCCCTGCTTGTTGTAGTGGCCGGCTTTGGCGATGTCGATGCGCGACTCGCGGAACATGATCACGTACTTGGGCACGGCTTCAGCAGGCAACTCGTCCCAGTACTGGGCCGGGATGCCACCTTCAGCCGCCTTGATCAGCTTGAGGGCGTGGTCGAACTTGGTCAGCCAGTACTCGCGCGAGACCTGACCGAAGGTGTCAGGGAACTTGCTGCGGTTGATGACCATCTGCACGGTCGGGATCATGATGGGCAACTTGCCGATGCCACCCGTCTTGCCCAGGCCCTTGTGCAACTCGAAGGGCTTGAAAGCCACCGCAGGCAAGGTCACCATGTCGACGTTGCCGTTGTTGAACTTCGGACCGATGTTGGTCACGTCCACCGACACGGGCTGGGCGCCAATGCGCTGGATCATCACGCTTTGGGCCTTGTCGTAGTCGAAGGCAGCGATCTTCTTGCCCGACAGGGCTTCAACGGAATTGACCTTGCGGTCGCGCACCATGGGGTAGGCGGCGCCCAGGGGGAAGATGCCAGCGATTTCGTAGTTGCCATCGACCATCAGCTTGGAGGCCTTCGGGTCGGCAAACACCTGGATGACCTTGCGCACGACCTCGTACGAGGCGTCGATGTCGACCTTGCCGCCCTTGACGATGGTGGTCGAACCGATGGAGTCGATCGAGGTCGAGACCTGGTTGAACTGACGCAGGCGCAGGGCGGTGGAGATGACGGCATCGCACTGACCGGCACGGAAGTCTTCAACCGCCACGCGCTCGTCGACGTAGCCCTTGAGCTCGATGTCCACCTTCTGCTTTTGCATGGTGATGGCGTAGTCGGTGGCCTGGGCATAGACGTCACCGGTCTTGCCGGCAACGTCCCAGACACAGACCAGGGTTTTCGCCTGCGCTGCGGGGGCAATGCCCAGGGCAGCGATGGTGGCGGATGCGGCCAGGGCCAGGGGCTTGGAACGCGAGAGTGCGCGAGAGAACAAGGACATGGAACAGGACTCCAAGGTGGGGTCGGAAACCGATCGGGTACAGCGTTGTAACGCCCCGCATGGGGGTGTGTCCGACAGTGACAACCCTTGGTCCGTCCTTCTGGGGGAACCGGGTGCCCCGTGCGGCACCCGATCATCATGCCGCCAATTCAACCCTGCAATTGTCACCAGCCGGAAAGTGACCACAGCAGCGGTCAAAAATGACCCCGCACCCCTCACCCGCAGGCCGGGGATAACCCTGAATTCACACTGGCGCAAGCCGTCAAGTCAGGACGAGGTTGTCCCGGTGGATGATCTCTGCTTCGTTGACGAAACCCAAGCGGGCCTCGATCTCGACAGAAGGCCGACGCACCAACAGACGCGCCTCGGAACTGGCGTAATTGGCCAAGCCACGCGCGATGTCTTCGCCCCTCAGGTTGCGCACGGCGATCACGTCGCCCCGGTGGAAATCACCCAGCACCTCGACCATGCCGATGGGCAGCAGGCTGGCGCCGCCCTCGAGCAGGCGGGTGGCCGCGCCTTCGTCGACCACGACGGCGCCGCGCAACTGCAGGTGGTCGGCCATCCACTGCTTGCGGGCGGTGATTTTCTGCGTGGCTGCCACGAACAGCGAACCGATGGACTCGCCCTGCGACAGGCGCACGAGCACGTCGCTCTCGCGGCCCCAGGCGATGACGGTGGAGGCCCCGCTGCGCGCCGCGCGCTTGGCGGCGAGCACCTTGGTGATCATGCCGCCGGTGCCCACGCTGGAGCCGGCGCCACCGGCCATGCGCTCAAGCTCCGGGTCGCCCGCCGTGCAGACGTCGATGAAACGGGCGGCTGGGTCCTTGCGCGGGTCGGCGCTGTACAGGCCCTTCTGGTCGGTGAGGATGACCAGGGCATCGGCTTCGACCAGGTTGGCCACCAGGGCGCCCAGGGTGTCGTTGTCACCGAACTTGATCTCGTCGGTGACCACGGTGTCGTTTTCGTTGATGACCGGCACGACCTTGTGCGAGAGCAGCGTCAGCAGGGTCGTGCGGGCGTTCAGGTAGCGCTCGCGGTCGGCCAGGTCGGCATGGGTGAGCAGCACCTGGGCGCTGCCCATGCCGTGTGAGCGCAGCTGGGTTTCATACATCTGCGCCAGGCCCATCTGGCCGACGGCGGCAGCAGCCTGCAATTCGTGCAGCTCTTTCGGGCGGGTGGACCAGCCCAGGCGCTTCATGCCTTCGGCGATGGCGCCGCTCGACACCATGATGACTTCGCGACCGTCGGCGGCCAGGGCGGCCATCTGGCGGCACCAGTTGCCAATGGCCTCGGCGTCAACGCCCTTGCCTTCGTTCGTGACCAGGCTGGAGCCCACCTTCACGACGATGCGGCGGGCGTGCTTCAGGGTGTCGCTCATGAGCGCTTGGCCTTCTTGGCGGCGGCCACCTTCTTCGCAGGTGTGGCCTTCTTCGCGGGCGCAGCCTTCTTCGCGGGTGCAGCCTTCTTCGCAGGTGCTGCCTTCTTCGCGGGTGCAGCCTTCTTCGCAGGTGCTGCCTTCTTCGCAGGTGCAGCCTTCTTCGCGGGTGCAGCCTTCTTCGCAGGCGCTGCCTTCTTCGCAGGTGCTGCCTTCTTCTTGGCGGCAGCCTTGGGCTTGACCAGGGCTTCGATGTCGGCGTCGTACTTCACGCCGTGCTGGGCCAGCAGCTCTGCACCCGTGGGCAGCGACGCCTCGACGTCAAAGCGCACGTCGGACTCTTCGTGGTGCTCCTGCATGCTGGCCACGTGCTGGTAGATGGTCTGCACCAGCTTTTCGCAGCCTTCACGCGTCAGCGCCGAGATCTGGAAGACGGGACCCTTCCAGCCATAGCGGCGAACAAAGTCCACCACGCGGCCGACGCGCTCTTCTTCCGGGATCATGTCCAGCTTGTTGAGCACCAGCCAGCGCGGCTTGTTGAACAGCTCTTCGTCGTAGATCTTGAGTTCGTTGACGATGGCGCGGGCCTGCTTGACCGGGTCGACATCGTCGTCGAACGGTGCCAGGTCAACCACGTGCAGCAGCACGCGGGTGCGCTGCAGGTGGCGCAGGAACAGGTGACCCAGGCCAGCGCCTTCCGAGGCGCCTTCGATCAGCCCGGGGATGTCAGCGACCACGAAGCTCTTTTCCGGGCCGACGCGCACCACGCCCAGGTTGGGGTGAAGCGTGGTGAAGGGGTAGTCGGCGATCTTGGGGCGGGCGTTCGAGATGGCGGTGATCAGCGTGGACTTGCCGGCATTGGGCATGCCCAAGAGGCCCACGTCGGCCAGCACACGCAGCTCGAGCTTGAGCTTGAAGAGCTCGCCGGGCCAGCCCAGCGTCTTCTTGCGCGGGGCGCGGTTGGTGGCCGTTTTGTAGTGCAGGTTGCCGAAGCCGCCGTCGCCGCCCTTGGCAAGCAATTGCTTTTCGCCGTGCTCAAGCAGCTCGATCATCACCTCGTCGGTCTCGGCGTTGCGGATGATGGTGCCCACCGGCATGCGCAGGGTGATGTCCGGGCCGGCCGCACCGAACTGGTCGGAGCCACGGCCCTGCTCGCCGTTACGTGCCTCGTGGCGGCGGGCGTAGCGGTAGTCGATCAGGGTGTTGATGTTGCGGTCGGCCTCGACGTAGACGTGACCGCCCCGCCCGCCGTTGCCGCCGTTGGGGCCGCCGAAGGGGATGAACTTTTCGCGACGGAAGCTGATGCAACCGCTGCCACCGTTGCCGGCGGCCACATCAATGGTGGCTTCATCGACGAATTTCATGGACGTGTCCTGATCGTTTCGGGTTGGGTGCGGCGATTATCGACGCAGGGCGCATGGTGCGCGCAGGGCCTCGTCAAGGACGGGGCCTGAGAATGACAAAAGCCCCGGCGGACCGGGGCTTCGGGGTGTCGCCAGGGCCACCAGGGCACCAGGCGACAGGGACTGAACATCAGACCGGGGTGACGACCACGGTCTTGCGGTTCAGGGGGCCCTTCACGGCGAAGGACACGGTGCCATCGACCAGCGCGAACAGGCTGTGGTCGCGGCCCATGCCGACGTTGGGGCCCGCATGGAAACGGGTGCCACGTTGGCGAACGATGATCGCGCCAGCGGTGATCTCTGGACCGCCGTAGACCTTCACACCCAGCATCTTCGGTTGGGAGTCACGGCCGTTCCGTGTGGAACCGCCGCCTTTTTTCTGTGCCATGGAATTGCTCCTTCAGCTTTGGGCAGTGGGACGGGACGGATCAGCCGTTCACGGAGCTGATTTCCAGCTCGGTGAAGTTTTGACGGTGACCTTGGCGCTTCTGGTAGTGCTTGCGGCGACGCATCTTGAAGATGCGGACCTTGTCGTGGCGACCGTGGGAGACCACGGTTGCCTTGACGGTTGCGCCAGCCACCAGGGGCGTGCCGACCTTGAGTTCAGCGCCGGTGCCGACTGCCAGAACTTGATCGATCACGATCTCTTGGCCAACGTCCGCAGCAATCTGTTCTACTTTGATCTTTTCGCCAGCAGCAACTTTGTATTGCTTGCCGCCGGTTTTTATGACCGCGTACATGTTGAGACCTTTCAGGAAAAGAGCTTGGATCTTCGCGCGATGTGAAACCGCATGACATTGCGATCTCAGCGCCGCTGCCAACTTCAAAGGAAGCACCAAAAAGCGCACCCCAAGACTTTGACGGGCAAATTACGCGAAGCTCGCGACTCTACCCTGGGCTGGGCTGGCTGTCAAGTCTGCGGGGTCGAGGTCACCCCAGGCGCTGGGGGACGCGTCAGCTCCCCCCTCCTGCGCACCCGCCCCCTGCCCCCACCCGAAGAAATTGACCACTTCGTCGCGCTTGGCCAGCGCGTCGGTGAACCCCAGGTGGATGAGCTCGCGGGTGAAGGACGACTCGAAAAGCAAGTAGCTGGCCAGGGCCGTGCCCCGGGCGCTTCGGCCGGTGCCATACACACCCACGGCGCGCAGCATGGCGCGCACCGCAGGCGGCAGGGCCCACAGGTGGCGCGCGGCGATGTCGTCGATGCGCTGGCTGGGTGCGATCACCAGGATGTCGACCGGGCGCAGTTGCGTCTGCTCCCGCTGCTCGGGGGTCAGCAACTTCAAGGTGCTGTTGACGCGCTGCATGCGCTCGATGTCCACGGCCAGCGCGTCCAGGAAGATGCTGGACATGGCGTGGCCGGCGATCTGCGCCAGGTTGGGGTACTCGCTGGCCATCGGCCGCTCGGCCTGGGGCTCGTGCAGGCGCCCTGCCCCCACCACCAGGATGCGATCGGCACCCAGGTGGATGGCCGGTGATATCGGTGCGGCCTGGCGCATGGAGCCGTCGCCCAGGTAGTGCGGACGGCCCTGCACGTCGAGTTTGACGGCTGGGAAGACGAAGGGGATGGCCGACGAGGCCATGAGGTGATCGAGTGTGAGCCGCTCGCGCACCGCCAGGCGTTGAGAACGGGTCCAGGGCTCGATGGGCTCGGCGCTGTCGTAGTAGGTGACGTGTTCGCCGCTGGTGTAGCTCGACCCCGTCACCGCCACCGCGTCGAGGTGCCCCTTGGCCATCAGGTCAGGCAGGCGACTCATGTCGAACAGGTGCGGCAGCAGCTCGCGCAGGGGCTCGTTGTCGAGCAGCGAGCGCGGGCGGGCGCGGCGCCAGCGGGCCACGGCCCAGCCCAGGGAGAACAGGGTCAGCCACTTGGCTCCGCTCTGGATGACACCGAAGGAGTCGGAGCGGTAGACCTGCTCGGTGCGGAAGTCGCGCCAGACCTCGACCATGGCGCGCAAGGCGAGGTCGTAATGGTCGGCCCGACTGGCCAGGGCCATGGCGTTGAGGGCACCCGCCGAGGTGCCACAGATGATGCGAAAGGGGCTGGTGCGCCGCTTCTCGCCCGCGTCACGCCGGATGAGCTGCAAGGCCTGGAGCACACCGACCTGGTAGGCGGCGCGCGCGCCACCCCCGGTGAGGATCAGTGCGGTCTTGTCAGGCTTGCTCATGGCTGCTGCATTGGACGAGGTCGGTGCGCCTGACTGCAAGTTAGCAGGATCGCTGGGTTGAGGTGCGCTGGTGGACATCTCTGGGCACCGCGAAACGGCAATCCTTGGCAGGGCCTCACCAGCCGCAGGCCGAGTCGGCCCCGGGTTGCCCCAGGCCGTAGAGCTGCTGCAGGGTTGTCCAGGCTTCGTCGGCGGTTTCGACAAAGCGGAACAGGTGCACGTCCTCCGGGCTGATCATGCCGGTCTCGACCAGGTGATCGAAGTTGATGAGCTTGGTCCAGAACTCGCGCCCGAACAGCAGCACGGGGCGCTTGCGGCACTTGCCGGTCTGGATCAGGGTCAGCGTCTCGAAGAGTTCATCGAGCGTGCCGAAGCCGCCGGGGAAGCACACCAGCGCCACCGAGCGCATCAGGAAGTGCATCTTGCGCAGCGCGAAGTAGTGGAACTGGAAGCACAGCTTGGGCGTGATGTAGGGGTTGGGCTCTTGCTCGTGGGGCAGCACGATGTTCAGGCCGATGCTTTTGCCACCGACCTCGTGCGCGCCGCGGTTGCCCGCTTCCATGATGCCGGGGCCGCCACCGGTGACGACGTAGATCGGGTGCGCCAGGCGGGCTGAGTGCTCGGTGACCAGGCTGGCGAAGCGGCGCGCCTCTTCGTAGAAGCGCGACATGCCGAGCTGGCTTTTGGCCGCGCGGATGGCCTGCTCGCGGGCGCTGCCGGGCGGCAGGGCTTCGGCCTCGTCCAGGCGTTCGCGGGCCACGTCGGCGGGCTGGATGCGGGCACTGCCGAAAACGACGATGGTCGACTCGATGTTCTCTTCGCGCTGGATCAGCTCGGGCTTGAGCAGCTCGAGCTGCATGCGCACCGGGCGCATTTCGGGGTCGAGCAGGAAGTCGGTGTCGGTGAAGGCCAGCGCGTAGCTGCTATCCGGCCCACCGTACAACGGTGACTTCGAAGCGGCCTGTGCGTCCTGGCCTGCGGTGGGGAAGTTGCGTTCGCGCAGCTCGGTGGGGTTGTTCATGCTCGGCGATCCTGGTCTCGCCCTTTGACAGGGCCTGGAGGCCAGTATGGGCCGATGTCATCGGGCTCAGGCGCAGAAAAGGCCGATCAAGCAGGCAGAGTTGCGGCGACGCGACTGGCCACATGGGGCATGCGGGGCGTGGAGGACGCAGGGGACGGGCCGGGATGACAGGCCTCGCTGGCCGCGCGGGCATTCAAGCCAGCGGCGATTAGGCCGAAGACAGGGGCGCCGCAGGGTGACCGCCCCCACAAACCGGGCAGGCCGGCTGGCGCTTGACTCGCAGGCGGGTGACGCTGCCGTCGCGGCCATCGACCATCTGCAGGAAGCCGGCGAGCGAGCGGTGACCCGCGGCCGAGCCACCCGGCCCCGTCAAACCGGCCAGCAGGCGGATGGCCTCCCCGGCCTGCATCACCCCCATCTGACCGACCAGCGGCGCGAACACGCCCATGAGCGCACAACGTGTTTCTTCGGGCGCGGGCTCGGGAGGGAAAAGGCAGGCGTAGCAGGGGCTGCCGGGGTCACGCGGGTCGAACACGCTGATCTGGCCGTCCCAGCGCAGGGCCGAGGCAGAGACCAGGGGCACGCCGGCGGACCAAGCGGCGCGGTTGATGCGCTGGCGCGTGGCGAAGGCGTCGGTGCAGTCGAGCACGACATCGGCGCCGGGCAGGTGACTGGCGAGCCAGGCCTCATCGGCAGTTTGCGCGAAGGTGTGCAAGCGCACCTCGGGGTTGAGCGCGGCCACGGTTCGGGCGGCCGACGCGACCTTGGGCTCACCGATGCTGGCCGTGGTGTGTGCGATCTGGCGCTGCAGGTTGCTGAGCTCGACGGTGTCGGGGTCGATCAAGGTGATGCGGCCCACGCCGGCTGCGGCCAGGTACATGAGGGCGGGCGCTCCGAGACCGCCCGCCCCGATGACCACGGCATGGGCACGCAACAGCCGCTCCTGGGCTGCTTCGGACCATTCGTCGAGCAGCAGGTGGCGGCTGTAGCGGAGTTCCTGTTCGTCCTGCACGGTGAGCAAACCTGGCGCCCGACCGTGGTCGAGCGCGCAGGCAAGGGGGTCAGCGAGCGCTGGCGGGTGACGAAGCGGGCGCGGGCGCCGGGGCAGCGGGGGCCACCGGGACAGAGGCGGCCGCCGCACCAGAGGCCGAGGCCGCAGCGCCTTCGGCCTTGCGCTCGGTCATGGTCTTGGAGACCGTCACGGGCTTGCCTTGCAGCTTGTTGAGCGCCTGCCGCAGCGGGAAGTCTTCCGGGCTGCCGAACTCGGGCAGGGGCTTGGGCGCATCGGCCTTCTTGCCGTTGCCATTGCCGTTGCTGGCCTCTTCGAGCTTCTTGATGGCTTCTTCGCGGGCCTTCTCGCGGGCAGCGTCCTTTTCTTCCTTGCCCTGGCCCGAGGTGATGTGCTTTTCCAGGTCGGCTTCGCGCACGCGCAGCGCGGCGTAGACGTTACCGTCTTCGGTCTCGTCGATCATGACGTCGGGCACGATGCCGCGCGCCTGGATCGAGCGGCCGCTCGGGGTGTAGTAGCGCGCGGTGGTGATCTTCAGCGCGGTTTCAGCGGTGAGCTGGCGCACGGTCTGCACCGAGCCCTTGCCGAAGGTCTGGCCACCGAGGATGGCGGCGCGGTTGTGATCCTGGAGGGCGCCAGCGACGATTTCAGAGGCCGAGGCCGAGCCTTCGTTGACGAGCACCACCAGCGGCACGGTCTTGATCGCGATCGGCAACTTGGCCAGGGGGTCAGAGCCGAAGCGACGGGTGTAGTCCTCGGGACGGGCCTTGAAGATGGCCTTGGATTCGGGCAACTGGCCATTGGTCGAGACCACGGTCACATCCTTGGGCAGGAAGGCCGCCGAGATGGCGATGGCGCCTTCGAGCAGGCCGCCCGGGTCGTTGCGCAAGTCAAGCACCAGGCCCTTGAGCTTGGGATCTTCCTTGTACAGGGCGTTGACCTTGGTGACGAAGTCTTCGACGGTGCGGTCCTGGAACTGGCTGACGCGGACCCAGCCGTAGCCCGGCTCGACGATCTTGGCTCGCACCGACTGCACGCGGATTTCTTCGCGCACGATGGTGACGGGGAAGCTGCGGTTCTCGGACTTGCGGAACACCGTCAGCACGACCTTGGTGCTGGGCTCGCCACGCATGCGCTTGACGGCCTGGTCCATGGTCAGGCCCTTGACGAAGGTGTCGTCGATCTTGGTGATGAGGTCGCCCGACTTGAGGCCGGCGCGGAAGGCCGGTGAGCCTTCGATCGGGGAGACGATCTTGACCAGGCCGTCTTCCATGCCGATCTCGATGCCCACGCCGACGAACTTGCCGGTGGTGCCCTCGCGGAATTCCTTGAAGGTGGTCTTGTCGAAGTAGACCGAATGCGGATCCAGCCCCGAGACCATGCCGCCGATGGCGTCGCTGATGAGCTTTTTCTCGTCAACGGGCTCGACGTAATCGGTCTTGATCATGCCGAAGACCGCCGCGAGCTGCTGCATTTCTTCCAGTGGCAGGGGCGACACCGTGTTGCGAGCGGTCGCGCCAAATTGCAGGGTGGTCAGGCCGCCGGCAAGCGCGCCCAGCGCAACCCAACCGGCAATCTTGAGTTTGGAAGTCATGGCAGGAGTGAGGCCCACGTTCACAGTGTGGGAGGCAGTATAGGGTGTGGCAAGTGCCTTGCGCAGGCGATCAGGCGGCTTGTCAGGGCCCAGATGCAGGGATTGCCCGCGATTGAATCGAATCGACGACAGACGGCAGAGGTCGCAGGCGCCGAAGTGCGTTGGCCCAGGGGCTCAGCGTGGCGCGTATTCGGGCACCAGCTGGTGCAACCTGGCTCGCAACACCGACGGTGTGCCGGCGGCCTCGTCTTGCGCCAGGGCCAGCAGGCGCTCGATCCAGTCGGCGGGCAGCTCGCCGTTGAGGCGGGCCAGGCGCAGACGCGGGTGGGGGGTCGGCAGGGTGGTGTCGGCGTCGGCCAGCAGTTCTTCATACAACTTTTCGCCGGGGCGCAGGCCGCTGAAGACGATGGGGATCTCCGCTTCGGTGTGTCCGCTCAGGCGGATGAGTTCGCGCGCCAGGTCGGCGATCTTGACCGACTGGCCCATGTCCATGACGAAGACCTGGCCGGTGTCCGCCAGCGAGGCGGCCTGCAACACGAGCTGGGCGGCCTCGGGGATGGTCATGAAAAACCGCGTGATCTCGGGGTGGGTGACGGTGACCGGCCCGCCCTTGGCGATCTGTTCCTTGAACTTGGGGATGACGCTGCCGCTGGAGCCCAGGACGTTGCCGAAGCGCACGGCCATGAAGCGCGTGGCTGGCGCTTGCGCGGCCCAATGCGAGATCACCATCTCGGCGGCGCGCTTGGTGGCGCCCATGACGTTGGTCGGGTTGACGGCCTTGTCTGTGGAAATCAGCACGAAGCGCTGCACACCGGCTTCGGCGGCGGCCTGGGCGCACAGGTAGGTGCCCAGGGTGTTGTTGCGCAACGCGATCCAGGCGTTGTCGTCTTCCATCAGCGGCACGTGCTTGTAAGCGGCGGCGTGGAATACGAGATCGGGGCGGTGCTGGGCCATGGCGCGCTGCAGGGCGCCCAGGTCTTTGACGTCGCCGACCAGGCGCACCAGCGGCAGGTGCGGGAAATGCTCGCCGAGCTCTTGCTCGACCTGGTAGAGCGCGAACTCGCTGAGCTCGAACAGCACAATGCGGCTGGGGCCGAAGCGTGCGATCTGGCGGCAGAGTTCGGAGCCGATCGAGCCTCCTGCCCCGGTGACGAACACGGTCTGGCCGCTGATGAGGCCTGACACGGCACTCTCGTCGAGCTTGACGGGCTGGCGGCCCAGCAGGTCTTCGGGCTCGATGTCGCGCACGCGGTCGATGCGCGAGCGGCCCTCGCGCAGCTCATCGGCAGAGGGCACGGTGGCCACGGGCAGACCAGTGGCCGCAGCCAGGTCGAGGGCGCGCTTGCGCTCTTCCTGGCTGGCAGAGGGCATGGCCAGGATGAGGTGGGAGACGTCGCGCAGGGTGTCCGGGTCTTGCAGCAGCTCGAGGCCGCCCCAGACGGTGACGCCCGAGATGGTGCTGCCGTGCTTGCGCCGCTCATCGTCGAGCAGACCGACCACGGTCCAGCCTCGGTGCTGGATGCCGGCGATCAGCAGCTTGGCAGCGGCCCCGGCGCCGAGCACCAGCGCCTGCTGCCCGTTGGGCGAGGCCCCGGCGCGACGCGCGCGGGACGATTCGCTGAGCATGCGAACGGCCATGCGGCCGATGGCCAGCAGCGTCAGGGCGAGCAGCGGATGCAGCGCCAGCACGGCTCGCGGCACTTCAACCAGTTGCGCCATGAGAACGATGACGGCGCTGGTCAGGCCAGCCCCCAGGCAGACCCAGCCCAGGCGGCTGATGTCATGGAAGCTCACGTAGCGCCAGGTGGCGCGCGGCACGCCCAAGGCCCAGGACAGCACGCTGTAGATGGCGATGACGCCCAGGACCACCGCCCAGTCGTACGACGGGCGCTCGTGCAGCCAGCGCTCGACCCCCATTCGGAAGAGGTAGGTGAGGTGCCAGGCCAGCAGGATCAGGCAGGCGTCCGCCAGCAGGACGACCGCCTGGCGCTGTGGGCGCAGGCGGTCGAGTTGTCGGTTCAGGGAAGACCAGAGCATGGGCGCGGGCAGGAGGGTGTCAGGCGAACACATCGGCCATGCGCTGGGGCGCGCGGCCAAAGCCTGTCATTGTGCCTGCGCCACAGGCTCGGGCCGGTCACTTGGCGGCAGATGCGGCCGGGGCGGCCGAAGCAGCGTGGTGCGCGGCATGAGCGGCCTTGTGCTGCTCCTTGCGGTCGTGACGGGCCTCGCGCTTTTCGCGGCGTTCTTCGCGCACATCGCGGCGCTCCTTGCGCAACTCGTGGCCAGCCTTGTGAGCACCGGATGCCGCCGGGGCAGCGGTGACGGCGGGCGCTGCCGGAACAGCCGGGGCGGCCGGGGCAGCAGGCGCCTGGGCAAAAGCCGAAGCCGAAGCGGCGGTGATCAGGGCAGCAGCGAACAGGCGGATCTTCATGGTGGTGTCCTTGATTCGAGGTGGAGGGGGCAGGGCATGCGCCCTTGGCTTGTTCAACGCCAACTGGCCCTGCGCCGTGGACAATCGCGCCCGTAAAGGCCACGTAAAGCCCAACCGCCATGCGCAACGACGACGACCTCACGCCCCTGCCCACCCTCCCCACCGGCCTCTACACCCATTACAAGGGCCGCCAATACGAGGTGTTTGGCGTGGCCCGCCACAGCGAAACACACGAAGCACTGGTGGTCTATCGGCCGATGTACGGCGAAGGCGCGCTGTGGGTGCGGCCCTTCGAGATGTTCACCGGCGAGGTGGTGATCGAAGGCAAGCGCCAGGCCCGCTTCAGGTGGACACCTGACGCGCCAGTGGCTGGTTGAGCGTGACGTCGCCCTCTGGCAGCGCCACGCAAGGCAGCACCTCCCCGGCATCGTGCTCATCCGGGCTCAGGCCCGGCCACTCGGTGCGGTAACGAACGCGGCCTTGCGTCATCCGGCAACGGCAGGCTCGGCAGGTGCCGTTGCGGCAGGAGCGAGGCATGTCCACGCCGGCAGCCAAGGCGGCCTCCAGCAGGCTCTGTCCAGGGAGAACGGGCACGCGCACGCCCAAGGGTTGCAGGGTCAGCCAGGTGCCCCCAACCACGGGCGGATGGGCGTCAAGGGGCGTGGACGGTGGGGACATGGCCTCGCACGCCACCAACTCAGCGGCTGGCTGGCCAATCCGGGGCCTGCCAGGTGCGCTGGGGCGCAGTGGGCGTTGCAGGTGCTTCCGGCGCGGGCTCATGGCGCTGCTCGGCGCCTGGTTTGTCATCGGCCTTGCCGCCCTCTCCCGCCTTCTGGTCTTTGTCCTCTGCGGTGACCGCACGCACACCCGCAGCAGCCACGTCCACCGTGGTCTCGACCACGGTGGCGGTCACGCTGACAGCGGTGGCGGCCACCGTGACCGCGGCATCGGCCACGGCCAGCACGCTGCAACCTGACATCGACGCCAGCAAGGCCATGGCGGCGGTCGTGCGAATCAGAGAGCGGGCAACGACGAGGCGGTCGGTGGAGAACATGGACATGGTGTGGACTGCAAAAAAAGAGACGAAACCGGTCAGGCTGGTGCCGCGTCGGTCTGATCGAACAAAGGCAAGGATTGCGGCACGGCTTCGCGCTGCGGGGGCTCCCCCCCGTCGCCTGGCACCAGGGACGCCATTTTCACGCCAATCAGGCGCAGGCGCTGATCAAGCGGCACGGTCTTGAGGCAACGGCCAGCCCATTGCCGGATGACGGCCGCGTCGCGCGTCGCATGGGGCAAGGTGAGGCTGCGGGTGACGATGCGAAAATCGTCGTAGCGCAGCTTGACCCCGATGCTGCGGCCAGCGTAGCCCTTGCGCTGCAAGTCGGCGGCGAGTTGTTCGCACAGCCGCGTGAAGATGGGCGTGAGCGCTGCGCGGTCTTCGCGCGGGTGGAGGTCTCGCTCGAAGGTGGTTTCGCGGCTGATGGACTTGGGCTCGCGCCAGGTGACGACCGGGCGATCGTCGATGCCGTGAGCGGCTTCATGCAGCCAATGGCCGTAGCTTTGCCCGAAGACCTCGATGAGTTGCGCCGGGTCGGCGGCGGCGAGCTCGCCAATCGTGTGGATGCCGCGCTCGGCCAATCGCGCATTGGCTTTCGGGCCGATGCCGTTGATGCGCGCGGCAGGCAGGGGCCAAACGCGCGAGGGCACATCGGCCTGGGTGAGCAGGGTCAGGCCATCGGGCTTGTCGAGGTCGGAGGCGAGTTTGCTCAGCAGCTTGTTGGGTGTGACACCGATCGAGCAGCTCAGCCCGGTGGCGCGGCGAACCGCCTGCTTGATCCGCTCGGCCAGCTCGCGCACGCCGGCCAGCGGGTCTTCGGGCGTTCGATCGCGCGCGCCGGGCACGTCACCGAGGTCCATGTAGATCTCGTCGATGCCGCGGTCTTCGATGACCGGCGCGATCTCGGCCACCGCCGCCTTGAACAGGCGGGAGCAGCGGCGGTACTCATCGAAATCGACGGGCAACAGCACGGCATCGGGTGCCAGCGCAGCGGCTTTCATCAGGCCCATGCCGGAGTGCACGCCAAAAGCGCGGGCGGCGTAGGTGGCCGTGGTGACGACGCCTCGCCCCGCGTAGTCGCGCAGCCTTGAAAAGCGGTGCGCGCCGTCGACCAAGGCCTCTGGTTGGTGGCGCCGACCACCGCCAATCACCACCGGCTGGCCCAGCAGTTGCGGGTAACGCAGCAGCTCGACGGACGCGTAGAAAGCATCCATGTCGAGGTGGGCGATGAGGCGATCAGGTTGGGGCTCGGTCACGTTGGAGCGCCCAAGCAAGCAAGGTGCTGGGCAGCCAACGCATTGTCGCGCGTGCGGCGACCGACGCAGGCGCTGCGCCCTCAGACCGCCTGCGCCATCCGGCTCAGGCAGTTGTTCAGCTCAGGCCTGCATGTCGAGCAGGCTGCCGGTCATGCGCTTTTCCGCCTCGATGGTGCGCAGGTTGGCGCGAAAGGCGTAGGTGGCCTGCATCTGTTCGACCAGGTCGGCAGCCAGATCGGGACCCACTTCCTGGGCCTTGCCCACCACGGTGAGCACGCCTTCTTGCTCCTGGGTCTGCTGCATGACCTGATCGCGCCGGAAGCCGGGCGTCTGGCTGTTGGCGATGTTGTTGGCCGCGGCGTCGAGGCGGGTGGACGCCGCCTGCACGCCGCTCAAGGCAATGGATGTGACGTTCATGGCGCCCTCCTGGTGTGCACAGTGTGCCGCGCCAGCTGGGTCACGTCACCCGCCTGCCTCGATTCAGAGCCCGTGATCGTGCGGATTGCTCGGCATCTGCCCAGCTGACGGCCCGAAAGCCCATGCGCACACCTCGTCGGGCGCGAGCCGGCCACCCAGCTCGGTCAGGCTGCGCAGCACCGATGGCTCCAGCGCATCTTCCACGGCGGCGCGCACCCGGGTCCGGGCGTAGACAACCAAGACATCGCCGGCCCCCCATTGCGAACGCTGCTGCTCGGCGTGACCCAGCAAGCGGGCTGCCGCTTCCATGCGCCCCTCCTGCGAGGCCAACAGGGCCAACAAGACCGAGTAGTGGCCAAACCATTCCCAGCTGCGGCTGCGCGAGGCCTCCACGAATGCCAGCAGGCTGGCCCGGGCCTGCGCCAGGTCGCCCCGCACAAAGGCCACGCAGGCCACGGTGGCCAGGGCATGGGCCACGAAATGGTCACGCCGGTGGCGGCTGCGCGCCAGGACCTGCTGGCTCACGCGCCAGGCGCCATCGGTGTCGCCCAAGGCCAGGCAGATGGCAGCCAGGTCGCTCAGCGCAGCCGACAGCACGCCGTCGAGCCCCGCAGCCTGGGCTTGCACGATGAGTCCCTGGCAGGTGCGGCGTGCATCGGCCATGCGCTCTTGCGCGCGCAGCACCCCCACCTCGGCCAGCAGGCGTTGGCTGAGCAAGCGCGCGGGCCAGGTGGACGACTCCAGGCGAGCCATCTCGCGCAGCGCTTGCTGGGCCTGCTCGCCGCTCAGCAGGCCGCTGCTCAACTGGCCGTGCAGGCCGAGGAAAATGCCTCGCTCGTCCCGGCCCTGGCGCGCGCCATCGGTGGCGCGCTGGAACCAGGCCAGCATGCGGTCCTTGTCCACGCCCCATTGCATGCGGCCGCATTCCAGCCAGAAGCGAGCGGCTTCAGGCGCCACCCCCTGAGCCAACGCCGAATCCAACAGCAGGTCGCCCCGGCGGCGCGCCTCGGGCGCCAGGCCCAGCAGCGCAAAGAGGGGCCCCGCCGAGCCGAGGAGTCGAACGCCGAGGATGGGCGCGTGCTCGGTCGCCCAATCGAGCGCCAACCGCACGTTGTCGATGTCGGCCGCGTGGCGCCCCAACCAGTCGACATCGGAAGACGACCAATGGGTGTCATAGGCCGCGTCGAGCAAGTCGGCCACCGCCAGGGCATGGTGGCGCTGGAGACCCGCCTGCTCGCCACTTGCCTGCAACTTGAGCCAGGCGTGCTCTCGCACGCTGTCGAGCAGGCGATAACGCGGCTGCTCACCGCCTTCGACCACAAGCAGGGATCGCTCGGCCAGCGTACCCAAGGTGTCGAGCAGGCGCCACTCGTCGAGCGCTTCGCCCTTGGGTCCGGGCTGGCCCAGGATCGGCACCAGCGACAGCGGGAAGCTGCCGGCGAACACCGCCAGGCGGCGGAACATGGCTTGCTCGGGGGGCTCCAGCAAGCCGTGGCTCCAGTCCAGTGCGGCCTGCAGGGTCTGGTGGCGCTCTGGCGAGCCGACCTGCCTTTGGGCGAGCAGCTCGAAGCGTTCGTCCAGGCGTTTGAGCACGCCGCTCAAGCCCAACAGGGGCACCCGGGCGGCCGCGAGCTTGATGGCCAGCGGCAGGCCATCGAGTCGCCGGCACAGCTGCGTCGCTTCGGCGACCTGGTTGGCCTGCAACTCGAAATGCCGATCGACCGCACGCACCTGATCCAGCAGCAGCGCAAGGGCACCATGGGCCACCGCCTCTTGCGAGCTGGCCTCGGGTGGTGGCACCGCCAGGGGGCCGAGGCGAAACACGCGCTCGCCAGCCACCTTCAACGGCACCTGGCTGGTCACCAGCAGCCGCACCCCAGTGGCGCCGCTCAGGATGGCGGCAGCCAGTTCAGCCACGGCGCCCCCCACCTGCTCCGCGTTGTCGAGCACGATCAGGACCTTCAGGGGCCGCAAGGCTTCCACCAAGGTCGCGAGCCCTCGCTCGGGATCGATGACCACACCCAGTCCCAATGCCTGGCTCACCGAGCTCACGACTTGGGCGGGGTCGTGCAGCGCAGACAGGTCGATCCAGGCCGATCCATCGGGGCGATCCGCCCGCCAGCGGTGGGCTGCGGCCAAAGCCAAAGCGGTTTTGCCCATGCCTGACGGCCCCACCACGGTGATCAGGGCGGCTGGCAGGCAGGCGTCCAGCGCGGACAGGTCGCTGTCGCGCCCCAAGAGGCGGGCCGTTGGCTCGGGGAGCACCGACAGGGCGTCGGCCGCAGCGTGGGTGTGCCACGCTCGGTTTGGCATGGGAGTGGGCGTGGTGGCCTGTGTCTTGTCAGCATGCGGTGGACCGGGTGCCACGGTGTGCACAGCGTGAACAGCCTGCACAAATCGGTAACCCCGACCTGGCACGGTGACGATCGCGTGTGCGCCCAGCACCTTGCGCAGCGCCGAAACCTGCACCTGCAGGTTGTTTTCTTCGACCACCAGCCCGGGCCAGACACGGTCCAGCAGCTCGGCTTTGGTCAACAGCCGCCCGGGGCGCCCCAACAACGCGGTGAGCAAGGCAATGGCCCTCGCGCCCAGTCCGACCGGCTGGCCCTCGCGGTACAGCAGCCTCTCGGAGGTGTCGAGCTCGAAGCCATCGAACCGGTAACGTTGTGCCAAAGGGTCCTCGGACATGCCTCGATCGGCTGCAACACCGGCGTCCTGCCGGCAGGGACGAAACGGGGTCGCTTCAGGAGTTTTTCAGGCTCTCTTCAGGACGGCGCAGCGCATCAACCTGACAATCTGTTTCATTCTAAAGAACTTCAGCACACAGCCTCCAGGACACCCAGGCCAGTTGGCCGGGCATGGGGTCTGTGTCTCGGCGCTGTCATCGACCCGAACGACGTGAATGCTTCGGGCTCAAAAGGGTTTACCCGCTGTCCTGGTCACCAGGCAGCGGGTTTTCCGTTTTCAGGGGCGCTCAACACCCCGCGCCAGCCGCTGGTTCAGCGCAGCTGGAACTGCACGCTGCTGCCACCCGACTTTTCATCGACCTTGCCCTCTGCCCCGACGCGAGAGGCCGTCAGCCGCACGCGCTCCGGGTCCAACCGGTCGCTGAGGTAGGCCTTGACCTCGCCAGCGCGGTCGTCGGCCAGCGCCTTGAGGACCGGCGCATCGACCACGGCGCTGGCTTTGAGCAAAGCCGTCATCTGCTCATCGGGCAGGCTCTGAGCCATGCCGATCAGGTTGCGCGGCTTCTTGATGTCGGCGGCTTGGTAGGCGGCCTTCAGCCAGGTGCCGCGCTCGCCGGGCTCGACCACCACCTCGTCCACGTCCAGACCCTTGGCCTTGGCCTTGGCTCGCCGCATGAGCAGCTCCACATGGGCCTGGCGCAGGCCTTCGCGGTCCAGGTCGGCATCGGCCCAGCCGGTGGCTTCGAGTTTGAGGGACGGCCGGTCCTTGAGCTTTTCGGCGAGTTTGTCCAGGCGTGCGCGCGCGGCCTCATCCAGTTGGGCAACGCCGGCTTGAAAAGGCACGTTACCGAGCTCGCCGCCGTCGTCCCCGGCGAGCAGCGAGAACGGCGCGGTCACGGCCTTGGTCAGCAGGTTGACGATCACGCGCCAGACGATGCCGCCCACCGAGAACTGCGGGTCGTCGAGCGAGCCGGAGACGGGCAGGCTGACGTCGATTTCGCCGCGCGAGTTCTTCAACAAGGACACCGCCAGCAGCACCGGCAGCGAGGTGGCATCCGGGCTGTCGACGCGTTCGCCAAAGGTCAGCTGGTCCAGGAAGACCTGGTTGTCGGCCTGCAGCTTGCCGCCATCGATTCGGTAGTGCACGTTCACCGACAGGGTGCCCTTTTCGATGGGGTAACCGGCGTAGCGGGCCGCGTACGGGGTCAGGCGCGTGAGCTCGATGCCCTTGGCCACACCCTGGATGTCGGTCAGCAGCCTGGGGCCCAGTGGGTGCAATTGCCCGCTGATGCGCACAGGCGCGCTGTCGTCGAGCGTGGCGTTGACCTCGACCTTGGCGGGCTCGGGCTGGGTCGAGGAGACCGCAGAGATGTCGCCGGCCAGGCGGGTGAGGTGCGCCGAGTAGTTGGGCTGGATGAAGGTGTCGGTGAAATCGACCTCGCCCTTTTCGAGGTGGATGCCCTGCCAACGCAGGCGGGGGGGCGCGGAGGCGACCTGGCCAGGGCTTGACGCTGCGATGGCGTTGGCCGCCGAAGCGCTCGCTTCGGACGCCGGCAACGAGGCGGTCACAGCCTGGGTTGCGGCCACGGTCTGCTTGCCGCCGGGCTGCGGCGTGGTCACCGAAGTGCCCTCGGCATCGCCCGCTTTTCGAACGACGCTGGCCAGGTTCAGGCTGCCATCGCGGTTGACGATGACGCGTCCGTAAAAGTCCTTCAGCGCGATGAAGCCGAGGTCGGCGTCGATGGCGCCTCCTCGCCAGGCCAGGTCGGCCCGGTCCAGCGTGAAGCTGGACCAGCGCAGCAGCAGCGCGTCGTTGACCCGGTCGCGCAGGCGCAGGTCCTGCAGGCCCAGTCGCCCCTGGTAGCGCACGTTGAGCGCATCGCCACCCCGCTGGCGCACCGTGTCGACGTTGACACGCCCCTGGGCCAGCGCCGCTGCGCCCGCCAATGTCACGTTGACGTGCGGCTCGAGATAAGGCTGCAGGGCGCGCAGCTCGAGCGCGGTCACGGACACCTGGCCCTTGACCTGCAGCGGGTCGGGCCGCACCTCACCCTGAAACCCCAGCTGTCCCCGGCCCTGGGCGCGGGTGCGCAGGTCGACCTTCAACACCTGATCGAGTCGCTGGGACACGCCCTGCACACTCAGGTCGGTTTGCTGCAACGCGAAGCGGGCAGCGGGCTGCACGCTGTGGTCGATGAAGCGCACGGCGCAGCCACGGCACTGCACGATGCCCACCGCGATGGCGGGCGGGGTGACGGTGGGCTTGTTGGCGGGCGTTTGCGCGGCGGCTCGCTGACCAGGCTGTTCGACCGAGGGCTGGGCGACCAGGCCGGCCAGCACACGACCCTGGGCATCGCGAGAAATCGATGCGTCCAGCGCGTCCAGGGTGACCGTGCCCACCTTCAGGCGCTGCAGGCCTGAGGCCCCTGATGCACTTGATGCGTTGGATCCGCCTGTGGCCAGGCCCACATCGGCCTCGATGCCGTCCAGGCTCAACAACTGCCACTTGGCCTGGTCGGCATCGGAGCGGGGAGATGGCGCTGCATTGGATTTGGCCGAGCCTCTGCCCAACGAAGCCGTCGCCAGCGAGACCTGCGCGCCTTGCACGGCCAGGTCGGCGCCCTCGATGCGCAGCGCTGGCGGCAGGCCTGCGGCGGTGGGCAAGGCATTGAGGCGCACGCGGGTGTGCAGGCTCAACAGGCCCTGGCTCACCGTCACCGGCAGCAGGCCGCTTTGCTGAATCGGCGCCAGCCATGGCGGCAGGCTCCACTTGTCAACTTGCAAGTCGAGCTCGGCGGTTTGTGCGGCCACCTGCACCTGGCCTTGGGCAGACACCAGGCCCTCGTGTTCGTCTCGCAGCGACAGCGTCCACTTGGCCGCTTGCGCGCGCTCGCTGCTGTCCAGGCCTTTCACCTCGACCAGCCCCTGCGTCAGGCGCGGCCAGGGCGAGGCGAAGGTCTGCACGTCGATGTCCCGCAGACCGATGCGGACCTGGCCAACCGACCAGGCCCAGGGCGCAGCAGGCTTCTGGGCTGACTCCGCAGGCGCGGATGCAGCCGCTCCTGATGCATCGCTCGCCGGCGATGCGCCGCGCCCAGGAGCTTTGGCCACCGACGCAGCACCTGCGTCCGACGGGCGCAGCTTCACGCTCACGCCATCGAGCTGCACTTTGCCCACGGTGGCCCGGCGGTTCAGCGGTTGCAGGTCCAGGCCACTGAGCTCGAGCTGCTGCCAGCCCGCATCCAACGCCCCTGCGCCCGGCACCGCAGGCAAAGACAGGCCCAGCGCCTTCACACCCAAGCGGCCCTGCACCGCCAGCACAGGCAACGCGGGCGCGGGCCGCTGCTCGAACACGACCTTCAGGTCGGTGTCGAGGCGACCGCTGCGCGCCTGAGGGCGCCAAGGCTCGGGCAGCAAGGGGCGCGCGGCCTCCAGCCAATGGGCCAGGTCCACGTCCTGCCAGCGCACGTCCACCTCGCTGCGCAAACCCGCATGGAAGGGCTGAGTGCGGCCCGCCACGCGCAAGGCGCTGCCGTCGATGCGGGCCTCCAGCAGCGGCTGCACCGTCACTTCGACGTGGCTGGGCAAGCTGCTGAGGAAGGGCACCTCCAGGCGGATGCCATCGACCAGGTGGGACTGATCGAGCACGCGGTCGGCATAGCGCACCACCCCGTCGCGCAGGCGGATGTTGAACACCGCGAAACGCGCCGGCTCGGCGTCGGCCTGGGGATCGGGCGAGGGTTGGCTCAGCTTGTCGAGCAGCGGCGAGAAATTGAATCGGTCGGCGCTCAGGCGTTCGACATCGAGCTCGGGGGCCTGCAGGTCCACGCGCTTGATGACGGGGGCAAAGCGCCACAGCGACTCCAGCGACAGCCCGACCTCGGCCTGCTTGAGCCGCAGCCAGGGCCGCTCGGTGGGGCCCACCGCGAGGTCGGACGCGGTGACCTCCAGGCGCCATGGTGCGATGGCCAGGGCCCCCAGCTTCACCGGGGTGCCCAGGGCCTCGGTCGCGGCGGTTTCCACGCGCGGGCGCAGCCAGCCGGGCAGCCAATGCCCAACCAGGCCTGTCCAGGTCAGGGCCACCAGCGCCCCGCCCACGACCACGCGGGTGAGGCGGCGCAGGGGGCGGCGTGAGGCGGGGGGCGTCGTGGTTGGGGCGTCGGCGTCGGACATGGCAGGGCGGGTGTGCACCGCGAACAGGCAAAGGGTGATCGGACAGGGCTCGGCCGCGGCAGCGCGCAGAGAGCCTGGACGGGATGTTAGCCGCCCAGGTCGCCGGGTGTGTCGATGTCGATGAGGACGCCTGCGTCGGGCACGTCGACCCGCGTGGCCAGGGACCAGTCCAGCCGCTGACGCGCCCCCTCGTCACCCTTGAGGTCGAGCAAAGCGGACCAGCTCGAGCGAGGCAGCAGCCGTGGGTGGCCGGGCCGGCCCGCGTGCCAGGGCCAGGCCGGGCGGCCTTCCTGGCGGAAGGCACCGATCAGGGCCCGCACGGTGTCGGGTTGCACGGCGGGCATGTCGGCCAAAGCGATGAGGGCAGCATCGAAGCGATGGGCACCTTGAGGCCCGACATGGGGAGCGCTTTGGGAGGCGCGTTGGGAGTCGCTTTGGGAGGCGTTTGGGGAGGCGTTTGGGTAGGCGCTCGGGTCGCCGCCCGTTCCAGCCGACTCCTCGGCCACGAGCGCGCGCAGCCCGGCGGCCAAGGTGTGCCCCATCCCCTGGTCGGCATCGGGGACCACCTGCCATGCCACACCCAGCTGCGCGCACAAGTCCTGCCCCCACTCATCGCCCTCGCGCAGCAGCACGCGCACATCACCGCAGGCTTGCAGCTGAGTCTGCAGCACGGCTTGCAGCAGGCTGCGGCCGTCGGGCAGGCGGGCCTGGCGTTTGTCGGAGCCAAAGCGGCGAGCACGCCCCGCCGCCAGCACCAGGGCCACGACCCGAGGGCTGTCAGGCGATGCGGTGTGCGCCACCACCACGGCTCAGGACACCGCCGTGGCGCCAGCCTTGGCTTGGGGACGCAAGGGCAGGCTGCGCAGGCGCTCGCCTGTCAGGTTGAACAGCGCATTGGCCAGGGCCGGCGCCAAGGGTGGCACGCCCGGCTCGCCCACGCCACCGGGCAGGTGGGCGCTGGGCACCAGGTGCACGTCGACGCGCGGCATGCGCGCCAAGGGCAGCAAGGGCTGGTCAGGGAAGCTGCTTTGCTGCACCCGCCCCTGTGCCACGGTGATTTCGCCATGCAAGGCCGCCGTCAGCGCGAACACGACGCTGCCTTGCATCTGCGCCACCACCGTGTCGGGGTGCACCACCACGCCGCAGTCGATGACACAGGTGACGCGGTGCACGCGCACCTCGCCGCCCTCGAACGAGGCCTCGACCACCTGCGCGCAGATGGAGCCGAAGCTGCCTTGCAAGGCGATGCCTCGGGCGCGCCCCGCAGGCAGCAGCGTGCCCCACCCCGAGCGACGAGCGACCTCGTCGAGCACCGCGCGGTGACGGGGTCGCCCCCCCAGACGCGCACGCCGCCATGCCACCGGGTCGGCGCCTTCGGCGTGGGCCAGCTCGTCGGCAAAGCACTCGGTGAAGAAGGCGTTGTACGAGTGGCCCACGCTGCGCCAAAAGCCCACGGGCACTGGCGACTCGAGCTGCAGCTGCTGCACCTTCATGTGCTCGATGGCATAGGGCACGTCGAAAGCGCCTTCGATCTGACTCTTGTCGGGCAGCTTGCTCGACGCCCAGGGCAGCAGGCGCACCGTGGCCATGTTGGTGGGGGGCTGGGCGGCCACGCGGTTGTGCCAGGCGATGGCGCGCCCCTGCTCGTCGAGCGCGGCGCGGAAGTCGGCCCAGGCCGCAGGTCGGTAGAAGTCGTGCTGGGTGTCTTCTTCGCGCGTCCACACCATCTTGACGGGCTTGCCTTGCGTCTGCATGGCCAGGCGAACGGCCTGCTCGACCATGTCGACCTCCAGGCGGCGACCGAAGCCGCCGCCCACCAGCGGCAGGTGCAGCGTGACCTGCTCGGTGTCGACACCGGCCACCTGCGCGGCCCGCCAGCGCGCCAGCGAAGCCACCTGGGTCGAGACCCAGAGCTCGACACGGCCTTCGTGCACGCGGGCCGTGCAGTTGATGGGCTCGAGCGCCGCGTGTGACAGGTGCGGCGCGTGGTAGCGGGCTTCGATCACGCGGGGGCCTGCGCCCTTTGCCGAGGCGCCGTCCTGCGCTCGCCCTGCCCCACCCTTGCGCGCCTGCTCGATGCGCCCTTCGGCATCGCCACGCATCACATACGGCATGCCGAAGCCATCGCGCAACGCTTCATCGGCCGCGCGGGCCAGGTCCTGCGAGGTGTAGGCGTCGTGGGGCGTGGCCGTCCACTGCACCTTGACCCGCTCGCGCGCTTGCTTGGCGCGCCACCAGTTGTCGGCGACCACCGCCACCGCATGCGGGATGCGGATCACCTGCAGGATGCCGCGCTGCTTGAGCGCCTCGCTGCCATCGAAGGACGCGACATCGGCGCCAAACACCGGCGCCTGGATCAACGATGCGTAGACCATGCCGGGCACCCGCACGTCGACGCCGAACACCGCCGAACCATTGACCTTGGCCGGGATGTCCTGGCGGGGTGCGGCGCGGCCGATCAATCGGAACTGTTTGGGGTCCTTCAAGCGCACGTGCTCGGGCGGGGCGAGCTGGGCGGCGTCTGCGGCAAGTTCGCCATAGCCCAGCTTGCGCTGGCCATCGGGGTGGATGACGCGACCCGCTTCGGTGCGGCAGGCGCTGGCTTCGACCTGCCAGCGCCGGGCCGCCACCTGCACGAGCATGGCGCGTGCGGTGGCACCGGCCACGCGCAGCGGGCCCCAGGCGTCGCGGATGCTGCTGGAGCCACCGGTGGCCTGCAGCGACAACACGCTGCCCAGGCGCTCGAATGCGGCTGAACCGGCACGCACCATCCAGCCCTCTTCTTCAACGCCGAAGGGCAAGGCGTTGAGCATCATGGCCTGGTTGGCGTAGATGCGGTCGACCGGGGCGGGCTCGGCGCGCACGTCGTCCCAGTCGGCGTCCAGCTCTTCGGCCAGCAGCAAGGGCAGCGCGGTGAACACGCCCTGCCCCATCTCGGCGCGCGGCACGGCCACGGTCACGGTGCCGTCGGTGGCGATGCGCACCCAGCCGTTGAGGGCGACATGGCCTTCGCGCACGGGCAACACGTCGGGACTGCCCAGGCGGTCTTCGGGGGTGGGGGCGCTGCAGCCGACCAGCAGGCCGCCGCCCAGCGCGGCGCCCGCCAGCAGGAAGCGACGGCGGCTCGGGTCAACGCCCGCACCCGATGTGGGCCGAGTGTCGGGTTGCACCGCTGCGCGTGAAAGCCCCAGGCTCAGCGATGGGTTCGTGCGCGGCTTCATGCGACCTCCGTCGTCGGCGGCGCAGGCGTCTCGGCCGCCGTGTGGATGGCGGCGCGCACGCGCACGTAGGTGCCGCAGCGGCACAGGTTGGTCATGGCCGCGTCGATGTCGGCATCAGAGGGGCGCGGGTTCTGGCGCAGCAGCGAGGCCGCGGCCATCAGCATGCCGCTTTGGCAGTAGCCGCATTGCGGCACCTGGTGCTGGACCCAGGCCGCCTGCAGGCGCGCGAGCACCGCGTCGCCCTCGGCTTCGATGGTGTGGACCGACTGTCCGGCCACTGCCGCCACCGGCATCACGCAGGAGCGGATCGCCGAGCCTTGCAGGTGCACCGTGCAGGCGCCGCAAGCGCCAACGCCACAGCCAAACTTGGTGCCGGTGTGGCCAAGTTCATCGCGCAGCACCCACAGCAGGGGCATGTCGGGTTCGACGTCGGCCTGCACGGGGCGGCCATTGAGCTGGAACTGGATCATGGTGTACAGCGTACACTTTGCAGAACGCATCCGTCAACCCGGGTACATTCGCCCGCATGTCCTACCCCCGCAAGCTCAGCCAAGCAACCATCCTGGAGGTGGCGCTGGGCGTGCTCGAACGCGAAGGATCGCAGGCGCTGTCGATGCGCGCCGTGGCCGCCGAGTTGCAGGTCGCGCCCAACGCGCTGTACCGCTACTACCCCGGCAAGGCCGAGTTGGTGGCGGCGCTGGCCGAAGCCGGCAGCGACATCTTGCTCACGGCTTTGCGCCAGGCCAGTCAAGGTCAGCCCCCGTTGCTCGCGCTGCGCGCCCTGGCCCGCGCCTACCTGGACTTTGCCCGCTCGCGGCCAGCGCTCTACCAGGTCAAGATGGCCGAGGTGCGCTGCGGCGAACACGCCTCGCCCAGCCACGACGCCATCTGGGCCTTCGTGCTGGAGCTGTCTGCCGCCCTGCCCCTGGCCCACGACCCGCAAGACGTGGGCATGGCGCTGTGGGCCGGCCTGCATGGCCTGGTCGAACTCGACCGGCTCAACTTGCTCGATGGCCGTGACCCCGGTCACACGCTCGACGTGATGCTGGACCTGACGGTGGCCGGGCTGATGGCCGGGATGCTGTCAGCAGGCGCTCAGCCCTGAGCCTGCTCCACGTTGAAAGGCGGCAGGCCCAGCAGGCACCACAGGGGCAGCCACGAGGCAGGGGCCTCCCAATGCGTCAACGGCAAGGTCGTGCTCACGTGCATGAGGCGAGCCTGCTCCGACTCTTCAAAGGGCTCGAGGGTGTGGGCGAGTTGGTGCAGCAGCACCCGGCCATCGGCCTCGGACGCGTCGCCCTGCCTGGCGGCCAGGCGGGCCAGCATCACCTCGACCGGCGCTTCGCATTGCACCCAGGCCCAGGGCACCTGCAGGCGGTCGGCCAACTCCTGCACCCGCTGGCGCTGGTCTGCACGCAGGAAGGTGGCGTCCAGCACCACGCGCTGCCCGGCTTTGAGCAGCCCTTCGGCTCGGTCCAACAAGGTGTCATAGACCTCGTCTCGCGCATGGGGGGCGTAATCCGCGGGCTCGCCGGGCCGAGCCAGGCGGTGGCGTTCGACATCGGAGCGCAGGCGGATCGCGCCCAGCCAGGCCAGCAAGCGCTGCGAGATCGCCGATTTGCCGCTGCCCGAGACGCCCTGCATGGCAACCAGCACCGGCTGACGCGGCGCCAGCAGCCGAAGGGCCCCCGACAGGTAGCGCTCGGCCCAGGCATCGGCTTGCGGATCGCCCTTGAGCCGCTCGACCTTGAATCGCACCAGCGCCCGCCAGGCCATGGCCGAGGCCAGCAGCGGCATGCCGGCGTGGTCGCCGGTGGCGTCCAGGTAGCGCGACAAGGCCCGCCAGGCCAGTTGCGGCTGCCCACGCACCAGCAGGTCCATCATCAGGAAGGCCAGGTCGTTCATCACGTCCAGCGTGCGCAGGGGCTCGCAGAAGTCGATGGCATCGAACACCGTGACGCGGCCCTCGAACACGCAGACGTTGCCCAGGTGCAGGTCACCGTGGCACTCGCGCACGAAGCCATCGGTGCGACGTTGGCGCAGCAAGGCGTCAAGCGCCTGCTCGCGTTGCGCGATGTCGTGCAGCACGCTGTCGACGCGGTCCCATTGCTCCGGGCTCGCACACACCGCGCGCCAGGTCTCGGCCGTCTCGTGGGTGGCGCGGCGCAAATCGTCGGGCAGCCCGCCATGCGTGACCTGGCGAGCTTGCGCGTGCATGGCCACGACCTGGTCAACGAGTTGGTCGATGCAACCTTCGGCCACACCCGGGTCCAGGCCCTGACCGGGCAAAAGCAGGTGATCGAGGGTGGCTGCGGGGTCGAAGCGACGCATGTGCACGGCGTGGTCCACGGCCTGGCGGTCGTCGGGCAGCACCCACTGACCGGTGGCGTCGATGCCGCGCACACCGAGGTACAACGAAGGCGCCGTGCGCCGGTTGAGCCTCACCTCGTTTTCGCAGGCCTGGCGACGCGCTTCACGTCCGCGCTGATCGACGAACCCCAGGTCCACCGCCTTCTTGACCTTGAAGGCCTCGGTGGGCGTGACCAGCACCCAGCTCAGGTGCGTCTCGATGCGCGCCACGCCATGGCCATGGGCCTGCTCCAGCAGCCGCTCATGCAGGCGATCAACGAGTCGACGCTGGGCGTCTGGCACGGTCACGCTCACGACTGCGAAACCTCCACGGCCTCGCGGTCGGCACGGGGCACGGGCTGACCTGGGCGCCAGCCTGGCGGCATGACGACGTAGCCCAGTGCCTCGCGCAGGCTGCGCGACCCAGCCAGGTCTCGCAGCAGGTCGATCCAGCCGGTGAACCACACCTTCAAAGGGTTGTTGCTCAGGATGGGTTTGACCAGGCCGTAGCGCAGCTTGACGTCGTCGCGCTCGGGCACATAGGTGCCGAACAGGCGGTCGAAGATCAGCAGCACGCCGCCGTAATTGGCGTCGATGTACTGTGGGTTGCAAGCGTGGTGCACCCGGTGGGCAGACGGTGTGTTGAGGATGCCCTCCAGCCAGCCCAGCCTGGGCAGCCAGGTGGCGTGGATCCAGAACTGGTAGAGCAGGTTCACCGTCAGGGCCAGGCCCACGAGCTTGGCGTCAAAGCCCAGCCACACCAGCGGCACGAAGAACACGAAGGTGCCCGTGACCTTGCCGAAGATGCCGATGCGCACCGCCGCCGCCAGGTTGAGCTGGTTGGGCGAATGGTGGATGGAGTGGTTGACCCAGAACCAGCGCATGCGGTGCGAGGCGCGGTGGAACCAGTAGTAGCAGAACTCCAGCCCGAAAAAGAGCACCAGGAAGGCCTGCCACCCGTCGAGCTGCCAGTCGGCCAGGCGGTGTTCGCGTGCCCAGTTGGTCACCGGGGTGGACAAAGCAAAGGGCACGTAGAGGTTGACCAGCAGTCGCGTGACCAGGTCGAGCACCGACATGCCGGTGGCGCCCCAGTCGTAGGACTCGCCGCCCACGCGGGCGACACGCCTGGACAGCCACCAGCCTTCCAGCACCGTGATGAGGGCGACGAGGGGGACGACCCCGAAGAGGAGGAATCGATCGAAAGCAGTCATGTGGGTTCGGCCGAGGGTGACGGGCCCCCGCACAGCAGCCCGTGAACGGCGCAGTGTGTCACAGCGCTTGCCACCATGTGGGAGCCAACCCTCAGGCAGGCGCGTAGCCCGCTTGCACGGCCAGGCCGACCGTGTCCTGCACGAACCGACGGATGAGCGCGTGGTCCGGTTGCGGCAGCAGGTCCATGGGCGAGCCGAAGGCACCGGTGGGCTCGGCGATCAGCGCGCGCTGTCCGGCGACAGCGCCCTCGGCGGCCACCAGCTTGTGGCGAGCGCCACAGACCGGGCAATGCAGGTGCTCGCCGACGCGGTGTTCTCGCCGTTGCACCATAGTCGGGCCACAGATGGCGCAGTGTTGCAACGGCATGCCCTCG
>CAYJXE010000019.1:0-75387 GCA_964373965.1 uncultured Aquabacterium sp. | reverse complement strand
TCGTTGTGCTGCAGCAGCTGCTTCTTGACGGCCTTGCCGTTGATGTAGGTGCCGTTGGTGCTGTTGAGGTCTTCGATGAAAACGCTGCCGCTGAGCAGCTGCAACACGGCGTGCTCACCACTGACGGCCAGGTTGTCGATCACGATGTCGTTGTACGGGCGACGACCGAGGGTGGTGCGGTCCTTCGTGACCTGGACCTCCTTGATCACCACGCCATCGAGTGAGACGACCAGTTTTCCCATGCGGAACCTCTGCTTATGGATCTTGTGTGTGTGTTGAGACGTTCAGCCCAGCCCAGCAAAGCGCCTGAAAGGCCACCAGGATCTGGGTGCGGGATCCGCCACTCCCTGGGCGCGCACCAGCACGACCGCAATATTATCCCGCCCGCCCGCCTCGTTGGCGGCCGCAACCAGGGCGGCGCCCATCTCGGGGAGCGTTTGATGCTGGGCCATGACTTCGGCGATCTGGTGGTCTCGGAGCATGTCGGACAGGCCGTCCGAACACATCAGGTAGATGTCGCCCGACTGGATTTCGTGCTGGTGGGTTTCGAGCTGGGCCATGTCCTCGACGCCCAGGGCGCGGGTGACGAGGTTTTTGTTGGCGGCAAATTGCGCCTGCTCGGGCGTGAGCATGCCAGCGTCGATCTGCTCTTGCAGTAACGAATGGTCTTTCGTGACCTGCTGCAACACCCCGGCGCGAAGCCGGTAGCCGCGCGAATCGCCGATGTGCCCCAGCAACAGGCGGCCTGAGCGGAAGACGCCCAGCACCAGGGTCGTGCCCATGCCGGCGTACATCGGGTTGGAGTTGGCCGCACCGAAGATGGCGCGGTTGGCGTTGTCGACGCAGATGTCCATGGCGCGGCGCACGTCGCCGTCGCTGGCCTGGGGCGCGGCCTCGTTCAGCCAGCGCCCCAGCTCGGCGCTGATGAACTCGCAGGCCATGCCGCTGGCGACTTCGCCGGCCGCGTAGCCGCCCATGCCGTCAGCGAGCACCGCCAGCGAGCAGGACGTGTCGATGGCGACGTTGTCCTCGTTGTTGCTGCGGACGCGACCGGTGTCGGTCTGGCTGTAGAACTCGAACTCCATGGGGGGAAATTGTCGCCGGGTTGGTCAGGGGGCGGGCACAGGGATGTCGTCAGGCCAGGGAGATGTCGACGCCGGGGGACCCAGCATCAGGCAGCATCTTCAAGACCGCACGCAAGTCTTCGGCCATCTGCTCGCCCGAGCTGTAGCGGGTGGCCGGGTGCTTTTGCAGCGCCAGGGCCACGACGTCGCCGAGCGCCGGGGGCAACTCGGGCCGCAGCGTGCAGACGTTGGGAGGCGTTTCGCGGGCGATGGCACGCATCAGGGCACCGAGCGAGTCGGCCTCGCAGGGCAGGCGACCGGTCAGCAGCTGAAACAAGGTCACGCCCAGCGAATACAGGTCGGTGCGGCCGTCGACGTGTTGGCCGGAGAGCTGCTCGGGCGACATGTAGGTGGGCGTGCCCAGGATGACACCCGTGCGGGTGCGCGAGGCATCGGCCAGGCGCGCCACGCCGAAGTCCATCACCTTCACGCCCTCGCGGGGCAGGTCGATCATGATGTTCTCGGGCTTGATGTCGCGGTGCGTGACGCCCCGGGTGTGGGCGTAGGCCAGCGCATCGGCCACCCGGGCGATGGCGCGCAGCACCACGGGCAGCGGCAGCAGGCGGGCGGGCTGGGTGTGCTGACCCAGGTCCGCGCCGTCGATCAGCTCCATGGCGATCCAGGCCAGGCCATCGGTTTCGCCGGCATCGAGGATCTGAACGATGTCGGGGTGCTGCAGGCGACCGGCCATGTCGGCCTCGCGCAGGAATCGGCTGCGGGCGTCGACCAGGTCGTCGCCCGTGAACTCGCGCGCCAGGGCCATGGTCTTGATGGCCACATGCTGGCCGGTGGCGGGGTCGTGGGCCAGGTAGACGGCGCCCATTGCGCCCTGGCCCAGTTGCTTGTCGAGCACGAACTTGCCCAGCATCGACAGGCCGCCATGTGCCGCGGGCCGCGCCTCGACCGAGCCCCAGGACTCGACCGCCTGGACCTGCGCTTTGCCACGTGCGCGGCTCAGGCGCTGGCGCACGTCGCGCCAGTCTGGGTCGAGGTCGGCCATGTGCTCGTACACGTTGCGGGCGGCATCGAAACGTTGCTCCGCTTCGAAAGCGGCCGCGATCAGGTCGCAGGTTTCCAGGGTGGCAACCTTCAGCCCCTCGGGGGGCAGGTGCCCGCGCAGGGCCTCCCATGCCTGGTCCACGGGCCCATCACCCAGGGTCAGCAAGGCGCGGTGGATGCGCTCGGCATTGGGGTCGGCAACCGGGTCGTCTGATGAGGCGGCCTCGGCGCCGAGGGCCGACACCACGTCGCCGGGCAAGGTGTTCAGCGGCGACGTGATGGAGGCTGGCGCCGTCATGTCGTCGAACCAGCTGTCCAGCGGTGGGCGCCCGCTCGGGCGACCCGGGTCAGAGGGCAACTGGATGGTCACCGCAGGGGCCTTGGGCGGCGTGGGCGCCGGCATGGAGGCGATGGGCACCACCTCGGGCGCGGAAGACAAGGGCACCGGGCCGGAGCGCTGAAAGCGGGGGTGGAACGCGACCGGGCTGGTGTCGGCAAACCGCGAGGGAGGGCGGTTGTCGTCGCGCGAGTCGACGAAGTCCTGCAAGGCCTGGCGTTTGCGCCGCTGCAACTCAGCGGCGCTGTCGGCCAGGGGTGAGGTGTCGGAAAAATCGGCCCATTGGGTGCTGCGCGCACCACCAGCGGAGCGATCACCCCCACGGCCACCGTTGCGGCGGCGCGTGAACCACCAGCCTGCGCCCATCACGCAGGCCGCCAGCAGGAGGATCCATCCGACCACCGGCGACATCGTTCGGCCTCCGCCTCAGCTGGCCTGGGGGGCCCGGGCCGCCAGGGCCTTGCCCACCGCCACGACCAGCAAGGCGCACAGCCCGCCAGCGAGGTAACGCAATGACTCGGCCTGGGGCAGGTAGCCCTGGATGGCCGGATCCCCCACCGCGAGCGTGCCAGCGATCCAGCCCAACAGGGCGCCACCGGCAACGATGATGACCGGGAAGCGGTCCATGAGCTTGAGGACCACGCTGCTGCCCCACACGATGATGGGGATGCTCACCAGCAGGCCGAAGATGACCAGTGGCATCTGGTGGCCTTCGTGGCCGGCCGTCTGGGCCGCAGCCGCGATGCCGATGACGTTGTCGACGCTCATGACGAAGTCCGCCACGATGATGGTTTTGATGGCGCCCAACAGCTTGTCGCTGGCCTTGAGGTCACCGTGTTCATCGTCTTCGGGCACCAGCAGCTTGATGCCGATCCAGATCAGCAAGGCGGCGCCCACCAGCTTGAGGTAGGGCAACGCCAGCAAAGACATGGCGAAGAAGATCAGGATCACCCGCAGCACGATGGCGCCAGCCGTCCCCCAGAGGATGCCCTTGCGGCGCAGATCGGGCGGCAGGTTGCGACACGCCAGGGCGATGACGATGGCGTTGTCACCACCCAGCAGGATGTCGATCATGATGATCTGGCCTACGGCGAGCCAGAACTCGGGGGTCAGGAAAGCTTCCATGTCTCAAAAAAGGAATCAGCCCCTGAGTGTAGGGGCTGAGAGGCGGCCCCGGGGGGCCTTCGAGTGGCACCGTGTGCCCACAGGCACACGGGTGTTCACGCAGTTCAGGTTCGCGTCAGATGAGTGACTTCAGGATGCGCCCCATCTCGGACGGGTTGCGCGTGACCTTGAAACCGCACTCTTCCATGATGGCGAGCTTGGCATCGGCCGTGTCGGCACCGCCGGAGATCAACGCGCCAGCGTGGCCCATGCGCTTGCCCGGGGGGGCCGTGACACCGGCGATGAAGCCGACGATGGGCTTCTTCATGTTGTCCTTGCACCATTGGGCGGCTTCGGCTTCGTCCGGGCCACCGATCTCGCCGATCATGATGACGGCGTCGGTGTCGGGGTCGTCGTTGAAGGCGCGCATGACGTCGATGTGCTTGAGGCCGTTGATCGGGTCACCGCCGATGCCCACGGCGCTGGACTGGCCCAGGCCGAGCTCGGTCAGCTGCGCCACCGCTTCATAGGTCAACGTGCCGGAGCGCGAGACCACGCCGATGCGGCCCTTGCGGTGGATGTGGCCGGGCATGATGCCGATCTTGATTTCTTCAGGCGTGATCAGGCCGGGGCAGTTGGGGCCCAGCAGCAGCGTCTTCTTGCCGCCGGCCGCTTCCTTGGCCTTCATCTTGTTGCGCACCATCAGCATGTCGCGCACGGGGATGCCTTCGGTGATGGCGATGACCAGGTCCAGATCGGCCTCGACGGCTTCCCAGATGGCGTCAGCGGCACCGGCGGGTGGCACGTAGATGACGGACACGGTGGCGCCGGTCTGCTGCGACGCTTCCTTCACGGAGGCGTAGATGGGGATGTCGGAGAACTTCTCGCCCGCCTTCTTGGGGTTCACGCCCGCCACGAAAGCGTTCTTGCCGTTGGCGTAGGCCTGGCAGCCGAGGGTGTGGAACTGACCGGTCTTGCCCGTGATGCCCTGGGTGATGACCTTGGTGTCCTTGTTGATGAGGATGCTCATGATGTGTCTTTCCTGGGGCGTTACTTGACGGCGGCGACGATCTTGGTGGCCGCTTCGGCCATCGTGTCGACGCTGATGATGGGCAGACCGGAGTCCGCCAGCATCTTCTTGCCCAGGTCTTCGTTGGTGCCCTTCATGCGGACCACCAACGGCACGTTCAGGTTCACGGCCTTGCAGGCGGTGATGACGCCATCGGCGATGGTGTCGCACTTCATGATGCCGCCGAAGATGTTGACCAGGATGCCCTTGACGTCAGGGTTCTTGAGCATGATCTTGAAGGCCTCGGTGACCTTCTCGGCGGTGGCGCCACCGCCCACGTCCAGGAAGTTGGCGGGCTCGCCGCCGAACAGCTTGATGGTGTCCATGGTGGCCATGGCCAGGCCGGCGCCGTTGACCAGGCAGCCGATGTTGCCGTCAAGCTGGATGTAGGCCAGGTCGAATTTGGAGGCTTCGACTTCGGCCGGGTCTTCTTCGTCCAGGTCGCGGTAGGCGACGATTTCGGGGTGGCGGAACAGCGCGTTGCTGTCGAAGTTGAACTTGGCGTCCAGGGCGATGACGTTGCCCTTGCCGTCGCGGTTCAGCGGGTTGATCTCAACCAGGGACGCGTCGGTTTCCATGTAGCACTGGTACAGCTTCTTGAAGATGTCCTTGGCCTGGGCTTGCGAGTCGACCGGCATGCCGATGCCGTCGGCGATCTGCTGGGCTTGCGCGTCGGTCAGGCCAGCCAGCGGGTCGATGAAGACGGTGATGATCTTCTCGGGCGTGCTGTGGGCGACTTCTTCGATGTCCATGCCGCCTTCGCTGGAGGCGATGAAGGCGATCTTCTGGGTGCCGCGGTCGGTGACCACGGACACGTAATACTCTTTCTGGATGTCCGCGCCGTCTTCGATGTAGAGGCGGTTGACCTTCTGGCCTTCGGGACCGGTCTGGTGGGTCTTGAGCTGCATGCCCAGGATCTGGCCAGCCAGCTTTTTGACGTCGTCCAGGCTCTTGGCGACCTTGACGCCGCCGCCCTTGCCACGGCCACCGGCGTGGATCTGGGCCTTGACGACCCAGACGGGGCCGCCGAGTTTCTCAGCCGCTGCGACGGCTTCTTCTACGGTAAACGCCGGCAGGCCTCTTGGGACCGGCACACCAAAACGGCTCAGGATCTCTTTGCCTTGGTACTCATGAATCTTCATGGGGATCTCGCGATGTGGGTGATGCGTTCGGGTCGAACATGACAGAACCCACCACCGCCGATCGGGCAGTGGCGGGTGCAAGCGCGGGGCCGGTTGGGCCTGGTTGCGCTGCAACAGTCAGCATAGCACCGCCACCCCCGGGATGCGGTGGGGTGCCCCCTCGGCAAGACTCGGGTTTGCACGGAGATGGGACGTCAGCCGAGCGACTCTTCGTCGGGGTCCGGAAACCCGTCACCTCGGACGACCCTTCGAACGACGTCTCCAGCAAATCCGCGGGCCATGAGGAAGCGGGCCTGGCGGGCTTGTTCTTGCGGGCTTGCAGCCACATCGCCGAAACGCCGAGCCCACAGCTCGTGGGCTCGCTCCAGCTCGGTGTCCCGCAGGCTGCGCACCACGGCCTCGGCCACGTGGCTGGGCAGTTGGTGCTGCGCCAACTCGGCTTTGATGCGGGCCGAGCCAAATCGCGCGGCCTTGCGGTGCACGACCGATTCGGCGAACCGCTCCAGGCACAGGAAGCGCCTGGCCGCCATGTCATCGAGCACGGCTTCCAGCTGCTCGGGCGACTCAGCGTGCGGCGCCAGCTTGCGGCGCAACTCCACACGGGAGTGTTCGCGCATGGACAGCAGCTTGAGGGCCCGCCCCTTCAGAGACAAACCCGGGCGGCTTTGGCGAGCTGCTCCACCTGCTTCGGTGGCTTCCGGGGCAGCGGTCGAAAAATCATCTTCGTCCGTCATGGGGCCCCCGCAAAACTCGGCCAGTGTGGGGCGACGTCACCAAGGCGGATCAAGCGGCCTTGTCGTCGTACTCGTCGTTGGCGGCTGCGGGCGGGCGCTGGGCCACACCCAGGGAGTCACGGATCTTGTTCTCGATCTCGCGCGCCAAGTCAGGGTTCTCGCGCAGGAATTCGCGTGCGTTGTCCTTGCCTTGGCCGATTTTTTCACCGCTGTAGGCGTACCAGGCGCCCGATTTGTCGACCACCTTGGCGGTGACACCCAGGTCGATGACTTCGCCTTCGCGGCTGATGCCTTCGCCGTAGAGGATGTCGAACTCGGCGGTCTTGAACGGGGGCGAGACCTTGTTCTTGACAACCTTGACCTTGGTTTCGTTGCCGACCACCTCGTCACCGCGCTTGATGGAGCCGGTGCGACGGATGTCCAGGCGCACCGAGGCGTAGAACTTCAGGGCGTTGCCGCCGGTGGTGGTTTCGGGCGAACCGAACATCACGCCGATCTTCATGCGGATCTGGTTGATGAAGATGACGGTGCAGTTGGTCTTCTTGATGTTGGCCGTGAGCTTGCGCAGGGCTTGGCTCATCAGGCGGGCCTGCAGGCCCGGCAGGGCGTCGCCCATTTCGCCTTCGAGTTCGGCCTTGGGCGTGAGCGCGGCCACCGAGTCGACGATGATCAGGTCGACCGAGCCAGAGCGAACCAGGGCGTCGACGATTTCGAGGGCCTGCTCGCCGGTGTCGGGCTGGGAGATCAGCAGGTCTTGCAGGTTGACGCCGAGCTTTTGAGCGTATTGGGCGTCCAGCGCGTGTTCGGCGTCGATGAAGGCGCAAACACCGCCAATTTTCTGCATTTCAGAGACCACCTGCAGGGTCAGCGTGGTCTTGCCGGAAGATTCAGGGCCGTAGATTTCGATGACACGGCCACGGGGCAAGCCGCCAACGCCCAGGGCGATGTCCAGGCCCAGGGAACCGGTGGAGACGACCTGGATGTCTTCGATGGCCTCGCCTTCACCGAGGCGCATGATGGAGCCCTTGCCGAACTGCTTTTCGATCTGGGCGAGGGCGGCCTGCAGAGCCTTGGCCTTTTCGGTGCTGAGGGTCGACTTGGGTTCCATGGGTGATCTCCGGCGCGGGGCCTGTGTGATGACAGTGAATGCCGTGATTATGGCAAAGACTGGATGTTTGTACAGTACCTTGCTCGCAAATTTTCGACCCCCTGATTCACGCCCCCTGAAGTGTGTCGTCCTGCCGGCCCAGCAGCCCATACTGAACGATCGCGGTGGGGCCCGCAGATGACAGCCACGCCGTCGCACCCTTGCTGCACTGCAGCAAAAATCATCTAGACTGGCTCGCATGACCGCCGCCCGCCCACGCGCCAAATCGCGCCCCCGCCCCCCCGCCCGCCCTCGACTCAACCTGGCGCTGCAAGGCGGCGGCTCTCACGGGGCTTTCACCTGGGGCGTGCTCGACCGGTTGCTCGACGACGATGGCGTGGACATCTCGGGCATCTCCGGCACCAGCGCAGGGGCCCTCAATGGCGCGGTCGCGCTGTCGGGTTACGTGGACGGGCACGAAGCAGGCGGGCCCCAACAGGCCCGACGCCAGGCCCAGCAGGCCTTGCACGATTTCTGGCGCGATGTCAGTCACCACGGCTCGCTGTTCAGCCCCTTGAGCAACCCGTTCAGCAACCCTTTCGGCACACAAGGGCTGGACGCCATGCTGGGCCCTTTTGGCCTGGGCACCAGCGCATTGATGCAGTGGGGCAACCTGCTGACACGCTCGTTCAGTCCCTACGAGTTCAACCCACTGAACCTCAACCCGCTCAAGGATGTGCTGGCCAAGCACGTTCGCGTCGAGTCGCTGCACGAGGGCTGCGCACACTGCGGCATCCCCCTGTTCGTGACCGCCACCTCGGTGCGCACCGGCCAGGCGCGGGTCTTCAGCGCAGAGGAGCTGAGCATCGACGCCTTGCTGGCCTCGGCCTGCCTGCCCTTCCTGTTCCAGGCCGTGCAGATCGACGATGAACCCTTCTGGGATGGCGGCTACACCGGCAACCCGGCGCTCTACCCGCTGATCTACCGCACCGAGCTCAACGACATCCTGCTGGTGCGACTGAACCCGCTGGAGCGCGAGGGCACCCCGACGCGCAGCGTGGACATCATGGACCGGCTCAGCGAAATCACCTTCAATGCCAGCCTGATCGGCGAGATGCGGGCCATCGCTTTCGTGGGCCGCCTGTTGCGCGAGAACAAGCTGGACCCGGGGCGCTACAAGCAGCTTCACATGCACATGGTCTCCGACGACGATGGCATGAATGGATTTGGCCCCTCGACCAAGTTCAACACCGAATGGGTCTTCCTGGAGCAGTTGCGAGACCTCGGGCGTGCCGCGGCAGACCGATGGCTGAAGGAGCACCGCGCCGACGTGGGCGTGCGCAGCAGCTTGCACATCGAGGAAAGCTTCCTGGGGCGCAAACGGCAGGCTTGATCTGACGCAAGGCCGCGAGCCCCGATCGGCGTCAACATGAAGTCCTGAAAGACCCGTTGAGCACTGAGAGGAGCCGCATGATCCAAGAACACCACCCGCTGGCCAAGGACTTCCCCGAGCTGAAGGACCGCATCCACGCACTCAAGACCAGCAGCGCGCATTTTGTGCGCCTGGAGCGCGAGTATGAAGACCTCGACAAAGAGATCGTGCGACTGGAAACCGGCGTCGAACACGCTTCGTCCGCCGACCTGGAAGGCAAGAAGCAGCGCCGCGTGAGCCTCAAGGACGAGCTTTACGCGCTGCTCAAGGCCTGAGGCCTTCGGCCTCCTGCACACCACCGAGCAAGGCATTGCAGCGCTCACCCTGATCTGGGTGCGGCGTCTGCGCCTCGGGGCCCTGCGCCACAAGCGCCGGGCCCTTTCCTTTGGTGGTCACGGGTCGTCCGGCCATGCGCCCAGCGGCGCGCGGGGTGCCCAGCCAACTAAAATGGCGGGATGACCTCCCCTGCCCTGCCTGTCTCCCCTGCCACGCCCTCCGCTGCCCACGCCGTCCCGCCCATGCGCCTTTCCGGGCTGGAGCCCGTGCTCATCGGCCAGGGCAGCCTGTTCGTCAACGTGGGCGAGCGCACCAACGTGACGGGCTCCAAGGCCTTTGCGCGCATGATCCTCGAAGGCCGCTTCGAGGACGCGCTGTCGGTGGCGCGCCAGCAGGTGGAAAACGGCGCCCAGGTCATCGACATCAACATGGACGAGGCCATGCTCGACGCCAAGGCGTCGATGGTGCGCTTTTTGAACCTGATCGCTGGCGAGCCCGAGATCGCCCGCGTGCCGATCATGATCGACTCCTCCAAGTGGGAGGTGATCGAGGCGGGCCTCAAATGCATCCAGGGCAAGGGCATCGTCAACTCGATTTCGCTCAAAGAAGGCGAGGACAACTTCCGCCAGCAGGCCAAGCTGGTCAAGCGCTATGGCGCGGCCGCCGTGGTCATGGCCTTTGACGAAAAGGGCCAGGCCGACACCTTCGCGCGCAAGATCGAGATCTGCGAGCGCGCCTACCGCTTCCTGGTCGACGAGATCGGCTTCCCGCCCGAGGACATCATCTTCGACCCCAACATCTTCGCGGTGGCCACCGGCATCGAGGAGCACGACAACTACGCCGTCGACTTCATCGAGGCCACGCGCTGGATCAAGCAGAACCTGCCGGGCGCCAAGATCAGCGGCGGCGTCTCGAACGTTTCGTTCAGCTTCCGCGGCAACGAGCCGGTTCGCGAGGCCATCCACACCGTCTTTCTGTACCACGCCATCCAGGCGGGCATGGACATGGGCATCGTCAACGCCGGCATGGTCGGCGTGTACGACAACCTCGACGCCCACCTGCGCGAGCTGGTCGAAGACGTGGTGCTCAACCGCAAGCCCGTCTACAGAGAAGGTGAAGACACCAGCCTGACACCGACCGAGCGCCTGCTGGGCATCGCCGAGCAGGTCAAGGGCACCGCCAAAGACGACACGGCCAAACTGGCCTGGCGCGGCACGGCCGAAGCGCCGGCGTCGGTCGAGCAACGCCTGAGCCATGCCCTGGTGCACGGCATCACCGACTTCATCACGGTCGACACCGAGGAGTGCTGGCAGGGCATCAAGGCCAAGGGCGGCCGACCGCTTCACGTGATCGAAGGCCCTCTGATGGCCGGCATGAACACCGTGGGCGACCTGTTCGGCGCGGGCAAGATGTTCCTGCCGCAGGTGGTCAAGAGCGCCCGCGTGATGAAGCAGGCCGTGGCCCACCTGCTGCCCTACATCGAAGAAGAAAAGCGCCTGCTGATCGAAGGCGGTGGCGACGCCAAGGCAAAGGGCAAGATCGTGATCGCCACCGTCAAGGGCGACGTGCACGACATCGGCAAGAACATCGTCACCGTGGTCCTGCAGTGCAACAACTTCGAGGTGGTCAACATGGGCGTGATGGTCCCGTGCAAGGACATCCTCGACAAGGCCAAGGAAGAAGGCGCGGACATCATCGGCCTGTCGGGCCTGATCACGCCCTCACTGGAAGAGATGCAGTACGTCGCCGCCGAAATGGAGCGCGACGAGTACTTCCGCAGCCGCCAGACACCGCTGCTGATCGGCGGCGCCACTTGCTCGCGCGTGCACACCGCCGTGAAGATCGCGCCGAATTTCAGCGGGCCGGTGGTGTACGTGCCCGATGCCTCGCGCGCGGTGGGCGTGTGCTCGGAGCTGCTGAGCACCGAGCGCCAGGCGGCCTACATCACCGAGCTCAACGCCGACTACGAGAAGGTGCGCCAGCTGCACGCCAACAAGAAGGCCACGCCGATGGTGTCGCTGGCCGAGGCGCGCGCCAACAAGGCCGTGGTCGATTTCGAGACCCACGCACCCGATGCGCCCAAGTTCATCGGCCGCCGCGTGTTCAAGAACTACGACCTGGGTGAGCTGGCCGCCTACATCGACTGGGCACCCTTCTTCCAGACCTGGGACCTGCACGGTGCCTTCCCCGCCATCCTGGAAGATGCCGTGGTGGGTGAAGAGGCCAAGAAGGTCTACGCCGACGCGCAAGCCATGCTCAAGAAGATCGTCGAGGGCCGCTGGCTGGTGGCCAACGGCGTGATCGGCCTGTACCCCGCCAACACAGTGGACGACGACGCCATCGTGCTGTACGCCGATGAATCGCGCACGAGCGAACTGCTGCGCTGGCACCCGCTGCGCATGCAGACGGAGCGCCCGGTGGTCGACGGCGTCAAGCGCCCCAACCGCTCGCTGGCCGACTTCGTGGCCCCTCGCCTGGACGCTGGTGGCAAGAAGGACTACGTCGGCATGTTCGCCGTGACCGCGGGCCTGAACATCGAGAAGAAAGAAGCCGAGTTCATGGCCCACCATGACGACTACTCGGCCATCATGCTCAAGGCCCTGGCAGACCGCCTGGCCGAGGCCTTCGCCGAGCGCATGCACGAGCGCGTGCGCAAGGAGTTCTGGGGCTACGCCGAAGCCGAACAGCTCGACAACGCCCAGCTCATCAAGGAGCAGTACCGCGGCATCCGCCCGGCGCCGGGCTACCCGGCCTGCCCCGACCACACCGTCAAGCGCGACATGTTCAAGGTGCTCGATGCCCACGACATCCACATGCACCTGACCGAGAGCCTGGCGATGATGCCGGCGGCCAGCGTGAGCGGCTTTTACATGGCGCACCCGCAGGCGGCTTACTTCAACGTGGGCAAGATCGCGGGCGACCAGTTGGAAGACTGGGCACAGCGCACCGGCTTGAGCCTCACCGACGCCGAACGGGCGCTGGCCCCGTTGCTCTGACGCCTGAGCAACCCGGCCCCTGGAAGCGCTCCCGATGGAGCGCTTTTTTTGCGCCTGCCATGCGCTAAAACCTTGCCATCATTTATTACACACACGAAGCAAATGCCGTAAACTGCTTCGCATGCAAAACAAACCGCGCCTGATCTTCCTGCTCAACAGCGCCCAGCGCCACTTGCAGCAGTGGATGGCCCAGCAGACCGAGGCCGCGAGCCGCCCGGATCAGCAAGCCCCCACGCCAGCGCAAAGCGGTGTGCTCTTCGCCCTGGCCAAGGCCGATGGCGCCACCATGGGCGAACTCGCCCAGGCGCTCGACCTCGCGCCCTCGGCGGTGTCGGGCCTCATCCAGCGCATGGAAGCGCTCGACTGGGTGGCCCGCCACCCCTGCCCGGATGACGGTCGCACGCAGCGCGTCTGGCTGCGCCCCGCAGGACAAAAGCTCATGCCCTTGATCCGGCAGGCCACCATCCGCATCAACGCACGCCTCACGCAAGGCTTCACCGAGGCCGAACTGCAGACGGTCGCTCGCTGGCTCACCCACGTCCAGCAACTCGACCAAATCGATCAACCGGGAACCTGAGATGTCCACCCACACCCCGACGGATGCGATGCAGGCCATCGACATCACCTGCCAGGACGGCACCCGGCTCAAGGGCCACTTCCTGCCCGCGCACGCAGGTGGGCAGGCGGCCACGCACGCCCCGGTTCTGCTGTGCCCTGCCACGGGCGTGAAGCAACACTTCTACCTGCGCTTTGCCACCTGGCTGGCCGCCCAGGGCCACGACGTGCTGGTCTTTGACTACCGTGGCATCGGCCTGTCGCTGCAGGGCAAACTCCAAGACAGCCGAGCCACGCTGGCCGAATGGGGCCAACAGGACCAGGTTGCCGCGCTCGACTGGCTGGTGCGCCACACGGGCCACGATCAGGTCCTGCTCATCGGTCACAGCGCTGGCGGCCAGATGATCGGCCTGCTGCCCAACCACCGGCATGTCAGCAGACTGGTGGGCGTGGCAGCGTCGACCGGTTGGTTCCGCGGCATGAAGCCGAGCTTTCGCCTCAAGGCTCGGCTGGGCCTGCGCTGCCTGGTGCCGTTGGGCACGCTCATCAAGGGTTACGCGCCAACGGCGGCCGTTGGCCTGGGCGAAGACTTGCCAGCGGCCGTTGCCCGGCAATGGGGTCAGTGGTGCGCGGCTGGCGGTTACGCGACCAACGCCGTCAAAGGCAGGCCACAGCTGGACTTCCATGGTGACATCCGGATCCCCATCACCGTTTTCCACGCCACCGACGACGACATCGCGACCCCCACCACCGTGGCCGACCTGATGCGCACCTTCCCCGCCGCGCGCAAGCAGGTGCGCCACATCGCGCCACGCGAACACGGGCTGCAGTCCATTGGGCACATCGATTGGTTCCGCAGCTCGCACCAGGCACTGTGGCCCCTGCTGGCCCAAGCCCTGCGCGAGCCAAACTGACCCCGGCGGCAGCAGCGGCCAAGGCAGTTGGCAGGGAACAGGCCGGGTATCCTCTCGAGGATGCGCATCCTCGGCATCGACCCCGGTCTGCAGACCACCGGCTTTGGCGTCATCGAAACCGATGGCCCGCGCCTGCACTACGTGGCCAGCGGCACCATCAAGACCCGCGAAGCCGCGCAAGGCGACCTGCCCACGCGGCTGAAAATCATCTACGAAGGCGTGCGCGAGGTGGTCGCCCGCTACGAGCCGCAGGAGGCCTCGGTCGAAATCGTTTTCGTCAACGTGAACCCGCAGTCGACGCTGCTGCTGGGGCAAGCGCGCGGCGCCGCGATCGCCGGACTGCTGTCGCTGAGCACCTCGCCACATGTGAGTGAATACACCGCGCTTCAGATGAAAAAAGCCGTGGTGGGGCATGGTCACGCCGCCAAGGCGCAGATCCGCCAGATGGTGATGCGCTTGCTGGAGCTGCCTCGCGAGCCCAACAACGACGCATCCGACGCGTTGGGGCTGGCCATTTGCCACGCCCATGCAGGCAGCTTGATGGCGCAAATTGCCAAAAAAACCGAGCTGAACCGTCGCACACATGCCCAAATCAAGGGTGGTCGCGTTTATTGACCCCCTTGAATTGGGGAAGCAAGCCGACACACAGTTGCCGGATGTGAACAAAGTCACTAATGTGTCGGTGAGTGTGGCTCGTTCCGGCCACCGCCCCATTCAAGCAGGACAAACCATGAAGCAATTCCGCAAAGCAGCCCTCGCCGCAGCCCTGGCCATCGGCGCTCAGGCCTCGGCTTTCGCCTCGATCATCATCACCGAACCCGGTGTCGATGGTTTCAACATCGAAACCCTGGCCTTCAACGGCTCCAGCTACGACATCACGCAGCTGACCTTCGACTTCTCGGGCACCACCACCGTTGACGCCAGCAACATCGTCATCGACGGCTCGCCCCTGAGCATCACCGCCCCCGCAGGCGGCACCGCCACCTTCTTTGGCAGCGGCGCAGTGTTCGGCTTCAACTTCACCGGTTTCAACACGTTTGACACCTTCAAGTTCAAGTGGGATCCGGACTCGGCCATCAGCGGCTCTTACGGCGCCACGGGCCTGGACTTCATCGGTGCCACCGTCACCGCAGTGACCACCGGCGGCACCTACACCGGTACCTTTGCCAAGGTGGGCAACACCCCTGACGTGTCGGCCGTGCTGTCGCCCGTGCCGGAAGCCGAATCCTTCGCCCTGGCGCTGGCCGGTCTGGCCGTGGTCGGTGGCGTTGCCGCCCGTCGCAGCCGCAAGGCCTGATCGCTCAAGCGATCTCGCAGCCGCCACTTGCTGGCGGCCAGAACAAAGACCAGCTTCGGCTGGTCTTTTTCATTGCCCGTCCTTGATCAGTCGATCGCGCTGGGGTTGGACGGGGCGCGCATTCATGGGGTAGAGGCGCGAAAAAATCGCAATTTGCTGGGCTGAGACGCTCACCGGCTTTTTCAGCACCATCCACAAGACGCCCTCGGTGCAGGGCGGCGTGGTGAGCGAGCCCATGTAGGTCACGTAGCGGCGGTCCTCCGGCAGGAGCTGCAGGAGGTCCAGGCCCTGCAAACCGGCTTGTTCAACGCGCTTTTCCAGGGGCAGGTTGTTCCAGACCTGCTGGACGATCGGGTGCCCTTTTCCCTCTTCGATCAGCACGGCCACCACGGCCAGTTTGCCTCCGAGGTCCTTGTGCACCAGGTGGGCCACCATCTCGAACTGTCGGCCGTTGAGCCGCTCTTCGCTGGGGCGGTGGAAGTGGAACTGCACCAGCTCGTAGCGTCGGCCATTGACGACGATGCGGTTGCCCGGCTCGACGTTGACCTGGACCGTGTGTCCGTTGTCGATGACGCGGAACGCTGACAGCTTGTAGTCGAACTGGATGGGGTCGAGCTCCACAGGGATGCCCTCGCGGATGTCGATCGGGCTTTGGCGCTCGCCCAGGCCGCACTGCTTGAACTCCGGGTTGAGCTCGTGCCAGTGCTGCGGGCCGGTGTCGCCCTGGTAAGACCAATGGCCGTGCCCTGCCGCCTTGGCGTGCTTGTCCTGGGCCTTGCCAGCCTGCCGTGAGCCCCCCTTGGCCTGAACGCGAACCACGGGAGCTGGGCCTCGGGTGGCTCGCACCTCGCTGATCTTGCTCTCGATCATGTCGCGCAGCTCACCCATCGAGACGGGCTGCTTGGGCTCGGCGGATGTCTCGGGCTTGTGCTCCGGCTTCTGTTCCGGCTTTCGCTCGGCCTTGGGCTCAGGCTTGGGATCGGCCTTTGCGTCGGCTTTGGCTTTGCCCTTGGGCTCGGCCTCCGGTTCGGGTTCGGTCCGGCGCTCGACCTTGGCCTTGCTCAGGTCTGGCTTGAGGTCGATCTTGATCTCGCCCTTGCCCTCGGTCTTGCTGTCGGTTTTGCTTTCGGCCTTGGTCGGCGGATCCGAGGCCATGGCAGGCCCCAGGGCGAGGCCCAGGCCCAAAACCAGGCAGCTTGCAAACAATGGGAAGGGGGGCAGGGTCATGGTCGGTCTCCGCATCAACCCACCTCATCGGCCACGATGCGAAAAACTTGACCCTTTCAGGCGTGCGCCGTCGCCCGTGAGGGCGCAGCAGGCCCCGCAGCATGCAGGGCCGATGAAAAGTGTGAAGTCAGCCGATAGGCCGGATTCTGTGCAGCCGCGCGCCTTGCGACGCGAAGCCGTGACCGCCATTCCTCTGGGCCGCCTGTCGCCAGAGCGGCTCGGTGCCACCTACCCGCACACTCCCCGGAACCAGGTCAACGTGTGCCTATTTGGTGTTGCTGCGCGCAGAGATTGCCCGTTTCACCCTCTGTGTCCCCAGCCATTCTTTCGAATGGCCTTTGCCGTGGCTTTCACCACGTCAAGGCCACAGAGACTCGTCTCTGTTGCTCTGATCCTCACCTCGCGGTGGAGAGGTGTTACCTCCTGCGCCGTCCTGTGCAGTCCGGACCTTCCTCCAGTGCGCCCTTTCGGGCCTTGCACCAGCGGCGGTCTGGCTGACTTCACAGCGCCATTATCGCCGCTGCAACCAGGCCCAGGCGAACAGGCCCACCAGCATCAGCAACAGCGAGGCCACCGCCAGGCTCACCGCACCGTGCATCACCATCGGCGCCAACACACCCGCAACGACCCCGTTGGAGGCGCTGCCCACGAAAGCCTGCATCGATGCCGCCATGCCCCGGCGCGCCGGATCGATGTCCAGCACCATGAGCGTCACCACCGGGGTCATCATGGCCCAGCCCAGGGCGTAAAGGCCGATGGGAAAGAGCGCCCAGCTCACGTGGGCGGTGAAAAACACGTTGGCCAGCAGGTTCAGCAGCGAGACCACCAGCATCACGGCAAAGCCGATGCGGATCTGCCGCGCTGGCTCGATGCTGCCGGCCAGGCGCCCGCTGATCCACGCACCGACCATGATGCCGCCGATGGTGCAGACGAAAAACCAGAAGAACTGCGTGGGCGCCAGGTGCAGGATGTCGCCCAGGAAAGAAGGCGCCGACAGCACATAGAGGAACATGCCGTTGAAGGGCACGCCGCTGGCCAGCGCCAACAGCAAAAAACGCGGGTTGGAACCCAGTTGCCAGTAGCCGCGCATCAGGTGCTTGAGCTCGAAAGGCTGGCGCTCAGAGGTGTGCAGCGTCTCGGGCAGCAGCCAGGCGTTGGCCGCCAGCAGGACCACCCCCACGCCCGTGAGGAACCAGAACACCGCGTGCCAATTGGCGTGAACGAACAGGAAGCCGCCGATGATGGGCGCCACCGCCGGTGCCACACCGAAAAACAGCGTCACCTGCGACATCACGCGCTGGGCCTGGGCCGGGGGGTAGAGGTCGCGGATGACGGCGCGCGAGACCACGATGCCCGCCCCGGTCGACAGGCCCTGCAGGGCGCGAAAGAAGACCAGCTGCCCGATGGTCTGGGACAGCGCGCAACCGGCCGAGGCGATGGTGAACACCACGATGCCCGTGAGCACCACCGGGCGGCGCCCGAAGCTGTCGGAGAGCGAGCCGTGGAACAGGCTCATGAAGGCGAAGGCAAACAGGTAGGCCGACAGCGTCTGCTGGATTTCGATCGGCGTGGCGTGCAGGTCGGCGGCGATGCCGGAGAACGCCGGCAAGTAGGTGTCGATGGCAAAGGGCCCGAGCATGCCGAGCGCCGCCAGCAACACGGACATGGTCCAGCGCGGCCCTTTCCAGAGCTGATCGGCTTGCGGATGCACGGCTCAGAGCCCCGCTTTCAGCAAGCTCTTGAGGAAGTCCTGGGCGTTCTGAAAACCGATGACGCGCGCCCCCGCCTGCTCCTGTCCCTGTGGGTTGAAAAACAGGATGCCGGGTGGGCCGAACAGGCCAAAGCGCTCCATCAAGGCGCGGTCGTCGGCCGAGTTCAGGGTCACGTCGGCCTGCAGCAGCACCACGCCTTTGAGGCGCGACTGAACCAGCGCGTCGGTGAAGGTCTCGCGCTCCATCTCGATGCACGAGACGCACCAGTCGGCATAGAAGTCGAGCATCACGGCGCGGCCGTCGGCGCGGGCCTGGGCCAGGGCTGCGTCGAGCTCGACCACCGAATGCACGCGCTTGAAAGGCAGCACGCTGCGGTGGGCCGAGGCTGGCGCCTGCAGCCCCAGGATCTGCGTCTTGAAGTAGGGCCAGGCGGGCTGGGCCACGTACACGGCCATGCCCAGCATCAGCACGCCGAACAGGGCCTTGACCGCCGTCATCCAGGCGCCAGCGCGCGGCAGCAGGCTGCCCGCCGACACGCCCACCAGCAGCAGCGGCAGGCTCATGCCCCAGGCCATGGCATAGAGCGCGCTGCCGCCCAGCACCACGTCACGGGTCTGGCTGATGTAGAGCAAGGCCCCGGCCAGCGGTGCCGACACGCAGGGGCTGACGATCAAGGCCGAGACGACGCCCATGGCGAACACGCTGACGAATTTGCCGCCGGGCAGGCGGTTGCTGCCCTCGCCCAGCCAGCTCTGCACCGCCACCGGCAGGCGCAGCTCGTACAGCCCGAACATCGACAGCGCCAGCAGCACCATCAGCGCCGCGAACGCGAGCACCACCCAAGGGTGCTGCAGGTAGGCGGCCAGGCCTTGGCCCAACAGACCTGCGGCCACACCCAGGCCGGTGTAGACCAGGGCCATGCCTTGCGAATAGGCCAGCGCCAGCAAAAAGCCCCGGCCCCGGGTCACGCGGTCCCTCTGGCCCACGATGATCGACGACAGGATGGGCACCATGGGCAGCACACAAGGCGTCAGCGACAGCAGCACGCCGGCCAGGAAGAACACGCCCACGACCGTCCAGAGCTGACCCGAGTCCAGGGCCTGGCGGATGCGTTCGGTGCCTGCTGCGGCGTCCAGGCCGCCAAGGGACAATGCCCCGCCGACCACCGCGCCGCCCTGCCCGGCTTGACCGGCTCCAGCGCCCGCCAGGGGTTCGATGCTGGCGATGGCACCCGCGTCATCGATCACCACCCGCAGGCGGCGAGCCTGCGGCGGGTAACACAAGCCCGCATCGGCACAGCCTTGGTAGCCGATGGTCAGCACGGCCTCGCCCTGGAGCCCGGCAGGCAGGCTCAAGCCACCGGTCACGTCGGCGTGGTAGACCTCGAGCTCCTTGTCGAACGTCGGGTCGTACTTGGTCTCGCCTGGCGGCAGGTCCCAGGTCAGGGCCTGCTCGCCCCCCCCTGCGGGTTGCAGCGAGGCCTTCATCTGCTCTCGGTACAGGTAGACGTCCCGCGCCAGCGCGAAACGCACCTCCACGGACCGGGGACCCGAGGCTTGCACCTCGACTCGGAAAGCCTGGTCAGGGGGCAGGAAGGTCTGGGCCTGCGCCAGTGTGCTCAGCAACAAGGCGACCAGGGTGCACAGCATCAACCAGGCCATCGCCATGAACCGCCAAGCGGTTGGCGATCTGTCTGCCCGAGCATGCGGTCGGGCAGTCCATGCAAGCTTGTTGGAGTTGTTCAGCGTCATCCGGCTATTCTGACCCGGGGCGGCGTATCCTTGCCGATTCGAGCCCATTTCGACGATCTTCCTCTGCGTCAAACCGGAATCCAGACATGAAAGCCCAGAACATCCTCGAGACCATCGGCCAGACCCCGCACGTCCGCATGAACCGCCTGTTCGGCTCGGCAGAGGTGTGGATCAAGGCCGAACGCGCGAACCCGGGCGGCTCCATCAAGGACCGCATCGCCCTGTCCATGATCGAAGACGCCGAGCGCAGCGGGGTGCTCAAGCCCGGCGGCACCATCATCGAGCCGACGTCCGGCAACACGGGCGTGGGCTTGGCCATGGTGGCCGCGGTCAAGGGCTACAAGCTGGTGCTGGTCATGCCCGACAGCATGTCCATCGAGCGCCGCCGCTTGATGCTGGCCTATGGCGCCACGTTCGACCTGACCCCGCGCGAGAAAGGCATGAAGGGCGCGATCGCCCGCGCACAAGAGCTGGCCGCGCAAACCCCTGGCGCCTGGATCCCGCAGCAGTTCGAGAACCCGGCCAACATCGCCGTGCACGAGCGCACCACGGCACAGGAAATCCTCGCCGACTTCCCTGAAGGCCTGGACGTGCTGATCACCGGCGTGGGCACGGGCGGTCACCTCACCGGTTGCGCCAAGGTGCTCAAGGCGCACTGGCCGCAGCTCAAGGTGTACGCGGTCGAGCCCAAGGCCTCGCCGGTGATTTCGGGCGGCAGCCCGGCGCCCCACCCCATCCAGGGCATCGGCGCCGGCTTCGTGCCCGCCAACCTGCACACCGACCTGCTCGACGGCGTCATCCAGGTCGACGCCGAAGATGCACGCGAGTTCGGCCGCCGCGCCGCCCGCGAAGAAGGCATGCTGGTCGGCATCTCGTCGGGCGCCACGCTGGCCGCCATCGCCCAGAAGCTGCCCGAGCTGCCCGCCGGCAGCCGCGTGCTGGGCTTTTGCTACGACACGGGCGAGCGCTACCTGTCGGTCGAAGGCTACCTGCCCGCCTGAGGCCCGCAGCGCATGAGGCACCGTCACTCAGACGCGGCGAGCTCGCCCTGGCCCATGCTGATCGCGCTGGTTGCCAGCGTGCCGGCCTTCTACGACTCCATGATGCCCACGCCCGCCACGTGGGCGACGTGGATGTACCTGGTCAGCGGGCTGGTGCTGCTGGCATCGGCCTGGCGGGTGCAGCGCAACTGGCACCAACGCGCCCACGAGCCGAGCCGTGCCCACTCGGGCAGTTGGGGCGAGCACCCCATGCAGCTCAAGCTGGACTGGTTCCTGGGCGCGGCCCTGCTGGCCAATGCCGTGCTGCCTCAGAGCAACGAGTCGGAGCCGGCGCTGATCTGGCGGCTGGTCATCGCGGTGCTGATGCTCTACAGGTTGCTCAAGATCAGCCAGCCGCTGTTCACGGAAACGGGTCTGGCCCGCTTGCTGGCCATGGGCGCGGCCGTGCTGGTGCTGTGCGGCATCGGTTTCTTCTGGCTCGACCCCGAGGTCAAGACGCTGCACGATGGCCTGTGGCTGGCGTTCTCCACCGCGGCCACCGTGGGCTACGGCGACATGGTGCCCAGCTCGACGGCGTCGCGCATCTTCGCCGTGTTCGTCGTGCTGCTGGGCTATGGCCTGCTGTCGCTGGTGACGGCATCGGTGGCGGCGATGTTCGTGGGTTCGCAAGAGCGCAAGGTCGAGCGCGAGATCCTGCGTGACATGCACAAGGAGATGCAGTCACTGCGCCATGAGATCGATCGGCTTCGCCAGGAAATGCAGGCCAGCCGAGGCGCGACCGATGGCAAGGTGTTCACGGCCGCTGAGCAGCCCCACCCCGATCGCGGCCAGGAATGAGCGTCAGCGCATTTTCCAGCGCAGCGTCTCGCCGCCGCGCAGCGGCTTGATGACGGTCTCGCCAAAGGGCAGCTCTTCGGGCACCACCCAGTCCTCGCGCACCAGCGTGACGGTGTCGGTGTTGCGCGGCAGGCCGTAGTAGTCAGGACCGTGGAAGCTGGCGAAGGCCTCGAGCTTGTCGAGCGCACCAGCCGCTTCAAACGCCTCGGCGTACAGCTCCAGCGCACAAGGCGCGGTGTAGCAACCAGCGCAGCCCGAGGCGTGCTCCTTGAGGTGCGAGGCGTGTGGCGCGCTGTCCGTGCCCAGGAAGAACTTGGACGAACCGCTCGTGGCCGCCTTGACCAGCGCCACGCGGTGCTCTTCGCGCTTGAGGATGGGCAGGCAGTAGTAGTGCGGGCGCACGCCGCCCATGAAGATGGCGTTGCGGTTGTAGAGCAAATGCTGCGGCGTGATGGTGGCGCCCACGAAACGGTCTGCCTCGGTCACGTACTGCGCCGCTTCCTTGGTGGTGATGTGCTCGAAAGCCACCTTCAACTCGGGGAAGTCACGGCGCAGCGGGATCAGCTTGTCGTCGATGAAGGCCTTCTCGCGGTCGAAGACGTCGACCTCGCTGTCGGTGACCTCGCCGTGCACGCAAAACACCAGGCCCTCGCGCTGCATGGCTTCGAGCACCTGGTGCGTCTTGCGCAGGTCGGTCACGCCGGCGTCGCTGTTGGTGGTGGCGCCTGCGGGGTAGAGCTTGAAGGCGACCACGCCGGCGTCCTTGGCGCGCTTGACCTCGTCCACGGGCGTGTTGTCGGTCAGGTAGAGCACCATCAGCGGCTCGAACTTCACACCTGCGGGCACGGCCGCGCGGATGCGGTCGCGGTAGGCGATGGCTTGTTCGGCGGTGGTCACCGGCGGGCGCAGGTTGGGCATGACGATGGCCCGGCCGAACTGTTTGGCGGTGGCCGGCACCACCGAGGCCATGGCGGCGCCGTCGCGCAGGTGCAGGTGCCAGTCGTCGGGGCGGGTCAGGTTGAGCTGGGCGAGGTTCGTCATGGTCGTGGGAAACAAAGAGGAGCCAAAAAACGAGGGCGCTGACACGGTGGGTGCGAAAGGCCAGGAATCTCCGATTTTCGCCGCAAGCGAGGCGCCTGGCGATGGCCCGCCTTCGACAGGACGCCGCGTCAAGAAAAGACCCATCGCGCCAAACCACCCCCATTCGGCCCCCCTAGGTCCGTCAGTCGGAGCGAATTCGCACCCCAAGGGCTAGGGAGCAGGGGGTATCAGCCAAAAGGATGAAGCCCTAGTCTGCACACACCCGCCGCACCGCTCTCGGCCGGGTCCACCCAACGCAGACGAGGACCTCATGATGCCCAGCCCCTTTCAGTCGGCCCGCTCGAGCCGCCGCCACCAACGTGCGCTGACCTGGCGCCCCATCGCCCTGGCCGCCAGCCTGGCCCTGCCCTGGGCCGCCCACGCCCAGACAGCTTCGCTGGTGCAGTTGATCTCCAGCAACGCCGACCAGACCGTGGTGCGGATCACCGTGCCCAAACCCGTGCTCGAAACCGTGCAGACCGACTCGGGCGCCTTCCAGCGCTTTTCCTTGCGCGAAGGTGGCTTCGCGGTGGACAACAGCCAACCTGGCCTGCCCGAGCTGCCAGCAGGCGGCTTCTCGGCCGCTTTGCCGCTTGACCTCAAGGAGTCACCCGACGTCAGCATCGTGCCGGAAGGCGGCATCCAGCGCCTGAGCGCGCGCATCTACCCGGTGCAGCCGCCCGAGCACTCGCGCGAGAAAGAAGAAGACGCCAAGATCCCCTTCGTCTTCAACCCCGACACCTGGGGCAAGGGCGTGTTCAAGCCCGGCCAGTCGCGCGGCAACCTGCCCATCGGCCAGGGCGACGTGCGCGTCGAAGGCTTTCGCCTGGCGCCGTATGGCTACGACCCGTCCAGCCAGCTGCTGACCTGGTACCCCAGCTACCTCGTCACCATCAAGCACCCGGGCCGCTGCTTCACCTACGACCGCCTGCTCAACAAGGACTGGGTCACCACGCGCCAGGAAAAGGGGTTCGATCCGATCGACCAGCGCATCGAGGCGCTGCCGCAACCGGCCATGCGCTTTGCGCTCAACAAGCAGATCGCGGCCGAGCTGCGCTGCGTGCCGCCGGGCCTGACCCTGAACCCGAACTTCTTCGGCGCGCGCTTTCTCATCGTCACGCACCCCAACTTCCTGGACGCGGCCAACGACCTCAAGGCCCACAAGCAGGCCCTGGGCATCTCGACACGCGTGGTCACCACCAGCGAGATCACCGGCGCCAGCCCGACGGCCACGCGCACCCAGGTCCGCAACTGGATCGCCAACTTCTACAACTCCCACATCGTGCGGCCCAAGTGGGTGCTGTTCATGGGTGACGCGGAGTTCATCCCCACCCACTACGACGAGATCAGCCCCTTTTCCACCGACCCGGTCTTCCCGGAGCACGCCCGCAGCGCTGGCGACATGTGGTACGGCCAGTTCGCGCCTGGCTCGGACGCGTTCACCGTGCCGCCCTTCGGCATCGGTCGCCTGCCAGTGGACACGCTGGCACAGGCCCAGACCATCGTCTCCAAGGTCAAGTCCTACGAGCTGTTCCCACCAGTCAACCCGATCGTCGGCTCGGACTTCTACAACCGGCTGACCTTCGCCTCGCACTTCCAGGCCGACGACAGCGGCATCAAGGACGAGCGGTGGTTCGTCGAGACCAGCGAGATCGTGCGCAACCACGCCAATTCGCTGGGCTACAACGTGGCGCGCCTGTACTGGGCCCCCAACGGCTCCGACCCGCGCTTCTACAACAGTGGCGCGGCCATCCCTGCGGCCCTGCGCAAGCCTGGTTTTGCCTGGAACGCCAACAGCGCCGACGTGGTGGCCAGCATCAATGCCGGCAGCGCCCTGGTCTACCACCGCGATCACGGCTGGTGGACGGGCTGGTCGCACCCGGGCTTCAGCACCACCGACGTGGCCTCGGTGTCCGTCACCGGCAACCGCTTCCCGGTGGTGCTGAGCATCAACTGCGCCTCGGGCATCTTCGACAACGAAACGGTGGACCTGGCGCCGCAGTTCGTCGCCCCTGGCTATGGCCCGAGCATGCTCAGCACCTACTTCGCCGAAGCGCTGCTGCGCAAGTCGGACGGGGCGCTGGCCGTCATCGGTGACACCCGCATCAGCAGCACCACGGCCAACAACCACATGACGCTGGGCCTGTTCGATGGCATCTTCCCAGGCCTGCTGCCTTACGGCAGCGCGACGCCGTCCAAGCGCCTGGGCGACCTGCTGAACTACGCCAAGACCTACATCAAGCAAGTCGCAGCAGGCTCGGCGGCCAACAGCCACCCACTGAACTCGAGCGGCACCCAGCCCGGTGTGGCCACCCTGCGCCACGAACTCAACATCTACAACCTGCTGGGCGACCCGACCGTCAAGCTGCGCGTGAGCCCCCAAGGCCTGCTGCCCTGGCCTGTGGGCATCAGCCAGGCTGTTCTGGACGGCAAGTTCTTGCGTGTGCGACTCAAGCCGAACGACCGCCCCATCCCCGAGGGTGACTGGGTCACGGTCGTCGCCATCGACCCGGTCAAGGGCACGGTGGTCGGTCGCGGGGTGGCCGATGAAGGCGGCAACGCCAGCATCGACCTGGGTGACAACCCGCCCAAGAACGTGATCGTGCGCGCTGCGGCCGGCGAAGGCACGGCAGACCAGGTTGCCAGCACCGAAACCGACACCGATGGCGACGGCGTGGCCGACAGCCGCGACAACTGCGTCAGCGTCAAGAACGCCAACCAGCGCGACACCGACCTGGACGGCTATGGCGATGCCTGTGATGCCGACCTCAACAACGACGGCATCGTCAACACCATCGACATGTCCATCGTTCGGCGCGACTTCGGCACCAGCGGGCGAGCCGGCGACCAGAACGGCGACGGCGTCGTCAACAGCCTGGACCTGAGCGCCGTGCGCCGCCTGTTTGCCACGCGCCCTGGCCCCTCGGCCTGGCACACCAGCGGTCGCTGAACCCACCGAAGCCGCCCTCATTCACACGTTCAACCACACCATCAGGAGTCCACATGACCGCCATCCGTTCCATCGCCACCGCAGCGTCCACCTTGTGCATCGCACTGGCTTGCAGCACCGCCCAGGCCCAGAGTGTGTCGTTCGACCTCGACGCCCTGACCGTGGCGCCGGGCGAAACGTTCTCGCTCAACCTCATGGCCTCGGGCTTCACCGACGCCGTTCTGGGCGGGGGCTTCGGCCTGAGCTTCGATCCGGCCGTGCTGCGCCTGGACAGCGTCGTCATCCCGGCCAGCTGGGAGTTCGCCCGCAACGGCGGCTTGATCGACAACGCCTCGGGCACGCTCAGCGACGCCTACTTCGCCACCAACAGCCCGCTGCCTGGCGACGTCAAGCTGGCCACGCTGAACTTCACCGCGCTCAACGTGGGCCAGAGCCTGGTCACGCCCTTGGCCAACACGCTGCAGCCCTTCGTTGAGGACGGCGCACTGGAGGTCACCCTGCCGGCCTACAAGTTCGCCACCGTGACCGTGGCCGTGCCGGAACCCGGCGCGCTGGCGCTGATGCTGGCAGGCTGCCTGGCCATGACCCGCCTGCGCTCGCGTCGCAGCTGAGTCACAGGCGCCTGGGTGCCGGGCATCCAGCGCCAGATCCCCTGGGGTAGCATGGCCGCACAAGCCATGTTCCCCAGGAGGATCGATGTCCAGTTTCGGCCAACCCGCGTCCGGTGCTTCGCGGGTCATCAAGTTCGCGGTGCTCGGCGTTTCCGCCGTGGTGCTGCTGTCGGCCCTGAACCCGATCACCGTCATCTCGGCCGGTGAACGCGGCATCAAGACCACCTTCGGCAAGGCCGACGACGCCGTCTACGAGCCTGGCATCCACTTCAAGGTGCCCCTGGCCCAGACCATGCACGTGATGGACGTGCGCCTGCAAAAGGGCGAAGGCGAAGGCGACGCCGCTTCGCGCGACCTGCAGTCGGTGCACACCCGCATCGCCATCAACTACCACCTCGACCCCAAGCACGCGGTCGAGGTCTTTCGCAACATCGGCCCGACCACCGACATCGCGGCCGACCGCATCATCATCCCCGCCGCACAAGAGGCCGTCAAAGCCGTCACGGCGCGCTTCACCGCCGAAGAGCTGGTCACACGCCGCACCGAGGTGCGCGACGCCATCGGTGCGCTGCTGCGCGAGAAGATGATGCGCCACGGCCTGGTGCTCGACGAGTTCGCCATCGTCAACTTCGCGTTTTCGCGCTCTTTCGCCGAAGCCATCGAAGCCAAGGTCAAGGCCGAGCAGGAAAAGCTCAAGGCCGAGCGTGACCTGCAACGCATCGAGGTCGAGGCCAAGCAGAAGGTTGCCAGCGCCAAGGCCGAAGCCGACGCCCTGGCCCTGCAACGCCAGCAGATCACGCCCGACCTGCTGGCCCTGCGCAAGATCGAGAACGAACGCGAGGCCATCCGCAAATGGGATGGCAACTTGCCGCAGGTCACGGGTGGGGCCACGCCCTTCATCCAGCTGAACCCGAACAAGCCCTGAAGGCCGCAGGCATCGCCACCTGAGCGCCCAGCCGCCGACGCCCACCCCATCGAGGAGCACCATGCCCGATCTGTCGCCAACACCGCTGCAGCCCCACCCTCGCGCTCGCGCGCTGCTGATCACCGCCAGCTTGCTGGGCACGCTGAACCTGGGTGGTTGCGCATGGGTGCCCGACTGGCTCAAAGGAGGGCCTGCAGAGCCCTCCGCCCGCGCCCAGGCACAGCCTGAAGAGGTCCGGGCCGAGGCCACCCCGCGCCAGGAGCGCTTGCTTGCCATCACCGCCAGCCACCGCCTGATCAGCTTCCAGGCCGATCGCCCCGAAGAGTTGCTCAGCCGCGTGCCCCTGACAGGCCTGCTGCCAGGCGAGAGCATCCTCGGCATGGACTTCCGGGTCGCTCGCGGAGAGTTGTTTGCCCTGAGCACGCGCGGGCGCCTGCTGCGCATCAACCCCGACAGCGGCACGGTCCAGGCCATTGGTTCGGGCGTGAAGCTTCCCCAGGCACGCACCTTCGGCTTCGACTTCAACCCGACGGTGGACCGCATCCGCGTGGTCGGTGACCGGGGTGACAACCTGCGCCTGCACCCCGACACGGGTGCACAGGTCGATGGCCAGCCCGATGTGGACGGCGTGCAACCCGACGGGGCCCTGCGCTACGCCGATGGCGACGAGCAAGCCGGCAGCGCCCCTCGCATCGTGGCAGCCGGCTACACCTACAACAAGGACAACGAAAAGATCACCACCAACTACGCCATCGACGCGCGGGCAGGCCACCTGGTCATGCAGGGCTCACCGGAGGGCGCCACCCCAGTGGTCTCACCCAACACGGGCGAGCTGCGCACGGTGGGCCCGCTGGGCGCGCATTCGTTCGACCATGCCTCGCTGGACATCGACGACGTCAGGAACAACGCCTACCTGGTGACCGGGCGCATCGGCTCGACCTCCTCGCGCCTGTACACCATCGACTTGAAGACGGGTCAGGCCAAGCTCATCGGGCTGATCGGCCCCGCGCGCGAGCGCGACCGCCTGGGCACGGTATTGGGCATGGCCATTCAGCCGTGAGCCCAGGCCGCGTGCAGCACACCCGCGCGCGCTGGCCTCAAACCGCCCCTGCTGAATCACCCGATGCCTGCTGTAGCCGCCACATCTGCGCATAACGGCCATTGGCCGCCAGCAGCACCGGGTGGGTACCCCGCTCGATGACGCGCCCTGCCTCCATCACCAGGATCTCGTGCGCGTTCACGATGGTCGAGAGGCGGTGCGCGATCACCAGCACCGTCTTGCCCTCGCCCACCGCCGCCAGCTCGGCCTGGATGGCACGCTCGTTGGCCGAGTCCAGCGCCGAGGTCGCCTCGTCGAACACCAGGATCGGCGGGTCCTTGAGCAGCGTGCGGGCGATGGCAACACGCTGTTTCTCACCGCCCGACAGCTTCAAGCCCCGCTCACCGACGATGGTGTCGTAGCCCTTGGGGGTGGACGCGATGAATCCGTGGATGTGCGCCGCCTGCGCGGCCTGGATCACCTCGTCCTGCGAGGACTCCGGCCGGCCATAGGCGATGTTGTAGGCCACGGTGTCGTTGAACAGCACGGTGTCCTGCGGCACGATGCCGATGGCGCGCCTGAGGCTGTCCTGCGTGATGCTGGTGAGGTCGTGTCCGTTGATGGTGATGCGCCCGCCCTGCACGTCATAGAAGCGGTAGAGCAATCGCGCCAGCGTCGACTTGCCCGAGCCCGATGGCCCCACCACCGCCACCGTCTTGCCCGCCGGGATCTCGAAGCTCACGTCGTGCAGGATGGCCCGCTCGGGGTCGTAGGCGAAATCGACGTGATCAAAGCGCACCGATGGCGGGCCCTTGAGCAGCAGCGGCCGGGCATCGGGCGCATCGGCCACTTCGCGCTCGCGCTCAAGCAACGTGAACATCTTGTCCAGGTCGGTCAGCGACTGCTTGATCTCGCGGTAGATCACGCCCAGGAAGTTCAGCGGGATGTAGAGCTGGATCATGAAGGCGTTGACCATGACCAGGTCGCCCACCGTCATGCGCCCTTCGACCACGCCCTGTGTGGCCCGCCAGAGCATGGCGATCAGGCCGATGGCGATGATGGTTTGCTGGCCCGCGTTGAGCAGCGACAGCGTTTGCTGCGACTTGACCCCGGCGCGGCGCAGGCGTTCGAGCGCCTCGTCGTAGCGCCGCGCTTCAAAGGCTTCGTTGTTGAAGTACTTGACGGTTTCGTAGTTCAGCAGCGAGTCGATGGCGCGCGTGTGGGCTTTGGAGTCCAGCTCGTTCATCTCGCGCCGAAAGCGCGTGCGCCACTGTGTCAGCGTCACCGTGAAGGCCACATAGAAGACCAGCGCAGCCAGCGTGATCCACGCAAAAGCCATGTCGAACTTGATGGCCAGCAGCGAGAGCACCAGCGTCACCTCGATCAGCGTGGGGATGATGCTGTAGAGCGAGTAAGAGATCAGCGAGTGCACGGCGCGCGTGCCGCGCTCGATGTCGCGGGTCATGCCCCCGGTCTGGCGCTCGAGGTGAAAGCGCAGGCTCATGGCGTGCAGGTGGCCGAACACCTGCAGCGAGATGCTGCGCGCCGCGCCCTCGGTGGCCTTGGCGAAAACCAGCTCGCGCAACTCGGCGAACACCGAGGTCGACAGGCGAAGCAGACCATAGCCCAGCAGCAAGCCCACCGGCACCGCCAGCAGGGCCTCGGCGCTGCCCGCCTTGGGCGCCAGCGTGTCGACCAGGTCCTTGAGCAGAACAGGCACGCCCACGTTGGCCAGCTTGGCGCCCACCATGAAGGCCAGCGCCGCCACAACTCGCCACTTGTAGGCCCACAGGTAGGGCCACAGCCGGGCGAGCGTGTCGCGGTCACTGCGGGTGGGCCCCGGGTTGGGACCTGGGGTGACAGGGGTTTGACTTGAAGCCTGTGCGAATCGGCGCATTCTGGAACAATGGCGTACCAACAAACGAGACCGTCCATTGTCGACGGCTTTGGCTCACCCCGCTTTGGCACGCCCATGACCCAACCGACCAGCCCCGCCCTGATGACCCCGCCCGACCTGCACCCCGAGATGGAGCTGGTCATGCGCGTCATGCCCATGCCCAAGGACGCCAACGGCAACGGCGACATCTTCGGCGGCTGGATCATGGCGCAGGTCGACTTGGCGGCCTGCGTGCTGCCCGCGCGCATCTCGCGCGGCCGCGTGGCCACCATCGCGGTCAACGAGTTCGTGTTCCGCAATGCGGTGTCGGTGGGCGACCTGCTGAGTTTTTACGCCCGAGTCGAGAAGATCGGCCGCACATCCATCACCGTGCACGTCGAGGTCTGGGCCGAACGCCGCCCCTCCGACCCGATCCTGGTGAAGGTCACCGAGGCCAATGTCACCTACGTGGCCATCGACCGCGACGGGCGCCCCCGCCCGGCTCAGCCCGCTTGATGCCCGGCGCGCCGATCACGCCAGCATCACACCGATTCTCGCAACAGGCCTTTGGCCTCTTCGCTTCACGCCGCCAGCCCCATGCGCACCATCGCCACCCCCACCAACCTGGGTGAGGTTTCTTCGTCGTTGAAGTCAGAAGGCTGGGCCCTGCTGCCCACCACGCTGCTGTACCCCTGGCTGCCCGCTGACCCGACCCAGGCAGAAACCCTGCACGCCAGCTGGAACGAGCTGCCGCCCGACACGCACCTGCGCGATGGCGGGCACTACCGCTTTCGCCGGCACAGCTGCTTCGTGTACGACACGGCTGCACAAACGCTCACGCAGACGCCGCACCGGGCTCACTGGCAACCGGTGACCTACAACGCGCTGCACGGCGGCTTCGAGCGCTGGTTCGAGCCCGTGCCCGATGGCATCGCGCAGCACCCGATGTGGCGGGCCCTGCTGAGCAAGCTCGGCGGCTTCCTGGCTGGCGTCAAGCCCGCGCCCGCCTGGTACATCGAAGCACACCAGTTCCGCGTCGACACCACCGGCGGCATCGGCCGCCCGACGCCCGAGGGCGCGCACCGCGATGGCGTCGACTTCGTGGCCGTGATCATGCTGGGCCGCCACGGCATCAAGGGCGGCGAGACGCGCGTGTTCGAGGCCGATGGCCCGCAGGGTGTGCGCTTCACGCTTGACCAGCCCTGGAGCACGCTGCTGCTCGACGACGAGCGCGTGATCCACGAGTCCACGCCCATTCAGCCGTTGGGCGAACGCGGCTGGCGCGACACCCTGGTGCTGACGTTCCGCCAGGGTGGCTTCCAGGGGCCCTGAACCCCGCTGGGGTCGGGCCCTTGGCGATCACATGCCCTGGAAGTTGGGCTTGCGCTTTTCCATCACGGCGCTGATGGCTTCTTTGGCGGCCGGGCCGCGCAGCAGCGCACCGAAGAGCTTGAGCTCCTCGTCCATGATGGCCTTGAGGCCCACCTGACCCATCTTCATGACGGCCTTGGTGGCGCGCAGCGCGGCCATCGGCTTGGCTGCCAGCTTGGTGGCCTGGCCCTGCGCGTAGGCGTTGACCTCCTGCGGCGGCAGGATGCGGTTGACGATGCCCATCTCCACGGCCTCTTCGGCGTAGAAGGCTTCGCCCAGCATCAGCTTCTCGGCTGCGCGCGGGTAGCCCACCAGCGAAGGCAGCAGCAAGGCAGAGCCGGCTTCGGGGCACAGGCCCAGGTTCACGAAGGGCAGGCTGAAGGCGGCATTGTCACCGGCGTAGACCAGGTCGCAGTGCAGCAGCAGCGTGGTGCCAATGCCCACGGCCGGGCCGGCCACAGCGGCGACGATGGGCTTGGGAAAGGTGCGCAGCACGTTGAGGAAGCGCACCACCGGTGCCGGCTCCGCGTCGGCAGCCATGTTCGGCGGGTTGTTCAGGAAATCGGCCAGGTCGTTGCCAGCGGTGAAGCAGCTCACGTCGCCCTGGATCACGGCCACGCGCACGGCGTCGTCTTCGCAAGCCTGCTCCAGCTCTTGCGCCAGGCGGGTGTACATCACCGTGGTGATGGCGTTCTTCTTGTCGAGGCGGTTGAAAGTCAGCGTCAGGATGCCGCCTTCGCGGTGGGCCAGGATGTCGTCGGACATGGGTGTCTCCTCGTTGTGAAAGGCAGTGGGGGCAAAAGGGGGTCAGGCTTCGAGCCAGCGCAGCGCCTGCGGCCACAGCTTCGAAGCGTTGGGCTGGAACAGGCCGAAATGGCCCAACCGTTTCAGCCCGTGGGCATGGGGGTGCAGGGCCTCGAAACGAAGCTGGGCACCAGCGTACAGGCGATACAGCGCGCGGATGCCCTCGGGGCTGATGAGCTCGTCGTCCTCCATGAGCACGACGGTGATGGGGTGGCGGATGTTGGCGTAGCGCTCGCGCAGCGCCGACCCTTCGGAGCCCACGTAGTCGGGGTGCAGGCACCAGCGGCGCCACTGCCACATGGCACCAGCAGGCAAGTCGCCCACGGCGCCCAGGCGCTTGCCCGGGAAGTAGCCCGCCAACGCGATGCCCACGGGCGCGAGCACCCACCACAGCAGCGGTGCTTTGCGGCGCACGGCCGGTGCGTTCATGCGCCAGTAGCCGTTGCCACTGGCCACCGTCAGCACGCGCTCGAAGCGCTCGGGCTGATCGAGCCAGCCGAACAGCTGCCCACCCAGGCTGTGGCCCAGGAAGGTGCTCGGCACATGGGGCCAGCGCGCGCACAGCGCATTGGCCGCCGCGGGCAGGTCTTGCGTGGCCCAGTCGGTGATGCTGGCCTTGAAGCCGCGCAGGTTGCGCGGAGCCGACTCACCGGTGCCACGCCAGTCGAAGGTCAGCACGGCCACGCCTTGCCCGGCCAGCCAGGTGGCGAAGGCCTGATAAAAGCGCTGGGGCACGCCCATGGCGGCGCCGACCAGCACCGCGCGGCGCACCTCGCCTGCGGGCACGTAGGCGCGCGCTGCCAGCTCATGGCCATCGGGGGTGCGCAGCGTCAGGGGCTCGAAGGGGTTGCTCATGTGTGGGATCAAGCGACTTCGTGGGTGCGGGCGGGCAGCGGGTTGCCTGTTCAGGCCAGACCCAACCAGGGCAGGCTGTGGCGCCAGCCTTGCGGGCCGGTGCGCCCGTGAAAGAAGTTGAAGTGCCCCACGCTGCGCGCGCCCACATCGCGGGGGCTCAGCGTGAGGTAGTCCACTCTGGTGCCCGTGTAGGCCTGGTGCACGGCGCGAATGCCGTCCGGGCTGGCCATCGTGTCGTCAGTGAACAGCACGGCCGTGATGGGCAGCTTCACGCCGGCATAGGCCTGGCGGATGTGCTCGCCTTCGCTGAGCACGAACTTGGGCGAAGCGCACCAGCGCTTCCATTGCGCAACGATGCCGCGCGGCAGGTCACCCACGGCCTTGATGCGGCTGCCGGCGTAATAGCCATGGCGGGCCACGCTCAACGGCACGATCACGTGCCAGAAGGCCCCGATGACGTAACGCAAGGGCTTGGCCAGGTGCTCGACGTAACCGCTGCCGCTGCCCAGCGTGACCACGTGGTCGATCTGCGGGTGCTGCGGCATGGCACCAAACAGGATGCCGCCCATGCTGTGGCCAAACCAGCTGATGGGCAGGCTCGGGTGTCGCTGGGCCACCAGTTCCATCATCGCCGGCGCGTCGTGCAGCGCCCAGTCGATCAGCTTGGCGCGGTAGTGGCGCAGGTTGTCGGGCGCGGACTCGCCCATGCCGCGCCAGTCGAAGGTGTAGGCCACGCAGCCTTGCTGGGTCAGCCAGGTGGCGTAGCGGGTGTAGAAGCTTTGCGGCACGCCCAGTGCGCACGCGATGATGACCGCGCGTCGCGCTGCGCCGCCGTGCGGCTTGAAGCAACGTGCGGCCAGGCTGTGGCCATCGGCGGTGAGGACGCGGAACGATTCCATCGGAACAGGCCTGGAGTCGGTTGAAGCAAAGGTGATCAAAAGGCAGTGACGAGATCGGCGAAGGCCGAAGAAAAAGCCCGCACGGTGGCGGGCTTTTTCAATCGTCAAACGCTGGCGTCAGCCGATCAGAGGCTGTCGACGCGTTCGAAGATGCCGGCAGCGCCTTGGCCAGTGCCGATGCACATCGTCACCATGCCGTACTTGCCGCCCGTGCGTTGCAGGCCGTGAACCACGGTCGCAGCGCGGATGGCCCCGGTGGCACCCAGGGGGTGACCCAGGGCGATGGCGCCGCCCATCGGGTTGACTTTGGCGCGGTCCAGCACGTGGCCCTTGCTGTCGAGGTCCTTGAGCACAGCCAGCGACTGCGCCGCGAAGGCTTCGTTCAACTCGACCCAGTCCAGGTCCGAAGCCTTCAGGCCAGCGTAGCCCAGGGCCTTGGGGATGGCTTCGATCGGGCCGATGCCCATGATCTCGGGCGGCACGCCCTTGACGGCGAAGGCCACGAACTTGGCCAGCGGCTTCAGACCGTACTTCTCGCAGGCTTCCTTCGAAGCCAGGATCAGGCAGCCAGCGCCGTCAGAGGTCTGCGACGAGTTGCCAGCGGTGACCGAACCCTTGGCGGCGAACACGGGGCGCAGCTTGGCCAGGCCTTCCACCGAGGTGTCGGGGCGAGCGCCCTCGTCACGGGTGATGGTCTTCTTGGAAATGGTGACTTCACCGGTTTCCAGGTTGGGCGTGCGCACTTCGATTTCGATCGGCGTGGTCTCGGCGTCGAAGAAGCCCGCTTGTTGAGCGGCGATGGCGCGGCGGTGCGATTCGGTCGCGAAGGCGTCTTGCTCTTCGCGGCTGATGCCCCACTGCTCGGCCACCTTCTCGGCGGTCATGCCCATGCCGTAGGCGATGCCGACGTTCTCGTCGAGGTTCACCACGGCGGGGTTGAACGAAGGCTTGGAGCCGCCCATGGGGACCATGGACATCGATTCCACGCCACCGGCCAGCATGACTTCGGCTTCACCGACGCGGATGCGGTCAGCGGCCATGGACACGGCGGTGATGCCAGCCGCGCAGAAGCGGTTGACGGTGGCGCCGGCCACGGTCTTGGGCAGACCCGACAGCAGCGCGGCGATCTTGGCCACGTTCATGCCTTGTTCGCCTTCGGGCATCGCGCAGCCAACGATGGCGTCTTCGATGGCAGCCGGGTCCAGCGTGGGAACCTGCTTGAGGGCGTTCTTGATGGTGGCGACCAGCAGATCGTCAGGGCGGGTGTTCTTGAACACGCCACGGCCAGACTTGCCGATCGGGGTGCGGGTGGCGGCAACGACGTAAACGTCGCGGAGTTGCTTAGACATGTGTTTGTCTCCGATCGATCAGTTGCGGACAGGCTTGCCGGTCGACAGCATGCCCATGATGCGCTCTTGCGTCTTGGGGTTGTCCAGCAGCGTGCAGAAGTGCTTGCGCTCCAGGGCGTGCAGGTACTCTTCGGTCACCAGGGTGCCCGCGTCCACGTCGCCACCGGTCAGCACGTCAGCGATGCAGGAGCTGATGTAGTAGTCGTGTTGCGAGATGAAGCCGCCGTCACGCATGTTGATCAGCGAGGACTGCAGCGTGGCCTTCACGTTGCGGCCAGCCACAGCGAACTGCTTCTTGGCAGGGGCGCGGTAGCCGGACTCGAACATGGCCTTGGCTTGAGCGATGGCCACGTACAGGACTTCGTCCTTGTTGGGCACGACCACGTCGCTGTCCAGCAGGTAGCCGAACTTGCGCGCTTCGATGGCAGACGTTGCCACCTTGGCCATGGCTGCAGCCTGGAAGCCTTCCTTGACGAAGCCCATCAGCTCGGCGCCGACCATGCCGGAGACGCCCTTGGACGCTTCAACTTGCTCAGCCGCACGGCGAGCCAGGTAAGCCAGGCCACCGCCGCCGGGGATCAGGCCCACGCCGACTTCGACCAAGCCCACATAGGTTTCCATGGCAGCCACGCGCTTGGCAGCGTGCACAGCCAGCTCACAGCCACCACCCAGGGCCAGACCGTGCATGGCAGCGACGGTCGGCACGTTGGAGTAGCGCAGCGACAGCATGAAGTCCTGCAGTTGCTTCTCGAACGGGGCGATGGCCTTGCCACCACCGCTCATGAAGGCGGGCATCATGGATTGCAGGTCGGCGCCAGCGGAGAACGGGCCGTCTTGCGTCCAGATGACCATGCCCTTGTAGCCGCCTTCGGCGATTTCCAGGCCCTTGGCCAGGCCGGCGGTCACTTCGGCGCTGATGGTGTGCATCTTGGACTTGATCGAAGCGATGACCACTTCGTCGTCCAGGGTCCACAGGCGGATGGCGGCGTCTTCGAACAGGGTCTTGCCAGCGGTGGCGGCGTTCGGGGCGTTCGAGCCCAGCACGTCTTCACGGAAGGCCTGGCGCTTGTAGACGGGCAGGTTGCGAATCGGCACGTACTTGCCTGTCTTGGGCGACCACGAGCCTTCGGGCGTGTGCACGCCGTCGCGGCCATCGAACACCCAGGCGGGCAGCGCGACCTTCGACAGGGCCTTGCCCGAATCGATGTCGGCCTTGACCCATTCGGCCACTTGCTTCCAGCCGGCTTCTTGCCAGATCTCGAAGGGGCCTTGCTTCATGCCGAAGCCCCAGCGCATGGCGAAGTCCACTTCGCGGGCCGATTCAGCGATCGACTCCAGGGTGACGGCAGCGTAGTGGAAGGCGTTGCGCAGCAGGGCCCAGACGAACTGGGCTTGCGGGTGAGCGGACTCGCGCAGGGCCTTGAGGCGCTCGGCGGCGGGCTTGCGCAGGATGTCTGTGACTTCCTTGTCGGCCTTGCCGCCAGCGGGCACGTACTCGCCGGTTTCGGGGTTGAACTGAAGGATGGCCTTGCCTTCCTTCTTGAAGAAACCAGCCTTGGTCTTCTGGCCGAAATTGCCCTTCTCGAGCAGCTTGTCCAGCGCCACGGGGTTGGCGAAGCAGGCGTTGAACGGGTCGTCCTTGGCACCGTTCTGCAGGGTCTTGATGACGTGAGCCATCGTGTCCAGACCCACCACGTCGGCGGTGCGGAAGGTGGCCGACGAAGCGCGGCCCATCTTCTTGCCGGTCAGGTCGTCGACGATGTCGTAGCCCAGGCCCGAACGCTCGACTTCGCGGAAGGTCAGCATCATGCCGGCCACGCCCACGCGGTTGGCGATGAAGTTGGGGGTGTCGTATGCACGAACCACGCCCTTGCCGACCACGGATGCCGAGAACGTCTCCAGCTTGTCGACCACGTCAGGCGCGGTGAACTCGGTGGGGATCAGTTCCAGCAGGAACATGTAGCGAGGGGGGTTGAAGAAGTGGATGCCCAGGAAGCGCGAACGCAGCTGTTCGGGCAGCACGTTGGCCATGGCCGTGATGGACAGACCCGACGTGTTGGTGGCCAGGATGGCCTTGTCGTTGACGAAAGGAGCGATCTTCTTGTAGAGGTCTTCCTTCCAGTCCAGGCGCTCGGCGATGGCTTCGATGATCAGGTCGCAGCCGCGCAGTTCCTCGAGGTGTTCTTCGTAGTTGGCTTGCTGGATCAGTGCCGCGTCTTCGGCCACGCCCAGGGGCGACGGCTTCATCTTCTTGAGGTTTTCGACGGCCTTGGTGACGATGCCGTTCTTGGGGCCTTCCTTGGCGGGCAGGTCGAACAGGACGACCGGCACCTTGCAGTTGACCAGGTGGGCGGCGATCTGGGCACCCATCACGCCGGCGCCGAGCACGGCCACCTTGCGCACATTGAATTGACTCATGTTCTCTCCTCGAGGAACTCAGTGAATGGAGACGGAAAAAAGGAAGGTTGCCCTTGGCGTGCAACCTTCCTGTGACAGCCTGTCGATCAGAACAGGGCTTCGTCCATTTCCATCAGGGGCTTGAGACCCGCCTTGGCGGTGATCATCGCGGTTTCGACTTCCGGCACCAGCTTGGCGAAGTAGAAGCGGGCGGTGGCCAGCTTCGCCTTGTAGAAGGTGTCGCCAGAGCCTTGCTTTTCCAGGGCGATCTTGGCCGATTGGGCGAAGAAGTAAGCGTAGACCAGGTGGCCGACCACGCGCAGGTAGTCGACAGCGGCGGCGCCCACTTCGTCGGGGTTCTGCATGCCCTTCATGCCGATTTCCATCGTGAAGCCCTGCACCTTTTGGCCCAGGTCGGCCAGGGGCTTGGTGAACTCCTGCATGGCTTCGTTGTCGGCGTTTTCCTTGACGAAGCGGCCGATCTTCTTGCCGAAGGCGGTCAGCTTGGCGCCACCGTCACCCAGCACCTTGCGGCCCAGCAGGTCCAGCGACTGCACGGTGTTCGTGCCTTCGTAGATCATGTTGATGCGGGCGTCGCGCACGAACTGCTCCATGCCCCACTCGTGGATGAAGCCGTGGCCACCGAAGACTTGCTGGCAGTGGCGGGTGGCTTCCCAGGCGTTGTCGGTGATGAAGGCCTTGACGATCGGGGTCAGCAGCGCCACGGTGTCGGAGGCTTCCTTGCGGACGGCCTCGTCGGGGTGGTTGTGCTCCTTGTCCAGCTCGATGGCGGTGTAGTACACCAGGGCGCGGGCGCCTTCGGCGTAGGCACGGGCGATCAGCAGCATCTTGCGCACGTCGGGGTGCACGATGATCGGGTCGGCCGGCAGGTCAGCGCGCTTGACGCCCGACAGCGAGCGCATCTGCACGCGGTCCTTGGCGTAGTTGACGGCGTTTTCGTAGGCCACTTGGGTCAGGCCCAGCGACTGGTTGCCCACGCCCAGGCGAGCGCCGTTCATCATCACGAACATGGCGGGCAGACCGCGGTGGGGCTTGCCCACCAGGGTGCCAACGGCGTCTTCCAGCACCATCTGGCAGGTGGCGTTGCCGTGGATGCCCATCTTGTGCTCGAGGCCGCCACAGTAGATGCCGTTGCGCGAACCCAGCGAGCCGTCGGCGTTCACGTTGAACTTCGGCACGGCGAACAGCGAGATGCCCTTGGAGCCTTCCGGGGCGTCGGGCAGGCGGGCCAGCACCAGGTGGACGATGTTGTCGGCCATGTCGTGCTCACCGGCCGAGATGAAGATCTTGGCGCCGGTGATCTTGTAGGTGCCGTCGGCTTGCGGGACAGCCTTGGTGCGCAGCAGGCCCAGGTCCGTGCCGCAATGCGGCTCGGTCAGGCACATGGTGCCGGTCCACTCGCCCGAGGTCAGCTTGGGCAGGTACATCGCCTTTTGCTCGGGCGTGCCGTGCACTTCCAGGCAGGCGTGGGCACCGTGGCTCAGGCCGGGGTACATGGTCCAGGCCTGGTTGGCCGAGTTCATCATTTCGTAGATGGCCTGGTTGACCAGCTGGGGCATGCCCTGGCCACCGAATTCGGGGTCGGCCGACAGACCCGACCAGCCGTTTTCGGTGTACTGCTTGTAGGCTTCCTTGAAGCCGTCCGGGGTCTTGACCTCGTGGGTTTCCTTGTTCAGCACGCAGCCTTGCACGTCGCCCACCAGGTTCAGCGGAGCGATGACCTTGGATGCGAACTTGCCGCCTTCTTCCAGCACGGCATTGACGGTGTCGACGTCCAGATCAGCGTAAGCCGGGATCTGCTTGAGTTCGTCAACGGCGCCGAGCAGTTCGTGCATCACGAATTGCATGTCGCGCAGCGGAGGGGTGTAAGAAGGCATCGTGAAGCTCCTCGGTAAAAAAGCAGTTGAACTGACTGTAGGTAAAGGTCAATGTGCGGTCGCACCCACGGGCGCCACCTGTCCAGACGACGACGGCGCACCCAGTGTGTAGTACTGAATGAGTCGCTCGAACGCCGTGCGGGCCCGATCCACCGCCCCCGCCGAGCGCAAAAAGCGCGCGTCGTGGTGCAGCGACAAGATCAGGCCATGGATTTCAAACAACACCTGCATGGGATCGGTGTCGTCACGCAAATGTCCCAGTTCGACCGCCATGCGGATGGCGCGGCCCAGCGCACCATGCCACAACAGCACCATGCCGGCCAGTGCATCTCGCACAGGACCCGGACGGTCGTCGAACTCGACCGCACCACTGATGTAGATGCAGCCGGAATCGATTTCAGTGGCCACTTTGGCCACCCAGTTGTCAAAGAGCGCGCGCAATCGCGGCAGGCCACGCGGCTGCCTGATCGCGGGACGGAAGACTTCTTCCTCGAACCGCTCATGGTATTCGCGGATGACCGAAATCTGAAGCTCTTCGCGCGAGCCGAAGTGCGCGAAGACGCCCGATTTGCTCATGCCGGTGACCTCGGCGAGCGCCCCGATCGACAGGCCTTCGATGCCCATCTGCGACGCGAGGTTCAGCGCCGCCTCCAGGATGGCCGCCCGGGTCTGCTGTCCTTTGTGTGCGCCACGCTCGCGCCCACGCTCGCGCACCACCTCGGCGGCGGGTTTGGCGTCCTGGGGCAGCACATCTGACAAGGGCGGTCCTCCGAATAAAACGAACGGTCGTGCTATTTTGCAGAAATCCGGCGACTTGTGTAGCGGGTTGGGTGATTTTTTTTGCGCACTCTGTCAGGAAGACGTCAAACCGACGCGTCAAGCCCTGCGGGTCAACCATGTGACGACGTGATGACGTGCGTCAGGCACCACGGCGAGTGGACACGAAAGCTTGAGCGCGGCATGGAATCTGCTCTATTCTTGGGCAGTCACTCCTCGTGGAGGTCGAATGGACGTGCTGCAGCTTGATGTGTCAGGCCGTCCGCAGGCCTGGCTCACGGCCAGGGAAGCGGCGGTCCTGTATGCCTGTGACAGCGTCGCCTGGACGCTGGGCGACCCCTTCATGGTCCTGCGCGGAGGCATTCAGCGCCTCACGGGCATGCAATCGCGCCTGGAATTGCACCCCATCGTCGCTGTGCACGGAGCGGTTCCCAGCCGGGCCTGGCGCCAAAGTCCGGCGCTGACGAACGCCAAGTTGTTTGCCCGCGACCGCCAGGTCTGCGCCTACTGCGGGCACCACTTCGCCTTCGACGACCTCACCCGCGAGCACATCCAGCCCGTCTCACGGGGCGGGGTCGACTCCTGGATGAACTGCATCACCGCCTGCCGCAGCTGCAATGGCCGCAAAGGCAACCGCACGCTGTCCGAGCTGCGCTGGTCGATGTACTACCTGCCCTACGTGCCCAGCCTGCACGAGGACATGATCCTGCGCGGGCGGCGCATCGTGGCCGACCAGATGGAGTTCCTGCTCGCCAGCGTGCCGGCGCACAGCCGGCTGCGGCAGGAGTTGAGCTGAGCCGGCCTCAGGCCTTCTTCAGGCCAGGCTTGCCCCGCTCGATCACGTAGGTCGCCTGCGTGCGCAGCTTCGACTGCGGTCTGACCGGGTGCGGTGTGCCACGGAACACGCAGCGCACCTCGCGCGGCGTGACGTCGAGCATCACGTGGCCGCGCTGGTCGCTGCGCATGTGCAGCACATCGGGGTTGCCTGCGCGCACCCATGCGTTGGCCACCTCGCTCATGCCCTTGCTGGTGACCGAGGTGGTCACCACTTCGCTGGCGATGATGGGCGATGAGCGGTCCAGGGGATCGAGCCGCAAGTTGGCGGCGACATGACGGTGCACATCGCCCCCCAGGAAGACCACGTCCTGCACCCGCGGCTGGGCGATGGCCTCCATCATGCGGGCCCGCGCGGCAGGGAACGCGTCCCAACCTTCGGCGTAGGTCAGCGGCCCCAGCGGCGAGCGGATCGGCCAGGGCGCGATTTGCGTGGTCTGCACGACAAAGCGCCAGTTGGCGTCGCTGCCGGCCAAGCCCGCTGCCAGCCAGTCCTCCTGCTGCCGCCCCAGGAACGTGCGCTGATCGGTCTGGATGGCATCGCAGCGCCACAGCAGCTTGCCGTGCATGAGCGCACGCGGCCATTCGCTGCACAGCGCGGCGTCCCGGTGCTGGCGGGTGTCCAGCGTCCACAGGTCGGCCAACTGGCCCCAGCGGTATCGACCCTGCATGGGCATGCTGGCTTCGAAAGGCACGCGCCGCGGCGACACCGGCATGTGCTCGAAGTAGGCTTTGTAGGCCGCCGCACGCGCCGCGATGAAGGCACGCTGATCATCAACGCCCGGCGCGGTGTCGCCGGTGTAGTCGGACATGACCTCGTGGTCGTCCCACACCATCAGCCAGGGATGGGCCGCGTGACAGGCGCGCAGGTCATCGTCGAGCTTGTAGCTGGCGTGGTGGATGCGGTAGTCGGCCAGGGTGCGCCCGCCCGGGTGGGGGTCCATCTCGAGGACGTGGTTGCGCACCTTGATGTGGTGCGGGGCCTGGGTGGTGTAGATGTAGTCGCCCACGAACAGCACCAGGTCCACGTCGCTGGCGGCGATCTCGCGGTGCGAGTTGAAGTGGCCGTGTTCATAGTGCTGACACGAGGCCAGCGCCATGCGCAACTGCCGGACCGGCTCGGCCGGATCGGGCGCGGTGCGGGTGCGGCCCACGGGGCTGCGCTGGCCACCCGCCTCGAAACGGTAGTGGTAGGTGCGCCCGGGCGCGAGCCCCTCGACCAGCACGTGCACGCTGTGCGCCACAGCGGGCTCGGCCACGATCACGCCTTGGCGCAGGACCTGGGTGAACCGGGCGTCGGCGGCCACTTCCCAGCGCACCGGCACCGCGGCTTGCGGCATGCCGCCATCGGCCTGAAGGGGGCGCGGCGCCAGCCGGGTCCACAACACAACGGCGTCGGGCAATGGCTCACCACTGGCCACGCCCAAAGGAAACGGATCGTCTTGCGACGCCCAGGCCTCGTCTGGCTGAGACTGCGCTTGCGCGCCCGCCGAGAACACCTGCTGCCAGGCCAGGGCAGCGGCAAAGCGGGTCAGGTGAAGGAAGAGATCGCGGCGTTGCATCGAGGCGCCGATTATGCGCGCGGGCGATGTCCGCCCCCTGCCAAGCCACCGCGCTTGCGGGCACAATGGTTTCAACACACCAGGTGCCGCTGGCACCCCAAGGAGACGGCCATGCCCACGCGACCGACCAGCCCGGACCCCTCCGGCTCGAACGCCAGCAGCCCACCGTTCGCGGGCTTGGGGGCTGGCCTCGACTTCTTCCAGGACTGGCTCAAGGCCGCCGGCAGCGCCCTGCCCAACCTGCAAGGCGCCAGTGCCCAGTCCGGCGCCATGCCCGCCTGGAGCATGCCGACACTGGACCCGCAAGAGCTCGACAAACGCATCCAGGATTTGCGAACCGTTCAGTTCTGGCTGGAACAGAACGCCCGCATGATCGCCATGACGATCCAGGGCCTGGAAGTCCAGAAGATGACCCTCAGCACGCTTCAGGGCATGAACGTGTCGATGGACGCCGTGCGCGACGCCTTGCGGGCCCGCACCACCGAAGCTGCCGCCCCGGCCCCTGAGCCGCCCGCAACCCCCGAGCCCAAGGCCGAGGGCGCCTCTGCCGAGACGCCGTCGCCACAAGCCGAGCTGATCAACCCCATGCGCTGGTGGGACACCCTGACCCAGCAGTTCACCCACCTGGCGTCGCAGACGGCACAGACGGCGCAATCCATGGGTGAGCAGATGATGGGCGAGCAGGCTGCCACGCTCCCCAAATCAAGCAGTGCTCGCCAGCCGGCGCGCAAGGCCGCAGCCCGTCGCAAGCCCCCCGCCAAGCCTCGAAGCGCCCGCAAGGCCAGCGGCTCGGACGCCGGCTGAGCCGCGAACGGAGCCGCCGCGTGTCCCAGTCACCCTCTTCGTCGCCTGCCCACCCCGCGACACCCCCCTCTGCCCTGAGCTTCCTGCACGCCCACGCGACCCACCCCCTGCCCGAGCTGGCCGTGGAAATCGTGTGGGCACAGCTGAGCGCACAGGGCGTTGAAGAGATGGGGCCCACGCTGGGCTGGTGTTACCTCACCGACGAACTGGCTCACGGCTGCGAGGAGGTGCTGCGCGCCCTGCGCGAGCGGATGCCTGGCGTCAGTTGGGTGGGCGCCGTGGGGGTCGGGGTGCTGGCCACCGGGGTGGAGTACATGGACGAGCCTGCGTTGGCGGTGATGGTCTGCAACCTGCCTCCTGCGGATTTCCGACTCTTTCATGGCCGCCAGCCGCTGCCAGCCTTCACAGCCGGCCTGCCGACCCATGGCGGCTGGCGGGCCCACACCGCCCAGGTTCACGCCGACGCGCGCAGCCCCGAGCTGGCCGAGCTGATCACGGAGCTGGCCGCGCGCACCGACACCGGCTACCTGTTTGGCGGGCTCAGCGCCGGGCGCCATGGCAGCCCGCACCTGGCTTGGTCACCAGGTGCGTCTGCCGAAGCCGCGCCAGGCTCCGAATGGGCCAGCAGCGGCGTGTGGCACGGGGGCCTGTCGGGTGTCGCATTCTCGCCAGGCGTGCGGCTGGTGTCTCGCGTGAGCCAGGGCTGCACGCCGGTGGGGCCCCGCCGCGTGGTGACGCGGGCCGAACGCAACGTGGTCTACGAGCTCGACGGCCGCCCCGCCTTGTCTTGTTTGCTCCAGGACCTGGGCATGACCGCCACCACCGCGAGCGAAGGCTGGCAGCGCCAGGCCCTGCCCAAGGTGCGCGCCACCCTCGCCGGGGTGACCGATGCCGGCAGCGACCTGCTGGAGCACGGTCGCCATTTCGGCGCGGACACGCGCGTGCGCCACCTCATCGGGCTGGACCCTGGCCGCCAAGGCGTGGCGCTGGCCGACAACGTCCAGGAGGGCATGCAACTGGCTTTTTGCCAGCGCCATCAGCAAGCGGCCCGGCAAGACCTGGTTCGTGCTTGCGCCGAGGTGCGCGAGGAGTTCGACCCCGACGAGCACCCCGGACGCGAGGCGGTGGGGGCGATCTACATCAGCTGCGCCGGCCGTGGCGGCGCACAGTTCGGCGGGCTCAACGCGGAAATGGAACTGGTGTCGCATGCGTTGGGCAACCTGCCCATCGTCGGGTTCTTCGCGGGGGGTGAGGTGGCCCGCCACCACCTGTACGGTTACACCGGGGTGTTGACGGTGTTCGGGCGTTGAGCCCTTGCCCCTTCCCCCCAAAAGAAGGCCCCACCGAAGGGGATTTCCAGCGAAGGCTCCCATCTGGAAACTGGCATCTGCCCGTTGTCCGACCTGCAGGAGTTCGCCGTGATCGCCCGTCCCCTTCGCCGCACTGGCCCCATTCCGTTCGCACCCTTCCCTCCCCTGGCCGATCACTCGATGGCAGCCGCCTCGCGTGAAGCACGCGACCACCGCGTGCGCTCACGCTGGCTGGCAGCCCCCCACGCAGCGGCTCACACCTTGAACGCAGGACGCCCCACACCGGGCACGCCGCAGCATTCGCTTGCCGCGTCCAGGCCGAAACCCGAAAACACCGCATCGCCCGCCCCAGTCGCGGCGCCCGACACCGCTCGCTCACCGCGCGGGTCCTGCCACGCGGTCTATCACGGGCAAGGCACGCTCAGCGTGCTGTCTTCGATCACCGGGCACCACTACCGCTTTGAAGGGCGGGGCTGCACGCTCACCATCGACCCCCGGGACCGCCTGGTGCTGGGTCGCCTCAACGAATTGAGCATTCACACCGCGTCGATCTGAGGCCGCTGGGCCGTCGGCACAGCGGCCATCGGTTCAGGCGAGCTCCGCCGCCAGCCGCTGCCGAGCCTGGTAAAGCATGTCGAGCGTGATGTGCCGCACCTCCAGCTTGCTTTGCTCAACGTGAGCGCGCAACAGGCGTTGCGCCTCGTCGGTGCGCCGCCTGGTGATGGCCCTCAGGATGCGCGCGTGTTCGTCGTAGGTCAGGTCCACGCGCGCAGGCTTGATGAAATCCAGCCTCCGGATGATGCGGATGCGCTCGGTGATGTCTGCGTGCACCCGGGTCATCTCGCTGTTGCCCACCGCCCGAACCAGGGCCGCGTGGAACTCCTCGTCCATCTGCCCCACGGGCAGAGGGTGATTGAGGCGGTCTTCGGCCGGCACCAGCCAGGTGTCGGCCAACTCGCGCAGCGTGGGCCGCTCCTCGGCTTCGCACAGGCGCGCCACGGCGTGGGTCTCCAGCAGGATCCTCAGGTCGTAGAGCTGGTCAAAGGCCTCGAAATTCAGCGGCGCGACCTGCCAGCCACTTTTCGGGAACACGAGCAAGAAGCCTTCGCGTTGCAGGCGCTGCAGGGCCTGGCGCAAGGGCGTGCGGCTGACTTGCACGCGTTGGGTGAGATCGGCCTCCGAGAATCGGTCACCTGGCAGCAGGTGAAAGTCGAAGATCAACTGCTTGATCTGGGCGTAAGCACGCTCGGCCAGGGTGGCGGCGGGCAGATCAGCAGGAGACAGAACCGAAACCAGGGTCATGGTGCCTTCAGCGGGAGGGGGATCCGGGTGGCGCACCTTTGTCCAAGGGCACCATGCTCACGTGAGCAGACACGATTTTCCACCCCGAAGGCAGGCGCACCCAGGTCTGGGTCTGGAAACCGTGCAAAGGGGTGTCGCTGCGGCGGAACTCGCACATGGCCACCGCCATGTCGGCGCCGAAGGTGGTGATCCGCACATCGTGCAGGGCACGGGTGAAATCGGGGGCTGGCACGCTGGCACGGTAGGCAACCAGGGCGGCGTGCCCTTTTTGCGTGTCGGCGATGCCGTAACGGGTGACGGCATCGTGCTGCCAGAAAAAGCCGTTGAGCGCGTCCGCATCGTTGGCCATGAGCGCGGCCTCGTAGTCGAGGAACAGCGCTGTCAGCTCGGCGACAACATCGGGGCGGTTGACCTGGTCGGGTGGCAGGGTCATGGAATCGATGGGAGGCGGGTGGTCAGGTGGGGTGTGATCGTCAGGCCGGCGGCAGGCATCTGCGGCCCGCTCACAGCGGCGTGGCCGCCACCGGCGCCAGAGCCGACAGCAGCTCGGCGCTGGGTGCGGTCCAGCCGACGATGCCGCCTTGCGCGCGGATCATCGCCAGCGTGGCGGCCTTGAATTCAGGGAAATAGCTCTCGGTGCCATCCTCGACCAGCAGGCAGTCGTAGCCGCGGTCGTTGGCCTCGCGCATGGTGGTCTGCACGCAGACCTCGGTGGTCACGCCCATGATGATGAGGTGCGTGATGCCGCGTGATGCGAGCAACTCCTGCAGGCCGGTGGCGTGGAAGGAGCCTTTGCCAGGCTTGTCGATGACTGGCTCGCCAGGCAGGGGCGCCAGCTCAGGGATGATGCCGTGGCCCGGCTCGCCCTGGATGAGGATGCGCCCCATGGGGCCGATGTCACCGATGCGCAGGCTGGGCGAGCCGCGCAGGCGTTTGGCGGGCGGGCAGTCTGAAAGGTCGGGCGCGTGGCCTTCGCGGGTGTGGATGAGGAGGCCGCCGGCGGCGCGCCAGGCGTCCATCACGCGGCGCACGGTGGGGATGATGGCGCGCAGCAGGTTGACGTCGTTGCCCAGCGACGCACCGAAGCCGCCGGGCTCGACGAAGTCGCGCTGCATGTCGATGACGATGAGCGCGGTGTGGACGACGTCGAATTCGAAGTCAAAGGGCTGGGCCTGGATGGTCATGGGTGCGGTGTCTTTCATGCGGCCTCCTGGTGTGCGCCGTGGTCGTTCGGCCCGTGGTGGTGGCCGCCCATGAAGCTGCCCAGCACGTGGCGATCGGCGTCGCGCGCATCGCATTCGTGGACCACCTGGCCTTCGCTCACGACGACGATGCGGTCGGCGAGCTTGAGCAACTCGTCGAGGTCTTCGCTGATGAGCAGCACGGCGCCACCGGCGTTGCGCACGGCCATGATGCGCGAGTGGATCTCGGCCACGGCGGCGAAGTCGAGGCCGAAGACGGGGTTGGCCACGAGCAGCACGTCGACTTGGCCATCGAGCTCACGGGCCAGCACGGCGCGCTGGACGTTGCCGCCCGACAGCGACCGGATGGGGGCGTTTTCACCCTGGGTCTTGATGCCGTAGGTGGCAATGAGTTCGCGTGCCTGCTGGCGCAGCACGCCACCGCGCAGCCAGCCGCCTCGCGCTGCAGGGGCCTGGTCGAAGCGGCGCAGGCCGATGTTCATGGCCACGCTGAGGTCACCCACGCTGGCGTTGCGCAGCGGCTCTTCGGGCAGGCTGCGCACATTCAGGCGCTGGTTCTGGGCGCGGGTGGCGCGGTAGGCTTCACCTGCCACGAAGACCTGGCCACCAGCGCGGTCGCGCTGACCAACCAGGGCTTCCATCAACTCCCGCTGGCCGTTGCCCGAAACGCCCGCCACACCGACGATCTCGCCAGCCTTGACGCTCAGGGTGAAGTCGCGCACGGCGCGCTCGCCACGGTCGCCATCGACGTGCAGGCCTTCGATGCGCAGGCGCTCGGTGGCGTCAGCGGGCTGGGCCGTGCGTTCGAGCTCCTGTCCGAGTGTGCCCATGGCGGCGCCCGTGTTGGCGGAATCGGCCTGGCCCATCATCTCGGCACCCAGCATGCGCGGCGTGGTGTCGGCCACGCGATGGCTGCCCATGAGCTTGCCTCGGCGCAATACGCTGACGTCGTCCGACACCTCCATGACCTCGCGGAACTTGTGCGAGATCATGATGACACTGACATCGCCGGCGTGCGCACGGTCGCGCAAGGCGCCCAGCACCTCGTCGGCCTCTTGCGGCGTGAGCACCGAGGTGGGTTCGTCAAGGATGAGCAGGCGCGGCTTGAGATAGAGCTGCTTGAGGATTTCGAGCTTCTGTTTTTCGCCGGCGGACAGGTCCACCGGGCGGGCGTCGAGGTCGAGCTTGAAAGGCGTGGTCGACATGAAGGCTTCGAGCTCGGCGCGCACCTGCTTCCAGGGGATGACCGCGGGCAGCTCGCCCTTGGCCAGGAGCAGGTTCTCGGCCACGGTCATGCCGGGCACGACGGTGAAATGCTGGTAGACCATGCCGATGCCGAGCTCGCGCGCCACCACCGGCGAGGTGATGGCGTGCTCGCGGCCGTCGATGAGCACGGCGCCCTCGTCGGGCAGGTGGTAGCCGACGATGGCCTTGACCAGGGTGGATTTGCCCGCGCCGTTTTCGCCGAGCAGCGCGTGCACGGTGCCGGGCCGCACCTCGATGTCGACGTGGTCGAGCGCGGTGAAGGCGCCGAAGCGTTTGGTGAGCTGGTAGGTGGTCAGCGCCAAAGCGCCGGTTTTGGGTGCGGGCTGAAGGGTCGGGTCGAGCGGGGCGGTCATGGTGAGGTCCTGTTCGCTCAGGTCATGGGGTGGTCAGGCGGCCATCTCGCGGCGGAAGACTTCGAGCGTGCGGGCCTTGACGCGCACGAACTCGGGGTCGGACATGGTCTCGGGCGCGCGGGGTCGGGCCAGCGTGAAAGGCACGATCTCGGCGATGCTCGTGGGGCGGCGCGTGAGCAGCAGGATTTCGTCGGCGAGGAAGACGGCGTCTTCGAGGTCGTGCGAGACGATGACCATGGTGGTGCCGGTGGCCTGGTGGGCCTCTTGCAGCTTCTCGCGGATGAAGAGGGTCATCTCGAAGTCGAGCGCCGAGAAGGGCTCGTCGAGGAACATGACCTCGGGGCGCGGCGCCAGCGAGCGCATGATGCAGACGGTCTGCTGCTGGCCGCCGGAGAGCTCGTAGGGGTAGCGGGCCAGGTCGAAGCGGATCTCGAAGAGCTTGATCAGCTCATCGACGCGGGCTTGCACATCGGCTTCCCTCATGCCGTGGCGGCGCAGGGGGTAGGCGATGTTGTCGCGGGCCGTGATCCAGGGGAAGAGCGCGTCGCGGTAGTTCTGGAAAACGTAGCCGATCTTGGTTTCTTTGAGCGTCTTGCCGTCGAAGAGGATCTCGCCAGCGTCCAGCGGGATGAGGCCGGCGATCATGTTCATCAGCGTGGACTTGCCGCAGCCGTTGGGGCCGAAGATGGAGACGATCTTGCTGCGGGGCAGGTCGAGGTTGAAGTCGGTGTACAGCGGCGAGCCAGCAAAGGATTTGCACAGGCCGCGCACGGTGACGTGGGGGCGGGGCTTGGTCGCCTCTTGATGAGGGGCCATCGGTTCATCGTTCATCAGGACGGCTGCGTTCATGGGGTGGTCCTTTTGAATGAGGATGTCGGCTGGTTGAAGGTTGTTGTGTGTTTTGGGGTTGCGCGGTGAAACCGAAGCAGGCCATCGGGCACACGGCTCCGCTCATGTCCCCCGGCCGGGCTTCGCCCGACCTCCTCCTTTACTTCGCTGCGCCGCATGCCCGATGGCCTGCTTCTTTCACCGCACGAGTGGTGAGAAGGGGATGGGTTGCGGCGTTTGCCGCAACCCATCCCCCAGCCTTCGCGAAGCGAAGGCTCTGCCAGAGCGTCACGCAGCGTCGAGGCGTGGGTGGCAGGCGCAGCGAAGTAAAGGGGGAGGGCGGGCGCAGCCCGCCCGGGGGAGAGAGCCCCGACACAAACAGTCCAGTGGACTGTTTGTGCGTGGCGAGCGCCCGAGGCCACTGCCTCGGGCATGAGCGGAGCCTGCCACCCACGCCTCGACGCCGGCACAGCGCAGGCAAACCTGAGCGAAGCGCCAATCATGCTTTCCCGCTCCAGTGAACCAACCGCTTCTCGATCAGCAAAAAAACCAGGTTGAGCGCATACCCCAAAGCACCCGTGATCAGGATCGACGTGTACATGTCCTTGACGTTGAAGACCTGCTGCGCATCGATGATGCGGTGCCCCAACCCCGTCTCCGACCCGATGAACATCTCGGCCACGATGACGATCACCAGCGACATCGACACGCCCGTTCGCAAGCCCACGAACGTCTGAGCCAAACTCTCCATCAGCATCACGTCCTTGAACACGTGCCAGCGCGACACGCCCATGATCTGCGCGGCCATCACGCGGGTCTTCTTGGCGTTCATGACGCCGTAGGCGCTGTTGAACAGCACCAGCAGGACCGCAGCGAACGCCGCGATCGCGATCTTGTTGGCGTCGGTGATGCCGAAGATCAACAGGAACAACGGGATCAGTGCCGAAGAAGGCGTGGAGCGAAAGAAGTCGATGAGGAACTCGACGCTTCGGTAGGCATGGACCGAGCTGCCAAGCATCACACCCAGTGGCACGCCGATGGCCACGGCGATGCCGAAGGCCGACAGCGTGCGGCCCAGGGTCGAGACAAAGTCTTCGCGGATGGCGCCGCTGGCCACCACCTCCCACAAGTGGGCCAGTGTTTCACCGGGAGGTGGCAGCAGCACGGGCTTGACCCACTGCGCCGAGATCACGAGCTGCCACACACCGAACAGCAGCAGCGGGCCGATCAGCGGCAGCAGTCGGGCGTCGAAGAGGCGGTCCAGCGCTTTGGGGATCATGGCTTCAGCCCACGTAAATCAAGGGCTTGACCGGCAGCGCGCGGGAGAAGATCTTGCGCTCGGTGAAGATGTCGAAGAACTTCTGGAAGTAGCCCAGGTCGGACGCGGTGAACTCGTTGTAGAGCGTGAAGCCCGCCAGCGGCACCTCCTGCACCAACGAGGGGTCGATGGCAGTGAAGCCGTCGATGTGCTTGCGCACCTCGGCTGGGTTCTTGCGCACGAAATCCACCGCACGGGCGTAGGCGGCAATGTACTTCTTGGCGTCGGCCGGGCGGTCCTTGAGGAAGGTGGTGGTGACGCTGGCCGAGCCGCCGAACCAGGGCGCATCGGCCGCGCCCAGCACGTACTTGCTGATGACGCCGTTCTCCAGCACGCGCGTGAGGCCCTTGAGGCGGCCGGCCGTGCCTGTGGGCTCAAGCGTGTAAACCGCGTCGAGCTGGTCGGCCGCCAGCGCTGGCACGTGCTGGCCAATCGGCAGCTCGACCACCTTGGCATCGGCGATGCCGTTCTTCTCCAGGATGATCTTGGCCAGCGTCACGTTCTGGATGCCCGGGCCCGAGGCCACGCGCTTGCCCTTGAGTTCGGCGATGGACTTGATGGGGCTGTCCTTGGGCACCACGAACTGGTCGAGCACCAGCTTGTGATTGGACGGGTTGGAGCAGATGATCTTGAACAGGTTGGGCGAGGTGATCTCGGCCAGGCCCAGCACCGCCGAGGCCGTGCCATTGGCGGAACCATGGATGCGCCCAGCGATCATGGCCTCGGCCACCTGCTGCGCGCTGGCGAACTTCACGCCCTCGACGTTCAGGCCGGCCTCCTTGAAGAAGCCGCGCTCGAGCGCGGTGTAAAGCGGCAGCCCCGAGGCGATGGGCCAGTAGCCGATGAGGATCTTGTCGTCTTGCGCACGCGCCGAAGGCAGGCTGGCACCGAATGCCAGGGCGGCAGCGGAGGTCTGGATGAACTGACGGCGAGACGTGCTCATGGGTTCGGCTTTCGGGTGTGGGTGAGTTGGGGTGTGGAGGAAGGATTCAACGGGATGGTGCAGTTCACCAAACGGCCATCAAGCCGCCCGGGCCACGTCTGCGGCAGGCGCCACCGACGGCCAGGCCTGCATCGCGCGGATCAGGGCTTTGGAGTCCGACACGGCGCCGAACACACCGCCTTGCATCTTGATCATCGAGAAGGCGGCGGCGTGGTTGCCGGGGTCGGTCGCGCCGGTGCAGTCGGTCAGCATCACGCACTCGAAGCCGCGGTCGTTGGCATCGCGCATGGTGGTGTGCACGCACACGTCGGTGGTGATGCCCGTCAACACCACGTTCTGGATGCCCTTGGTGTGCAGCACCAGCTCCAGGTCGGTCGCGTAGAAGCTGCCCTTGCCGGGCTTGTCGATGATGGGCTCGCCATCGATGGGGTAGAGCTCGGGGATGATGTCCCAGCCCGGCTCACCTCGCACCAGGATGCGGCCACATGGGCCCGCGTCACCGATGCCGACGCCGTTGGTGCCGATCTGCCGCGAACGCCAGCGCTTGTTGGCGGGCAGGTCGCTCAGGTCGGGGCGGTGGCCTTCGCGGGTGTGGATGACGAGCATGCCGACGCGGCGGGCCTCGGCCAGCAAAACCTTGAGCGGCTCGATGGGCGCTCGCGTGGCCGAGATGTCATAGCCCATCTTGTCGACGTAGCCGCCTTCTCCGCAGAAGTCGGTCTGCATGTCGATGATGATCAGCGCGGTGTTGGCGGGGCGCAGGTCACCGTTGTAGGGCCACTGGTAGGGCTGGGCGTCGACGTAGGTGTTGGGGCTCATGCTGCGTCCTTCAGGTCGGGCGGCGGGCAGGTGGTCGATGGGGTGAGCGACGCGTGGCCTTCGGCCGAGGCAGGTGCGGTCGCGTTCAGCAAGTTGGGCTCTGAGCCCTGGAACGCGCGCGTAGGCGGCGCAAACCCGCAGGCCGCGCCGTCGGTGTGCACGACCTCGTCTTCCCAGGGCAGGCGGGCGCGGCCGGCCACCATGTCTTGCATGAAGGTGTAGGGGCAGTCCTGCGCCCCGCCCTTGACGGCCACGTAGCCGCGGTGGAAGAACTGGTGGATGTTGTTTTCGACACCCCAGTGCACACGTGCTTCGCGGACCAGGTCGGCGCGCACCTCGGCGCAGACGATCTCGTCGGGGCGGCCGCCACCTTGCGCCATCACGGTGCCGTCGAAATTGCAGACCATGGCCTCGCCCATCGAGTCGAACGTGCCGTCGCTGCCGCACAGGCAGACGCTGGCCGTGACCATGAGGTTCTGAAAGGCATTGGCCTGGTTGGTGATGGACCAGGCGTGGCGGATGGGCGCCGTGTAGCCGGCCGTGCGGATCATCAGCTCGGCACCCTGGTAGGCGCACTCGCGCGCCATCTCGGGGAACATGCCGTCGTGGCAAATGATCAGCGCGATTTTGACGCCCTTCGGCCCCGTGATGACGGGGATGCCCATGTTGCCCGGCTCCCACGGCTCGACCGGCACCCAGGGGTGGTACTTGCGGTAGTACAGCTTGAGATCGCCCTGGTCGTCGATGATCAGGCCAGTGTTGTACGGGTTGCCATGCGGGTTCTTCTCCATGATCGAGAAGCAGCCCCAGATCTTGTGCTGCACGCACGCGGCCTTGAGCGCCGCCACCTCGGGCCCGTCGAGCGTGACCATGAGCTCGTCGGCCGTGCTCATGCTCAGGCCGTGCAGCGAGTACTCGGGGAACACCACCAGGTCCATGCCCGGGTAGCTGCGGCGGGCCTTGCCCACCATGTCCACGATGCGCTGCGTTTGCGCGGCCAGCTGAGCGGTCGTCTCGACCACCGGCAGCTGCAATTGCACCAGGCCCATCACCATGCCGTCGGGTGTCTTGTTCAGGCCACCGAGTCCACTCATCACCAGGCTCCTTTCACGTCTTCATCCGTGCCGTCGTCGTCACATCGACAAGGCACTCGGCAACACACCGCGCTCACGTCGTCAGCGCGACACCCCCAGCTCCATCGGCGCGCCTTGCAGCGAACGCTTGGGGCTGCAGGTCCAGATCAGGATCAGCAAGGTCAAGGCATAGGGCATGGCGTTGAAGAGGTGATAGCCCCAGCCGATGCCCACCGACTGCAGCGCCGGTCCCAAAGCCCCAGCGCCACCGAACAACAAAGCAGCGCCCAGGCAGGCCAGCGGCCGCCAGCGCGCGAAGATGACAAGGGCCACGGCGATCAAGCCCTGCCCTGACGACAGGCCCTCGTTCCAGCTGCCCGGGTAGTACAGCGACAGCGAGGCACCGCCGATGCCGGCCAGGAAGCCGCCCGCCGTCGTCGCCCAGATGCGCACGCCGTTGACCGAATAGCCCAGCGCACGCGCCGCGTCGCTGCTGTCGCCGGCCATGCGCACGATCAGGCCCCAGCGCGTGTTGGCCAAAGCCCAGGCCAGGAACACCGCCAGCAACACGCCGATGGGGAACAGGGCGTTGATGCGCAGCGCCGCCTGCACCTGCGGCGAGTCGCTCCAGGCGCCCCACTCCAGCGCGGGCAATTGCGCCGCTTGCGGCTGGATCAAGGGCTTGCCCAGGTAGAAGGCCAAGCCCGCGCCCAGCAACATCAGCGCGATGCCGGTGGCGATGTCATTGACACGAGGCAGCGAGCACAACAACCCGTGCAACATCGCCAGCAGCGCCCCGGCAAATGCCGCCAGCAGCACCCCCAACCAGGCCGAGCCCGTGAGGTAGCTGCCCGCAAAGCCCGTCATGGCCGACAGCACCAGCACGCCTTCCAGGCCCAGGTTGATGCGGCCGGATTTTTCGGTGAGGCACTCGCCCAGGCTCACGAACAAAAAGGGCGTGCCCACTCGGATGGCCCCGCCCAGCACGGCCAGGGCCACGTCGCCCCACATGCCGCCCATCGAGCTCCCCAAGGCGACGACTTCGGCGCTCATGCGGCCTCCTTATTTTGGCGCAGGGCCTTGAGGGCCTCACGCTGCAGCCGTTGCCGGCTGGTTTCGTGACCAGGCAGGGTGGGCGCCATCGCGGCGCGTGCCTGCAGCCAATCTCCCAGGCGACCACGCCAGGCTTCAGCGGCCAGGATCAGCACAAATGCGAAGCCCTGCAGCACCATCACCGAGGCATCGGGCAGATCAAGCCGGCGCTGCAACAAACTGCCCGCCGCACCGAAGCCGCCAAACAGGATGGCCACCGGCACGATGGCCCAGGGGTTGTGGCGGGCCACGAAGGACACCAGGATGCCCGTGTAGCCCAAGCCGACGATCAACGAGGCGTTGGCCGATGTGTGCACCGCCACCACCTCGATGCCACCGGCCAGCCCGGCCCCGGCACCTCCCAGCGCGCACGCCGTGATGATCAATCGGTGGCTGGGCAGGCCCACCAGGCGGGCCGCGCGCGCGTTGCCACCGACCACGCGGGTCGCAAAACCATGCGTGGAGCCATGCAACCAAAGCCCTGCTGCCACACAGGCCACCACGCCGATCACCAGCCCCCAGTGCACCTCGTATCCGGGGATCATGCCCATCAGCACGCCCTCGGACAGCGGCTGGGTAGACGGCTTGTTGAGGCTGGCCGGGTCGCGCATCGGGCCTTCGACCCAGTGTTTGAACAGGCCGATGGCCAGGTAGCTCAGCAGCAGCGAGCTGATGGTTTCGTTGACGCCCCGGTATTGCCTGAGCACACCCGCCAGTGCGATCCAGGCCGCACCTGCCAGCGCCGAGGCGACCAGCACCAGCACCGTGCCCGCCGTGCTGTCGGGCACCGCGAACAGGTAAGGCAACCCGGCACAAGCCAGCCCACCCAGCACCAGCGCACCCTCGCCGCCGATCACCATCAGCCCCGCGCGCTGAGGCAACGCCACGCACAGCGCGGTCAGCATCAGCGGTGCGGCGCGCTGCAGCGTGTTCTGCCACGAGAAGGCATCGCCGAAAGCGCCCTTGAACAACAGCACCCACGCCTCGACCGGCGAGGCCCCGCCCAGCCAGACGAAGCCACCGAACAGCAGCAGGCTGCCGGCCAGGGCCAGCACCGGCAGCATCACGTTGTCGAACAACGTGACCCAGTGGGACGACGAGGCCGAAGCCGCGGGCGCCGACATGGTCTTGCCGTCCTCAGATCTTGCCGATGACGCCTTCGACCAGGTAGTTCATGCCTTCCAGGGCCACGTCGGTCTGCTTCATGACGGCGCCCTTGGGGATGATGACCTTGCCGGTGTTGTCCTTGAGCTCGCCCTTGAAGATCTCGAACTCGTCTTTCAGCATGGCGGCCTTGATGGCGTCGGCTTGCTTGCGCGCGCCCTCGGGCACCATCGAGCCGTATGGCGAGGTCTTCACATAGCCTTCCTTCAAGCCACCGCGCATGAAGTTGGGGTGCGGCTTGCCGGTCTGGGCGGCTTCGAGGATCTGCTTGTAGGGCGTGACCCAGTTCCACTCGGCGCCGGTCAGGTAGGCGTTGGGCGCGAGCTTGGCCTGCGAGGCGTGGTAGCCGCAGACGAACTTGCCACGGCGCGCCGCCGTCTCGACGATCACCTTCGGGCCGTCGACGTGCATGGTGAACACATCGACGCCCTGGTCGGCCAGGCTGTTGGTGGCCTCGGCTTCCTTGACGGGCATGGACCAGTCACCGGTGAAGATGACCGAGCAGGTGATGTCGGGCTTGACCGACTTGGCGCCCAGCGTGAAGGCGTTGATGTTGCGCAGCACCTGCGGGATGGGCTTGGCCGCGATGAAGCCGATCTTCTTGGACTTCGTCATGTGCCCGGCGATCACGCCGTTGAGGTACTGGCACTCGTCGATGTAGCCGAAGAAGCTGCCCACGCTCTTGGGGTGCTTGGCCGCGTCCCACAGGCCACCGCAGTGCGAGAAGCGCACGTCGGGGTTCTTCTTGGCCACTTCCAGGATGTGCGGGTTGAAGTAGCCGAACGAGGTCGGGAACAGCAGCGTGGCGCCGTCCTGCGAGATCATGCCCTGCATGGTCTTTTGCACGGCCTGCGTCTCGGGCACGTTCTCTTCGCCCACGATCTTCACGCCGGGCATGCCCTTGAGGGCCATGGCGGCTTCGTAGTGCGACTGGTTGTAGCCGAAGTCGTCCTTGGGGCCGACGTAGATCATGCCGATGGTGATCGGCTTCTGTGCGAAAGCCTGCGTCAGGGCCAGCGGGCCCAGGGCCAGGCCGGCACCACCGGCCCCCACCCCCTTGATCCAGTCACGACGATTCCAACCCGAACGATTGCCTTGGCCCACGGTCATGCGCTTCTCCTTGCACCAGTCAGTTGCAGATGTCACCCCGACTGCACCGGCGCGAGGCACGCGCCGCTCGGTCTTGGTGTACTGACTGGTATACAAGCACAAGGCGTGCCTGATCGGACCCGAGCAGGGCCCGGCTCGGGCCCCCCCGACGGGCGGCGAAGCAGAAGAAGAGGACGGACGCCAGGCGCGCCCGACGCCTCAGCGGGCGGGGGTGTTCGTCGCGACCGGGGCAGAACCCACGGGCACGACGGCCTTGCCGCTGTCGGCCAGGGCTTGGGCGGCAGCACGGGAGCCGGCTTCGATTCGGGCCATGGTGTCGCCCAGCCGGGCCTCACGCAGGGTGGCATCGGGCTCGGCATCGGCCAACAGGCGCATCAGCAGGGTGCGCGCATCGGAGGCCGAGAGATCACCCTGCCCCACACGGGCAGGCAAATCGGTCACGAGCGCAGACGCCAGGGCGCGGCGCAGCGCCGGGTCACCGCCCGAGCTCAGTCCTTCCCAGCGCTCGAGCTGCTTGTTGAACCGCAGGAAGTGCACCATGCGCGAGAGCTCGCGCTCGGCGTTGGCGTGCTGGTTGGCCACACCTTGCAGCACCATCCACTCCATGGGGGAAACGTAGTCGGGGCGCGTGCGCACCGGGCCTTCGGGCGCCAGATCGCGCGCCTGGTCGATGGCCATCGCGGCCGTTTCGAGTTCCACCTTCAGGGCGGCCAGGTCGCTCGAGCCATCGCTGGTGCCAGCCGACGGCGGGGCGAAGGTGACCGGGGCCGACCCCGTCAGGGCCACCGCAGGGTGGCTGGGCGTGGGGGGGACGTCTTCGGCGCGCCACAGGGCGCCAATCAGCAAGGCCACCACCGCGCCACCAGCGAGGCGCCACTTCATCCGCCCAGGCGCCGAGCGCCGCACGGTGGAGATGGTTTGGGACATGGGAAGCTCCTGAGCCCGGACCCCGCCCGAGGCATGCGCCACTGTGCACGCCGAGCGAGGTCGCAGGCTCTGCGACAAACCCGAATTCAACCGAATGACCGGCATGGGGTTTGTCGCCTTCGCGTCAATAACGCACGGGTGCGGGCGGCGCGACCGTGAAGCTGTAGGTCTGACCGCTGCCTGACATCAGCGCCGACAGGATGGCCGAGATGAAGCAGCCCTTGATCTGCGGGAAGGTGGTCGTGCCCTGGAAGGTCAGGCCCCCATTGCCCAGCGACGAGACCGGGCCGTCGAAGGTCAGCGGGAAGTCCACCGGTTTCTCGGTCTTGCACTCGCCGAACGGGATGCCCAGCACCGAGGTGATGGTGATGTTGGCCTGCGCATTGCCGCGGATCTTCAGTTGGCCCTCGGTGTCGAGGTTGACCGTGCCCGTGGCGCTGCCGACCGGCGTGATCTGCAAACCCACGGAGATGGGCAGACCGATGATGCTGATGGTCTGCTTGAAGTTGGGCACGTTCAAGGTGCCCGACAGGCGAGGCTGGGTCACGTCGGCTTCGGCCGTGAAGGTCGATTCCTTGGGCAGGTTCACCGTCTGGCCCAGGGTCTTGAGGCCCACGGACGCGGTCAGCGGCCACTTGTCCAGGCCCACCACCAGGTTGCCGCCGGGCGGGAACGCGGTCGACTTAGGCTCGGCATTGAGCGTCAGGCAGGTGCCCGAGGTGTACTTGCCGGCGAAGCGGTCGGCCAGCCAGCTCAGCACGTAGGGTGCGGCCTGGAACTGGGTGGCGATGTGCTCGCTCGGGTAGGTGTCGAAGGTGACGTTGGAGAACTTGCCGCAGTACTTCTTCTTGAGCGCCACGGTCTGGGCCAGCGGAATGAACTCGTCGGCCTTGCCGTGGTATTGGTACAGCGGCACGCTGACCTTGTCGGCGCCCAGGTTCTGGGCTTGCACCACCGCGTTGATCTCGGGCTTGGCGGCCAGCAGCTGGTCCAGCGACTGGTTGCCCACGGTGTACTGCGACAGCTTGTCGTTCTGCAGGTCGAACAGGGCTTCAAACACGCACTGCTGCTTGCCTCGTGCGATGGTGGCCTTGCCGTCGGCGTTGGCCAGGGTGTCCAGTGGAATGGCTTCAGGGTACTGCTGGGCCAGGCCGATCACGCCGCCGAGCAGGAAGGAGGCGCCCGTGCTGCCGTCCAGGTAGCGAGCGGTGGTGGGGAAGTCGGCGGGCACGCCACCGGCGGCCACGGCCGTCAGCTTCACGCCTGGCGCGTAGGCGGCCTGGCGCTGGGCGGCCCAGGCGGCGCTCTGGCCACCCTGCGAGTAACCCCAGATGGCGACCTTGGCCGAGCTGGTGATGCCGCTCGAAGGCACTTGCGTGGCGGCGCGCACGATGTCGAGCACGGCGTTGCCTTGCGATGCGCCGGCCAGGTAGGTCGGGGTGGAGCCGTTGGTGTAGCCCTGGTAGTCGGAGACCAGCACGGCGTAGCCGGCCTTGAGCGCGGCGGCGATGTTGGCGGCCTCGTAGTCCTTGCCCTGGCTGAGCTGCAGCGAAGGCGCGCAGCGCTGGGCCAATCCGTGGGTGCCGACGGCGTACGAGATCACCGGGCGCTCGCCACCACCGGTCCAGGGCGTGGTCGGCACGATGACGGTGCCGGTGACCACGTTGGCCGCACCGCGCGAGTCGGTGGACTGGTACATCACGTTCCAGGCTTTGTTGTCAGGCGCCCCGTTGCCGAGGTTGACCGCGGTGCCGCGGTAGGAAATCAGGTCGCCATGCTGGCCGGACAGGGCCGCAGGCGCGTCATAAAAGCGCATGTCGGCAGGGCCTTCCACCGGGGCAGCCGAAGCCGTGCCCAGGGCACAGGCCAATGCCGCCAGGGGCAAGGCGCGAAGAACAAAGCGGGGAACAGTTTGCATGTCTCTCTCCAGATTGAGGAATGGGCCCGCAAACCGAACGCGCATCGAACGCTCAACGTTAATCTGCAGGTGGCGCATTCTGTTGAGGCCGTGCGGCTCATCGCCATGGGGAGAGTGCGCAACACGAACGGGCTAACCCCTCCTCGCCCCAGCGCGCGCGCCCTGGGAAAGCACCCTCTTTTGCCAGGCAGAACCCGTTTCGCGAAGCGGGAACGAAGCGCGACACACCCCTTGTTCACGGGAGCACGCCCCCCGCAAAGGGCGAAAACCGCGCCACCCCCACGGAGATCCTTGACACAGGCTCGGTGGCTTGGGGTATAAACCCGCCTGTCTCAAACGAACGTTTGAAATGAACGATCGTTCGAATTCCCATCCATGACCGCAGTGGCCACGAGCCGCCTGCCCAGACCACACCGAGGTGACATATGCCGCAGTACAAGGCCCCTTTGCGCGACGTGCGCTTCCTGCTCAACGAAGTCTTCGACTACGAAGGCCACTACAAGGGCCTGCCCGGTGGCGATGAGGCCACGCCCGACATGGTCGACGCCATCCTGGAAGGCTGCGCCACCTTCTGCGAAGAAGTGCTGGCACCCCTGAACCTGCCCGGTGACCTGGAAGGCTGCACCATCCAGGACGGCGAAGTCACCACGCCCAAGGGTTTCAAGGAAGCCTATGCCGAGTACGTGGCCGGTGGCTGGCAAGGCCTGTCGCACCCCAAGGAGTACGGCGGCCAGGAGCTGCCGATGTCGCTGAACCTGCTCAAAGCCGAGATGATGGGCACGGCCAACTGGTCGTTCACCATGTACCCCGGCCTGTCGCTGGGCTGCATGAACACCGTCTTCCAGTTCGGCTCGACCGAGCAGAAGAACACCTACATGCCCCCCCTGGTCAGCGGCGAGTGGACCGGCACCATGTGCCTGACCGAACCCCAGTGCGGCACCGACCTCGGCCAGGTCAAGACCAAGGCCGAGCCCGTGGGCGACGGCACCTACAAGCTCACCGGCACCAAGATCTTCATCTCGTCCGGTGAACACGACTTGGCAGAGAACATCATCCACATCGTGCTGGCCCGCCTGCCGGACGCCCCCAAGGGCACCCGCGGCATCTCGCTGTTCATCGTGCCCAAGTTCCTGGTCAACAAGGACGGCAGCCTGGGTGCGCGCAACACCGTCAAGGCCGGCGCGCTCGAACACAAGATGGGCATCCGCGCCTCGGCCACCTGCGTGATGAACTTCGACGACGCGATCGGCTACATGATCGCCGAGCCCAACAAGGGCCTCGAAGCCATGTTCACCTTCATGAACACCGCCCGCATCGGCACCGCCGTGCAAGGCCTGGCCCACGCCGAGCTGTCCTACCAGGGTGCCCTGCCCTACGCCAAGGAGCGCCGCTCCATGCGCGCCGTCTCCGGCAAGAAGGACGCCGATCACCCCAACGACGCCCTGATCTGGCACGCCGACGTGCGCCGCATGCTGCTGACGCAAAAGGCCGTGGCCGAAGGCGCTCGCGCCATGATCTACCACGCTGCCAAGCTGGCCGACCACATGGTCGCCGGTGTGGCCGAGGGCAACAAGGCCAAGTACGAAGAGTACGACGACCGCCTGGGCTTCTACACCCCGATCCTCAAGGGCTTCATCACCGAGCTGGGCCTGGAATGCGCCAACATCGGCATGCAGGTCTTCGGTGGCCACGGCTACATCAAGGAGCACGGCATGGAGCAGATCGCCCGTGACGCGCGCATCTCGACCCTGTACGAAGGCACCACCGGCATCCAGGCGCTCGACCTGCTGGGCCGCAAGACCCTGCTGCAATCGCGTGGCAAGTGCATCTTCAGCTTCACCAACGAGATGATCGCCCAGGCCAAGCCGCACCTGCTGGACGGCGGCCCGGTCGGCAAGATGGCCCGCGCCTGCTTCAAGCGCGCCCTGCAATGGAAGTGGCTGACCCTGCAGATCATGCTGCGCGCCAACAAGGACCGCGACGTGGTTTCGGCAGCCTGCAACGACTTCCTGATGTACTCGGGCTACGTGATGATGGGCCACTTCTGGCTCAAGCAGGCAATCGCCGCCAACGAGAAGCTGGCCAAGGGCGGCAAGGACTCCAAGGAGTTCTACACCGCCAAGCTGCAGACCGCCGAGTTCTACTTCGAGCGCCTGCTGCCCCGCGCCGACGGCCACAAGAAGACGATGATGTCGTCGACCAGCTCGGTCATGCAGATGAGCAACGAGCACTTCAGCTTCAACTGATCGACTGGCCCCATGGTCACCGCGCACGCTGCTTCTGCGCCGGCCCGCCGTTATGGCGGGGCGTCCGCAGAGGAGCGTGCGCTGGACAGGCGTCAGCGCCTGATGGCTGCGGCCTTCGACGTGTTTGGTCAGCAGGGCTATCGGCAGACCACGATGCGCCTGATCTGCGCGCAGGCGCGCCTGGCCGATCGCTACTTCTACGAGCACTTCGAGAGCACGCACGACTGCTATGTGGCCGTGCACACCCAGGCTTGCCTGGAGGCCGTGCTGGTCGTCGAGCAGGCCATCCGCGTCCTGCCTGGTGACCTGCTGCTGCGGGCTCGCGGTGGCATCACTGCGTTTTTCGAGCACATCCGCTCCGACCCGCGTCGCGCGCGCATCCTCATCCTCGACTCATCTGCCAGCGGGCTGGGGGCTCAACAGCGCCTGGACCAGCAGTATGCGTTCGTCACGGAACTGCTGAAATCCAGGTTCCGCCAGCGCTACCCCCACGCTTTTTCCAAGCCCGACCTGGCATATGTGGTGCTGGGCAACATGGGCATGATCACCAACACCGCCATGCGGTGGATCGAGCGCGGTTTTTCCGACCCCATTGAAACCGTGGTGGACCATGCCCATTACGCCTGGATCGGCTTGGATAAATGGATGACGCAAATGGATTGCGCGGCAGCCGAAAACTGAAACACCCAGCTTCAAAAGCATGAGAAAAGGCCGCCCCTGGTAACAGGAGGCGGCCTTTTCATTTTTCACCCGAGGTCATCAGCAGGGGTTGGCAAACCACCCCGCTGAAACACCGATCACGGCGCTTTGGGGAAACCCAGCAACACGGCGAACGTGTTGTACAGCGGCCGACCGTAGGTCTTCCATTCGTTCTTGTGGATGGCGTCGATCAGGGCGATGCCAGTGGGCTTGAACAGACCCAGTTCGGGATCCAGGGCGCCGCCGCTGACTTGCTTGATTTCTTGTGCGTTCAGGATTTTCATGGTTTTCCAATGGTGTGTTGAATTGTGTGCCCCTTGCAGAGGCCACCAATGAATTTTCATGTCAGCAATCATTTAACGAAACGGGAATAACCCACCCAATTCAAACCATCTTTCAAACCGGAATGACAGATCAAACAAAACCCCACCCAAAATAGTTAACCAACGGGTTATCACCCCATTTGCATGCGGGGCGACAAAACAAATTCGTCGCAATTGATGCCCACTGCGAACAAACAGGCCAGGCCCATTAACGCCTCCAAAGCAAACAAACCACGAGAATCAAAAACACTCCCCCGCGCCCGCGTTTCACTTGCCTCGGCCGACATCCCGTGCCCTTCGTCCCCCACCCCGGCAAAACCGGTTTGCCGTTCACGCTGTGTGCCGCCGCGCTCATCGGCTTGGCCTGCAGCACCGACGCACAGGCCCTGAGCTTGAGCCTGCACCTGAGTTGGCCCACGCGCGCCACCGAGCACACGCAGCCGGAGCCAACGCCCCAACCTGATGCAGCGCCCCAGCCCAACACGGCGCCTGGGACCGCCACCAGCTGGGCCACCCTGCTCGCGGAACTGGACCAGGCCCACGGCGTGAGAGAGGCCCAGGCCCGCGCCGAAGCCAGCGAGGCCGTCAGCCAGCAAAGCCAGGTGCGCGCCTGGCTGCCCAGGCTCGACGCCAGCCTGCGAACCGACAACCAGCGCCAGCGCTACAACGGCCTGGCCTCGCGCACCCCCAGTTCAGCCAGCACCCTGCAGGCCACCCTGCCGTTGTGGCGACCCGCGGAGCGCGCCGACGCCCGCGCCGAACAAGCCGCCGCCGAACAAGCCCAACGGCAGGCCGACCTGCGTCGCCAATCGCTGGCGGGCGAACTCAGCCAGACCTACCTGCAGGCCGTTGAAGCAGCCGAGCACACCCGCTTGACGCAAGCCCACCTGACGGCCCTGGACCAACAAGCACAGGCGCACAACAAAAGGCTGCAAGCCGGCCTGGCCACGGTGCTGGACGCCCTGGAGACACGCGCCAGGCAGCAACAGTCTCAGGCACAGGGCGAGCAGCTTTTGTCTCGGCTTCGTTCTTTGACGCTGACGCTGAGCCGCCTGAGCAGGCTGCCCGTGCGAGCACCTGCCGGGCTGAACCCTTTGGCGCCTCAGGTCTCAGGCCTGATCCTGCCCCCTTGGCCCGACGCCGCAGCGCAAGCCCTGGCCAACCACCCCGAAATCCTGGAGGCACGCGCCGGTGTGCGCGCCAGCCTGGAGACCACCCACGCGCGCGACGCCGAACGCTGGCAACCCACCCTGGACGCCACCGCCAGCCACAGCCGCACGCGCCAGACCCAGCGCTTCGAGGGCCTGAGCGAGCGCCAGGACATCCGCACCGACGCCGTCGGCCTGGTGCTGAATTGGCCCCTGTTCAGCTCGGGCCTGCAGGACGCCCGCCAGCGAGAAGCCGCCGCGCTGCTCGGCGCCGCGCAAGCCCGGCTCGACGAAGCCGAGTCTCGCGTGAGCACCGCGTTGCGCGATGCCTACCAACGCCACGAGCAGGCGCAACGCCAGCAGCGCCACCAGGAGGCCGTGGTCGAGAGCGCCCAGGCCACGCTGGAAGCCATGCAAAAGGCCTGGCTGGCTGGCCTGCGCAGCACCACCGAGCTGCTGGACGCCCAGCAGCGGCTGCACGACGCGCGCATGGCCAGCGCCAGCGCCAGGCTCGCCACCATCCAAGCGGGCAGCGATGCCCTGGCCCTGCTGGGTCAGCTCGATGCCCAGCACATCGCCCCATGGCTCGACTGCTTCGACGCTGCCCCCACCGCCCTCGCCCCCTCGCCACCATGAGCGCCCCTTCCGACGACACCCCCCTTTTTCGGCCCGAGGTGCTGCACGCCCGCAGCCACACATCGGACGGCGCGCCCCTGCACATCCAGCCCGTGGGCGGTGGCGCCCTCACGCTGTTCGCCGCGGCGCTGTGCCTGGCGGTGGTGCTGGTGCTGGCATTTGGCCAACACACCAAAAAAGAGCGCGTGCAAGGCAGCCTGCAGCCGCGCAACGGCGTGGCACAAGTCGCTGCGGGCGACACCGCCGTGCTTCAGCGCCTGCGCGTGCAGGAAGGCCAGCGCGTGCAGGCGGGCGAGGTGCTCGCCGAGCTGCGTCAGGAGCGCTTCACCGACGGCGGCAGCACCTCCGGGCAGATCGAGTCGAGCCTGCAAGGCCAGCGCGAGCGCATCGCCGATCAGGCAGAGGGACAGGCCCAGGCCCTGCGCGCCCAGCTCGACGCCCTGAGCCAGCGCATCGAACGCCACCAGCAAGATGCCCAATCGCTGCAAACCGACATCGCGCTGCAGCATGAGCAGATCGCCTCGGCGCGCAAGGTGCTCGACCAGATGGCCCCGCTGCTGGACGAGCGCATCGTCTCGCAACTGCAATACGAGCAGCAGCGCCAGGCCCTGCTGGACCACACCGCGCGCCTGCCAGGCCTGCAGCGCCAGCTGAGCTTGGCCCGCAGCGACCTCGCCCAGGCCCGCCAGGAGCAATCGCGCCTGCAGGCCGAGCACCGCGTCAGCCAGGCCAGCCTGGAGCGCGACCGCTTGTCGCTGCAGCGCGAGTCGGTGCAGCAGCGCAGCCAGCGACTGAACTGGCTCACAGCCCCGGTCAGCGGCACCGTCACCGGGCTGCAAGCCGGCGTCGGCCAAGCGGTGGCCGCAGGCGCACCGGTGCTCAGCATCGTGCCCAACGATTCACCGCTTGAAGCCGTGCTGCACGTGCCCAGCACCGCCATGGGCTTCATCCGGGCTGGCCAGGTCGTGCGCATCTCGTACGACGCCTTCCCCTACCAGCGCTTCGGGCAGCACCGGGGCGTGGTGCGCTCGGTCTCGCAGTCCGACGTGCCCCCGCCGGCCGGCGCGACCGAACGGGGCGACCGCCGCGCCGTCTTCCTGGTGCGCGTGACGCTGGAGCGCAGCACCGTGCGCGCCTACGACACCGACATCGCCCTGCGCCCGGGCCACACGCTGAGCGCCGACATCGAGCTCGACCGCCGCTCGCTGCTGCGCTGGATGCTCGACCCGCTGTTCGCCTTCAGTGGCCGCCTCTGATCCCCCGACCGCCATGGCCGCCACCTCAACCGATTCACCGAACACCTTCAGCCCCTTCAAGCTGTGGCCGCGCCAGCGCGTGCCCCTGGTGCTGCAATCCGAAGCCGCCGAATGCGGCCTGGCCTGCCTGGCCATGGTCGCGGGCGCGCACGGCCTCGACACCGACCTGCACAGCCTGCGCCAGCGCTTCGAGCTGTCGTCGCGCGGTGCCACGCTGGCGCAGCTCATGGACATCGGCGAGCAGATGAGCCTGTCCAACCGCGCGGTGCGCCTGGAGCTGCAAGAGCTGCCCGAGCTGCGCACGCCCTGCCTGCTGCACTGGGACCTCAACCACTTCGTGGTGCTGGTGCACGCCGATGCCCGGCACATCACCGTGCACGACCCGGCCCTGGGCGAGCGCAAGCTGACGCTCAAGGAGGCCAGCCCTCACTTCACCGGCGTGGCACTGGAGCTGGCGCCTGCGCCCGGCTTTCGCCCGCGCAAGGAGCGCAGCGACTGGAAGTTGCGCTCGCTCTTCAAGGGCCAGCCCGGCCTGTGGCGGGCCTTCTCGCAGATGGCCGTGCTGTCACTGGTGCTGGAGGTCTTTGCCATCCTCATGCCGATGCTCAGCCAGTGGGTCATCGACGACGTCATCGTCAGCCGCGACACGCCCTTGCTGGCAGTGCTGGCGACCTCGCTGGGCCTGCTGGCGCTGATGTCGCTGCTGACGCGGCTGATGCGCAGCTGGGTTGTGCTGGGCACCAGCCTGAGCTGGAAGCTCAACAGCAGCACGCAGGTCTTTCGTCACCTCATCCGCCTGCCGCTGTCCTACTTCGACAAGCGCCACACGGGCGACGTCATGTCGCGCTTCGCCTCGGTCGACACCATCCAGGACACGCTCACGCGCGAGCTGGTCGAAGCCGTGCTCGACGGCGCGGTCAGCCTGGTGACGCTGGGACTGATGTTCGCCTACAGCCCGCAACTGGCGGCCATCGTCATGGGCGTGGCGGTGCTTTACCTCGTGGTGCGCCTGGCCGTGTTCGGCCCATACAGGCGAGCTTCGGAAGAGCTCATCGTGCGCGAAGCGCAGGCACAGACCTTCCTGATGGAGACGCTGCGCGGCATGAACGCCATCAAGTTCTTCTCTCGACCCGGCTGGCGCGTGGCCGGCTGGATGAACCAGCAAGCCAGCATGGTCAACGCGCGCGTCAAGCAAGAGCGCATCAACCTGCTGCACCAGGGTGTCAACGGCGTGATCGGCGCCATCGAGCAGGCGCTCGTGCTTTACCTGGCAGCGCAGATGATCATCGCCGAGCAGTTCTCCATCGGCATGCTGGTGGCCTTCATGGCCTACAAGGGGCAGTTCCTGCAACGTGCCAACGACCTCATCGAGCGCGTCATCAGCCTGCGCCTGCTGCGCCTGCAGGGCGACCGGCTGGCCGACATCGTGCTGACGCCGACGGAGCCAACTTCGCCTGCGCAGGCAGGGCACCGCGCGGGGCTGCGAGCGACATCGGAGGCGCCAAACCAGGCAGATCAAACCAACCCCAACAACCGATCCCTCGCTGAGCCCGCGCCCATGACCCTGAGCCTGCGCGACGTCGTCTTCCGCTACGCGCGCGACGAAGCACCGGTGCTCGACCACGTCAGCCTGACGCTGCAAACCGGGCAGGCGCTGGCGGTGCTCGGGCCTTCCGGCTGCGGCAAGTCCACGCTGATGAAGATCCTGTGCGGGCAGGTCACGCCCGAGTCGGGCGAAGTGCTGCTCAACGGCGTGCCCATGGCCTCGCTGGGCGCCGAGGCCTTCCGCGCGGTGCTGGGCACCGTCTTCCAGGACGACCAGCTGTTCTCTTGCAGCATCCACGACAACATCGCCATGAACGACGCCGAGGCCAGCGCCGAGAAGATCGAAGCCGCCGCCGCCCTGGCCTGCGTGCACGAGGACATCGCGCGCATGCCCATGGGCTACCAGACGCTGGTGGGCAGCATGGGCGCGACGCTCTCGGGCGGGCAAAAGCAGCGCATCCTGCTGGCGCGCGCGCTCTACAAGCGGCCGCGCTTCCTGCTGCTCGACGAGTACACCAGCCACCTCGACTTTGCGACGGAAAAGCGCGTGCAGGACGCCATCAACGCGCTGGGCTGCGGGCGCTTCATCATCACACACCGCGAGCATTCGCTGCGCGAGGGCGACGCGGTGCGCGTGCTTCGCGACGGCAGGCTGGTGGAACCCACTCAAGACGCGCTGGACAGCATCGATGGAGCCCTCTAGACTGACCCGACCAATACCACAGGGGCGGAGCCGTTTGTGCAAACGGGCTCGATCGGCAGCAGCACGCCTCTCCAAAAGCGGGAAAGGCAACATGAAGCTCCAAGCTCATTCGCTCGCGGTCACTGCCGCATTGGTTGCCGGCATGGCCTCGACCAACGGGGCATCGGCCCGCGAGCAGGCTGAAATCATCTGGTCAGGCGGCCCCATCCTGACCATGAACGACAAGGCCATGCGCGCCGAGGCCGTGGCCGTCTCCGCCGGCAAGATCGTGGCGGTGGGCAAGCGCAGCGAGGTGATGAAACTCAAGGGCCCCAACACCCAATTGGTCGACCTCCAAGGCCAGACGCTGGTTCCTGGCTTCTTCGATGCACACGGCCACGTCGTGATGGGCGGACTGCAAGCCCTCTCGGCCAACCTGCTGGCACAGCCCGACGGCAAGGTCGAGGACATCGCCTCCCTGCAGCAGACGCTGCGCAACTGGACGCAGAAGAACGCGACCGCCGTCGAGAAGGCCCAGCTCATCATCGGCTTCGGCTACGACAACGCCCAGCTCAAGGAGAGGCGGCACCCCACCAAGGAAGAGCTGGACGAGGTCTCGCGCGACATCCCGGTGCTGATCGTGCACCAATCCGGTCACCTGGCCACCGTCAACTCCGCCATGCTCAAAGCCATGGGGTACGACGCCAACACCAAAGACCCGGCGGGTGGCGTCATCCAGCGCAAGCCCGGCACCAGCGAACCCAACGGCACCCTGGAAGAGACCGCCCTCTTCCGCGGGCTCCCGGTCGTGCTGGGGCGAATCGGGCCGACGGGCCTTCAGACTTTCGCACGCGAAGGCGCCAAGCTGTGGGCACGCTTCGGCTACACCACCGCGCAGGAAGGCCGCTCCACCCCGCAGATCGTCGGCCTGCTCAAGCAGGTGGCCGCAGAAGGCGGCTTCGAGTTGGACGTCAATACCTATACCGACGTGCTGGTGGACCGCGCCTTCATCAAGGCGAACCAGAGCCCGACCTACACCAACCGGTTCCGGCTCGCGGGCGCCAAACTCACCATCGACGGCAGCCCCCAGGGCTTCACCGCCTGGCGGGATCGCCCGTACTACAAGCCCGTCGGCAACTACCCAGAGGGCTACTCCGGCTACGCGGCTGCATCCGCTGAAGACGTGATGGGTGCGGTGCAATGGGCCGCCGAAAACGGCATCCAGGTCATCACCCATGCCAATGGCGAACGTGCCTCCGACCTGCTGATCGCCGCCCACCGGGCTGCACAAGCGCGCTTCCCGAAGGCCAAGGACCTGCGCAACGTGCTGATTCATGGCCAGTTCCTGCGCGAAGACCAGCTCGACAGCTACAAGGCCCTCGGGGTCATCCCCTCGCTGTTCCCGATGCACACCTTCTACTGGGGCGACTGGCACCTGGACCACACGATCGGCCCGAAGGCCGGCATGAACATCTCGCCGACCGGCTGGGCCCGCCAGCGCGGCATGATCTTCTCGAGCCACCACGACGCGCCCGTTGCCTTCCCCGATTCCATGCGGGTGCTCGATGCCACGGTCACCCGTCGCGCCCGGGGCTCAGGCCGCATCGTGGGCCCCGACCAGCGCGTGGACGTCATCACCGCGCTGAAGGCGATGACGATCTGGCCGGCCTACCACCACTTCGAAGAAAAGACCAAGGGCAGCCTGGAGGTGGGCAAGCTGGCCGACTTTGCCGTGCTCTCCAAGGACCCGACGAAGGTGCCGCCCGCGACCATCGCCGACATCCACGTCACCCAAACGATCAAGGAAGGCAAGACCATCTTCCGGCGTGACGCGAGCGCACAGGCCAGCGTGACCCCACCTGACATCCAGCCGGTCGTGGCCGCTTTCGGTGACCATGACCACCACGCAGGCGAAGAGGCCTGCGCCCACGAAGCGATGTTCCGCATGGTCTCGGTCATGGCCCAAGGCGCCGCACGCTGACACACCATGAACCACGTGCAAACACGCCTGATCGCCGCCGTCGCGGCAACCTTCACCCACCTGGCCATGGCTCAGGGGCCTGCGCAGACCGCGTCCGACCAGCCCGCCCCAGCCGAGGCAAGCAACTCCGCCGACAACGGCACCGACCCCACCAAAATGAGCAGCACCATCGCCGTGCAGCACGAGCACCTCGCTCTGCGAAATGGCGCCCGCAGCGACACGATGAAGCTGTCTTACACGCTGCCCCTGGGCGAGCAGCGCAAAGCCAGCGTGCGGTTTCGCGTGCCGATCGCCCGGGTGGAGGGCCCGGGCCTGGGTGACCACACCGGGGTGGGCGACGCCTCCATCCAGTTCAGCCGCGTTTTCGGCCTGACGAGCGCCCATGGTTTCGTGGCCCAGGGCGAATGGGTCTTCGACACGGCGCGGCGCGCCGAACTGGGCTCGGGCAAGTCGGTGTTGAAAGGCACCCTGGTCTGGGCCCTGTTCCTGCAAAGCGGGGACATCTTCGCCCCAGCCATGGTGCACAGCCAGAGTGTGGCCGGCCGCGCCAGCCGGGCCCGCGTCAACACCACCACGCTCGACTTCTACTACGTGCCCAAACTGGCCGACGCCAAGACCTTCGTCACCATCGACCCGGCCCTGAGCTTCGACTGGGAGAGCGGCAAGCGCTACCCCAGCCTGGCCGTGACCGTGGGGCGGGCGCTAGGCCCTGCGCTGGGTGGCAACGCCCAGGTTTTCGTGAAGCCGACAGCCTTCGCAGGGGGCGAGCGACCCGGCAACTGGGGCATCGAAGTCGGCGTCAAGGTCATCGGCTTCTGACTCACAGCGCTCGTTTCTGGATCCGCCCATCCTTGACGATGAGCAGCAGGTTCTTGTCCGGGTCGGCCAACAGGCCCAGGTTTTGCACCGGATCACCATCGACGAGCAGCAAGTCGGCCAGGGCGCCTTCCTTGACCACACCGAGCTGACCCGGGTAGGGCGAACGGGCTCCGGACAAGGCCAGCAAGGCTGCGTTGTCGGCGGTGGCCATGCGCAGCACCTGCGCAGGCGTGAACCAGCGGGTCATCTTGACGAGCTTTTCCGCCTGCTGCCGCGCCGCCGTGGCGCTGAACAGCAGGTCGGTGCCCCAGGCCAGCTTCACTTTGTGCTTCTTGGCCAATGCATAGGCCGTGTCGGTGCCGCCAAACATCTCAAGCTGTTTGATGCGGTTGGGTGAACCCTCGGCGAATGGCGAATGGCCATCATCGACAAAGGGCTGCAAGCTCCACCAGACGCCCTTTTCTGCCATCAGCTTGACCGTTGGCTCGTCCAGCAACTGACCGTGGTCGATGCACTTCACGCCAGCTTCGATGGCCTGGCGCACCGCGCGGGGCGTGTAGGCATGGACCGCCACGTACGTGCCCCAATTCTCGGCGGCTTCGACCGCAGCACGCAACTCGGGCACGGTGTACTGGGTCACGTCCAGCGGATCGTAGTGCGATGAAACGCCCCCGCCAGCCATCAGCTTGAGTTGCGAGGCGCCCAGGGTCAGTTGCTCGCGGGCGCGCTGACGCACCATGTCGGGCGTGTCGGCGATGGCCGCGGCACCCACGCGCTCAGTGTAGGAATGGTCGCCAGGGCGGGCCATCACCTCGTTGGGCAAGCGGAAGTCGCCGTGCCCGCCGGTCTGCGAGATGAAGGCTCCGGACGGCCAGATGCGCGGGCCCGGGGTGAGGCCCGCATCGATCGCGGCCTTGACGCCGAACACCGGCCCGCCCAGGTCGCGCACACTGGTGAAGCCGCGCATGAGCATGTCCTGCGCTGCCTTGGCCCCAGCGACATGCACGAAGCCGATGTCTCCCAGGAGCGCCGCCTGCTGGGAGATGGTCGCGAACATGACGTGGGTGTGGGCGTCGATGAGGCCCGGCATGAGCGTGCGTCCACCGCCATCGATGCGCGTGAGCGTCACGTTGGCCGGCGCCACGATCGGCGAGGTCGAAATGGTGCGAACCTGGTTGCCCACCACCAGCACGTGGCTGGGCGCCGACAGGCGCTCGTCGGTGCCGTTGAACACCCGCACGTTCTCGATCAAGAGGCCGGTCTGCGGGGCAGCCGGGGCGGAGGTTTGGCCTTGTGCGGCCAGGGGGAAGGTTGCTGCCAGCGCCAGGGCGCCCAGGCCGTGCCCCACGCGCTTGATCATTGCTCGCCTGTTCATCTCGTATCCCTCGTTGAATGGAGAAGACGGGACGGAACTGCCCCGCCAAAGCGCAGTCTGCCGAGCGCGGCCGATGCGCGCAAGGCGCCAAATGGCTGCAGGTGTGGCGCAACCACCATCTGACACCAGGGAAATCCCGATGGGGAGCATCAACGACAAAGCGTCGCGCGCGAACGCACCCGACCCAGGGATGGCCGAAAAACCGTCTCGCCATCAAAATGACACGGCAAGTTTTCAGATAGATTCTCGACTTTTCTTTCGGATGCGTGTCATGACGAACGTCAAACCCTGGTTGCAGCAGTACGGTCAAGGCGTCCCGGCCGAGGTCAAGCCCGACGCCTACCCCTCCCTGATCGAGTTGCTGGAGGAAGCCTTCCGCACCCACGCCAAGGCCGACTCCATGGCCTACCTGGGTTCGCGCTGGACGTTCGCGGACGTGGACCGCCAGTCGCTGCAGCTGGCCGCCTGGTTGCAGGCGCAGAAGCTGCCCAAGGGCAGCCGCGTCGCGGTGATGATGCCCAACGTGCCGCACTACGCCGTGGCCATCGCTGGTGTGCTGCGCGCCGGCCACGTGGTGGTCAACGTCAACCCGATGTACACCCCGCGTGAACTCGAGCACCAGCTGGTCGACTCGGGCGCCGAGGTCATCATCGTGCTGGAGTACTTCGGCCCCACCGTGCAGGAAGTCATCGAGCGCACGCCGGTCAAGCACATCCTGCTGGCTTCGCTGGGCGACGTCTTCGGCGCCATCAAGGGCCCCTGGGTCACGTACAAGTCGCGCAACGTCGACAAGCACGTCATCGACTTCAAGCTGCCCGACAACGGCCGCTGCCGCGTCACGCCCTTCAAGGCCGCGCTCAAACAAGGCAAGTCCCTGCCCTTCCAGCGCCCTGCCCTGAACGGCAGCGACGTCGCCTTCCTGCAGTACACCGGCGGCACCACCGGCGTCTCCAAGGGCGCCACGCTCACGCACCGCAACCTGGTGGCCAACATCCTGCAATGCGAGGCCTGGTTCAAGCCTGAGCTCTCGAAGGTCGAGGGCCAGCTGGTCAACGTGGTGGCCCTGCCGCTGTACCACGTGTTCGCGCTGACGGTGTGCTTCTTCCTGAGCGCGCGCATGGGCACGCTCAACGTCATGATCGACAACGCCCGCAACATCGGCAAGCTGATCGAGACGCTCAAGAAGTTCCAGATCACGCAGTTCCCGGCGGTCAACACGCTCTACAACGCGCTGGTGGAAGAGCCCGATTTCGAGCAACTCGACTTCTCGCGCCTGAAGGTGTGCAACGGCGGCGGCATGGCCGTGCAGCAGTCCACGGCCGAGGCCTGGCAGCGCATCACCGGCGTGCCCATCGTCGAAGGCTACGGCCTGTCCGAGACCTCGCCCGTGGTGACGGTCAACCGCCTGGACAACCGCAGCTACAACGGCGCCATCGGCTACCCGCTGCCCTCCACCGAAATCGCCCTGCTCGACGACAACGGCCAGCCCGTGGCCCAGGGCGAGCCCGGCGAGATCGCGGTGCGCGGCCCGCAGGTCATGGCCGGCTACTGGCAGCGCCCCGAAGAGACCGCCAAGGTCATGACAGCCGATGGCTTCTTCCGCACCGGCGACGTGGGCGTGATGTCGGCCGACGGCCTGTTCAAGATCGTAGACCGCAAGAAGGACATGATCCTGGTCTCGGGCTTCAACGTGTACCCCAACGAGATCGAGCAGGTGGTCAGTCTGCACCCGGGCGTGACCGAGTGCTGCGCCATCGGCGTGCCGGACGAGAAGTCGGGCGAGGCGGTCAAGCTGTTCGTGGTGCGCAAGGACTACAGCTTGTCCGAGGCCGACATCGCCGAGTACTGCAAGGAGCAGCTGACGGGCTACAAGCGCCCGCGCCACATTGAGTTCCGCGAGGACCTGCCGATGAGCAACGTGGGCAAGATCTTGCGCAAGGATTTGCGCGACGAGGAGCTGGCGCGGCTGGCGGCTCAGGCGCGCAAGAAGGCGGCTTGATCGTCACCTTGGTGTTTCGAGCGGGCGAGAGCCCTGCCATGGAGCCACCCTGCGGGGTGGCTTTTTTGTTGGCGCGGTGCAGTGTTTGGTTGGTGGGGTGGTTTGCCACGGTTGAGCAACGGGCTGGGGGCCAGGGGGGCCTGCTCCGGGACCACGCTCGCGGGGCACCACCGCGTGGCGCCACCTTCACTCCTTGAACACCGACCAGGCTGTTGCCGAGCCATGACACCGCGAATGGGCCCTGCGCAGGCCCCCCTGGCCCCCATCCCGCGACACACCGTGGCATGCGGAAAGGAAGAAGGGCGACGCAAGCGTCGCCCTTCTTCCGCCACCAACGCCGTGCGCGGTGGTTCGGGTTCGGTGGGTGAGGGGCGTGTGAGCCGGCCCGACATGTGCGGTGTCATGGCTCGGCAACCACTTGACTGGTG
>CAYJXE010000018.1:0-77951 GCA_964373965.1 uncultured Aquabacterium sp. | reverse complement strand
ACGTGTACGCGTAGGTCGTCAGCCCTAGGTTACCCCAGTTCGCCTCACTGGTGCCTCGACCTACCTTGTCCACCATCCCAATGAACGGAAAGTCCTGGCGGTAATACGTGCGGCTCACAAGACCCGTGCTCTCGTCTTTGACTTGCGTCCATTCGAAGCCACGAGAGCCCCACCGTGCGTCGTTTGCTTGAGTGAGGTTTCCGTAAGCGTACGAGGCTTTTTTGTAGGCGCCGGAACCTGCAAGCGTTTCGACAGACTTGACCACCCTGATCGATGGACTCACGATTGTTTGATGAGAGAACTGGAGGCCGCCAACGATCGCAGACCTCTGGTAGCTTGAGTTCACCGCTTGGCTGAGGCTCTGATAGGCAAACCGCTGAACATCGGTACCAGCCTCAGTGACTGCAGTGAGCTCGTTGACTGCAGAACTGGCAAGCAAAGTGACTGCGATGTTTCTGTTCCCTCCGTTGTTCCAAACAACGACGTAGTCGAGCAAGCCGTCGCCATCCAAGTCGATGAACGACCCCACGTCGGTGCGAGCGCCCGACGGAGCATTGGAATAAGAACCGCCGGGCGCGGAGTTGGAAATGCTCCCAAATGTTCCATCGAATGCACCATAGTAAACAGCGATGTTGCGCACCCCGCCGTAGGGCCACACGACGACGTAATCCATCAATCCGTCCTGATTGATGTCCTCGAATCTGCCCATGTCCACCAGCGGGTCTGAGACGATGGACTCGAAGGATCCACCGGAAGCACTGTTTTGCAAGGTGGCAAAATATCCATCCCCTTTTGATAGATAAACGCCAAAGTTTCGAGCCCCGGCATTATTCCAAACAACCACGTAATCGATCAGGCCATCGCCATTGACATCCTGCAAAAGACCGACATCCTTTTTGGCATCATTCTTCGAGGCACCAAACCGGCCACCGGACTCGCTGTTCTTGATAACTTCAAAGCTCCCATCACCGGAACCCAATGAAACGGCAATATTTCGGTTGCCGCCATTGTTCCAAACAACCACATAGTCCGGGATTCCATCGCCGTTGACATCTGCAAACTCGCCAACATCCCTTCGAGCATCGTCCGCACTGGGGCCAAAATTGCAGCAGGGCGCGCTGTTGATCGCAGGCTGGAACGTCCCGTTTTTTTGCGCCAGATAAGTCGCGATATTCCTCTGCCCATTATTATCCCAAACAACGACGTAATCAGCTGAACCATCCCCATTCACATCAATAAATGTGCCTGTGTCTCTGCGATCACCAGATGATGACCAAACAAAAGAACCACCAACATCAGTATTGATCAAATTGGCAAAAGTTCCGTCGCCATTATTAAGATAGACGGCCAAGTTGCGAGACCCACCCCCCATCCAAGACAAAACGTAATCCGGAAGCCCGTCGCCGTTAACATCCGCAAACGTGCCGGCGTCCTCTTGCATGGCGTCACTCTTTCTAGGAGAGAAGGACCCGCCCGGCGTAGAATTCCTAATTGAATCAAAAGTGCCGTCACTTTTGGCCAAATAAACCGCAATGCTCCTGTTGCTGGCATTGTTCCAAACAACCACGTAATCAGACAGGCCGTCTTTGTTCAAATCGATGAACTGACCAACATCGAGCCGCGGATCGCCAGCAGACGCAATGAAGCTTCCCCCTGGTGCACTGTTGATCAAATTGGCGAATGTGCCATCCCTTTTTGACAAATAAACCGCGATGTTTCTGGTGCCAGCGTTGTTCCAAACGACGGCATAGTCTTGGATTCCGTCCCCGTTTACATCAACGAACTTGCCAGCATCCAAGCGGGCATCACTTTGCAGGGCCCCAAACATTCCACCCGGCGCACTGTTGATGAGGGGAGCATAGGCATCAGCAGACGATCTCCAAGAAAAAGCACGCACAGGCAGGCAAATGCCACCTGAGTTGCAATAGGTGATCGACTTCAGATATGAGTCAGCCCGCAACGATCTGACTTCATAAGCAAGCCTGTACTCAGCCAGCGATTTGGAATTTCGGCTGATTTGAATGGTTTTCAGCCGGTTCGACTGGCTCAAATCAGCGCCCAACACATAGTTCTTTACAGCATCTGGACGCGTCTCGTAAACAAACTGAACCAACACGCCGCCAGAATACGAAATGCTGGAGAGCGCGCGATCATTGGGCGTGTAGGAGTACGTCGCAGTGTTCCCCTGCGCATCCTTGACCGACTGAAGCAGCCAAGACGAAGCCTGCGCACGGCCTGCCCCCAGCACACGCGACCCTGCGTCGGAGCCGTATTTAAATGTCACGCCTTCGCGGGTGAGCTTCTCAAAGTACGCGGCACCGTCCGAGCCGTTGACTGAACCAACGCTGCGATATCGAGCACTGTCGGTGATCGAAGAAAAATAGAGGGTTCCGTCGGCGCCATCAGCGCCTGAGTACGCGATGAGTCGGGTACCGTCTACGCAAAAACGGTCGTTCGCATCGTAGTTCACTCGGCCTTTGGCTGCGTCATCAGCGATCGTTCGGCCACACCTTGAAATGATGGACAAGCCATCCAAGGCCCACCCCACGCCGCCAACATTCTTCGCCGGCTGATTGGCGTAAGTTAGAGCCAAGTTGGGGGTGTCTTTTCCGAGCCCAGAAGGAAGTTGCAGAGGGACAGCGTAGCTGGCGCCCCCGCTGGCGGTGAGGGAAAAAGTGCCCGGAGGTGCCAACTGCGCCCAGAGCGTAGTGCTGCATCCGAAACAGCCGGCCACAGAAATTAGGGCGAGCGCGCCCAACCGAAGTGAACTTTTCACTTTTCCCCCTTACTTGACGTTGTTCTCTCTTCTGACGGACGCATGAACGATGACCATGCACGTCTTACACCTACGAAAAAGTTTACAAGCGAGGCGGCGGCCTGAAGCAACACCCCTCGCCCCCATGCGTTTATGTCGAAAAAACAACGCCTCAAGGGTTTGAACGTTTCCATTTGGCTAGGGGCGTTGGGACCGAAGCGCTGATTCGACAACACTCCTTGTCACAACCTAGAATGCCATCGCTCTGTGCGCATTCAGCACAAACCACACTAGGAGACACGCATGAGCATCGCCAACACCTGCGTCCTGATCGCCGCCATCTTGCCGGTCATCACCATGGGCGCCGCCAAGGCCGCCACCGCCGGCAAGCGCCGCAGCGACGGCGGCTACGACAACAACAACCCGCGCGACTGGGCCGCCAAGCAAACTGGCTGGAAGGCCCGCGCCGCCGCCGCACAGAACAACGGTTTTGAAGCCCTGCCTCTGTTCGTGTTCGCCGTGCTGGCTGCGCAGTTCGCCGGCCTCGATCAGGCCCGCACCGATCAACTCGCCATGGCATTCATCGCCGCGCGCGTGGTCTACATCGGCCTGTACTTTGCCAACATCGCCGCGCTGCGCACCCTGGTGTGGACCGTGGGCCTGGGCTGCACCATCGCCATCTTCGCGCCCACATTGAAGCTGCCTTTCTGATCTCGGATCGGCCAAACACAACGCCCGGGGCGGTTCATCACCGCGCCCGGGCGTTGTCTTTTCAGGTCAGTCGCAGCGCTTCAGCGCTTGCGCACCGGCATCAGGTCCGTGCAGGTGCCGTGAGCCGCCTCGGCCGCCAGCCCCACGCTCTCACCCAGGGTGGGGTGCGGGTGGATGGTCTTGCCGATGTCGACCTCGTCGGCGCCCATCTCGATGGCCAGTGCGATCTCGCCGATCAGGTCCCCCGCGTGCGTGCCCACGATGCCGCCACCGACGATGCGATGCGTTTCGGCGTCGAACAGCAGCTTGGTGAAGCCTTCCGAGCGGCCGTTGGCCAGCGCGCGGCCTGACGCTGCCCACGGAAAGAGCCCCTTCTTGACCGCCCTGCCCTGGGCTTTGGCCTGGTCTTCCGTCAGGCCCACCCAGGCGATTTCCGGGTCGGTGTAAGCCACGCTGGGGATCACGCTGGCGTCGAACGCCGCGCGCGCAAGTTTGTCGTCACCCAGCAGCTCACCGGCGATGACCTCGGCCGCCACGTGGCCCTCGTGCACGGCCTTGTGCGCCAGCATCGGTTGCCCCACGAGGTCACCGATGGCGAACAGGCTGGGCACGTTGCTGCGCATCTGCTTGTCCACGAGCACGAAGCCACGGTCGTTGACCGTTAGCCCGGCCTTGTCTGCTCCGACCTTGCGGCCATTGGGCGAGCGGCCCACGGCCTGCAGCACCAGGTCGTACACGGCGGGCTCGGGCGCCGGCTCGCCTTCCTTGGCCGAAGCGAAGCTCACCTTGATGCCTTCGGGCGTGGCTTGTGCCGCCACCGTCTTGGTGCTGAGCATGACGCGGTCAAAGCGGTGGGCGTTGACCTTGTCCCAGACCTTGACCAGGTCGCGATCGGCGCCAGGCATGAGGCCGTCACCCATCTCGACGACGTCGATGCGCGCCCCCAACGTGGAGTAAACCGTGCCCATCTCCAGGCCGATGATGCCGCCGCCGATGACCAGCATTCTTTTGGGAACGCTGGTCAGCGCCAGGGCGCCGGTGGAGTCGACCACGCGCGGGTCGTCGGGCATGAAGGGCAGGCGCACGGCTTGCGAGCCCGCAGCCAGGATGGCGCGCTTGAAGCGCAACTGGCGGGTCTCGCCGGTCTTGTCCTGCGCGCCGCCGGTGGTCACCTCGACCTGCAGCGTGTGCGCATCAACCAGGCTGCCGTAGCCACGCACCACCTCGACTTTGCGGGCCTTGGCCATGGCGGCCAGACCTTGCGTGAGCTTGCCGGTCACGCCCGACTTGTGCGCACGCAACTTGGCCAGGTCCAGCTTGGGCTCACCGAAGCTCACGCCCAGCGCATCGAAATGCTTGACCTCGTCCATCACGGCGGCCACGTGCAGCAGCGCCTTCGATGGGATGCAGCCCACGTTCAGGCAGACGCCTCCCAGCTCGGCGTAACGCTCGACCAAAATGACTTTGAGCCCCAGGTCGGCCGCGCGGAAAGCAGCGCTGTAGCCACCGGGGCCACCGCCGAGCACGAGCACATCGCAATCGGTGTCGGACGGGAGGGCTGCCGCAGCCTGGGCGGGCTGGGCGACCGCTGGCGCTGGAGCTTGCTGAGACGGTTGTGTAGACGGCGCGGCTGCAGTGGGAGCGGCCGTTGCCGTTGCAGCGGCAACAGACGCCGCAGAGGTCGTTGCCCCGGCGCCGGCCACGTCCAGCGTCAGGATGATGTGCCCCTGCCCCACCCGGTCACCCAACTTCACCTTGATCTCGCCCACCACCCCGGCCTGGGGCGAAGGCACCTCCATGGAGGCCTTGTCGGACTCCAGGGTGATCAGGCTTTGCTCGGCGGCCACGGTCTGACCGGGTTTGACGAGGACCTCGATGATCGCCGCATCGGCGATGTCGCCCAGGTCGGGCACGGGGATGTCGATGAATACCATGTCGACGCCCCTTACACCAGTGCGCGGCGGAAATCCGCCAGCAGCGAAGCCAGGTAGGCGTTGAACTTGGCTGCCGACGCCCCGTCGATGACGCGGTGGTCGTAGCTCAGGCTCAGCGGCAGCATCAGGCGGGGCACGAACTCGCTGCCGTTCCACACCGGCTTCATGGCCGAGCGACACACGCCCAGGATGGCCACCTCCGGTGCGTTGATGATGGGCGTGAAGGTGGTGCCACCGAAGCCGCCCAGCGACGAAATCGAGAAGCAACCGCCACTCATCTCGGCTGGCGTGAGCTTGCCATCGCGGGCCTTGGCTGCCAGCGCAGCGGTCTCCAGCGCCAGTTGGCTCAGCGATTTCTGGTCCACGTCGCGGATCACAGGCACCACCAGGCCATTGGGCGTGTCCGCCGCAAAGCCGATGTGCACGTATTGCTTGAGCACCAGGTCGTCGCCATCGAGCGAGGCGTTGAACTGCGGGAACTTGCGCAGCGACACCGCGCAGGCCTTGAGCAGGAAAGCCAGCATCGTGAACTTGGTGCCTGCCTTGGCGTGCTCCTCGTTGAGCTTGACGCGCAAGGCCTCCAGCTCGGTGATGTCGGCCTCTTCGTTGTTGGTGACGTGCGGGATGCGCACCCAGTTGCGGTGCAGGTTCGCGCCCGAGATCTTCTTGATGCGCGACAGCGGCTGGCGCTCGATGGGGCCGAACTTGGTGAAGTCGATCGAGGGCCAGGGCAGCAGGGTCATGCCGCCGAGGTCGGCGCTGCCAGAACCTGAAGTCGCAGCCGCCGGTGCACCCGAAGCCACCTGCGCGATCACACCCTTGACGAAGTTCTGCACGTCGACGTGGGTGATGCGGCCCTTGGGGCCGGTGCCAGGCACGCGGGCGATGTCCACGCCCAGCTCACGCGCAAAGCGTCGCACCGAGGGAGACGCGTGGGCGATGTGCCCCGTGGCTGGCGCTTCTGCTGGCGGCAAGGATGCGGTGGGGCTGGTGCGCGCGGCGGGCTCTGCAGCGGGTGCAGCGGTGGCGGTGGTTGCCACGAGCGCGGCAGTCGGGGCGGCAGCGGCAGTGACTGCCACAGCAACCGGTGCACCGACCGATGCGGCTGGTGTGGCAGGCGACGGGGCGCTTGTGCCACCCTCCCCCACTTCCAGCAAGCCGATGACCGATCCCTGGCTGACCTTGTCACCCAGCTTCAGCCTCAGCTCCTTGATCACCCCGCCTTGCGCAGACGGCACCTCCATCGACGCCTTGTCCGACTCGATGGTGATCAGGCTTTGTTCCGCGCGAACGGTGTCGCCCGGCTTGACGAGCAGCTCGATGACGGCTGCGTCGCTCACGTCCCCGATGTCCGGGACGGTCAGTTCAATCGTGGCCATGTGTGATCCTCGCAGGCGTCAGGCGTACAGCGGGTTGAGCTTCTCGGTGTCGATGCCATATTTGGCGATCGCCTCCGACACCTTCGAGACCGGCACCTTGCCTTCATCGGCCAGCGACTTCAGCGCGGCCACGACGATGTAGTGGCGGTTGATCTCGAAGTGCTCGCGCAAGCGATACCGGAAGTCGCTGCGACCGAAGCCGTCGGTGCCCAGCACCTTGAAAGAACGCCCTTGCGGGATGTGGGCCCGGATCTGCTCGGGCAGGGCCTTGACGTAGTCGGTCGAGGCCACCACCGGGCCTTGCGTGCGGCTCAGCTGCTTCGTCACGAAGGGCACGCGCGGCGCATCGGTCGGGTGCAGCAGGTTCCAGCGCTCGACGTCCTGGCCTTCGCGGGCCAGCAGGTTGAAGCTCGGGCAGCTCCACACGTTGGCGCCCACGCCCCATTCGGCTTCCAGCAGCTCCTTGGCTGCCACCGACTCGCGCAGGATCGAGCCTGCACCCAGCAGGTTCACTTGCAGTTTGTGCTTGCTGTCGGCGTCCTGCAGCAGGTACATGCCGGCGATGATCTCGGCCTCGGTGCCGGGCTTGAGGCCAGGCTGCGCGTAGTTCTCGTTGAGCAGGGTCAGGTAGTAGAAGACGTTCTCCTGCTTCTCGACCATGCGCTTCAAACCGTCCTGGATGATGACGGCGACTTCGTGCGCGAAGCTCGGGTCGTAGCTCAGGCAGTTCGGGATGGTACCGGCCACCAACTGGCTGTGGCCGTCCTCGTGCTGCAGGCCTTCACCGTTCAAGGTCGTGCGACCCGACGTGCCACCGAGCAGGAAGCCGCGCGCCTGCATGTCGCCCGCGGCCCAGGCCAGGTCGCCGATGCGCTGCAGCCCGAACATCGAGTAGTAGATGTAGAACGGGATCATCACGCGGTTGTTCGTCGAGTACGACGTGGCCGCCGCCACCCACGAGCTCATGCCGCCCGCTTCGTTGATGCCTTCCTGCAGGATCTGGCCGGCCTTGTCCTCGCGGTAGTACATGACCTGGTCCTTGTCGACCGGGGTGTACTTCTGGCCTTCCGGCGCGTAGATGCCGATCTGGCGGAACAGCCCCTCCATGCCGAAGGTGCGGGCCTCGTCGACCAGGATGGGCACCACGCGCGGGCCCAGGTTGGCGTCGCGCAGCAGCGGGGTCAGGCAGCGCACGAAGGCCTGCGTGGTCGAGATCTCGCGCCCTTCCTGCGTCGGCTCCAGGATGCTCTGGAACGCGTCCAGGCCCGGCACCGGCAGCGTCTCGTCGGCCTTGGGGCGACGCTTGGGCAGCGCACCCCCCAGGGCAGCGCGGCGCTCGAGCAGGTACTTCATCTCGGGCGTGTTGTCGGCCGGCTTGATGAAGGGGAGTTTTTCGATGTCCTCGTCGGCCACCGGGATGTTGAAGCGGTCGCGGAAGAGCTTGATGTCCTCGTCGGTCAGCTTCTTGGTCTGGTGGGCGGTGTTCTTGCCTTCACCGCTCTTGCCCATGCCGAAGCCCTTGACCGTCTTGATCAGCAGCACGGTGGGCTGGCCGGTGTGGTTCACTGCCGCGCTGTAGGCGGCGTACACCTTCTGCGGGTCGTGGCCGCCGCGTTGCAGGCGCCAGATGTCGTCGTCCGACAAGCGCGCCACCATCTCCAGCGCACGGGGGTCGCGCCCGAAGAAGTGCTGGCGCACGAAGGCGCCGTCGTTGGCCTTGCAGGCCTGGTAATCGCCGTCGACCATCTCCATCATGATCTTGCGCAGGATGCCGTCCTTGTCGCGCGCCAGCAGCGGGTCCCAGTACGAGCCCCACAGCAGCTTGATCACGTTCCAGCCGGCACCGCGGAACTCGCCTTCGAGCTCCTGCACGATCTTGCCGTTGCCGCGCACCGGGCCGTCCAGGCGCTGCAGGTTGCAGTTGATGACGAAGATCAGGTTGTCGAGCTTTTCGCGCGCGGCCAGGCCGATGGCGCCCAGCGATTCGGGCTCGTCCATCTCACCATCGCCGCAGAACACCCAGACCTTGCGCTTGGAGGTGTCGGCCAGGCCCCGGGCATGCAGGTACTTCAGGAAGCGCGCCTGGTAAATCGCCATGATCGGGCCCAAGCCCATCGACACGGTGGGGAACTGCCAGAACTCGGGCATCAGCTTGGGGTGCGGGTAGCTTGAAAGTCCCTTGCCGCCCACTTCCTGGCGGAAGTTGTTGAGCTGGTCTTCCGTGATGCGGCCTTCCATGAAGGCCCGGGCGTAGATGCCGGGGGCCGAGTGGCCCTGGATGTAAAGCAAGTCGCCGCCGTGGTCGGGCGTGTCGCCATGCCAGAAGTGGTTGAAGCCGACGCCCAGCATGGTCGCCAGCGAAGCGAACGAGGAAATGTGGCCACCCAGGTCGCCGCCATCGGGCGGGTTGTGGCGGTTGGCCTTGACCACCATCGCCATGGCGTTCCAGCGCATGTAGCTGCGCAGGCGCTCTTCGATCTCGAGGTTGCCAGGGTGGTGGGCCTCGTCCTCCACCGCGATGGTGTTCACGTAGGCCGTCGTGGCCGAGAACGGCATGTCGATGCCGGCCTGGCGGGCGTGGTCAAGCAGGTTTTCGAGCAAGTCGTGTGCTCGGGCGCGACCTTCGGTTTCGATGACCCCCGACAGGGCATCGAGCCATTCGCGGGTTTCCTGAGGATCCTGGTCCAGGTTGGAGGACAGCAGCGGATCGTTGGCTGACATGGTTTCAGTCTCCGGTGAAGGTGGCGTGCAACCGAGTATGGCCACACGCCTGGATGGCAGAAAACGTGGATAAACGCTGCCATTCCGGTTTCGACGAGGTGCGCACACAACACGGTGGCGTTGCGGCACTCGGAAAATATACCTGCCGGGGCGTGCTCCTCCAGTTGCGGTTTCCCGCACCGATAATCCCGAGATGCCCTTTTCCGCTTCTCCGCAACAGCCCGGGACGCCTGCGCCACAAGCCTCCGGACAAACCAGTCGCCTGTTCTGGCGCTGGTGGCGCAAGCAAACGCCCAGTCAGCAGGACCGCTACGCCACTTTGGGGCCCCTGGTGTCCGTGCTGCTGTTCCTGGCTGCCATCATCGCGGCCTTCTGGTACCTGCGCAACGAAGAGCTCGAGCGGGAGCAAGAGGCCGTCAAGCGCGACACCGAGGTCGTTCAGCAACAAATCCGCATGCGCCTGGTCGAAAACCAGGAGCAACTGCTGCGCCTGGCCCGCGACGTCAGCCTCAAGCCGGCCGACGCCGAAGTCTTCACGCGTCAGGCAGACGACTTCATCCGCGCCCGCCCCGAAATCCTCAGCGTCAGCTGGGTGCAACGCGACGGTCGCATGCGGGCCACCCGCAACGCATTCAGCCTGCCCATTGCGCCCGAGCTGGAGCCCGACATCAACATCGAGGAAGACGACTGGCGAGACCACTTCCCCGGCGCCGAGCCCAGGCAGGCTTTCAAGAGCGCGCGTGAAAACAACATGCCGGTGTACTCGCGCCCCTACCTGAACCCTCAGGGGGTGCGTGTGCTGCAGCTGCAGATGCCCATGATGGAGCGCGGCCAGTTCTCCGGCACCCTGGTGACCGAGTACGCGCTCGACCCACTGATGCGCTACCTGGTGCCCCGCGAGATCGCCGCGCGCCACGCCATGAGCCTCATCGAGGTCAGTGGCATCGTGCTGACCAGCACCTCCGGGGCCCGCAACGAAGACTCGGCCCGTCCCATCTTCGCCCACGACGTCGTCGTCACCCCGGTGGGCAACGGCCTGATCCTGCGCGGCTCGGGCTACCGCACCTCCTCCGGCCTGATCGGCAACACCCTGTTCTGGATGGTGGTGGCGCTGTCGGTGCTCACCGTCTGGACCCTGATGGGCACCCTGCGCCACATGCGCCGTCGCTCGCAGATCCAGAAGGCGCTGGTGCAGGAAACAAACTTCCGCCGGGCCATGGAGAACTCCATGCTCACCGGCATGCGCACCATCGACCTCGAAGGCCGCATCACCTACGTGAACCCGGCCTTCTGCGCCATGACGGGCTTTTCCGAAGAGGAACTGATCGGCTGCGTGCCACCCTACCCCTACTGGCCCAAAGACCGCCTCGACGAGTTCAACCGCATGTTCCAGCAGGAGCTGCTCGGCCGCAGCCCCATGGGCGGCATCGAGGTGGTGATGCAGCGCCGCGACGGCAGCCAGTTCGACGCCCGCATGTACGTCTCGCCCCTGATCGACGCCCAGGGCGACCAGACCGGCTGGATGACGTCGGTCACCAACATCACCGAAGCCAAGCGCGTGCGCGACCAGCTCACCGCCGCCCACGAGCGCTTCACCACAGTGCTCGAAGGGCTGGACGCGGCCGTGTCCGTGGTCTCTGTGCAACGTGGCGAGTTGCTGTTCGCCAACCGCTCCTACCGCCTGTGGTTCGGCGCCAACCCCGACGCCCACGCCCAGCTCACCGGCGGACAGGTCATGCCCGATGAAATCATCGACGGCGACGAGGCCGTGGACGATTTCGGTGGCCTGCCCGCCCACTCGCTCACCAACGCCGGCAGCGACACCCGCGAAGTCTTCATGGACACCGTCCAGAAGTGGTTCGACGTGCGCGCCCGCTACGTGCAGTGGACCGATGGCAACCTGGCCCAGATGCTGATCGCCACCGACATCACCGCCCGCCGCCAGGCCGAAGAAGCCGCCGCCCGCCAGGCCGAGAAGTCGCAGTTCACGAGCCGCCTGATCACCATGGGCGAAATGGCCTCGACCGTGGCCCACGAGCTCAACCAGCCGCTGGCCGCCATCTCAAACTACTGCAGCGGCATGATCAGCCGGGTGCAAAACGGCAACATCGACAACGAGCAGCTTGTCAGCGCCCTGGAGAAAACCTCCCGCCAGGCCCAACGCGCCGGCCAGATCATCCACCGCATCCGCCAGTTCGTGAAACGCTCGGAGCCGCAGCGCCAGCCCGCCCGCGTGCGCGACATCACCGACGCCGTGCTCGAGCTGGCTGTTTTCGAGATGAAGCGCCGCCGGGTCACGCTCAACACCATGGTGGCCAACCGGCTGCCGCAACTCATGGCGGACCCGATCCTCATCGAGCAGGTGCTGCTGAACCTGCTCAAGAACGCCGCCGAGGCCATCGACTCGGCCCAGATGCCGATGTCGCGTCGCCTGATCGACCTCAAGGTGCAACAGCGTGTGACCGAGGACCAGGGCCCGGTGGTCGAGTTCACCGTCAGCGACGGCGGCCCCGGCATGAAGGAAGAGATGCTGGCGCGGCTTTTCGAGGCCTTCCACTCGACCAAGGCCGAGGGATTAGGGATAGGCCTGAGTCTTTGTCGCTCCATCATTGAGTCGCATCATGGCCGGATCAAGGCCGAGAACATCTACAATGGTCCGAATGTCGTGGGGTGTCGATTCACCTTCACACTCCCGATCGAAACCGACGCAGGTAGCCAGCCGGACCCGACCGACTCGGCCATCCCCCCCTCCAACGATTTGCTTGCCGACAACCCATGAGCTTGATCCCGAAAAAAGGCACTGTGTATGTGGTGGATGACGACGAGGCCGTTCGCGACTCGTTGCAGTGGCTGCTGGAGGGCAAGGACTACCGGGTTCGCTGTTTTGACTCGGCCGAATCCTTCCTCGCCCGCTTTGACCCCCGCGAAGTCGCCTGCCTGATCGCCGACATCCGCATGGATGGCATGAGCGGCCTGGAGCTGCAAGACAAGCTGCTCGAGCGCAAGTCTCCGCTGCCCATCGTGTTCATCACCGGCCACGGCGACGTGCCCATGGCCGTGAACACCATGAAAAAGGGTGCGATGGACTTCATCGAAAAGCCCTTCAAGGAAGACGCCCTGGTCGCCCTGGTCGAGCGCATGCTGGACCAGGCCCGCTCTTCTTTCTCGCAGTCGCAAGAAGCCGCCAGCCGCGAAGCGCTGCTCTCGCGCCTGACCACCCGCGAAGCCCAGGTGCTCGAGCGCATCGTCGCTGGCCGCCTGAACAAGCAGATCGCCGACGACTTGGGCATCTCCATCAAGACGGTGGAAGCCCACCGCGCCAACGTGATGGAAAAGCTCAACGCCAACACCGTGGCCGACTTGCTCAAGATCGCACTGGGCGCCAGTGCGCAAGCCCCGGCAGCAGGCACCAAGTAAGGCTGCCCCGCCACACCCACAAGGCCGCCTGCAAGCGGCCTTTTTCCATTCCTGAGGCTGCTCGGGCACGCCCCGAAGCCCCTTTTGCTGAATTCGCTCACCTCGTCCCACGGAGCCACACCATGACCGCCCAACTCATCGACGGCAACGCCCTGTCCAAGCAACTGCGCGGCGAAGTCGCCCAGCGCGCCGCTGCCCTGACCGCCAAAGGCCTCAAGCCCGGCCTGGCCGTCGTCCTGGTCGGCGACAACCCCGCCAGCCAGGTCTACGTGCGCAACAAGGTCAAGGCCTGCGAAGACGTCGGGTTTCACTCCGTGCTCGAGAAGTACGACGCCACGCTGAGCGAGGCCGACCTGCTGGCCCGCGTCGAGGCCCTCAACAACGACCCGGCCATACACGGCATCCTGGTGCAACTGCCCCTGCCCAAGCACATCGACGACCACAAGGTCATCGAAGCCATCTCGCCTTTGAAGGACGTCGATGGCTTTCACGTCGCCAGCGCCGGCGCCCTGATGGTCGGTGAAGTCGGCTTCAAGGCCTGCACCCCCTACGGCTGCATGAAGATGCTCGAATCCATCGGCATGAAAGACCTGCGCGGCAAGCACGCCGTGGTCATCGGCCGCTCCAACATCGTCGGCAAGCCGATGGCGATGATGCTGCTGGCCGCCAACGCCACCGTCACCATCACCCACAGCGGCACCGCCGACCTGGCTGCCATGACCCGCCAGGCCGACATCGTGGTGGCCGCCGTGGGCAAGCGCAACGTGCTGACGGCCGACATGGTCAAGCCAGGCGCCGTGGTGATCGACGTGGGCATGAACCGCGACGACGAAGGCAAGCTCTGTGGCGACGTGGATTTCGCTGGTGTGAAGGAAGTGGCCGGCCACATCACCCCCGTGCCCGGCGGGGTCGGCCCCATGACGATTACCATGTTGCTGGTCAACACCATGGAAGCCGCCGAGCGCACCTTCGCGACTCGCTGAGCCCCACCCGCACCGCTTTGCCCACGTTCACCGCCAGCACCATGAGCAGCAACCCACTCCTCGACACCTCCGGCCTGCCCCTGTTCGACCAGATCAAGCCCGAGCAGGTCAGCCCTGCGATGGATGCCCTGCTGGCCGAGTCCGAAGCGGCGCTTGAAAAAGTCACCGGCCCGGACGTGCCGGCCGACTACGACGCCCTGTCGCTGCTGCTGGACGTGCCCACCGAGCGCATGGGCCGAGCCTGGGGCGCTGTGGGCCACCTCAACAGCGTGGCCGACACGCCCGAGCTGCGCGCCGCCTTCAACGAGAACCTGCCGCGCCTGACCGAGTTTTACACGCGCCTGGGCTCGGACGAGCGCCTCTACGCCAAGTACAAGGCCGTCAACCTGGCCGACCAGGCCGCCAGCGCCGAGCACAAGCTGCCGGCGGCTCGCCGCCGCGCCCTGGACAACGCCCTGCGTGGCTTCGTCCTCGGTGGCGCCGAACTGCAAGGCCAGGCCAAGCAACGCTTCGCCGAGATCCAGGAGCTGCAGGCCGCCAAGTCTCAGGCCTTCTCCGAACACGTGATGGACGCCACCGACGCGTTCTCGCACTTTGCCAGCACCGAAGAGCTGGCCGGCGTGCCGGACGACGTGCAGGCCGCCACCCGCGCCGCAGCCGAGGCCGATGGCAAAGAGGGCCACAAGCTCACCCTGCACATGCCCTGCTACCTGCCGGTCATGCAGTACGCCACGAACCGCGCGCTGCGCGAGACGATGTACCGCGCCTACGCCACCCGCGCCAGCGAGTTCGGCCCCGCTGAGCGCGACAACTCCGTGCTGATGCAGGAAATCGTCGCCCTGCGCCAGGAAGAGGCCCAGCTGCTGGGCCACGGCAACTTCGCCGAGGTGTCTCTGGTGCCCAAGATGGCCCAAAGCCCCCAGCAGGTCATGGACTTCCTGCGCGACCTGGCCCAGCGCGCCCGCCCCTACGCTGAAAAAGACATGGCCGAGCTGCGCGACTTCGCGCGCACCGAATGCGAGCTGCCTGACCTGCAGGCCTGGGACATCGCCTTCGTGAGCGAAAAGCTCAAGGAGGCCCGCTACGCCTTCAGCGACCAGGAGGTCAAGCAGTACTTCACCGAGCCGACCGTGCTCAAGGGCCTGTTCGGCCTGATCGAAAAGCTCTTTGACGTCACGATCAAACCAGACACGGCGCCCGTGTGGCATGAAACGGTGCGCTTTTTCCGCATCGAGCGCGCCGGCAACCTGGTCGGTCAGTTCTACCTCGACCCCTATGCCCGCCCCGGCAAGCGCCCCGGCGCCTGGATGGACGACGTGCGTGGCCGCTGGAATCGCCCCGACAACCACGTCACGCAGACCCCGGTGGCGCACCTGGTGTGCAACTACGCCCGCGGCGTGGGCGACAAGCCCGCCCTGCTCACCCACGACGACGTCACCACCCTCTTCCACGAGTTTGGCCACGGCCTGCACCACATGCTGACCCAGGTCGACGACATCGGCGTGGCCGGCATCAGCGGCGTCGAGTGGGACGCGGTCGAGCTGCCCAGCCAGTTCATGGAGAACTTCTGCTGGGAATGGGACGTCGTGCAGCAGCTGACCCACCATGTCGACACCGGCGCCTCGCTGCCACGCGCGCTGTTCGACAAAATGGTCGCCGCCAAGAACTTCCAGAGCGGCATGCAGACCGCTCGCCAGATCGAGTTTTCGCTCTTCGACATGCGCCTGCACGCCGAGCCCGGTGCGCAAACCGATGTGCAGAAGGTGATCGACGAGGTGCGCCAGGAAGTCGCCGTCAACATCCCGCCGGACTTCAACCGCTTTCAGCACAGCTTCTCGCACATCTTCGCTGGCGGCTACGCTGCGGGCTACTATAGCTACAAGTGGGCCGAGGTGCTGTCTGCCGACGCCTACGCCGCCTTCGAAGAAGCCGCCACACCGCACACCGGCGTGCTCAACCCCGAAGTCGGCCGCCGCTACCGCGAGGCCATCCTCGAAGCAGGCGGCAGCCGCTCCGCCATGGACAATTTCAAGGCATTTCGCGGGCGCGAGCCCCAGATCGACGCCCTGCTGCGCCACCAGGGCATGGCCTGATGAAGTCAATGAAGGAGCCCGCCATGTCAGCGACCAACCACCGTGCTTTCTGGCGGGCCTGCCTGCCCGCGCTGCTCAGCGCCCTGCTGGCTCCGGCTGCCTGGGGCGCTTACAAAATCGTGGGTCCTGATGGCCGTGTCACCTACACAGACCGCCCTCCCGTGGGCGAAGGCGCGCAGGCCCTCGGCAAACCCAGGGCAGGTGTCAGTGGCGTTGCCTTGCCCTATGAACTGCAACAAGTGGTCAATCGCCACCCGGTGACGCTCTACACCATGCGCGAATGCGGCGCCTGCGCAAGCGGGCGCCAATTGCTGCAGTCCCGCGGGGTGCCGTACACCGAAAAGACGGTCGACACGCCGGAAGATGTCCGCGCCTTCAACGCCCAGGAAAACAGCACCCAGCTGCCCTTGCTCAAGGTCGGGGGCAAGCAGATCATCGGGCTGCAGCAGTCGGAGTGGAACGCTTACCTCGATGCGGCCGGCTACCCGCAGCAGTCCAAGCTTCCGCCCGGCTACACGCAACCCGAAGCCAGCCCGCTTGCGCCGCCCAAGCCAGCATCCAGCCCGGCAGGTGAGCGTCGCAACGAAAGCGAACGGCCCTTTGCCCCCACCATCGGCAACCCGCCCGAAGGTTTCCGCTTCTAACCTGACTTTGCACCCTGTGATCGAAACCGACGTGGCCATCATTGGCGGTGGCCCGGCAGGGCTTGCCGCAGCCGAACTTCTCTCCACACAAGGCTGGCAGGTTGACCTGTACGACGCCATGCCCTCGGTGGGGCGCAAGTTCCTGCTGGCGGGCCGTGGCGGCCTGAACATCACGCACTCCGAGCCGCTCGATCGCTTCGTCACGCGCTTCGAAGGGCGATCAGACACCCTGGCGCCCATGCTGTCGGCCTTCACGCCCGACGACCTTCGCCAATGGTGCCAGGGGCTTGGGGTTGACACCTTCGTGGGCAGCTCGGGCCGCGTTTTCCCGCAAGAGATGAAAGCGGCCCCCTTGCTGCGCTCCTGGCTCAGCCGCTTGCGCCAGCAAGGCGTGCGCGTGCATGCCCGCCACAGCTGGCTAGGCTGGACATCCGAAGGGGATCTGGCGTTCACCGCCCCTGGTGGCGACATCACCGTCAGGCCTCGCGCCACCCTGCTCGCGTTGGGTGGCGGCAGTTGGTCGCGTCTGGGTTCTGACGGCCGCTGGGCGCCCTGGCTGCAGGAACGCGGCGTGGACGTTGCTCCCCTGAGGGCGGCCAATTGCGGCTTCGACGTGGCTCCCACCGCACCGGGGCGCAGCGGCTGGTCTGAACACCTCACGGGTCGCCACGCCGGCCAACCCATCAAGCCGGTCACCCTGACCTTCACCGACCAGCAAGGTCTCAGCGAAACACGTCAGGGCGAGTTCGTGCTGACCGAGTCGGGCATCGAGGGCAGCCTGATCTATGCGTTCTCCAGCCGAATCCGCGACGCCATCGAGCGCGATGGCTCGGCCACGGTGTGGCTCAATCTGTTGCCTGCCCACTCGCCTGAGCAGGTGTTGACCGAGCTCAAGCGGCCACGCGGCCCGCGCAGCCTGTCCACCCACCTCAAGAGCCGGTTGGGCCTGCAAGGACTGAAGGTGGCGCTGCTGCACGAGTTGCTCAGCAAGGACGACATGCACGAGCCACTGCGCCTGGCACAAGCCATCCAGCACCTGCCGATCAGCCTGGTGCGCGCTCGCCCGATGGACGAGGCGATCAGCACTGCGGGCGGCGTTCGTTTCGAGGCGATGGACGAGCACCTGATGTTGCGCGCCATGCCAGGCGTGTTCTGCGCCGGCGAGATGCTCGACTGGGAGGCGCCGACCGGGGGCTACCTGTTGACCGCGACCCTGGCCACGGCCCGTTTGGCGGCGGCGGGCGTGGCCCGCCACCTGAGCCTCAATACGAAATCGTCTTGACGCCAGCTGTCGTGCCCAGCAGGCAAACGTTGGCCTTGTTGCGAGCGAAGACGCCCACGGTGACCACACCCGGCCACTGGTTGACGTCGGACTCGAAGCGAGCCGGATCCGTGATCTGCAGGCCACGCACGTCCACGATGATGTTGCCGTTGTCGGTGGTCACGCCTTCGCGCACCTGACCTTGTCCGCCGATGGCGGCGAAGGCACGGATCACCTGCGCGGCCGCCATCGGGATGACCTCCACGGGCAGGGGGAACTTGCCCAGCGCTTGCACCAGCTTGCTTTCGTCGGCGATGCAAACGAAGCGCTCGGCCAGTTCGGCCACGATCTTTTCACGCGTCAACGCGGCACCACCGCCTTTGATCATGTTGCCGGCGTGGTCGATCTCGTCGGCACCATCCACGTAGACCCCCAGGCCCGTCACGGCTTCGGCCGCCAGCACGGGCACGCCCAGGGCTTGCAGGCGCTGGGTGCTGCGCACGGAGCTGGAAACCGCGCCGCTCACGCGCTTCGGGTCGACCTTCAAGGCTTCACCCAGTGCATCGATGAACTTGTCCACGGTCGAGCCCGTGCCAACGCCCACCACGCTGCCAGCCGGCACGTGTTCCAGGGCGGCACGGCCCACCAGGGTCTTGAGTTCGTCTTGGGTCAGGGCTTGGGACATGTCAAAGGCTCGAGAAAGGGTGATGCGGATGTGAAAACGGGAAGCGTCGGGGGCGGGAGGCAAACAACGCTGGCAGGCCAGGGGACCACCTGATCACGGCGACAGCGGCCGAGTGCCCAACCACTGCTGCGAGGCCATCAGCGCACCGATGAACACCGGCTGGTGCACCATGTAGAAACTCAGGCTCCATTGCCCCAGCAAAACCAGGGCCCGCCACCCAAGGCCGTGATTGTCGCCCGAGTTGCCCGCCGAAACACCGCCGAGCCATTGCGGCCGGTGCTGCAACAGCCATTGCGTCACGGCCAGGCCCCACCACATCACGCCCAGCCAGGGCAGCACGGGCACGAAGTCTTCGGTGATGGGCTTGTGCGTGACCAGGCCCACCCAATTGGTCAGCCTCGTGTCGAAGAAGGGATCCTGCAGCCAGCGGGGCAGCAGCATGGCGAGCAGGCCCAGCGGCAGCAGCCACCGCCCCAGCGGCGCACTCAGGCGGGCGGCGATCAGCATCACCGCCATGCCGTGCAGCACCCCGAAGGAGATGTAGCTGCGTGGAAACATCCACCAGCTGCTCAGGCTCACCAGCAACGCGCAACCGACGATCTGCGCCCAGCGGCGCCAAAAACGCGCCCAGCTCTGCCCCCGGTGCGTGGCAATGGCCTGGCCGGCACCGGCACACAGCAAAAACGTCGAGAGGATGAAGGTGCGCTGCCAGGTCCAGAACGGGTCGCGGTAGAAATCCGATTCCGTCAGGCGAAAGTTCGCCAAGTCGAAGCAGAAGTGGAAGGCGGCCATCCAGATGAGCGCTAGGCCGCGCAGGGCGTCCACCCGGTCGAAGCGCTGAGCGACGGGATCCGACGCCGTGATCTCGTTCGCCATCGCAGGGACTTGCGCCCCGAACTTGCCTTTTTTGCGTGCCATCGCGATAGTATCGGCCCTCCCCCGCACCACCGCGTCGCCCTGCGGCTCCCGCCAGCCGAGAGGGTGCCGTCTTTGTCGTTCTTTCTTCGCCCCCACCAGCCCATGTCCCTGCCCGCCCACCAGATCGAACTGCTCTCGCCCGCGCGCACGGCCGACATCGGCATCGAGGCCGTCAACCACGGCGCCGACGCCATCTACATCGGCGGGCCGTCCTTCGGCGCGCGCAGCAACGCCAGCAACGAGGTCAGCGACATCGCGCGGCTGGTCCAGCACGCGCACCGCTACCACGCCAAGGTTTTCACCACGATCAACACCATCCTGCGCGACGACGAGCTTGAGCCCGCGCGCAAGCTGATCTGGGAGCTGCACGACGCGGGCGTGGACGCGCTGATCGTTCAAGACATGGGGCTGCTCGAGCTCGATCTGCCCCCGATCCAGCTGCATGCGAGCACGCAGACCGACATCCGCACCGTCGAGAAAGCCAAGTTCCTGCAAGACGCTGGCTTCAGCCAGATCGTGCTGGCGCGCGAACTCACGCTGCAACAGATCAAGGCGATCTCGGACGCCACGCACGCCACCATCGAGTTCTTCATCCACGGCGCGCTGTGCGTGGCCTACAGCGGCCAGTGCTTCATCAGCCATGCGCACACCGGCCGCAGCGCCAACCGCGGTGATTGCTCGCAAGCCTGCCGCCTGCCCTACAACGTGCTCGACGGCAGCGGCCAGGTCGTGGCCTTCGAGCAGCACGTGCTGTCCATGAAGGACAACGACCAGAGCGCCAACCTCAACGCCCTGATCGATGCGGGCGTGCGCTCCTTCAAGATCGAAGGCCGCTACAAGGACATGGGCTATGTGAAAAACATCACCGCCCACTACCGCCTGCTGCTCGACGAGATCCTCGAACAACGGCCCGAACTGGCCCGATCCTCATCGGGCGAGTGCACCTTCTACTTCCAGCCCGAGCCCGAGCGCAACTTCAACCGCGGCAGCACCGACTACTTCGTGACCGGCCGCAAGGAAGACATCGGCGCCTTCGAGTCACCCAAGCACCTGGGCCTGCCCCTGGGCGAGGTGGCCAAGGTCGGCGACAAGTGGTTCGACGTGGCCATCGACGACGAAGCGGTGAAAGAAGCCGGTGGCATCCACAACGGCGACGGCCTGAACTACCTGACGCTGACCAAGGACATCGTTGGCGTGCAGGTCAACACCGCTGAGCCGGTGGGCAAGTCGGGCCGGCTGTGGCGCGTGTTCCCCAACGAGGCTATCGAGGCGCTCAAGGACCTGCAGTCCGGCGTGGCCATCAACCGCAACCGCGACCGCAGCTGGGAGCACCAACTCAGCAAGAAGTCGTCCGACCGCCGCATTGGCCTGTGGGCAGAGTTGAGCGAAACGCCTGATGGCCTTGCGCTGCAACTCTCCGACGAAGACGGCTGCGTGGGCTCAGCCAGTGTGGTGTGCGACAAGCAAACGCCGCAAGACGCCGAGCGCGCCGAGGCCACGCTGCGCGATCAGATCGGCAAGCTGGGCAACACGATCTTCCAGGCCCACGACATGGGTCTGAAGCTGAGTCAGCCCTGGTTCGTGCCGGCCTCGGCGCTCAACGCGCTACGTCGCGATGCCGTGGCTGCGCTGGAAGCCGCTCGTGAAGCCGTGCGACCACGCCTTGAACGCGCAGCAGCCGTCGAGCCCCCCGCGCCCTACCCTGAAGACACGCTGAGCTACCTGGCCAACGTCTACAACCACAAGGCCCGCGATTTCTACGCCAAGCACGGCGTCAAGGTCATCGAGCCGGCCTATGAAAGCCACGAAGAACTCGGTGAAGTCAGCCTGATGATCACCAAGCACTGCGTGCGCTTCTCGCTGAGCCTGTGCCCCAAACAGGCCAAGGGCGTGCAGGGTGTGCAGGGTCAAGTGAAAGCCGAACCACTGCAACTCATCAACGGCAAAGAGAAGCTCACGCTGCGCTTTGACTGCAAGCCCTGCGAGATGCACGTGGTCGGCAAGATGAAGAAGTCGGTGCTCAACCAGATCCCGCCGGCGCCGGTGCAGTTCTATCGCACGCGCCCGCAGGCCTGACCCATCAGTTCTTGGCGCTCCCGCGAACCGGCGGGGGGCGTCATCCGGCTGTCACCATGGCATCGCGGTCCTGTCACACGCGCCGCAGACCATGGGCGCATGCGGAACTGGATCAACGCACCTCTGCTGAGAGCCTTGACCTCGCCCGCCAGCTTCGCGGCTGGCAACGGGCGCCAGACACGTTCCCTTCTGCCTTTTGCCACAGGCGCATTGCCAGGCGAGCACGGCGAAGCACGAGACGAGCCCGATGGCACGCACCGGGTGCGCACGGTGTGGATTTCCGATGTGCACCTGGGCACGCCCGGCTGCCAGGCCCACGCCCTGCTCGACTTCCTCAAGCGCGTGGAGTGCGACACCCTCTACCTGGTTGGAGACATCATCGACGGCTGGCAGCTGCGCCGCAGCTGGTACTGGCCTCAAGCCCACAACGATGTCGTGCAGAAGCTGCTGCGCAAGGCGCGCAAGGGCACCCGCGTCATCTACGTGCCGGGCAACCACGACGAGTTCGCGCGCAAGTTCCTGGAGCATTCCTTCGGCGGCATCGAGGTGGCCGAAGAATGGATCCACACCACGGCCGACGGGCGCCAGCTCTGGGTCACCCATGGCGACCTATACGACGGCGTGATCCAGTGCGCGCGCTGGCTGGCCCTGCTGGGCGACTCGCTCTACGAGTTCACACTCAAGCTCAACCGCCACCTCAACTCATGGCGGGCTCGGGTGGGGTTGCCGTACTGGTCTTTGTCCAAGTACCTCAAGCTCAAGGTCAAGCGAGCGGTGAGTTACGTGGGCGACTTCGAGGCCGCGCTGGCCCGAGAGGCCCGCAAGCGCGGCGTGGATGGTCTGGTGTGCGGACACATCCACCATGCGGAGATGCGCGAGGTCGAGGGCATCCTGTACTGCAACGATGGCGACTGGGTCGAGAGCCTGACGGCGCTGGTCGAGCACGAGGACGGCACGCTGGCCATCGTCGAGTGGAGCGAGGTCATGGCGGGACGCAAAACCTTGTCACCAAGCTTGACGCCAACCGCGTCTGTCGCTGCCTGAAACGATCCTTGCCGGCGAGCCTGCGGCACAATGCGGCGCCTGACAGAAGGAGCCCCAACATGGCATTCGCCGACAACCTCAAAGCCCTCCCCTCCGTGGCCCACCTGGCCGCCATCGAACTGCTCGACGCCGCCGGCGCCGTGGTGGCCCGCATCGAAAACAAGCCTGGGCAGGCCGGCTCGCTGGCTGTCTACGCCGCTCTGGCCGCCAAGCATGGCGCCATCAACGTGGCCGCCGCTCAGGAAGCACTGCAGATCTACGCAGAGCACACGACTGATGCAGAGGCCAACCCTGGCAAACACCCCAACATCGATCGGCTGATCGACGTCATCCGCGCCGACCTGACCCTGATCGCCCGCACCATCGCCGCGTAAAGCCGGTCCCGGGCCATGAGCGAAAGCTGGTACGAGCGCAACGTGTTGCCCTGGGTCATCGACCTGGCCTGCGGCATCGGCCCCATCGGTCGCCAGCGCCAGAAGGTGGTGCCGCTCGCCACTGGGCGCGTGCTGGAAATCGGCATCGGCACAGGCCGCAACATCCCGCACTACGACAAGCAGCGCGTGCAGCACATCGTCGGCGTTGACCCCGCCCTGCGCATGCACCGCCTGGCCGAACAACGCATCCGCCAGGCCGGGCTCGACGTGCGCCTGATGGGGCTGTCCGCCGAAAAGCTGCCCGTGGACGACGCCAGCTTCGACACCGTGGTCTGCACTTACACGCTGTGCACCATCCCCGACCCGGTGGCGGCGCTGCGGGAGATGCGCCGGGTGCTGGTGCCAGGGGGCCAATTGCTGTTCTCCGAACACGGGCTGGCGCCCGATGCGGACGTGGCGCGCTGGCAGGCCCGACTGCAGCCCCTTTGGGGGCCGGTGGCTGGAGGCTGTCACTTGGGGCGCGACATCCCGGCCTTGCTCGATCAGGCTGGTTTCGAGGTCAGGTTGCAGCAGTCGTACATCCCGGGGCCGCGGTTCGCGTCGTACCACTACTGGGGGCAGGCCCACGCGGCATGAAAAAGGGGCGCCTCAGCGCCCCCTCTTGCTCAGTGGTGAGTCACCCCACCCAAGTCAACCCACCCACTTGCGCGCATTGCGGAACATGCGCAGCCAAGGGCTCGGGGCGCTCTTGTCACCGCTGGTCCAGCTCATCTGGATGTTGCGGAACACGCGCTCGGGGTGCGGCATCATGGCTGTGAACCGGCCATCGGGCGTGGTCACGCCGGTCAGGCCATCGGGCGAGCCGTTCGGGTTGAACGGATAAACCTCGGTGGGCGCACCGGTGTGATCGACGAAGCGCACCGCGCGGTGCACCTTGGCGGCGTCGCCACGCTGAGAGAAGTTGGCAAAGCCTTCGCCGTGCGACACGGCGATCGGCATGCGGCTGCCGGCCATGCCTTCGAAGAAGATGGACGGGCTCTCCAGCACCTCGACCTGGCTCAGGCGCGCCTCGAAGCGCGTGCTCTGGTTGGTGGTGAACTTGGGCCAGTGCTCGGCACCCGGGATGATCGGGCTGAGCGCCGCCAGCATCTGGCAGCCGTTGCAAACGCCCAGGCCGAAGGTGTCGCCACGCTTCATGAAGGCGGCGAATTGCTCGGCCAATTGCGGGTTGAACAACACCGAGCGGGCCCAGCCTTCGCCGGCACCCAGGGTGTCGCCGTAGCTGAAGCCACCGCAAGCCACAAAGCCCTGGAACTGGTCAAGGCGGGCGCGGCCGGCGATCAGGTCGCTCATGTGCACGTCGAAGGTGTCGAAGCCGCCCAGGTGCATGGCGTAAGCCATTTCCACGTGCGAGTTCACGCCCTGCTCACGCAGGATGGCCACCTTGGGACGGGCCTTGTTGATGAATGGCGCGGCCACGTCTTGCAGCGGATCGAAGCTCAGCGACACATGCAGGCCTGCGTTGGCTGCATCGCCGATGGTGGCGTGTTCGCTGTCGGCGCAGGCGGGGTTGTCGCGCAGCTGGGCGATGCGCCAGCTCACCTCGTCCCACGTTTGGTGCAGTTGCTGCAGCGGGGCTTTGAAGATTTGCTTGGCGTCGCGCCAGACCTGCACCTCGTCTTTGGCTGCACCCGTGAGGATGGGCTTGCCGATGACGTGGCTGTGCTGGCTCAGGCCATGCTCGCGCAGCGTCTGCATGACGGCATCGCGATCGGCGGTGCGCACCTGCAGCACCACGCCCAGCTCTTCGTTGAACAGGGCCTTGAGCGTGAGCTCGTTGCGGCGCTCGCCCACCTGGCCAGCCCAGTTCTTCGAGTCACCGGTGTCGGCGCGGCTGTCGCTGATGCCATCGCCTTCGGTGACCAGCATGTCGACGTTGAGGGACACGCCGGTGTGACCTGCGAACGCCATCTCGCACACCGTCGCCCACAGACCGCCGTCACCGCGATCGTGATAGGCCAGCAGCTTGCCTTGGGCGCGCAGCGCGTTGACCGCCTCGACCGTGGACTTCAGGGCAGCCGGCGAGTCGACATCAGGCACCTCGTTGCCAAACTGGTTGAGCACCTGGGCCAGCATCGAGCCGCCCATGCGCTTCTTGCCTTGACCCAGGTCGATCAGGATCAGGCTGGTGTCGATCTGCTGGCCGTTCTCGGTGGTGACGAGCTGCGGCGTCAGCGTGCCGCGCACATCGGAGATCGATGCAAAAGACGTGACAATCAACGAGACAGGCGCGGTCACCTGCTTGGTGGCACCGTTGTCAGACCACTTGGTGCGCATCGACAGCGAGTCCTTGCCCACCGGGATGGAGATGCCGAGTGCGGGGCACAGCTCCATGCCCACGGCCTTGACCGTGTCGTAAAGCGCGGCGTCTTCGCCCTTCTCGCCGCAAGCGGCCATCCAGTTGGCCGACAGCTTCACACGAGGCAGCTCGATGGGCGCGGCCAGCAGGTTGGTGATGGCTTCGCCCACCGCCATGCGACCCGATGCAGGTGCGTTGACCGATGCCAGCGGCGTGCGCTCGCCCATGGCCATGGCTTCACCCGCAAAGCCCTTGTAGTCGGCCAGCGTCACGGCCACGTCGGCCACCGGCACCTGCCACGGGCCCACCATCTGGTCGCGGCTGTTGAGGCCGCCCACGGTGCGGTCACCGATGGTGATCAAAAAGCGCTTGCTGGCCACCGTGGGGTGACGCAACACGTCGAAGGCCACCTTGTCCAACGACACGCCCGTCAGGTCCAGCTGACCGCCGTCCCACTGCACACGCTGCACGTCGCGGTGCATCTTCGGAGGCTTGCCCAGCAGCACGTCCATCGGCATGTCCACTGGCTTGTCGGCACCGGGCTTGGTGGTGTCTTCCAACACCAGCTCCAGGGCCTCGGTGGCCGTGCCGATCACGCCGAAGGGGCAACGCTCGCGCTCGCACATGGCGGTGAAGATGGGCAGGCTCTCGGGCGCGATGGCCAGGACGTAACGCTCCTGGCTCTCGTTGCACCAGATCTCTTTCGGGGCCATGCCGGACTCTTCCAGCGGCACCTTGCTCAAGTCAAACCGTGCGCCCTTGCCCGCACCGTCCACCAACTCAGGGAAGGCGTTGGAGATGCCGCCCGCACCCACGTCATGAATGGCGAGGATGGGGTTGTTGGCGCCCAGGCCCCAGCAATGGTTGATGACCTCTTGCGCACGGCGCTCGATCTCGGGGTTGCCACGCTGCACGGAGTCGAAGTCCAGCGCGGCGGAATTGGTGCCCGCAGCCATCGACGAAGCGGCCGCACCGGCCATGCCGATGCGCATGCCCGGGCCGCCCAGCTGGATCAGCAGCGTGCCCGCGCCGAACACGATCTTCTGGGTCTGCTCGGCGCTGATGGTGCCGATGCCGCCGGCGATCATGATGGGCTTGTGGTAGCCGCGGCGGATGGCCGGAGTTGTGGATCCTTGGCCTTCGCCCACCTGTTGCTCGAACACGCGGAAGTAGCCACCCAGGTTGGCTCGCCCAAACTCGTTGTTGAAGGCCGCGCCACCAAGCGGGCCTTCGATCATGATCTGCAGCGGGCTGGCGATGTGCTCGGGCTTGCCGACGGGGTTTTGCTCCCAGGGCTCGTTGGTGCCGGGCAGGTGCAGGTTGGACACCGAAAAGCCCGTCAGGCCCGATTTGGGGCGCGAGCCGCGGCCCGTGGCGCCTTCGTCGCGGATCTCGCCGCCCGCGCCGGTCGAGGCACCCGGGAAGGGCGAAATCGCCGTCGGGTGGTTGTGGGTCTCGACCTTCATCAGCACATGGGCCAGCTCTTCGCGGGCCTGGTACTGAGGCGCGTTGGTGAAGCCAGCCGGCATCCAGCGCTCGATCTGATGGCCTTCCATCACCGAGGCGTTGTCAGAGTAGGCCACCACCGTGTGCTGAGGGCTGAGCTTTTCGGTGTTGCGGATCATGCCGAACATCGACAGGTCCTGATCCTGGCCATCGATGGTGAACTTCGCGTTGAAGATCTTGTGGCGGCAGTGCTCGGAGTTGGCCTGCGCGAACATCGTCAGCTCGACGTCGGTCGGGTTGCGCTTCAAGCCGGTGAAAGCGTTGACCAGGTAATCGATTTCGTCATCCGACAAAGCCAGACCGAACTCGGTGTTGGCGGCCTCGAGCGCAGCGCGGCCACGGCCCAGCACGTCCACATGCGCCATCGGGGTGCCCTGCTTTTCGTCGAACAGGTGTCGAGCTTCTTCGCGGCTGGCCATCACGCTTTCGGTCATCCGGTCGTGCAGCAGCGCCGCAACGGCCTGGATGTCTTGCGGGGCCAGCGGTTTGGCGCCGCCCATCAGGGCCCCGATGACCCCGGCCTTGACCGTCAGTCGGAATTCGGTGACGCGCTCGACGCGCCGGATCGCCAGGCCACAGTTGTGCGCGATGTCGGTGGCTTTCGATGCCCAGGGCGAGACCGTGCCCAGGCGCGGCGCGACCACGATGAGGTCGCCCTCCACTGGCCCGGCGTAGGACGGCCCATAGGTCAACAGGGCTGCCAGCCTTTCCTGCTCCGAGGAGGTCAGAGGCTGCTCCAGCGCCACCCAGTGCACGAAGCGGGCGTGAACGCCGCTGATCCGCGGGTTGATGGCCTGCAGCTTGGGCAGCAGGGCTTGGGCTTGGTGAGGAGCCAGGGCGTTGCCGCCCTCGAAGTGCATCAGGGTGGACATCGCGGAGGAGGTGCGTTCGGTCACGGCGAGGGGCCCAAAGCAGGCCTGCGTCGGGAAAAACGCGCATTTTACCGGGGCCAGCGGACAAAACCCGCGAGTTGTTCGCGGCGGCATCTCCCTGTCGATGCCGAGCCGCGCACTTATTACGGATAATCCAGCCCCATGAGCATCACGATCAAATCCGGCGCCGAGATCGACGCCATGCGCGTGGCCTGCCGACTCGCCTCGGAGGTCCTGGACTACCTGACGCCCCACATCCAGCCCGGCATCACCACCAAGGAGATCGACCGCCTGGCTCACGACTACATGGTCAACGTTCAGGGCACGACGTCCGCCACGCTGAACTACCAGCCGCCTGGCCACATTCCCTACCCCGCCTCGTTGTGCACCTCGGTCAACGACGTGGTTTGCCATGGCATCCCGAACGACACGCCGCTGAAGTCGGGCGACATCGTCAACATCGACGTCACCGTCATCAAGGACGGCTGGTATGGCGACAACAGCCGCATGTTCCTGATCGGCAAGCCGGCGATTGCCGCCGACCGACTGTGCCGCATCACCTTCGAGGCCATGTGGAAGGGCATCGTCAAGGTCAAGCCGGGCGCACGCCTTGGCGACATCGGCCACGCCATCCAGACCTTCGCCGAAAACGCCGGCTACTCGGTGGTGCGCGAGTACTGCGGCCATGGCATCGGCCAGCGCTTCCACGAAGACCCGCAGGTGCTGCACTACGGCCGCCCAGGCACCGGCATCGAGCTGCAACCCGGCCTGATCTTCACCATCGAGCCCATGATCAACCTGGGCAAGCGCGAAATCAAGGAAGGACGCAAGGGCGGACAGCCCTACGACGGCTGGACCATCGTCACCAAGGACCGCTCGCTGTCGGCCCAGTGGGAGCACACCGTGCTCGTCACAGAAACCGGCTACGAAGTGCTGACCTTGTCGGCCGGCAGCCCCGAGGCCCCGTCCTTCGTGCAGCAAGCCACCCAGCCCGCCTGAACCCACGCCAGCCCGCCAATGACCGTTGACGTCCCCGCCCTGCGCACGCAGTTTCGCGCAGACAAGGCCGCGCTGCTGCAGCGGTTCCAGGACAGCCGCCCGACCACCTCGTCGGCCACTCGCCTGCTCACCCAGCTCTCTCGCCTGGTCGATCGCGTGCTCCAGACGCTGTGGGAAGCCCACGCCATGCCCAAGGGGGCCACGCTGGTCGCCGTGGGGGGCTACGGTCGCGACGAGCTCTTTCCGCACTCCGACATCGACGTCCTGCTGCTGATGCCCCTGTCGCCATCGGTGGCGGGCGACGAAAGCCTGGCGCCCAGCGTCGAAGGTTTCATCAGCGCCTGCTGGGACATCGGCCTGGAGATCGGCTCCAGCGTGCGCACCGTCGAAGAGTGCGCCGAAGAGGCCCAGCGCGACGTCACGGTCCAGACCTCCCTGCTCGAAGCCCGCTTCCTGTGTGGCTCCCGGGCCCGTTTCGAAGCGCTGGAGAAAGCCACCTACGAGCACCTGGACGTGCATGCCTTCATCACGGCCAAGATGCTGGAGATGCGGCAGCGGCACACCAAGCACGAAGACACGCCCTACGCGCTGGAGCCCAACTGCAAGGAAAGCCCTGGGGGTCTGCGCGACCTGCAGGTGGTGCTCTGGCTGGCGCTCGCCGCCCGACTGGGGCGCAACTGGCATGACCTGGCCCGCAACGGCCTGCTGACGCCCTTCGAAGCCCGCCAGCTGCAGCGCAACGAGGGCCTGCTCAAACTCATCCGCTGCCGCCTGCACCAAGTGGCTGGCCGCCGCGAAGACCGCCTCGTCTTCGACCTGCAGACCACCATCGCCGAGAGCTTTGGCTACGTGAACACGCCGGCCCTGCGCGCCTCCGAGGCGCTGATGCGGCGCTATTACTGGGCAGCCAAGGCCGTCACCCAACTCAACCAGATACTCATCCTGAACATCGAGGAGCGCGTGCAGGGCTCGACCGACGCGCCCATGCGCGTCATCAACGAGCGCTTCCTCGACCGCGGAGGCTACCTCGAAGTCGCCAGCGACGACCTCTACCAGCGCGACCGCCACGCCATCCTCAACACCTTCCTGACGCTGCAACAGGACGGCACCTTGAAAGGCCTGTCGGCCCGCACGCTGCGCGCGCTCTACAACGCGCGTGGCGTCATGGACGCGTCCTTCCGGCGCGACCCGGTGAACCACGCCACCTTCATGGCGATCCTGCAAGAGCAGCAGGGCCAGACCCGCGTCATGCGCCTGCTCAACCAGACCTCGGTGCTGGGCCGCTACCTTTGGGTGTTCCGCCGCATCGTCGGGCAGATGCAGCACGACCTCTTCCACGTCTACACCGTGGACCAGCACATCCTCATGGTCGTGCGCAACGTGCGGCGTTTCTTCATCCCGGAGCACGCCCACGAGTACCCTTTCTGCACCCAGCTGGCCTCGCAGTTCGACAAGCCCTGGCTGCTCTACATCGCCGCGCTGTTCCACGACGTGGCCAAAGGCCGCGGTGGCGACCACTCCGAGTTGGGCGCCGTCGAGGTCAAGCGGTTTTGCAAAGACCACGGCATCGCTGGTGAAGACGCCAAGCTCATCGAGTTCCTGGTCGGCGAGCACCTGACCATGTCCCGCGTGGCCCAGAAGGAAGACCTGTCCGACCCGGACGTCATCCAGGCCTTCGCGCGCCGCGTGGGCAACGAGCGCACCCTCACGGCCCTGTACCTGCTCACCGTGGCCGACATCCGCGGCACCAGCCCCAAGGTCTGGAACGCCTGGAAGGGCAAGCTCCTCGAAGACCTCTACAAGCTGGCCTTGCGCGCACTGGGTGGGGCTCGCCCGCACATGGACGCCGAAATCGAGTCGCGCAAGCAGCAGGCCCGCCAGACGCTGCAGCTGTACTACCTGCCGCCCGGCATCGAAGACAAGTTGTGGCAGACGCTGGACATCAGCTACTTCGCCCGCCACGACGCCGCCGACATCGCCTGGCACACGCGCATGCTCTGGCGCCACGTCGACACGCCCAAGCCCATCGTCGCGGCCAGGCTGTCTTCCATCGGCGAAGGCCTGCAAGTGCTGGTCTACGCGCCCGATCGCCCCGATCTGTTTGCCCGCATCTGCGGCTACTTCGACCGCGCCGCCTTCAGCATCCAGGACGCACGCATCCACACCTCGGGCACGGGTTACGCGCTCGACACCTTTCAGATCCTGGCCTCGGATCCGCTTCGCTTCGAGGGCGTGCACTACCGCGACATGATCGCGCTGGTCGAAACCCAACTGGCCGAAGCCGTGGCCTCCGACAAACCCCTGCATGACCCAGCCCGTGGGCGTCAGTCTCGCCGCGTGCGCTCTTTCCCGATCCCGCCACGCGTGAGCCTTCGCCCAGACGAGCGCGCTCAGCGCTGGCTGCTCACGGTGTCTGCGTCGGACCGCTCAGGCCTGCTGTACGTCATCGCCCGAACGCTGGCCCACCATGGGGTGAACGTTCAACTGGCCAAAGTCAGCACCCTGGGCGAGCGCGTGGAAGACACCTTCCTGGTCACCGGTGACGCCTTGCGTCAAGACAAGCGGCAACTGGCCATCGAAACCGAGCTGCTGGCCGCACTGGCCTGAGCCTTGGCGCAGTTCAGGCTGGCTCTTTCGGGTCGAGCAGCAACTCCAGGCGCGCGATCTGGTCGCGCAGCATGAGCCGCCGCTTCTTCAAGCGCCGCAGGGACAACTCATCCGTGGGGGTTTGCTCGGCGGCGCGGTCGATCAGGTTGTCCAGGTCGGCGTGCTCCATCCGCAGTTCGATCAACTGTCGATGGGGGGAATGGAGGTTCTCGGTCATCTTGGGCGCCAGGGGTCGTCATGCTGCAACCCGTCATCGGTTGAATCCCCTTTGATCGGGGAACAGGGTCTCCCCGTTTCCCGATTATAGTTTTCAGATGATCACAGTGCCTTCGAGTTTTCGCCTTGTGGCCGCAACCGGCCTGCACCGCGGAGACCGCCCCTACCAACAAGACCAGGTGGAAGTCATGCCGCATCCGCGCGTGCCCGGCTGCCTGATGGCCGTGGTTGCCGACGGCATGGGGGGCAAGAGCGGTGGGCGCAAGGCCGCAGACCAGGTCATCCTGACGGCCAGGCAGGTGTTCGAGCGCTACGAGCCAGGCATGGAGTCGAGCGAGTCGCTGATGACTCAGCTGGTGCAAGAGGCTCACTTGATGATCAAGCTCACCGCGCTGGCGTTCGAAGAAGAGCCACACAGCACGGTCGGCGCTTTCCTGATCAACCCGGACATGAGCGCCTGCATTGGCCACGCAGGAGACACCCGCATCTACCATTTCCACGGGCCGGAAATGATCACCCGCACAGAGGACCATTCCTACGTGCAACGCCTGGTCAACGAAGGCCACCTGACCGAAGACGAAGCCAACGTGCACCCTCAGGCGAACTTGCTGACGGGTTGCCTGGGCAGCCAGGCCGATCCACCCTTGGCCGTGCGCTCCGTCACCCGGCTTGAAATCGGCGACACGCTGCTGGCCTGCTCCGATGGTCTGTGGCACTACTTCACGCCCAAGGAGCTGGGCGCGATCGTGCACACGCTGCCTCCGCGCGAGGCCGCAGAAATGCTGGTGGGCAAGGCTCGCTACCGCGCTCGCGCCGGTGGCGACAACCTCTCGCTCGCACTCGTCAGGGTCGAAGCGCTGGGCTGAGGTCTCGGCCGCAGCGAGCCGGCGGCTTGGCCTGCAGGCTCAGGTCAACGAGGTGTCGACGATGCGCCGTTCTTCGCTGAGGTACTCCTTGGACTGCATCTCGTTGAGGCGTGACACCGTGCGCGGGAACTCGTGCGACAGGGGCCCTTCCGTGTACAGCTGCTCGGGCGGCACCTCGGCCGAGATCACCAGCTTGCATTTGCGGTCGTAGAGCACGTCCACCAACCAGGTGAATCGGCGTGCTTCGGAAGCCATCCTCACCGGCATGTGCGGCACGTCGCTCAGCATCACCGTGTGAAATCGCGAGGCCAGCTCCAAGTAGTCGTTCTGCGAGCGCGGACCACCGCACAAGGTGTTGAAGTCGAACCACACCACCCCACCGGCCTTGCGGCGAGCCTTGAGCACGCGGTGCTCGATGTTCAGCTCAGGGTCTTCGTCGGCGGTTTCGGCCAACTGCCCGAACATGCGGTGCATCTCGGCTTCGTTCGCCTCGTTCAGAGGCTGCAGGTAGAGGTTGGCGTTTTCAAGCGCGCGACGGCGGTAGTCGTTGCCCGCGTCCACGTTGACCACCTGCAACTGCTGCTTGAGCAGCTCGATGGCCGGCAAGATGCGATCGCGGTGCAAGCCGTTGGGGTACAAGCCGTCCGGGTGGAAGTTCGACGTGGTGACGATGCTCATGCGGTTGCGGAACATCGCGTCGAGCAACTTGTACAGGATCATGGCGTCGGTGACGTCGGCCACGTGGAACTCGTCGAAACAGATCAGGCGGTGCTTGCGCGACATGCGCTTGGCCAGCACCTCCAGCGGGTCCTGCTGACCCTTGAGCTCATGCAACTGCCGGTGCACCTCTCGCATGAACTCGTGAAAGTGCAGGCGGGTCTTGCGCTCCAGCGGTAGGGCGTTGAAGAAGCAGTCCATGATGAAGCTCTTGCCCCGCCCCACCCCGCCGTACATGTAGACGCCGCGCGGCAGCTCCGGGTAGCGCAACATCTTGGTCAGCGCATTGCTGCGCTTGGCCTTGTAGTTGGCCCACTCGTCCTGGCAGCGCTGCAGCGCCGCGATGCCTTGCAGCTGAGCCTCATCGGCCTTGTAGCCCCGCTCGGCCAGGCTCTGCTCGTAGAGTTGGGTGACGGATTGCTTGTAGGCAGGCATGTTGAAGCGGCTTTGACCAGGGTGAGGGCGAAACAAAACAAAAGGGGCAGCCAAGCCGCCCCTTTCGGTTCTGACAGGAACAAGGTCAGAAGTTTAAGGTGCGCTTGTCCACGGCGAGCGCGGCTTCCTTGGTGGCCTCGCTCAGGCTGGGGTGAGCGTGGCAGATGCGCGCGATGTCTTCGGCGCTGGCCTTGAAGGCCATGGCGACCACGGCCTCGGAAATCAGCTCGCTGGCGTAGGGGCCGATGATGTGCACACCGAGGATCTCATCGGTCTGCGCATCGGCCAGGAACTTCACGAAGCCATTGGTGTCGCCCAACGCGCGGGCACGGCCGTTGGCGATGAAGGGGAAGGAGCCGGCCTTGTAGGACCGGCCCTCCGCTTTCAGAGCCTGTTCGGTTTTGCCGACCCAGGCAATCTCCGGGCTGGTGTAGATCACCCAGGGAATGATGTCGAAGTCCACGTGACCATGTTGACCGGCGATTCGCTCGGCCACGGCCACGCCCTCTTCTTCTGCCTTGTGCGCCAGCATCGGGCCACGCACCACGTCGCCCACCGCCCACACATTGGGCAGGTTGGTCTGGCAGTCGTCGTTGACCACGATGGCGCCGCGCTCATCGAGTTGCAGGCCCACGCCTTCGGCGTTCAGGCCATTGGTGTTCGGTACGCGGCCGATCGAAACGATCAGCTTGTCGCATTCGAGCTTTTGCTCGGCGCCAGCGGCGTCGGTGTAAGCCACTGTCACGCCCTTCTTGCCCGGCTTGATCTCGCCGATCTTCACGCCAAGCTGCAGCTTCAGGCCTTGCTTCGTGAAGAGCTTCTGGGCTTCCTTGGCAACCTGCTCGTCCACCGCAGCCAGGAAGGTCGGCATGGCTTCGAGCACGGTCACTTCTGCACCCAGGCGACGCCAGACCGAGCCCATTTCCAGGCCAATCACGCCAGAGCCGATCACGCCCAACTTCTTGGGTGCATCGCCAATGGCGAGCGCGCCGTCGTTGGACAGGATGAGCTTCTCGTCGAAGGGCACTCCTGGCAGCTGACGTGCGTTCGAACCCGTGGCAATGACCACGTGCTTGGCCACCAGGCTCTCGGGCTTGTCACCCGTGACAGCCACCTCGTAAAGGCCATCTGCGGCCTTCACGAAAGAGCCGCGACCGTGGAAGAAACTGACCTTGTTCTTCTTGAACAGGTAGAGGATGCCGTCGTTGTTCTGCTTCACGACGGTGTCCTTGCGGCCGATCATCTTGGCCACGTCGATGGACAGGCCATCCACGGTGATGCCGTGATCCGCGAAGTGATGCGCCGCGTGCTCGTAATGCTCGGACGACTGCAGCAGCGCCTTGGACGGGATGCAGCCGACGTTGGTGCAGGTGCCGCCCGGAGCGGGGCCGCCCTTGGCGTTCTTCCATTCGTCGATGCAGGCGACCTTGAAGCCGAGCTGCGCAGCGCGGATGGCAGCGATGTAGCCGCCGGGGCCGGCGCCGATGACGATGACGTCGAATTGTTGTTGGGACATGGTTGGGTCTTTCCGTGCGGCAGAGGCGCTGTGAAGCTCGGTGTCGGGCAGGAGGGTCAGGCTGCGTCAGCGCCCTCGGGGGGAACAAACACCCACAACAGGACGTAGATGACGAGCCCCGTGCCCCAGAAAAAAATCAGCAAGGTGACGGCGAGTCGGATGATCCAGGTTTCCACCCCCATCATGCGGGCAAGTCCGCCGCAGACTCCACCGATCCAGCGGTCGTCCAGCGAGCGGCGCATGGTCGAATCAACCACGCTGGTCGTTCCCGCGAGAGAGGCGCCGTCCAGCAAACGAGACTTCAGCCGCTGAAACTCCTCAGCGGTGATCACGCCCCGCTCGTGCAGCGAAGCCAGCTTGTCGAGTTCGTCGGCCAAGGACATGGTGAGGGCTCCTGTGATCGCATGCAGATCCGAGCGACCCCTCGTGAGGGTCGCCCGGTCGCAAAACTCGTCAGATGTCGAACAGCAGGCGCGCCGGGTCTTCCAGCGCTTCCTTCATGGCAACCAGGCCCAGCACGGCTTCGCGGCCGTCGATGATGCGGTGGTCGTACGACATCGCCAGGTAGTTGATCGGTCGGATCACGATCTGGCCGTTCTCCACCACGGCGCGGTCCTTGGTGGCGTGCACGCCCAGGATGGCCGATTGCGGCGGGTTGATGATCGGGGTCGAGAGCATCGAGCCGAACACGCCGCCGTTCGAGATCGAGAACGTGCCGCCGGTCATCTCTTCGATGCCCAGCTTGCCGTCACGGGCCTTCACGCCGAACTCGGCGATCTTCTTTTCGATCTCGGCGAAGGTCATCTGGTCGACGTTGCGCAGCACCGGCACCACCAGGCCACGCGGCGAGCCGACGGCCACACCGATGTCGAAGTAGCCGTGGTAAACGATGTCGTTGCCGTCCACCGACGCGTTGAGCACCGGGTACTTCTTGAGCGCGTGCACCGCCGCCTTGACGAAGAAGCTCATGAAGCCCAGCTTGACGCCGTGCTCCTTCTCGAACTTCTCCTGGAACTTCTTTCGCATCTCCATGACCGGGGCCATGTTGACTTCGTTGAAGGTCGTCAGGATGGCGTTGGTGGCCTGAGATTGCAGCAGGCGCTCGGCCACGCGGGCACGCAGGCGGCTCATCGGTACGCGCTGCTCAGGGCGGTCGCCCAGGCTGTTGGGGCCGCTGGGGGCCTGAACGGCCGGCAGCGAGCTGGTGGGCACGCCAGTCGGGATGACTGGTGCTGCAGCGGCGGCGGGCGCGGCCGGCTTGGCGCCACCGGCCACAGCCGACAGCACATCACCCTTGGTGACGCGACCGTCCTTGCCCGAACCTGCCACCTGAGAGGTGCTCAGACCGTTGTCGGCCAGCAGCTTGGCGGCGGCTGGCATGGCCACGTCGGCCTTGCTGCCACCGGTGGCAGCGGCCGGCGCCGCAGCGGGCGCTGCCGTCGGCGCGGGGATCGCCTTGACTTCCAGGGGGCTCACCGCGGCCGAGCCTTCGGTGTCGATGCGGGCGATGACCTCGTCGCTGACGACGGTGTCGCCGTCGTTGCGCACAAGCTGGGCCAGCACGCCGGCGGCGGGCGCCGGCACTTCGAGCACGACCTTGTCGGTCTCGATCTCGATGAGGATTTCGTCCGCTGCCACGGCTTCGCCGGGGCGCTTCTTCCATTGAAGCAGCGTGGCCTCGGCCACGGATTCGGACAGTTGGGGAACCTTGACGTCGATGATTGCCATTTGAGTATCTCCAGCAGCGGCTGCTTGGCGCGTCGCCTCGTCAGGGGGCCTGTTCAGTGGCCCGGCCTGACAAGGTCATGCAGAACGCGCAGCGTCCGCATGAACCTTATTTGGTGAGAACGAAGCCCTTGAGCTTGGCGAAAGCCTGATCCAGCAGCGCTTTCTGCTGCTCCATGTGCAGGTGGGCGTAACCCACGGCCGGCGAGGCCGAGGCCGGGCGGCCGGCATAACCCAGCTTCTGGCCTTCCACCATGTTTTCGTGGATGTAGTGCTGCACGAAGAACCAGGCACCCTGGTTCTGGGGCTCGTCCTGGCACCACACCAGATCGCTCAGGTTGGGATACTTCTTCAGCTCGGCGGCGAAGGCCTTGTGCGGGAAGGGGTAGAGCTGCTCGACGCGCAAGATGGCCACGTCGGTGGACTTCTTCTCGGCGCGCTTCTTGACCAGGTCGTAGTAAACCTTGCCGGAGCAGCAGATCACGCGCTTGACCTTCGATGCGTCAACCGTGTCATCGACCTCGCCGATCACCGTGCGGAACTCACCGCGCGTGAACTCGCTCAGTGGCGACGTGGCGTCCTTGTTACGCAGCAGCGACTTCGGGGTCATGATGACCAGCGGCTTGCGGAACATGCGCACCATCTGCCGACGCAGCACATGGAAGATCTGGCTGGCCGAGGTCGGCTGCACGATCTGCATGTTGTTGTCGGCGGCCAGCTGCATGAAGCGCTCCAGGCGTGCCGAACTGTGCTCGGGGCCCTGACCTTCGTAGCCGTGCGGCAGCATCAGTGTCAAGCCGTTGGAGCGGCCCCACTTCACCTCGCCCGAGGCGATGAACTGGTCGATCACGACCTGAGCACCGTTGGCAAAGTCGCCGAACTGGGCTTCCCAGATCACCAGGGTGTTGGGGTCAGAGCCGGCGTAGCCGTACTCGAAGCCCAGAACCGCCTCTTCCGACAGGATCGAGTCGATGACCACGAACGGTGCCTGGTTGTCAGCGATGTGCTGCAGGGGCACGTAAGTGCCTTCGTCGAATTTTTCGCGGTTCTGGTCGTGCAGCACCGAGTGGCGGTGGGTGAAGGTGCCACGACCGCAGTCTTCGCCAGACAAGCGCACCGGGTAGCCCGAAGCCACCAGCGACGCAAAAGCCATGTGCTCGCCCATGCCCCAGTCGACATTGACCTCGCCGCGACCCATGGCCGCGCGGTCGTCAACCACCTTCTGCACCAGCGGGTGCAGCTTGAAGTTGGCCGGGATGGTGGTGATGCGCTCGGCCAGGCGACGGAACTCGGCCAGAGGCAGGGCCGTGTCGGCCGAGTCGGTCCACTTCTTGTTGAGGAAGGGCGTCCAGTCAACAGCGTACTTGCTCTTGAAGTTGGTCAGCACCGGATCGACCGTGTGCTTGCCGGCTTCCATCGCGGCGCGATAGGCCTTGACCATGTCGTCCGGGCCCGTTTCGCCCAGCGTACCGCCACCGACCAGCTTGTCGCCGTACACCTTGCGGGTGCCGGGGTGCTGGCCGATCTTCTTGTACATCAGCGGCTGGGTCATGGACGGCGTGTCCTGCTCGTTGTGGCCGAGCTTGCGGAAGCACACGATGTCGACCACCACGTCCTTGTTGAACTCCTGGCGGTAGTCCAGGGCCAGCTGGGTGGCCAGCACGACGGCTTCCGGATCATCGCCGTTGACGTGCAGCACGGGGGCTTCGATCATCTTGACCACGTCCGAGCAATACAGCGTCGAGCGGGTGTCGCGCGGGTCGGAGGTGGTGAAGCCGATCTGGTTGTTGATGACGATGTGGACCGTGCCGCCGGTGTAGTAACCGCGGGTCTGGGCCAGCGCCAGCGTTTCCATCACGACGCCTTGGCCGGCGAAGGCGGCGTCGCCGTGCACCTGCACGGGCAGCACCTGCACGCCCTTGGTGTCGCCACGGCGATCCATCCGGGCTTTGACCGAGCCTTCGATCACCGGGTTGACGATTTCCAGGTGCGAGGGGTTGAACGACAGCGAGAGGTGGACCGGGCCGCCAGCGGTGGTCACATCACTCGAGAAGCCCTGGTGGTACTTCACGTCGCCAGCAGTCAGGTTCTCGGGAGCGGTGTGCTCGAACTCGGAGAACAGGTCCTTGGGTTGCTTGCCCAGGGTGTTGACCAGCACGTTCAGGCGGCCACGGTGGGCCATGCCGATGACGATTTCCTGCACGCCCTTTTCGCCGGCGCGCTGGATGAGCTCATCCATCGAGGCGATGAAGGATTCACCGCCCTCCAGCGAAAAACGCTTCTGGCCGACGTATTTGGTGTGGAGGAATCGCTCCAGACCTTCTGCGGCTGTCAGGCGCTCGAGAATGTGCTTCTTCTTCTCGGCACTGAAGGTCGGCTTGGAGCGGATGGACTCCAGGCGTTCCTGCCACCAGCGTTTTTCGGTGGGGTCGGTGATGTGCATGTACTCGGCGCCGATGCTGCCGCAGTACGTCTCACGCAAGGCCTGCACGATTTCGCGCAGGGTCATGTGCTCGGCCTTGGTGAAATAGGTGTTGGTCGCCGAGAACGTGATGTCCATGTCCGACTCGGTGAAGTCGTAGAAGGACGGATCGAGTTCGGGGATGCGGTTGCGTTCCTGGCGCTTGAGGGGGTCGAGGTCGGCCCAGCGGGAGCCCAGGAATCGGTAAGCGGCGATCAGCGACTGGACATGGACCTGCTTGCGGGCGACAGCGAGGTCGGCCGAACTGGTCTTGACCATGAAGGCGTTGGCCTTCGCACGTTGAGCGAACGACTCGACCACCGGGGCATGCGCCACATCTCGGTGATCCGTGCCGTCAGATGCAGGGACGTTTTGAAGCGCGTCGAAGTACGCGCGCCAGTTGTCGGGGACGGAACCTGGGTTGTCGAGGTAGGCCTCGTACAACTCTTCCACATATGGGGCGTTGCCCCCGAACAGGTACGAGTTCGACCTGAACTGCTGCATCATTTTTCGCTCACCTTGCTCCCAGGTTTCCTGGGACGTTGGCTGGTTGGACAACCTTCCGCGACACGGCTTGACCGGTTGGCGGATTGCGACCCGCCTTGCTGTGACTGCCGAAGCACACACCAGCAAGGGCGACGGGAAGGGCTTAATTCATAAACCGAGGGTCAATGTAGCACCATTGACTCCGCTTGATGCGCCGAGCGGACAAAAAAACACGGGAGGACGCCGGCTCATTGGACGCCGTGCGCGCGCCGCCAATCGGTGAAAGAAGGCACAAAAAAGCCGGGACATGCCCGGCTTGGTCCTGGTTACCGCTGTTCGACGGCCGCAAGGAGATGAGGTCAAACGGCGATCAACCGAAGTTCTTTTCGGCGAAGTCCCAGTTCACGAGGCTGTTGAGGAACACCTCGACGAACTTGGGGCGGGCATTGCGGTAGTCGATGTAGTAGGCATGCTCCCACACGTCAACGGTCAGCAAAGCGGTGTCACCGGTGGTCAGCGGGGTGCCGGCTGGGCCCATGTTGAGGATGTCGACCGAGCCATCGGCCTTCTTGACCAGGAAGGTCCAGCCAGAGCCAAAGTTGCCCACGGCAGACTTGGTGAAGGCTTCCTTGAAGGCGTCGTAGCTGCCGAACTTGGCGTTGATGGCCTCAAGCAGCTTGCCCTTCGGAGCGCCGCCGCCTTGCGGCTTCATGCAGCTCCAGAAGAAGGTGTGGTTCCAGATCTGGGCGGCGTTGTTGTAGATGCCACCGCTGGACTTCTTGACGATGTCTTCCAGCGACAAGGCTTCGAACTCGGTGCCCGGGATCAGGTTGTTCAGGTTGGTGACGTAAGCCTGATGGTGCTTGCCGTAGTGGTATTCGAAGGTTTCCTTCGACAGGTGCGGGGCCAGGGCGTCCTGGGCGTAAGGCAGAGGAGGAAGGGTGTGTGCCATGGTGCTGTTCCTGCGTGGTTGGTGGGATTGCTGCGGCATTGTAGGCAAGCCCACTCAGGCTGCCACGAGGCGTGCGGCTAAGGCAGGCGAACACTCAGGTTTTTGCCACCCGGCGGCGCTTGGTTCGGGGCGTCACGGGGCCTGCCGTGACGCGCATCTGCAACACGCCATCTGCCAACACACCCTGAACCACATCGTCGGCCTGCACCTGCGTCACAGAAGTCAGGGGCTGACCTTGAGGGTCGCTCAGCCACGCGTAGCCGCGCTCGAGCACACGCCTGGGGTCGAGTGCATGCAGACGCCCCGCCAACACCTCGATGCGACGGTGTTGCGAGGGCCACTGAGCCTTCGTGGCCGCCAAGAGGCGCGCCTGCAGAACCCCCGCATCCACCCTGGCTGCCTGCAACCGTCTATCAGGCACCTGAGACAAGCGCTGGCGCACCAAGGCTTGTTGGCGCTCGAGGGCCGACAGCAACTGGGCCGGCCGAGCCAAGCGCAGTGCCGCCTGATCGAGCCGCTGCCCCAAGCCATCCAGGCGCTGGCTCACGCGGTGCGCCATGCGTTGCTGCAAGCGCGCCTGCACAGCCAGCGCCACCTCTCGCTCCATCGCGATCAACTCGGCTGCGGCAGTGGGTGTCGGCGCGCGCAAATCGGCCGCCAGGTCTGCCAGAGAAAAGTCTGTCTCATGCCCCACACCACACACCAGCGGCACCGGGCAGCCCACCACCGCGCGCACCACTCGCTCATCGTTGAAGGCCCACAGGTCTTCAAGCGAACCACCGCCCCGGCAAAGGATGGCCGAGTCGAACGGCAGGCCCGAGCGGTGCGCGAATGCGAGCTCGGCCAAGGCTTGCACGATCTGAGCCGGTGCCTCGGCCCCCTGCACCGCAGTCGGGATCAACACCACTTCGACGTGTGGCGCCCGTCGAGCCAACGCGGTCATGACGTCGCGCCAGGCCGCAGCAGCAGGCGAAGTGACAACCGCCACACGGCGGGGGAACCTGGGCAGGTCTCGCTTGCGAGCAGGGTCAAAAAGGCCTTGGGCCTCCAGGCGCGCCTTCAGCCTCAAAAATTGCTCATACAACGCCCCTGCCCCGGCCTGGCGCATGCCATCAACGACCAGCTGCAACTCGCCTCGAGCCTCATAGACGGCCAACTGGCCTCGAATCTCGACCAGCATCCCGTCAGCCGGCTGGAAATCAACCGAGGCGAATGAGCGGCGGAACATCGCGCAACGCAACGCTGCCTGCCCATGCTCGTCCTTGAGCGTGAAATACGCGTGCCCGGAGGCGGCTCGCGTGAAACCACTGAGCTCGCCGCGAACCACGCAGGTTGCAAAGCGCGCGGACAGCGTGTCGCCCACCGCCTGTACGAGCGCCGCTACCGACCAGATGCGCGCGCGGTCCACGCCTGAAAAGCCCTGCATCACCCCTGCCACCCCACCACAAGTCCACACGCACACATCAGCCCCTGCCAAAGAGCCGAGGCACCGTCACGCGCCTTTAACATTGATGCAAGCTGTTGATTCATATGATTTTTTTGCTGCCTATTTTTTCAGCAAACCGAGTCAAACCCCGTGCTGATGCGGGTTGGCGGGCATCCTCCAGCCCTTACCCACAAAGTTATCCACAGGAACGGTGGACGACTTTCGCACGGTCGTGCTTCACGCTCGAGGGGGGGCGGGCAAGTCCGATGTCCAGTCCCGGCCACAGGCCTCGGAAGCGCCAACAAAGGGCCCCATAATCGGGCCGCAGTGCGCCGCGGCCGGGAGTTTTCGGCCGCATTCCTGTCGACCCGAGAGGGAGTTCCGAATTGCTGTCCATCTTAATCGCCGCAGGCTGGCCGGTCGTGCCACTGCTGCTTTGCTCCGTCATCGCCCTGGCCCTGATCATCGAGCGTCACCTGAGCTTGCGCGAGAGCCGGGTCGCCCCTCCGAAGCTCCTGGAAGAGGTCATGTCGGTGACCCGCTCTTCGCTACCCAACGCCGACACCGTCGCGAAACTGGCCGAGAATTCTGTTCTGGGGCAACTGCTTGCCCAAGGCATCCGCGCAGCACAGTCTGAGCCCCGCATCCAGGAGGCCTCGCTGCGTGGCGCCTTCGAGGGGGCTGGTCGCGAAGCCATTCACCGCCTTGAGCGCAACCTCAACGCCCTGGGCACCATCGCCAGCGCAGCCCCGCTGCTGGGGCTGCTGGGCACGGTCATTGGCATGATCGAGATCTTCGCGGCCTCTGGCGGTGGCGCGGGCGGCAACCCTGCCGAACTGGCCCATGGCATTTCGGTGGCGCTCTACAACACGGCCTTCGGCCTGATCGTGGCCATCCCGTCGCTGATCGCCTACCGCCATTTCCGCACCCGGATCGAGGCACACATCCTCACCCTTGAACAGGCTGCCGACCGCATGGTGCCGCACATCCTGCGCCTGGGCCACGGCCGTCGCGGCTGATCGCGCAGCAGAGCCCGCCATGCCCATGAATTTTCGCAAGCGCCATGCGCCCGAAGAGCCCGAGATCAACCTGATCCCGTTCATCGATGTGTTGCTGGTGGTGTTGATCTTCCTGATGCTGACGACCACCTACTCCCGGCTGACGGAGCTCAAGATCAACTTGCCGACGGCAAGTGCCAAGGCGGCTGATGCCCGCCCCAAGGAGTTGACGGTGATGGTGACGGCGGATGGCCGCTACATGGTCAACCAGCGGCTGATCGAGGGCCGCAGCGTCGAGTTGCTGGCGGCAGGCCTGACGGCGCAGGCGGGCAGCGAAAGGAACCTTGTCGTCGTGATCAACGCCGATGCCTCGGCGAGCCACCAGAGCGTCATCAACGTGATGGATGCGGCCCGTCGCGTGGGCCTGACGCAGCTGACCTTCGCCACTCAGGGCCAGTCCGACACTTCGGCCGCCCATGGCGATCGCTGATCGACTCGTCGCACACCTTCAGCAGGCCTGGCTCGGTCGCGGCATCACCGCGTGGCTGTTGTCACCGGTCTCACTGGTGTACGGGGCGTTGGTTGGTGTGCGCAGGGCGGCATACCGAAGGGGCCTGATCAACATTCAACGCCTGCCGGTGCCGGTGCTGGTGGTGGGCAACCGCATCGCTGGAGGAGCTGGCAAAACTCCCACCACCCTGGCGATCTTGCAGCACCTGCGTGACGCAGGCTGGCGACCCGGGGTGCTGACCCGTGGACATGGCGCACGCCCCGCGCCAACGTCGCCGCTGCCACTGGACGCCGAATCGGAAGACCAACTCAACGCGGTCCGCACAGGCGATGAGCCCTGGCTGATCTGGCGACGCAGCCAGGTGCCCCTGATGATCGGGCGGGATCGGGCAGCCAGCGGCCGGGCCATGCTGGATCGGCACCCGGAGATCGACATCCTCGTTTGTGACGACGGGCTGCAGCACCTGACATTGCACCGCGACATCGAGGTCGTCGTGTTCGACGAGCGTGGCACCGGCAACGGTTTCCTGCTGCCTGCAGGCCCCTTGCGCGAGCCCACGGACACGAGGCCGGTTTCCGCCCTCGTGGCAGAGCCAATCGTGCTGCACAACGCGGAGCGCCGCAGCGCCAATCAGGCGGGCCACCTGGCGCGCCGCAAAATCGGCGACATCGTGCCGCTGGCCCACTGGTGGGCTGGTCGTCATTGCAGCGAACCCGCTCCGCGTCAGGGACACGCCCTGGCTGGCATCGCCCACCCGGAGCGGTTTTTTCAGTCGCTTCGCTCCCTCGGCATCGAGGTCACGCCCTGTCCTTTGCGCGACCACGCCGACTTCGATACCCTGCCCTGGGGGCGCGAGGTGCGCACCCTGCTGGTGACCGAAAAAGATGCCGTCAAACTCGACCCGCAACGCATTGCCCGCGAGCGCCCGGACACCGAGGTCTGGGTCGCCGCTTTAGACTTCAGTCCTGAACCCTCTTTCTGGACCGAACTCGATGCCGCGCTGGCCCGGTTGCATCAACCACACAGCCGCCCTTGAGGCGTGATCAAGACACCATGGACACCCGACTCATCGAACTCCTGGTCTGCCCGGTCTGCAAAGGCCCTCTGCAGCGCCCTGCCCAAAGCCAGCTATTGGTCTGCCCCGCCGATCGCCTGGGCTTTCCCATTCGAGATGGCATCCCCGTGATGCTGGAAAACGAAGCCGTGGCCCTGGACGAGAACGGCACCCCCCTGCCCTCCGCCCTTGCCTCGCAAGCCTGATGAGCTACACCGTCCTGATCCCTGCGCGCATGGCATCAAGTCGCCTGCCCGACAAGCCCCTGGCCGACATCGCAGGACTGCCCATGGTGGTGCGCGTGGCGCAGCGCGCTGCGCTCAGTGGTGCACAGCAGGTGGTCGTGGCCACCGACAGCGAGCGCATCCTGGCCGCCTGCGAACAACACGGTGCACGGGCCATCCTGACCCGCGCCGACCACCCCACCGGCAGCGACCGGCTGGCCGAGGCCTGCCAGATCCTCGGGCTCGATGGCGACGATCGCATCGTCAACGTGCAAGGCGATGAACCCCTGATCGAGCCAGCGCTGATCGATGCCTGCGCCCGGCTGTTGACGCAGCGCCCGGATTGCGTGATAAGCACGGCCGCACACCGGCTCGATGACACAGCCCATTTCGCCAACCCGAATGTGGTCAAGGTCGTCACCGATGCGCTGGGCAGGGCCCTGTACTTTTCGCGAGCACCCATCCCATGGTGGCGAGATGCTCCCCAGGCGGCCCAGCCCGCAACCGGTGTTGGCACTCCCCTGCGGCACATTGGCATCTACGGATATCGGGCAGGCTTTTTGCGTCGATTTCCCCAGTTGCCACCCAGTCCGCTGGAAACGGTCGAGTCGCTCGAGCAATTGCGCGTGCTTTGGCACGGTGAGCGCATCGCGGTTCACCTGTCCGAAAACGCACCAGGAGCCGGCGTGGACACCCCTGAAGACCTCGCCCGAGTGCGCGCAATGTTCTCCGCTTGAACCGAGCAAGCCCATCGCCGCTGGGGCTAACCCATCCCCAGACAGAGGGGATGCCCATGCTATCCTCGAGGGCTTGCGAGGTTTTCACACGCCTCCCACCATCCGGACACCAAGGACAAACATGAGACTCATCCTGTTGGGCGCGCCCGGCGCCGGCAAGGGCACGCAGGCCGCCTTCCTGTGCCAGAAATTCGGCATCCCCCAGATCTCGACCGGCGACATGCTGCGCGCTGCGGTCAAGGCAGGCACCGAACTGGGCCTGGCGGCCAAGAAGGTCATGGATGCAGGCGGCCTGGTGAGCGACGACATCATCATCGGCCTGGTCAAGGAACGCATCACGCAAGCAGATTGCGCCAAAGGTTTCCTGTTTGACGGCTTCCCCCGCACCATCCCTCAGGCCGAAGCCATGAAGGCCGCTGGCGTGAAGATCGATTACGTGCTCGAAATCGACGTGCCCGACAGCAACATCATCGAGCGCATGAGCGGTCGCCGTGTGCACGTGGCCTCGGGCCGCACCTACCACGTCACGTTCAACCCGCCCAAAGTGGCCGGCAAGGACGACGTGACCGGTGAAGACCTGATTCAGCGCGAAGACGACGCCGAAGCCACCGTGCGCAAGCGCCTGGACGTCTACCACCAGCAGACCCGCCCGCTGGTCGATTACTACGGTCAATGGGCCGCCACCGGCGACGCCGCCGCCCCGTACTGCCGCAAGATCAGTGGCGTGGGCTCGGTCGATCAGATCACCGCTGCCGCCGTCGCTGCCCTGGCCTGACCGCCCGCTCCCAGGTCGATCTCACATCGACCTCCGAACAGCCCCGCCGCCGCCAAGCGCCGGGGCTGTTTTATTCTTGAGCCCCAGCTGTCATCAGCCACAGCACACCGCCTTTTGTCGTGATCCCACCTTCATTCATCCAGGACCTGCTGGCCCGCACCGACATCGCCGATGTCGTGGGTCGCTACGTCACGTTGAAAAAGGCCGGCATCAACTTCAAAGGCTTGTGCCCGTTCCACGGCGAAAAATCGCCCTCCTTCATCGTCAGCCCCTCACGGCAGACCTACCACTGCTTCGGCTGCGGCGTGCATGGCAACGCCGTGGGCTTCCTGATGGAGTACGGCGGGCTGGGCTTTGTCGACGCCGTCAAGGACCTGGCCCAAATGCAGGGCATGCCGGTACCAGATGACAACCTGCGGCCCGAGGACCGGGAGCGACAAAAGCAAGCCAAGGCCAAGCAACTGGTGCTGACCGATGTGCTCGCCCAGGCTGGCAAACACTGGAAACAGCAACTCAAGAAAACCCCGCGCGCCGTGGCCTACCTGAAGGGACGCGGGTTGACGGGCGAAATCGCAGCACGCTTCGGCCTGGGCTACGCCCCAGACAGCTGGCGCGGCCTGGCCAGCGCCTTCCCCAGCTACGACGACCCCTTGCTCGTCGAGTCGGGTCTGGTGATCGCGCACGATGCCAACGAGGGCGAGAGCGAGGGCAAGCGCTACGACCGCTTCCGTGACCGCATCATGTTCCCGATCCGCAACCCGCAGGGCGAGGTCATCGGCTTCGGCGGGCGGGTGCTGGACAAGGGCGAGCCCAAGTACCTCAACTCCCCCGAGACGCCAGTGTTCAGCAAGGGGCGCGAGCTCTACGGCTTGTTCGAAGGCCGTGCCGCCCTGCGCAACAAGGGCTACGCACTGGTCACCGAAGGCTACATGGACGTGGTCGCGCTGGCGCAATGGGGCTTTGGCAACGCCGTGGCCACGTTGGGCACCGCCTGCTCGCAAGAGCACGTTCAAAAGCTGTTTCGCTTCACCGAGCAGATCGTTTTCAGCTTCGATGGCGACGCCGCCGGACGCCGGGCCGCAGGGCGGGCGCTCGAGGCCGCCCTGCCCTTCGCCACCGACACCCGGCGCATCAGCTTCCTGTTTTTGCCAGCGGAGCATGACCCTGACAGCTACATCCGGGAGTTCGGCCCAGAGGCCTTCGAGGCTTGCGTCAAAAAGGCCGTGCCGCTGTCGCGCCAGCTTCTGGAGCACGCCGGCGCGGAATGCGATCAGGACAGCGCCGAAGGTCGGGCCCGCCTGATGACGCAGGCCATCCCGCTCATTGCCTTGCTGCCAGAAGGCGCCCTGCGGGGCCTGATCGCCGACGAGCTCGCCCAGGTCGCCAAGGCGTCGACCGATGACGTGCGTCGTCGGCTGCAGGCCCACCTGGAAAAGGCGACATCAGGCGCTGGCGGAGACAGGGGGCACGAGCGAAACGGCCAGCGCGCCAGCGCTGCCACGAGCCCGGACGACGGCCCGTTCTTCGGCAACGAGCCCCCGCCATTCGAGCCGGACTTTGGCAGCCAGGAGCCCTTCTGGGATGGCGGCAACTCCTTCGACCAGGGTCACGGCCCACGCGGGCAAAGCAGCGAGCGAAGTCGAGAGAACTGGAAGGGCCGAAGCGGCCGAGGCAATTGGCGCAACGAGGGCGGGCGATGGCAAAGTCGCGGTCGAGCGACGCCGCCCCGTCCCCTGCCAAGAGCCGCCACCTCGCTGGACCGCATCGCCTGGGTGCTGGTGTGCAGCAGCGGCACCTGGGAACAACTGCCCACCAGTGCGCATGACATCCTGTGCGATCAGCCGAGCCCTTACGGCCCCTTTTTCAGGTGGCTGGATCGGCTGGTGCTCGACCAAGGTGCTGTGGCTGGACCTGAGTTGCTGCAAGGCATGCAACAAGCCGATGGCCAAGCCGACGAGGTGGGGGTGGACAGGCCCTTGTCCACGCTGGCAGAGCGAATCACGCGCTTGCATGATTTCGGTGCCGCCGCAGAACACAGCCTGAACGACCTCCTGTCGCTCATCCGCCCCCTGGAGCTCGAAGCCCTGCGCGAAGAACTCGACATGCTGCTGCAGGCGGGTGAGTTGTCCGAAGTTGCGGAGGCACGCAAGCTGGAACTCGTGCGCCTGACGCGTGACCTCAAGCTTGAAATCAGCCAGCAAAGGCCCATTTCTGCCTGAAGAGCTCTCCAGACGGCGAAATTTGACATCCAGCGCCGCTTGCGGCGCCATGGTCTTGCGCGATAATGGAGGGTTCGACGAGGACCGTCCAGCGCAAGATCGCAGGGCGGCTGCTTGCCAGCTTTGCTGCATGGCCCACACGGCCCAACTGAGGCGCGGATGACGCGCCCACCAGCGCCTTTGCGCATTCGACCCGTGTGGCCCTGTGGCAGGATGGGGCCCTTGTCCGCCTCTCAGCCTCTCATTCAGAGCATCTCTTTCGAGGAAGCGCATGACCGCGAAAAAAGCCGCCAAGACCGGTGTGAAGACTGCCGAAGCAGACGTCAACGAAAAGAAAGCCACCAAGGCACGCGCCTCCTCCAAGGCCCAGGACGCCGAAACCGCAGTCGAAGCCGTGGCAGCCGAGCCCAAAAAGCGTGGCCGCAAGCCCAAGGCTGCAGCCGAAACCGCCAAGGCCGAACCCGCGCGCAAAGCCTCGTTTGACGAGGACGACGTGGGCGACATCGAAGCCGACATCGAGGCAGACCTCGACCAGACCGAGGCCGAAGCCAGCGACGACTCCGGTGCCAGCGAAGGCAAGGCCAAGGCCAAGCCCCTGCGCATGAAGGTCTCGCGCGCCAAAGAGCGCGCCCTGATGCGTGAATTCGGCATCGACGAAACCGCCCTGTCCGAAGAGGAAGTCGCCAAGCGCCGCCAGGAGCTCAAGACCCTCATCAAGATGGGCAAGACCCGTGGTTTCCTGACCCACCAGGAAATCAACGACCACTTGCCCGAAAAGCTGGTCGAAGCCGAAATCCTCGAGGCCATCATCTCCATGTTGAACGACATGGGTGTGGCCGTGTACGAGCAGGCGCCTGACGCCGCCACGCTGCTGATCTCCGGCAGCGCACAAACGCAAGCCACTGAAGAAGAAGCAGAAGAAGCCGCCGAAGCCGCGCTGTCCACCGTGGACTCGGAATTCGGCCGCACGACCGACCCCGTGCGCATGTACATGCGCGAGATGGGCACCGTCGAGTTGCTGACCCGCGAAGGCGAAATCGAAATCGCCAAGCGCATCGAAGGTGGCTTGCAGGCCATGATGCTGGCCATCTCGGCCTCGCCCACCACCATCGCTGAAATCCTCGGCCTGGCCGACAAGATTCGCGCAGCCGAGATGACCATCTCCGAGGTGGTCGATGGCTTCGTGGCCGCCGACGAGGCCGACGACTACGTGGCCGAAGAAGACTTCGACGAGTTCGACGAAGAAGACGACGACGACGGCAACGGCGGCTCCAAGGCCCTGAGCAAGAAGCTCGAGGAGATGAAGAACCAGGCCCTGGCCAAGTTCGACTCCCTGCGCGTGAACTTCGACAAGATGGCCAAGGCCTTCGAGAAGGACGGCTACAAGTCGGCGCCTTACAACAAGGCCCAGGAAGCCATCAGCCAGGAGCTGATGACCATCCGCTTCACCGTCAAGATCATCGAACGCCTGTGCGACGTGCTGCGCTCGCAGGTCGACGACGTGCGCCGCTACGAACGCGAGCTGCGCAAGATCGTGGTCGACCGCTGCGGCATGCCGCAGGACCACTTCATCAAGGTCTTCCCGCCCAACATCCTGAACCTGGAATGGGCCGTCAAGGAAGCGCAATCCGGCAAGAGCTACTCCGCCGTGATGACCCGCAGCCTGCCCGCCATCCAGGAACTGCAGCAAAAGCTGATCGACCTGCAGGCCAAGGCCGTCGTGCCCATCGATGATCTCAAAGAGATCAACAAGCGCATGAACAACGGCGAAAAAGCCAGCCGCGACGCCAAGAAGGAAATGATCGAGGCCAACCTGCGCCTGGTCATCTCGATTGCCAAGAAGTACACCAACCGCGGCCTGCAGTTCCTCGACCTGATCCAGGAAGGCAACATCGGCCTGATGAAGGCGGTGGACAAGTTCGAATACCGCCGCGGCTACAAGTTCTCGACCTACGCCACGTGGTGGATCCGTCAGGCCATCACCCGCTCGATCGCCGACCAGGCCCGCACCATCCGCATCCCGGTTCACATGATCGAGACGATCAACAAGATGAACCGCATCTCGCGCCAGCACTTGCAGGAATTCGGCTTCGAGCCGGATGCCCCGACGCTGGCCGAGAAGATGGAGATGCCCGAGGACAAGATCCGCAAGATCATGAAGATCGCCAAAGAGCCGATCTCCATGGAAACGCCGATCGGGGACGACGACGACAGCCACCTGGGCGACTTCATCGAGGACACCAACAACACGGCGCCCATCGAAGCGGCCATGCAGGCCGGCCTGCGCGACGTGGTCAAGGACATCCTTGACAGCCTCACCCCGAGGGAAGCCAAGGTGCTGCGCATGCGTTTCGGCATCGAGATGAGCACGGATCACACGCTGGAAGAAGTCGGCAAGCAGTTCGACGTCACCCGCGAACGCATCCGCCAGATCGAGGCCAAGGCCATCCGCAAGCTCAAGCACCCGAGCCGAAGCGACAAGCTCAGGACCTACCTGGACAACCTCTGATCCCCTGGCGGATTTCAGACACCGAACCCGGCCTTGTGCCGGGTTTTTTCATGCAAGCGCTGCAATTTGCCACCAAACTGCGTGCAATTCATCACGCTGCACGGGCCTGAATCCGCCAAGATACGAGCATGGGCACGACCAAGGAACGCGCCATCCTGTTTGCCGACCTGCGCGGCAGCACATCGCTTTATCTCAAGCTGGGCAATGCGCAGGCGGCGCAAGTCGTCACGCAGAGCCTGACCTTGCTGGGCGATCGCATCACGCGCCAGGGCGGCCGGGTGGTCAAGACACTGGGTGACGGGTTGATGGCCGTCTTCGAGCAGGCCGAGCCTGCGGTCGAAGCGTCCGTCAGCCTCCACGAGGCACTGGAGCAATTGCGTCCGGTCGGTGAAGGCGTGCCCCTGCGCAGCGGTGCCATCAAACTGAAAGTGGCCATTGCCTGGGGCGAGATGGTCGAAGTCGATGGCGACTGTTTTGGCGACGCCGTCAACGTCGCGGCGCGCCTGCTTGACCTGGCGGGTGACAACGAAACCCTGACCACCGGCCCCTTGCTGCGCGAGTTGCCATCTGATCAGCAGGAACGTTTTCGCAGCATCGACAAGCTGCACCTGCGCGGGCGCAAGGAGCCCGTGCCGGTCTTGCGCATGGACAGCCGGCGATTTGGCGACTCTGACGCCTTGTCCACGGCCATCATGGACGCGCCCGAAACCGACGTGCCAGACGGCATCCGGCTGAGCTGGCTGAGCACCGAGCGTGTCTTCTCGACCGCCCAGATGCCGGTGATCCTGGGTCGCAGTCCCCAAGCCTCGTTCTGCGTGAGCGATTCACGGGTTTCGCGCTCGCATGCGCGCATCGAGTCGCACAGCGGACACATCTACCTCAGCGACCTGAGTTACAACGGAACCCACATCCGCTTCGACCGGGACGATCAGGTGCTCACGCTGCGACGTGGGACCTGCACCCTGCACGGCAGCGGGGTCATCAGCCTGGGTGCGTCTCCCTCCGACCCCACCAGCACCCAGATCCGATTCGACATCCTGAGCTTTTCGGACACCTTGCCTCAGTGATGCCCATCAGGCTGAGCACGCGACGCGTGGGCTAGAGTGGGGGGATGGAATTCGCGACAAAGCCCTGCCGTTTTTCTGCATGACCACGCCCCTGCCCTCTGTGCACGACGCTGAGCGTTCGACCTTGATGCAAGCTGTGCGAGAGGCGATCCAGGCCAACGAAGCGGCGTTCGCCGCCCTGGCTCGGTTGCTTGCCCATGGCGACCACGGGCTGTGCTCTGGCCTGTTCCTGCTGGACGGGACCAGCGCTTGGCCGGTGACGCCTGCCTCTGGTCGCGCGGGCCCGACCCCTCGTGCTCGCATGATCCTGCCGCCGTTGACGCTGCCGGCCTCGATGCTCGTGATCCCTGACGTGGATCACGATCCGATTGGATCTGCCATCGCCGCCAGCACGCCCCGACAAAACGGTCCGAAGGCACTTGCCAGCGTGCCTTGGCATGCCCGTGGGCAGGTCATTGGCGTGGTGTCGCTTTGGTCAAGTGCCCCGAGGCCCTGGTCGCCCCAGCAACTCGCTGTGCTGCAAGATGTCACCGAGGCGGCATCTCAACTGCTGCAACGCCACCTCGAAGCCGAAAGCGCGCGGCGCAGCGAGGAGCGGGTTCGCACGGCATCGACGGCAGGCAGCGACTGGCTTTGGGAAACCGACGCCAACGGACTCTTGCAATGGGTGTCAGCGGGTCTGCTTCATCACACCGGCATCGACCCCGCCACCCAGATCGGCGTGTCGGCGCCCGGGGTGCTCATCCCCCGCAACGACGAAACCCGAGACAACTGGCAGCGCTACCTGCGGGCCCGCGAACGTCGAGAACCTTTTCAGGACCTGATCGGTGACCGGCTGACGCCACGGGGCCGCATCGTGGTGAGCATCAGCGGTCAACCGGTTTTTGATGCGGCCGGGCGATTCCAGGGCTACCGGGGCGCCAGCCGCAACATCACCCGGCAAATCGAGGCGGAACAGGCCGTCAGGCGTGCCGACCGGCTGCTGCGCCAGGCCATCGAGTCATTCTCGACCAGCATCATGATCACGGACCCGAGTGGCCAGGTCGTGCTGGGCAATCGCCTATGGCGCGAGCTCATTGGTGAAGCGCAATCGGGTGAAGGCGACCGTTGGCCCGACATCGTTGCGCGCATGGTCCACGCCGGTCACTACCCAGACTGCCAGCCAGGTCAGGAATCGGCATTCATCGCCTGGCGGCTGAGCTTGCGTGGCACCGGCCAGCGCGCCGAGATGCGCTTCAAGGACCGCTGGTTGCTCATTCGGGACGATGCGCTCGAAGACGGCTGCACCGTGCACTTCGCGATGGACATCACGCGTTCGCACCAGGATGCGCAGTTGCTCAAGCAACAGCAGCAAGCACTTGAGGCCACCCAGGAAAGACTGAGCTCGGTGCTGCGGGCCCTGCCCGACCTCTGGTTCGTGATCGACGAGGACAACCGCTACATCGATGGGCACCTCGACCACCCTCAGCTGGTTGGGCAGGCGGGGCAGCTGATCGGGCAAACGGTTGGAGCCATGTTGCCTGACGGGGTGGCGCGACTGCAGCGAGCCGCCGTCGATCGGGCGCGCCACACCGGCCTGCCCCAGACCATCCAGTACGACCTGGAGATCACGCCTGGTGCCACACACCACTTCGAGGCCCGCGTCACCCCGATGACCGACGGTCAGGTGCTCTACCTGACCAGCGACATCACCGACCGCAAAGTGGGTGACGACAAGCTGCGTGTCAGCGAGGAGCTTTACCGATCCGTCGCCGCGACCATCCGCGATGGTCTGCTCATCGTGGACCTGCATGGGCAAGTCGTTGCCATGAACCCTGCTGCCAGGCGTGTGCTGGGGCTTGAAGCGCAACAGGCTCACCATGAGGCATTGCAAGGTGACCTCGTGCAATTGCTTCAAGACGATCTGTGCACGCCGCTGCCTCGCGAGCGCTGGCCTTTGCAGGAGACGATCGACACGGGCGAGCGCATCGTCGATCGGGTTGTGCCCGCGCGACGTGCAGACCGAGAGATCGTCTGGCTGCAGATGTCCAGCCACCTGCTGCGGCTCGACCCACAGCAGCCCCCGTTCGCTGCCATGGTCACCTTCCGCGACATCACCCAGGAACGGCTGGCCGTGCACGAGCTCGCTTCGAGCGAAGAGCGCTGGAAGTTCGCCCTCGAAGGTGCTGGCGATGGCGTCTGGGACTGGGACATGGTCACAGGCGTTGTCTACTACTCCAGCCGCTGGAAGCAGATGCTGGGCTTTCAGGATGGGGACATCGGCGACACCATCGAAGAGATCTTCTCGCGCATCCATCCCGAGGACCGCGACAAGGTGGCCCACAGCACCATGCAATACATGACCGAGACCCGCTCGGTTCAAGAGGTGGAGTTCCGCCTGCGCCACCGCGACGGCCACTTCCTGCACATCCTCTCGCGCGGCAAGGTGGTGGCGCGCTCGCACGACGGCATGCCCTCGCGCGTGGTTGGCACGCACTCGGACATCACCCGGCTGAAAGAGGCCGAAAACGCCCAACGCGCGCAACAACTCGCCGAGGCGGCCAGCGCCTCCAAGAGCGAATTCCTCTCGCGCATGAGCCACGAGATCCGCACGCCACTCAACGCCATCACAGGATTTGCTCAACTGCTGCGCCTGCAAATGCAGACGGCGTCCACCGACATCGCGCAACGCAACTACGTCGACCAGATCCTGCATGCAGGCCGGCACCTCTCGGGCCTGGTCAACGACGTGCTCGACCTGCAGCAGGTCGAAGCCGGCGTGATGTCCCTTCACCCTGAAGTGCTGCGCCTGGATGAAGAGGTCGTTCAGTGCCTGTCGATGCTTTTGCCCATGGCCGAGCAACGCGAAATCGCCATGAGCAGTCACATCCCGGCAGAAATCCATGTGCTGGCGGATCGGCAACGCTTGAGACAAGTGCTGGTCAACATTGGCTCGAACGCCATCAAATACAACCAGCAGGGTGGTTTTGTACGGGTCGAGGGGCGCGCCCTGCCGAACGCCGTGATCGAACTCGCGATCACGGACGCAGGGGCTGGCATGACCCCCGAGCAGCTCAACCGCCTTTTTCAGCCCTTTGAACGCCTCGGACGGGAGACATCCCATGTCGAAGGCACCGGACTCGGGCTTATCATCACCCGCTCACTGATTGAGTCCATGGGAGGTCGCATGGAAATCGAGAGTCGCCCCGGCAGTGGAACCCGGGTCAGCATCACCTTGCCACAGGCGCCCGCAGCCGTGGCCACGACCGAAGGTGCGCACTCAGACGATGGCATCCACACCGATGGCGCCATCCCGATCGAATTGACCGTTTCTCCGCCCTCGCCTCCGTCCCAGACCCAGCGCCCCTTGCGCGTGCTGTACGTCGAGGACAACCGCATCAACGCCCTGCTGTTCGCCGAGGCCTTGCGCCCCCATGCACAGCTGGAGCTCGACATCGCCGAAGACGGTGATGCGGCCGTGAGCCTGTGCAACGACCGCCTACCCGACGTGCTGGTGCTCGACGCCCACCTGCCCGGCATGTCCGGCTTCGAGGTGCTCGAAGCCCTGCGCCGCATCCCGGGGCTCGAACAGGCCCCGGCGTACATGTGTTCGGCCGACGCCATGCCCGATGACATCGAGCGCGCCCGGGTGGCGGGCTTCACCGGCTACTGGACCAAACCCATCGACATCGTGGCGGTGACCACAGAGCTCTGCCAACTTGCCGAACGGGCCCACAATCCGGGGCCATGAGCTTCGCCAAAGAACCTGCCTTCCAACACGGCCAGACCCCACGCACCGGCGTGCTGCTGGTCAACCTGGGCACCCCGCACGAGCCCACCCCCAAGGCCTTGCGCCGTTACCTGGGGCAGTTCCTGTGGGACCCGCGCGTCGTCGAGATCCCCCGCCTGCTGTGGTGGCCGATCCTGCACGGCATCATCCTGCGCGTGCGCCCCAAAAAGTCGGCCGCCAAATACGCCAGCATCTGGATGCCTCAGGGCTCGCCGCTGCGCGTGTGGACCGAAAAGCAAACCACCCTGCTCGCCGGATTCCTGGGCCAGCATGGCCACCAACTGCGCGTGCGCCATGCCATGCGCTATGGCCAGCCCAGTGTGGCCAGTCAGCTTGACGCGCTCAAGGCCGAGGGCGTGGACCGCGTGCTGATCGTCCCCTTGTACCCGCAGTACTCGGGCGCGACCACCGCCAGCGTCATGGACGAGGTGTTCCGCTGGGGGCAGCAAACGCGGCGATTGCCCGAGCTGCGCCACATCAATCATTTCCACGATGACGCCGACTACATCGCCAGCCTGGCCGAGTCGGTGCGAGAGCACTGGGCCCGGGAAGGCCGCCCGGACAAGCTCGTCATGAGCTTTCACGGCATGCCGCACCGCACCTTGCTGCTGGGCGACCCGTACCACTGCGAATGCCTGGTGACCGGGCGCTTGCTGGCCGAGGCATTGGGGCTCACGAAGGAGCAGTATGTCGTCACGTTCCAAAGCCGCTTCGGCAAGGCCAAATGGCTTCAGCCGTACACAGAGCCCACCTTGCGCGCATTGGCCAAGGCCGGCACAAAGCGGGTCGATGTCATCTGCCCCGCATTTGTCGCCGATTGCATCGAAACGCTGGAGGAGATCGACATGGAAGCCCGAGAGGCCTTCCTCTCCAGTGGCGGGCAGGCCTTCCACTACATCCCGTGCCTGAACGACCGGCTGGACTGGATCCGCGCGCTCAGCCGCATCGTCGAGCAGCACTTGCGAGGCTGGCCAACCCAGCTTGATCAGCAGCCCACAGGCGAAGCCCTGCGTCAGCGACAAGAGCGCGCCAAGGCGCTTGGCGCGAAAGCCTGAGGGCGGGCCTCGCCCAGAACACCCAGGGCATCCGGGGTGGGCGCAGTTGCGCAGTGCTCAGGCCTGCTCGTCGCCCCCGACATCGACCGCTGAGGCGTCTGCGCCTGGCAACAGCGACTGGGCCTGGGTGTCGGGCAAGGCCTCCACATCCCTGAGCGCCTTGCCCATGACGCGCGTGCGCGTCTCGATCGATGAGATGGTGTTGCCGGCCTCTTCGAGCTTTTTCTTGGTCTTGGCCAGCACATCGCCGAACTTGCCGAACTCGGTTTTGACCGCGCCCAGCACCTGCCAAACCTCGGTTGAACGCTTCTCCAGCGCCAAGGTGCGAAAACCCATCTGCAGGCTGTTGAGCGTCGCCAGCAACGTGGTGGGGCCCGCCAGCATCACGCGGTGTTCGCGCTGCAAGGCTTCGACCAAACCAGGCCGGCGCAGCGCCTCGGCATACAGACCTTCCGTGGGCACAAAAAGGATGGCGAAGTCCGCCGTGTGCGGCGGTGCGATGTACTTCTCGCGGATGGTCTTGGCCTCCAGGCGCAGGCGCTGCTCGATGGCTTTGGCGGCGACCTCGACCGCAGGCGCGTCAGCTCGCTCTTGCGCCTCCAGCAAGCGCTCGTAATCTTCCCGAGGGAATTTGGCGTCGATGGGCAGCCACAGCGGCTGATGGGCATCGCCCTGCCCCGGCAGTCGGATCGCGAATTCGACGCGGGCCCCCGAGCCCGGCACCGTCTCGACGTTGACACCATACTGCTCAGGCGTGAAGACCTGGTCGAGCAGTCCGGCCAGTTGCACCTCACCAAAGATGCCGCGCGTCTTGACGTTGCTGAGCACGCGGTTGAGCGAGCCCACGTCGCTGGCCAGGCGTTGCATCTCACCCAATCCCTTGTGCACCTGCTCCAAACGATCGGCCACCTGCTTGAAGCTCTCACCCAGGCGCTGTTCCAGCGTGGCGTGCAGCTTTTCGTCCACCGTCTGGCGCATCTGCTCGAGCTTCTTCTCGTTGTCGGCCTGCAGCGATTGCAAGCGCTGCTCTACGGTCTGGCGCACCTCGCTCAAGCGCCGGTCATTGGCCTCCGACAAGGTGCGCAACTGCTCGGCCATGCCATCGCTCAGGCGCTTGAGCGCCGACTCCTGGGCCTCGTTGAAGCGAGCCAGTGCCTGCGACTGCGCCTCGCGAAGGCTCGAGGACTGCAGCGCGGCCTGGTGCGAGTTGTCGCGCAGGGCGTCCGCCAGCCCTTGCTGCATGGCAGCCAGCTGCACGCGGAAGCTGTCGAGCTGTTCGTTCTGCGTGCGCGTGGCGTCGCCTTGCTGGCTCAGCAGGGTCTGCTGGAACAGGCCGATGGCCTGACCCAGGCCTTGCGACAGTTCCTGGCGCGTGCCGCTGGCGCTGCGTTGCAACTCGTCGCGGAGTTGTCGCTCGAGCTCATGCTGCCGCGCCTCCGCATGGGCCTTGATGTCCCCGGCAAGGGCGCTCAGCGCCACCTCCGGCGACCGGGGTTGTCGTGCGATCAGCACGATCAGCAGGAGCAGGACACCAATGAGCAGGGCAATTTCAATCCAAGGCATGCGCGGATTGTCTCAGACGTGATCTCTTACCGGGAAGGCGCCGCTGAATGTGACGACATGTGACACAGCGTGCGGGCCTGTCTCCATACTCCCTGACGTGGGCCATGCGAGTCCATGCTCTTTGACACAGGAGGCCTCATGTACGGACTGGTCAACCGCGCCATCGAGCAATTGGTGGTCTCGCTCAAGGGTGAAGAAGGCTGGCGCCGCGTCTGTCATGCGGCCCAATGGCCGGACGAAGGTTTCGTCGCCATGCAGACGTACGACGACGGCGTCACTTACCGTCTCGTGCAGGCGGTCAGCCAGGAGCTCGGGCTTCCCGCAGATCAGGTTCTCAAGGCATTTGGCGAGTACTGGATCCTCTACACAGCCGAGGAGGGCTACGGTGACATGCTCGCCATGTGCGGTGACGATCTGCGCTCATTCCTGCATGGCATGAACCACATGCACGCGCGGATCGAGGTCACGATGCCCAACATCAGGCCCCCGCATTTCCGCGTCGAAGAAAAGAGCGAATCCGAACTGGACCTGGTCTACGAATCGCACCGCGATGGCCTGGCGCCCATGGTGGAAGGGCTCATCGTCGGCCTGGCCAAGCGATTCCATCAAGTGATCGACATCCAGCAGACAGGCTGGCGCAGCAACGAATCGCCGCAAGACCGTTTTCACATCCGAATCCTGCCGTGAACATGGCTGAGCCGTGCATCCAGGGCGCTGCGCTTGATGCGGCGTTCCCCTTCTACATCCTGTTGGATGCCGAGGGTGCGGTGCACGCCGTGGGGCCAGCCTTGCAAAGGGCGCTGCCAAAGCTGAAAGCCGGCGAGCCCTTGAAGGCACACATGTCTGCCAGTCGTCCCAAGTCCTTGACCCAGACAACCGATTGGTCGGGGCACGAGGGACAAGCCGTGGTGCTCAGCGCGAACGAGGCTGGCGGACTCGCTTTGCGAGGGCAGATCTGCCGCCAGTCGAACGAGCTGACGCTGCTGCTGCTCTCACCCGTGGTGAACCGCTTCGAAGACCTCAGACGCCATGGTCTGCAACTCTCGGACCTCGCTCTGCACGACGCCACTGGTGACATGCTGATGCTGCAGCGCGCAGCGCAAACATCGCTGGACGACGCACAACGCCTGACCGATCGCCTGCGTCAGCGAAGCCAGCAGCTGCAACTCATGAGCGAGCTCTCGGCGCTGGGCATCGCCTACTTTTCGGACCAAGGTGAGCTGCGGCAGTCCAACGCGCTGTTTCATCGGCTCCTGCGCTGGAACAATGGGCCGCCCAGCCCCTGCCAGATCAGCGACGTCGAGTGCCGACTGCAGGAGCTGGCCGCGACCCACGATGCCACCAGATTGCGCCTGGACCAGCTCCCCGAGCCCGCCAGCGAGGGCCTGGAGACTTTCACGATGGAAATCGAAGGTGGGCAACACCTGGCTTTGAGTTACCGCAGCGCGGCCTCATCAGACCACGTCCTGTTCATCCGGGATGTCACACGCGAGACCTTGGTTGACCGGATGAAAAGTGAATTCCTCAGCACCGCCGCGCACGAACTCCGAACGCCCATGACCAGCATCTTCGGTTTCAGCGAGATGCTCGTCAGCCGAGACCTGAAGGCCGAGCAGGTCAAATCGGTGGCGGCAACGATCCACAAGCAGGCGAGCTGGATGGTGAGCCTGCTGCAAGAAGTGCTCGACCTGGCCCGCATCGAGGCCAGGCAGATTGATGACCTGAACATCACCGCGTGCGACTGCAAGGAGATCTTGATCGACTGCATCGGCTCCTATTGCGATGCCGGTCAACAGGACAGGTTCAATTGGCGATGGCCAGAGCACTTGCCACTCATCGCGGCAGATCGCGTCAAGGCCAGGCAGGCGCTGGGCAACGTGATCAACAACGCGATCAAATACTCGCCCGCCGGGGGGGCCGTGGAGATACGGTGCTTTGCCCAAACTTCCGGAGGACGGGACGGCGTGGGCATCTCGATCGAGGACCATGGCATCGGCATGACGCCGCAACAGCTTGCAAGGGTGTTTGAACGCTTCTACCGCGCCGACCCTTCGTGCAACATACCGGGATCAGGACTGGGCATGTCGCTGGTCGAGCAAATCATGAAGCTGCACAACGGCAGCGTGCACGTGACCAGTGAAAAGGGCCGCGGCACCTGCGCGACCCTTTGGTTCCCTTTGGCCTGAAGCAGCGTCAGGCGAATTCGACGTGTGCGCCAGTCTTGGTGCGCACCTCGTCCTCGGTCACGCCGGGAGCCAATTCAACACACCTCAAGCCCTTGGGCGTCACGTCCATCACACACAACTCCGTGATGATGCGATCGACCACGCCAACGCCCGTCAGCGGCAGCGTGCACTTTTGCAGCAGCTTGTGCTCGCCGTTCTTGGCCGCATGCTCCATGAGCACCACCACGCGCTTGACACCTGCCACCAGGTCCATGGCGCCGCCCATGCCCTTGACCATCTTGCCCGGGATCATCCAGTTGGCCAGGTCCCCCTGCTCGGACACTTGCATGGCGCCCAGGATGGACAGGTTGATCTTGCCGCCGCGGATCATCGCAAAGCTCTCGTGGCTGCCGAAGATCGAGCTTCCGGGCAGCGTGGTCACGGTCTGCTTGCCAGCGTTGATCAGGTCAGGGTCGACGGCGCTTTCATCGGGAAAGGGGCCGATGCCCAGCATGCCGTTCTCGGACTGCAGCCACACGTCGATGCCCGGGGCCACGTGGTTGGCCACCAGCGTGGGCAGGCCGATGCCCAGGTTCACGTAGAAGCCGTCTTCGAGTTCACTGGCCGCGCGGGCCGCCATTTCGTCGTGGGTCCAGGGCATGGCTCAGGCTCCCTTCGGGTTTTGTTGGGTGGTGCGCTTTTCAATGCGCTTCTCGGGCGTCGCGTTCAGCACGATGCGGTGCACATAGATGCCGGGCAAGTGGATCGAATCCGGGTCGAGCGAACCTGTCTCGACGATCTCTTCGACCTCCACCACCGTGGTCTTGCCCGCCATGGCCGCGGCCGGGTTGAAGTTGCGAGCTGTGCGGCGGAACACCAGGTTGCCAGACTTGTCGGCCTTCCAGGCCTTGACCAGCGCCACCTCAGGCAGCAGAGCCCGCTCCATCACGTAGACCTCGCCATCGAACTCGCGCGTTTCCTTGCCCTCGGCGACGATGGTGCCCACACCTGTCTTCGTGAAGAAGGCCGGGATGCCAGCACCACCGGCGCGCAGCTTCTCAGCCAGCGTGCCCTGGGGCGTGAACTCGAGTTCCAGCTCTCCCGCCAGGTACTGGCGCTCGAACTCCTTGTTCTCGCCCACGTAGCTGGAGATCATTTTCTTGATCTGGCGTGTGTTGAGCAGCTTGCCCAGCCCGAAGCCATCGACCCCAGCGTTATTGGAGATCACCGTCAGGTCCTTGACCCCGCTGGCTTGCAGCGCGTCGATCAGCGCCTCGGGGATGCCACACAGGCCGAAGCCCCCCACCGCGAGCAATTGCCCGTCTTTGACGATCCCAGCCAGCGCGCTGGCGGCGTCGGGATAGACCTTGTTCATCCAATCACTCCTTGGCTGAAAGGGGCCGCACGCGGCCACGAATGCTGCGGTGCAGCGTGAGCAAAGCGTACACCGGTCGCTGGCAAAAAAGCCAGCCGTGAAAACGAAAAAAGCGCGGCTGTTGCAGCAACCGCGCAGGCATTAAGGGATCCGGGCTTGGCCAAGTGTGGCGCAGGGAGTGTCCTGCGCGGGCGATCGCGTCAGCCCGCCGACCTCACTTGCCGGGCAAGGCAGGCGGCGTGTCGGCCCCGGGCAAGGCCGGCGTGGGCGCCTTCAGGGCGCGGAAGGCCTCGGGCAAAGCCGTGGGGCGGCCCGTGGACTGGTTGATCCAGACCAGGGTGGCGCCGCCAGCGGCGTAAACCACCCCGGGCTCATCGGTGCGCTCCACGGTCACGAAGGTGTCCAGGCTGGTGCGCCCCGGATCGGCCACATGCAGCTTGATGGTCACCGTCCCCGGGAACACCAATGGCCGATAGAAGTTGAAAAACGCGTTCGCGATGACCGGGCCTTCGCCATCGGCGCCCACCGAGCCGCTGATGTCCTGGATCCAGGACACCCGTGCCTGCTCCATGTAGCGGAAGTAGACGGTGTTGTTGATGTGGCCCAGAGCGTCCATGTCACCCCAGAGGATGGGCAGCTCCAGCTGGTGGACCAGGATCTTGTGTTCGGGGATGTCGAGGCGCATGGCAGCAGGCGATCAGCGAAAAACAACGAAGAAAGGCGAAAGACGGCAAACACAGGGCGCAACCCTGGCGCGCGGAAACACAAAGGGCGCGGTGCCGCTCAGTTGCGGTCGCGCCCCGGGCTTTTCAAGGGGAGCCGAGCCAGCCGTGACGCCGTCCAGGCATCAACGCCGGCCAGCTGCCTCAGGCCGCAGCGATGCCATCGTCCGCCGAGATGACCGCACCGTTGATGAAGTCGCTCTCGGCCGAACACAGCATCACCAGCAGCGCATCCAGGTCCTTGGGCTGACCCACGCGCTTGCGCGGCAGCATGTTCACCAGCTTCTTGCCCGAATCGGTTTCCCAATGGTGGTGGTTGATCTCGGTGTGGATGTAGCCCGGGCAGACCGCGTTGGTGGTGATGCCGAAGCGCCCCCATTCGGCGGCCATCACCTTGGTCATGTGGATGACGGCAGCCTTGCTCATGCAATACACGCCGATCTGCGGCAACGTGCGCAGGCCTGCGGCAGAAGCGATGTTGACAATGCGCCCGCCCGTGTAGGTTCCAGGCGCCGAGCCTTTGGCACGGGCCAACATGCGCTTGGCCACTTCCTGGGCCATGAAGAAGGAGCCTCGCGTGTTGGTGTCGAACACGTAGTCGTAGCTCTCTTCGGTCACGTCCACCAGGCGCTCGGTCGTGCTCACGCCCGAGTTGTTGATCAGGATGTCGATGGGGCCGACCTCGGTTTCAGCGTGCGCCACCGCCGAACGGATGCTGGCGAGATCGGTCACGTCCAGGCCAACGACATGGGCGTCACCGCCAGAGGCTTCGATTTCGGAGCGCAGGTCCTTGAGCAATTCGACGCGACGGCCCGCCAGCACGACGGCGGTACCGGCTTTGGCAAGGGTCAGGGCAAACTGCTTGCCCAGGCCGCTCGATGCGCCAGTGATCAGGGCCACGCGGCCGGAAAGGTCCAGGGTGTAACTCATGTGCAGGTGCTCCTCAAACAGGCCTCAAACCTTAGCACGCGCCCCCTGGATTCCCATCTGGTGAAGTGAACGGACAAGTCAGCCCAGCTTGTCCCCACCCAGGCACGGGGCAATTTTCGAACGATCGTGCTTTTTTGTGAAAATGCAGTGCCGACTGCACGTAGAATCGCGCCCGTACGAAAAACACCCACCACACCCTGTTGCCCGAACAGAAGGAAACACGATGACGCCCCAGGAAATCCTTGAGCAGTTTGGTCCCCGCGAATCGATGGAATATGACGTCGTCATCGTGGGCGCTGGCCCCGCAGGTCTGTCCACCGCCATCAAGCTCAAGCAACTGGCCGAAAAAGCCGGCAAGGAAATCAACGTCGTCGTGCTGGAAAAGGGCTCCGAGCCAGGCGCCCACATCCTGTCGGGCGCCGTCATGGACCCGATCTCCATGAACGAGCTCTTCCCCAACTGGAAAGAGCTGGGCGCGCCACTGAACCAGCCCGTCACCGCTGACGAAGTGCTGGTGCTGACCGAAGGCGGCGCCATCGCCACGCCTCAGGCGCTGATCCCCAACAACTTCCACAACCACGGCAACTACGTCATCAGCCTGGGCAACGTCACCCGCTGGCTGGGCCAGCAGGCCGAGGCCCTGGGCGTGGAAATCTTCCCCGGCTTTGCCGCCGCAGAAGTGCTCTACAACGACGACGGCTCCGTCAAGGGCGTGGCCACCGGCAACCTGGGTATCGACAAGTCGGGCGAACCCACCGGCGACTTCCAGCTGGGCATGGAGCTGCTGGGCAAGTACACCATCTTCGCCGAAGGCGCCCGTGGCCACCTGGGCAAGCAGCTGATCGCCAAGTTCAAGCTCGACGAGGGCAAAGACCCGCAAAGCTACGCCATCGGCATCAAGGAACTTTGGGAAATCGACCCGGCCAAGGCCAAGCCTGGCCTGGTGGTGCACACCGCCGGTTGGCCCATGGACACCTCCACCTACGGCGGCGGCTTCCTCTACCACCTGGAAGACAACAAGGTCACCCTGGGTTTCGTGACGGGCCTGGACTACCAGAACCCCTGGTTGTCGCCGTTCGAAGAAATGCAGCGCTGGAAGACCCACCCCAGCATCAAGCCGCTGCTCGAAGGCGCCAAGCGCCTGAGCTATGGCGCCCGCGCCATCACGGCCGGCGGCATCCTGTCGCTGCCCAAGTTCGTGTTCCCCGGTGGTGCGCTGGTCGGCTGTGAGGCCGGCTTCCTCAACGCCGCCCGCATCAAGGGTTCGCACGCCGCCATGAAGACCGGCATGCTGTGCGCCGAAGCCATCTTCGAAGCGCTCAACGCCGGCCGCCAGAACGACGAGCTGAGCGCCTACGCCCAGTCCTTCGACAAGAGCTGGCTCAAGGAAGAGCTCAACACCGCCAAGAACTTCAAGCAGTGGTTCAAGAAGGGCATGTACGTCGGCATGCTGATGACCGGCATCGAGCATTGGCTGTTGCCCAAGCTGGGCATCAAGGAAGCGCCGTGGACCATCCACCGCACCGAGGCCGACCACACCCGCCTTCTGCCGGCTGCCCAGTGCCAGAAGATCGAGTACCCGAAGCCGGACGGCAAAATCACCTTCGACCGCCTGAGCTCGGTTTTCGTCTCCAACACCAACCACAACGAGCACCAGCCGGCTCACCTGACGCTCAAGAACGCGTCGGTTCCCGTGCAGACCAACCTGGCCAAGTTCGCCGGCCCCGAGTCGCGCTATTGCCCGGCTGGCGTGTACGAGTTCGTCAAGACCGACGACAACCAGGACAAGCTGGTCATCAACGCCCAGAACTGCGTGCACTGCAAGACCTGCGACATCAAGGACCCGACCCAGAACATCGTCTGGATCACGCCTGAAGGCGGCGGCGGTCCGAACTACGCCGGCATGTGATGCCTGTGCAGCAAAAGGAGCCCTCGGGCTCCTTTTTTGTGTCTCAAGCTGATGGTGATGGCGCTCATGCCGCGCACCCAGCCGACGACGCCACCTGGGTGGCCCACTGCGATGGCGGTGCCTGGCCCAACCCAGGCACCATGGCCCTGGGCGCCGTGCTCACCTCGCCCGCCGGTGAAGTGCACCAGCTGTCACAGCGCCTTTGCGGCAGCGGCTGCAACAACGAAGCCGAATGGCGTGCCACGGTGGCCGTGCTGAGCATGGCGTTGCAACACGGCGCATGCAGCCTGCACCTGCACACCGACAGCACCCAGGTGCGCGACCACCTGAGCCAAGCCGATGCACCCGCCCTGCCCCCTGCGCTGCAAACCTGGGTGGACGAAGCTCGGGCGCAGGCGGCCCAGCTGAAGCACTTATCGGTGCAATGGGTGCCTCGCCACCGCAACGCGCAGGCCGATGCATTGGCCCGCAGAGCGCTGGGTTTGCCACCAAAGCCTGTTCAGGTGCCCCACCCCAAGGCACGGCGACGCGGCTGAACCCACGCCACGCCTTCGGGTGATGGCAAGCTCGGGGCGCCTGACCTAAGCTTGCCGCCATGCACGCCGACCGCCTCACCAACCACTTCACCATCGGGCAGGCCTCGCGCCACAGTGGCGTGAGCGCCAAGGCCATCCGCCACTACGAGTCGCTGGGGCTGATGCCTGCTGTGCCGCGACGTGGCAGCTATCGGCTCTACCAGCCCGAACACATCGACGCCATCCGACTGATCCGCAAGGCCCAGTCCCTGGGCTTCACGCTGGCCGAATTGCGCCAGCTCGGCACCGTTGACTGCACGCCCGACTGGCCCCGCTTCGTGCTGGCGCTGAGCCACAAGCGCGAATCACTCGCCGACGAAATCAAGCGCTTGCAGGCCCTTGACGCCGAACTCGCAGCGCTGCAGGCCACCCTGCCCGGCCTGATCGCCAACGAGCCAGACTGTGTCGCGCTGACGACGGAACTCGCCAAGGCTTGACCTTGCCCCTGGGGACAAGGTTCAGCATGCAGCCACCTTGTTCACACACCAGATGGACCCCACGTGACCACCCGCACCCTGCTCATCCTCGGGCACCCCAGCCCTGACAGCTTCAACGCCTCCTTGGCCAACGCGTATGTTGACGCCGCAAGCCAGGCGGGCCGCGAGTTGCGTCGCATCGAGCTGCACGCACTGAACTTCGATCCCATCCTGCACGGTGCCTACCGGGGCGAGCAGCCGCTGGAGCCCGACTTGCAGGCCGCACAGGCCGACATCCTGTGGGCCGAAGAAATCGTCTGGATCTACCCCGTGTGGTGGGGCGGCCTGCCGGCTTTGCTCAAAGGCTTCCTGGATCGCGTGCTGCTGCCGGGCTTCGCCTACAAGTTCCACAAGGGCCACCGCAGTTGGGACAAGCTGCTCAAGGGCCGCACAGCGCGCATCGTCGTCACGCTGGACACGCCCGGGTGGTACGACCGGCTGGCCTACGGGCGCCCTGCCTGGCGGCAGATGAAGCACACCATCTTGCAGTTCTGCGGCATGAAGCTGGTGAGCACCACCACGTTCGCTCCGATTGCCACCTCCAAGCCCGAACAGCGCGAGCGCTGGCTGGCCGAGGTGAGGCGGCTGGCGGCCCTGTGATCAGGGTCAGGCAGGCGGCAAGCCCCCGGGCTCGCCATCGATGACCTGGGGCAAGGGCAAGGGCTCGTGCTCCGGGTCAGGCTCGATGACTTCCAACCCATTGAGTGCCTGACGCGAAGCCGCGGCCTGACGGGCGTCGCGCTCGGCCTTGATCTGCGCGCGCCGCTCCGCGAAGAACTGCTTGAGCAACTGGCTGGCTGGCTCGGCCAGGACGCCGCCCACGACCTGCGTGTGGTGGTTGAGTTGCGGCAGCGCAAACAGGTCGGTGACCGAACCGGCGACACCTGTCTTCGGGTCAGGGGCGGCAAACACCACGCGCTTGAAACGCGCGTGCATCAGCGCCATGGCGCACATGGCGCAAGGCTCCAGCGTGACGTAGAGCTCGCACTCGGGGAGGCGGTAGTTCTCCAGCAACTGCGAGGCGTGGCGCAAGGCCACGATCTCGGCGTGCGCAGTCGGGTCATGCGTGGTGATGGGCCGGTTGTAGCCCGTGGCGATGACCTGCCCCGCCCGCATGATGACCGCTCCCACCGGCACCTCGCCAGCCAGCCAGGCGTTGTGGGCCTGGTCCAGGGCCAGGCGCATGGCGTGCTCGTCTTGCGATGACGGGGGCGTGGGGCTCATGGGCGATGTTGTGAAGGTGACGCGAAAGTTTACCCGGGTGTAACGGGGCGGGCTCCCTGTGGGCAACAAAGCGCAAGTCAGTCCCCTGACGGGCTACGATCCCGCTGTTCAACGCACACACGTCAGGCCCATCCAAGCTCCCGCCATGTACACATCCACGTTCACCTTCGCCAAGGGGCATTACGACGACGCGTTCCACGCCCTGGACCAGGCCATTGCCCAGGTCGCCAAAGCCATCCCGGGCTACCTGGGTGAAGAGTGTTGGGAGAACCCGACCACCGGGCTCATCTCGAATGTGTATTACTGGGAGTCCTTGGAAGCCTTGCAGGCGCTCATGAAGGACCCAACGCACATCCAGGCAAAGCAGAACCAATCTCGGTGGCTCAATGGTTACCAAGTCGTCATCTCACAAGTGATCAGCTCATATGGGGACGGAGGCATCACGCACCCATTGGCGAGTTCATCGGCGCGGCCAAACGCGGGTCATGGGGCGAACTGATGCCATCGAAGATGCACCCAACCACCGACATCACCCCCTTGCAGGCGCAGGACAAGGCTGCCTGGCTCACACTCGCCAAGGCTTACCTCGCTTTCTACGGGACCAGCCGCCCCGAAAGCGACTTCGAGCGACTCTGGCTGCGCCTGCAGACTGGAGATGGCTTGCACGCCCTTGGTGCCCGCGTGGAGGGACAACTCGTTGGCATCGTGCACCACCTCTACCACCTCAGTTGCTGGAGCGAAGACGTCTGCTACCTGCAGGACCTGTTCGTCAGCCCGGCGCACAGGGGCCAGGGCCTTGGCCGCGCCCTGATTGAAGCTGTGGCCGAGCAGGCGCGGCTCAAAGGTTCGCCTCGGCTGTACTGGCTCACCCAGGCCAGCAATGACTCCGCTCGAAAGCTCTACGACCGGGTGGCCGCTCACACTGGCTTCATCCGATATGAACTGCCCTTGAATTGAGGTCGGACGTCACCTGTGGGTTTTGTGATGCAATGTGAAGCTGCCTGTCACAAAGCACGGCAGGCTTGAACGGGGAGTCGGATCATGAAGCGGTACACAGGCAACTGCCTTTGCTCGGGCGTGAGGTTCAGCATCCTGGGCGAGATCGGCCCGATCCAGGTTTGCCATTGCATGCAGTGCCGCAAGGCCCAGGGAACGGCCCTGGCGACGAACGTGCCTGTGCGCGCCGACGACTTCAAGCTGGAGCAGGGCAACGAACTGCTGACCTCGTTCGAGTCCTCCCCAGGTAAGCAACGGGTGTTTTGCAAACAGTGCGGCTCCCCCATCTACAGCCAGCTCAACACCTTGCCTGGCATCGTGCGCATCCGACTGGGCCTCATCAACGAAGACATCGATGCGCCGCTGAAGGCGCACTTCTACGCCGCATCCAAAGCCAATTGGTGGCCCCTTGCCGACGATGCCCTGCCCCGCTTCGAGGCCGGCTCAGACTCCTGTGAATGGCGGGGCTGACGATGCACCCGGCCACCCTGGTCATCGCGCCATGAACGAAACACCCGAACCCTTCCACCCCTCGTCTGACGACGAATTGGCAGCCTGTTTCCCGGCGTTCCTGATCCTGCGGCCTCACCTCAGCCTGGAGGCGTTCACGCAGCAGGTCCGCAGGCAGCAAGCACAGGGCTACCGCATCGTCGCAGTGCGGACGGGCGGTCACGTGCTCAGTGCTGCCGGCTACCGCTTTGCCGAGTTCCTCGCCTGGGGCAAGGTGCTCTACATCGATGACCTCACCACACTTGAGTCCGCTCGGGGTCAGGGCCACGCGGGTGCCTTGCTGGACTGGCTGATCGGTCAGGCTCGCGACCAAGGCTGCAACGCCGTTCACCTGGACTCAGGTTACCTGCGTCAAGCTGCACACCGGCTCTACCTCAACAAGGGCTTTGTTCTGAGCAGCCACCACTTCACCCTTGCGATCTGAGGCCCCATGTACTGCCCAGCCCAATTCGAAGAGCAGCGTCCTGAGGTGCTGCAACAGCTCATGGCCGAGCACGCTTTGGCCACCATCGTTCGCCAGGGTGAGAATGGTCTCGTGGCCGACCACGTGCCATTGCTGCACATGCCCTGTGCCGATGGCCACGGCCACCTGATGGGGCACGTCGCACGCGCCAACCCGTTGTGGAGAGCCTGTCCCGACGAGGAGATGCTGCTGGTGTTCCAGGGGCCCCAAACCTACATCTCTCCCAACTGGTACGCCACCAAGTCAGAGGGCGGCAAGGTCGTGCCAACCTGGAACTACGCGGTGGTGCACGTACACGCCACGCTTTCCGCCGTGCATGAGCCGGAGGCGGTGCTGGACATCCTCACCCGACTGACACGCCGCCACGAAGTCGCGCAGCCGCACCCCTGGCAAGTGGCCGATGCCCCGACCGATTTCACACGCAAGCTGCTGGACAACATCGTGGGCGTGCGCTTGCAGATCCGGCGCATGCAGGGCAAGTGGAAGGTGAGCCAGAACCAGCCTGAGATGAACCGAGCCAGCGTGGCATCGGGGCTGACAGCGCTGGGCAGCGAAACCGCTGCGACCATGGCCGAAATGGTGCAACGGCGGTGAGCGCTCACCCGCCGAACCAAATCCCTCACAGATCCAGGTCTGCCGTTGCAGTGATCGGCCCGCAGCGTTTGTGGTTCGCCGTGGGGCTCTTGCGCCATGACCGTGTTTGCCCCGTGCTTGGGGCCCATGGTGGCGTTCAGCGCCTGCCCACGGCATCAATCGCACGCATCAGGGAATCAACGCAAGCATTAACTGTACGAGAAAGTACAAAATAACACTTGAATTCATTTCACTCAGGAGCAGTGTCCGTGCAACCCAACGCCATTTTCCTGCCCGCACTGCTGCTGATGTTCTGGACACTGACCGTGCTGCTGCTGGTGCCCATTCGGCGCGTGAAGGCTGTCATGCAAAAACGCATCACACCGAACGACTTCAGCCATGGCGAGTCAGCCAGGGTGCCGCCCGATGTGGCCTTGCCCAACCGCGTCTTCATGAACCTCCTGGAGGTTCCGGTGCTGTTCTACCTGGTCGGGTTCATGGCCCACCTGACCGGTCAGGTCAACGAGGTCACCGTGGGTCTGGCATGGGCCTATGTGGCGCTTCGCTTCGTGCACAGCGGCATCTACTTCACCTACAACCACGTCGGACACCGCGCACTGGTGTTCGGCACCAGCAATGTCCTGGTGAGCGTGATGATCTGCTACGTGGCGTATCACCTGCTTTGATGCAACAAAAAAGGCCCCGAAGGGCCTCGTGCGTCACTCCCACTCGATCATTTCCGGCACCTTGAGAGCCGCATGAACACTAGGTTTTTGAAGTTCCAAGATTTCTTTCTACCGTCATTTTTACCGACGCTGGAAGGTGGTGATTGCAACGATGGTTGCCGGTCAAACGACAGCCATAACGCGTCGTAAAGTGTACACGGCGAACCGGCTTAAAGCGCTGACAAAACCCCGAATGAAGGCTACGTCACCATCACGATGGCAACCCCGCCCGATCCACTCGGGCAATCTAAACCTTGCGGCGAATCGGTAGCACGGCCATCAGTCCGCCGGTGCGCTCAATCAGCGATAGGCGGCCCAAACAGATCGTTGGTTACCACTGCCCTACCCCGCCATTGCTGGCAGATCCAGACAATCCATGGTCAGTACCAAGTAGCCCAAACGCCTCGTCCCGCGCCAGAGATTCAGATTCATTCGGGCATCGCCAGACGCACACCGCGGAATGCTTCACTCTGCTGCAAGGCAGCGCTCCGGCGATCACCCAGATCAACCAGGGCATCGAGCACTTTCAACAACTTCCTTGCCAACGCCAAAGGCAAGGGATGGTGACGATCGGCATGCCCCTGAACCAATCCAGCGATCGCCGCAGGAACGGCGGTTTCCCTCCAGCCCGTGGGCAATCCATCCGCCGCAAGTTGCGCAAGCACCTGATCCGCAAAAGCATCCGCAGGGTAGTCTGCCCCCGCGCGCTCGCACAGCGTCACGAACTGCGTTGCCACATAGGGATTCCAGGCCGCATGTCGCACAAGCTTGTCCAAAAGCGGCAGGATCTGCGGAAGATCACTCCATTGCCCGTTGGCAAAACGTGTCGCACCATTCGCACCCGTGATGGCCACGAACAGCAAGGTCTTGATCAAGTCGGGCAGATCGAAGCCGCCAAGCCTGCCATCGTTGTACCGAGACCTGCGAAAGTCGCCATGCTCCAGAACCCTGTCAACGACGGCATCCAGCACACTGAGCACCTGTGGATCGATCCTTGGCGCGTCAATCACAGCTGAGGCTGCAAGAGCGCTCGAGAACGGAGCGAGCATGCGCATCGCCACTTCATCGGGTTGATCCATGATGGGCGCCAGCAACCGGCGGCGCAACTCCGCGCTGGGTGTTCGCTCAATCACATCTGCAAGCAGCCTCGCCAGTTGGCGCTGCCACTCGAACAAACTGGTGCCATCTCGACCACGCCCACGTCGCCCCTCCGTTCGCCACGAGGGGTTGACCGTATCCAAGGTCCACGTGACGAACCCTTCCAGGGAATCGATCAATTGATCGCGTGCAGGTCCGCGCAGGACGCCGTCGATAGGAACACGACGCAGAACTGCCCCAGCGAACTCGCTGAGCCATATGTCGTCCGTACTTCGCCAGCCGTCCTCATCCATGGGCTGCCAAGCCTCACCCTCAGAATGAGTCTGGGTCCAGGACGGCATTGGCTGTGCCAATGGCGGAAAGGCCGGACCAGTTAGTTCAGCAAGAGCCTCCGCCAACGCGCGACTCTTACGCTCTTCCTCCATCCGTGCCCACTCGGATGCTTCAGGGCGGGGTGTCGATGGTACGCGACGATAGCGGGCAAGCTTCAAGGCCAGGTTGAATCCGCACCAGGTGAACTGTGGATCCCTGTTCCAGCACGCGGCGATGCCGGATACCGCCTCCAATGCAACCACTTGCAAAGGATGCAAAACAAGCCGATAGAGGGCTTCGCGCTCCGAGCCGTCGCAACGGTCGTCCCTGATGCGAGCGGCCAATGCCCTTGCCACGAAGATCTTCGGATGCCACGAAATCACCGACTTGGAGAACACTTCATCCTGCGGCGCTTCGACCTCATCTCGGTATGACCACAAGGTAGACACTGCCCATTCTTCATGCTCGTAGGTGCCTGCAAGGCAAATGATCACGGCAGCAGTACCAGATATGCCGCCATGCGCAATCTCGTTGTTCGGCATCAGTGACCTGTTTGTACCGGCAGCAACTGCCAAGGCCATCGACTTGGCACGTTCGGCCGCATCATCCAAGGAAAGGTCGGGGATCAATGCGCCCGCCTCAAAGCACTTTTGCACCCAGTGCCATAGCTGCGCCTCTTGCGCAATTTCCTCGAAGTGCTCGCGCGCCTCGACCATATCCGGCGCTTCATGACTTGGACTGCGCAGTTCAATGGCAACCATGCCATCCTGATTGGGCACGGGTGCGGTCGCGTAGTTCTCCTGGCGACCAAACTCCGCCCACAACTCCGCCTTGCGGCGCAGTTCAGTCAGGTATACCTCGTCTTGCGCCAGATCCTCATAATCGAGCTCAAGCTGGGAAGGGAACTGTTCCAGCGCGGCGCGGCACGCAGAGCGCAGTTCCTCATCCGCACCCAGCACGAACAGCGGCACGAGCGAGCGGATTTCGGCCCTTCGAACAGGGAGGTTGCCAGACTCGATCACTGCTTGGCGATGCGCCGCCTCATGCGGCTCGAATCCAATCAAGGCGGCCTCGCGCAACTGGCTGTCCTGAACGCTCCGCTCCACATCAATGCGCCAAAGACGCTGGCTGGAGACAAGGGGCAGCGTCACCCTCGACACTTCCCGCGCAAGCAGCGCCACCGTCACCGCTATGCCAAGGACGGCAATGCTGGTGTGACCTTGCAGCAACTCTTCCAAAACCTCACCCGCAGGCCGTCCCGCCTTCAATTGCCGAAATGCCCAGTCTTCGAGCGCCATCAGGGCACATTCCAGCACCTTTGGGCCGCCATGCCCACGCGACCAGACGTAGTGAATGGGTGCCCCCCAGAACTCTTGACGCCCCCAAGGAAGCGCCAAGACCAGCGGGATGGGTACACGAACAGGCCGCTCGTGACGATGGAACTGGCGCCAAGCGGTCGTTGCGTGGTTTGCGAGATCCCGGACCAACGCTCGTCCGACCGTTGGGGCATGGGTCAAAAGCGCGTGAAAAGGCTCGCGCAGGGGCGATGCCGGGAAGTAGCCTTGGAAATCGGCAGTGAGTGCCAGTCGGGTCCTGTCGTGGTACGAGAAGGAGCCGCTCGACCGCATGGAGAATGGCAGGTGCTCAAGGAAACGCTGCTCGCCTCTGGTGCGCTCTGCCTCGGGCTTCGCACGAATCTCATGGATTTGCTTAACCCGCTCTTCCGACTCCCGCCGCTCCCGCGCCCGCCTCTCGTCCGGCAGTTCCTCAAGGAAGGTGCTTCGTGCAATGGCGGCCAATTGCTCCGGGTGCGTTTGCGAAAGCAAGGTCGCCCAGGCCATCACCTCTCGGAATGCCTCCCCACTGAATCGCTCCAGCCCCACGACCCGGGTCAGATAGGCGTCCACCACATCGGGATAGCTGCGCGCAGCGCGCAGGACCAGCCCGCGCAACTCCGTTTCGACGCCTGCGGGAGCCCGGGGGCGTGCGGCATCACCGTCGGCATCTTCGGCTTGCCTCCACCGAGGAGCCTGGTGTTCATCCTCGATCGCATGAAGCCAAGCCACGCACTGATCCAAGATGCGACGTGACAACGGATTGGGCACGTCCATCAACGGCAACTGCCACGTGTCAAAAAGCGCAACCACATCCGGCAGACATTCATCTGGAATGTCCGCAATGTAGTCAAGCGCCCAATTGAGCAACCGGCGCCAAGCCAAGAAGTCGGACGGCCATCCTGTCGAATCGGCGAGCTTGATGCGCGCCGCAGGCGTCATGTCCGCGCGCCCGATCTGACCGGCAAGAACCACAGGATTTGGCGTTGTCTTTTCGGCCCGCATCCACACCAGCCACTTGCGAAGCAACTTGTGGTCTCTTTCTGTCAAGATGGGTGTGAGCCTCGCAGCGTGCGCGTCAAAGCTCGGGCTGAAGACCGGGGCCTCCAGCCACGCTCTCAGCCACTGAGGCCGCAACAAGGTCGCTGCCTCCAAGGTCCGCAGATGCCGCTCCCATGCGTCTGGCTCGTCATAGGTTGCCTGCGAAAGCAACTCCACCACACGGGCCAGTGCGGGCGGTTCCCCCGCACCGGTCAGCGCGGCCATCCAGTCTTCACCCTCATCTTCCAGCAATAGCAGATACGCCCATTCAAAGAAGATGTCATGGGAGAACTGCGCTGTCAGACCAGGCCGCACCTGCTGCACAAGCCCGTCCTCCAGCAGCGCGGGGAGTGCGGACTGTGTGGCCGCCGACAAGTCACGTATCCGAAGGTTCCTTCCGAGGTCTGGTGCACTGCGCTGCGCAAGTTCGATCAGCGCCCTCTGGCGGGCCAAAATTTGCGAGGCCTGAGCGTCATAACCACCTCTTGACCACCATGCGCGAATCAGGTCAATCTCGGACCTCGGCACGAACCCTTCTGGATAAGCCGCACTGGAAAATCCGCGGGCAAGCACCGAGGCAAAGAATGGGCGTCTCGCCAGTGCCTGCACCCGCTCATCGCCGCCTAGCAAGAGCGGGCGCAGCGCGGGCAGGGAATTGGCCAGGGCTTCGGCATCCTCTGGAGAAAGATTGTCTACGTCGACATAGCCGACACCTCCATTCGTCATCAGCGCCGTCGGCACCCAGCTGCGCAATGGCTCGATCCCTGCATCGCGGGCCGTCGCGACAATGCGCCACCCGCTCAATGCAGGGCTGGTGAGGATCTGCGCCATCAGGTCTGTGATCACACCACGCTGCTCTGGAGTGATGCGGTCCAATCCATCGATGAAAAGCACGGCCTGACCCGTGGCCATCACTTCGACCAGCAAGGGCTCGATCGCAATGGCCGATAGCCCAATCGCGCGTGCGTGCTCAGCCCAGCTGTTTCCCGACAGCCGGTTTGCTGTCAACAAGAAGGTCGTTCCATTGCTGGCATGACAGCCAAGCAGATCACGCAGTAAAACCGTCTTGCCCACCCCCGGCAGACCTTTGATCAAGGTCAGGCGGTGGCGCCCCATTTCGGTGATCAGCTTTTCCCGCAATGCGCTCCGATCGATATGCGTCCCCCCAATGTCACCGGGATGCTGCGCCAGCCAGTGGCTGGACAGTTCACTCAGCACCCGCAAGTCGCTCGCCAGCACCGGACTGCCGACGAATTTCAGTCCCCCGTTCAGTTGGCGCAGTACGGAAGCACGGCTGAACTCTTCTCTTCGCCCCGAGCCTTCTCGGCAAAGTTGCCTCAGTTGGCGCCACAGGTCATCCGCGCGATCATGCTGGGCAGACACCAAGGCGCGCTGCAGGCTGCAAAGGGTTGCGGCCTCGGTGGTCGATCCCTGGTGCATCAGATCAAACTTTATGAGCACCATGTGGGCCAACAACCGGTGTGTTGCCTCCTCAGGCAACTGATCTTCATTGCCCAAGGCGCAGTTGCGCACCGCGTCAACGATGTCCTTGTGGGCCTGCGATGCGCCGCCACCATCCGCGAACCGTTGGAAGAACGACGAGGCCGATTCGGAAGCCCGGGCCCACTCGCATACCGTGGTGAAGTTCCGGTGAGACTCATCGGATATGGTGCCCGTGGCGGCCCCAACCCGATCGACGTGCTCGCGAAAATCCGTCTTCTGCAGCGTCTGCCAACTGCGCTCGATCACCTCGCGGAAATCAGAATTACTGGCTGCATCAGAGATCGTCAACGATCTCTTGACCTGTAGCGACAAGCGCATGCGAGAGCCATCAGCAAGCAGAACTGCATCAACGATGACATCATCAAGCGGCTCTCCAGCTGGTGCTTGCTGCAAAGCGACACGCTGGACCATGCGCGATCCCAGGCTTGGCGCCGTCGTCCCGCCAACAAGAGCGGCCAGGTAGCACGCGGCCACCGCATCTTCGAATGTGAATCCGGCACCGCCGGTGAGTTCAGGAGAGGCCATCGAAGAATCCACCAACGTCAAAGTACCAGGGCAAAGCTATGGACCAGTGCTTTCCGGTTCCGTATATCCCACGAAATCACCCGCCCATGCCGAGCCAGGTGGCGTCTTCATGACCGTTGTTTGGAAACGAACTCAATAGTCTAAGTGAGACCGCCAGTTGAACAATTGGACGACCGCACCCGTTGGCTGCATGGGGCGAGGAACAGGCTCAGCCGTATGCCGCATTCATCCGAAATTGCCTACGTGATCAGAAATGCAGAAGTTGCCTGGCCACGCCGAAGTTGGGCGCATAGTCAATTTGGTGTGACCGCCATGTCTGCAGCCAAATCAGACAACAGGTGTGCGCCGCTCGGTCTGTGGCATTCCTTTGTGTTGCACGAGGTGAACACAATGGGTCTGGCCAAGCCTGCAGCGCGGAACTGTTGTGCCCGGTTGTTCTCAAACTAACTTGATCCGCGTGACAACAAAAAAAGAGGGGGACAAGCCCCCTCCCTGCCTTAGCAGTAGCGTGCAGTGATCACGCTGAAGCGACTACATCGCATTCCATGCTCAAGGATGACGACCTCCTTGTTCGTCAGCAAGAAAATCCTGCATCGCCTGATATGCCTCGACCTCTCTTTGCTGGGCTTGAGCAACCTCAGCGACGTCCGGCAAGGGTCGGAAGCACAGTTGCAACTGTTCGACCGCTCGTCTTGCACCCAGCCACGCATCAACGAGCGGCTGCCATTGCCGGTCCCAATAGGTAAACGGACGAGACGCAGGCGAAGACACCTTACGTAGCGCGTGGTGCATTACCCTAGCCGCCGTTCGGTTCGGGTCGTCCGGTAATCCCCCCATAAACCACCGCTCTGAGAAGTAGAGCTATGCGGCCATGGC
>CAYJXE010000017.1:53941-88626 GCA_964373965.1 uncultured Aquabacterium sp. | reverse complement strand
ACCTACGACCGGCGCGGCGTGCCCGCGCGTGAACAGCATCACCACGACGAACACGCCGAAGACCGAGATCGACTTGATCTGGCCCATGACGCCGTCGCCCTTCGAGAACTCGCGCGCGACCTCGTCCCAGGGGTTCGGCTTGCACTGCTTCATGCCCAGGGAGATGCGACGCTTGTCTTCGTCGATTTCCAGGACCATGACTTCCACTTCGTCGCCCAGGTTGACGATCTTGTTGGGGGCCACGTTCTTGTTGGTCCAGTCCATTTCGGAGACGTGCACCAGGCCTTCGATGCCCGGTTCGATCTCGACGAAAGCACCGTAGTCAGCGATGTTGGTGACCTTGCCGAACAGGCGGGTGCCGGCCGGGTAGCGGCGCGAAACGCCAACCCAGGGGTCGTCGCCCATTTGCTTCAGACCCAGCGAAACGCGGTTCTTCTCGGCGTCGAACTTCAGGACCTTGGCGGTCAGTTCCTGGCCAACCGTAACGACTTCGGACGGGTGACGGACACGGCGCCATGCCATGTCGGTGATGTGCAGCAGGCCGTCGATGCCGCCGAGGTCCACGAAGGCACCGTATTCGGTGATGTTCTTGACCACGCCGTTGACGATCGCGCCTTCGCGCAGGGTTTCCATCAGCTTGGCGCGCTCTTCGCCCATCGAAGCTTCGACCACAGCGCGGCGCGACAACACGACGTTGTTGCGCTTGCGGTCCAGCTTGATGACCTTGAATTCCATGGTCTTGCCTTCGAAAGGCGACATGTCCTTCACGGGGCGGGTGTCGAGCAGCGAGCCGGGCAGGAAGGCGCGGATGCCGTTGACCAGGACGGTCAGGCCGCCCTTGACCTTGCCGTTGACGGTGCCGGTCACGAAGTCGCCCGATTCCAGAGCGGTTTCCAGCGACAGCCACGAGGCCAGGCGCTTGGCCTTGTCACGCGACAGGATGGTGTCGCCGTAGCCGTTTTCGATGGCGTCGACAGCCACGGACACGAAGTCGCCCACTTGGACTTCGATCTCGCCCTGGTCGTTCTTGAACTCTTCCAGGGGGACGTAGGCTTCGGACTTCAGGCCGGCGTTGACGACCACGAAGTTGTGTTCGACGGCCACCACCTCAGCGGTGATGACTTCGCCGGTGCGCATGTTGGCGCGCTGCAGCGACTCTTCAAAAAGGGCGGCAAAGGATTCAGACATGGAATTTCCTGTGCTGGCGTGAACCAGCGGCTACGCTCGGGATCGACAGGAACGACCCGAACGGGTTGGGTTGAAGAACATGGCGCCCGGGGTGCCCAAAGGTGGCAACCCTGATTGCTCGAACCCCCACCTGGCAGCAGGGGCTGGACGTCACAGCCTTGTGTTTGTCACGGAAGGTGACATGGCCCCTTCAAAGCGGGCACTTGCCTGAAAACCAGGTCAGTGCCGCACGATGACGTGGGGCCAGCCAGCCACCCACCACCCCAGCACCGTGTCGACCGATTGCTCGATCGTCAGGGCCGAGTTGTCGAGCAACTGGGCATCTTGTGCCGGCTTCAAGGGCGCCACCGCGCGGGAACGGTCCCGCAAGTCACGCGCCTCCAAGTCGGAGCAAATCTCATCAAGGGTAACAGAAACGCCCTTGGAAATCAATTGGCGGTGGCGGCGCTCGGCGCGCTCGGCCACCGAGGCGGTCAGGAAGACCTTGAGCGCGGCGTCCTCGAACACGACGGTGCCCATGTCGCGGCCGTCGGCCACCAGGCCCGGCAGGCCTCGGAAGGCTTTTTGCAATTCCAGCAGCGCCTGGCGCACGCCCGGGTAAGCGGACAGACGAGAGGCAGCTTGTCCGATTTCCTCGCGGCGAACGGCTTCGCTGACGTCGCGGCCATCGACCCAGATGTGCTCGCGGTCGAAGCGCAAGGAGATGGCCTCGCCCAGCTGGCGGGCGAGTTGTTCCAGCGCGTTGGCGTCGGCAAGGTCGATGCCCTGCTCGACGGCCAGCAGGCCGGTGATGCGGTAGAGCGAGCCAGAGTCGAGGAACTGGTAGCCCAGGCGGGTGGCCAGGGCGCTGGCCAGGGTGCCCTTGCCCGAGGCGGTCGGGCCGTCGACGGTGATGACGGGGATCCAGTCCGGGCGCGTCTGGGCGACCTGGAACAGCGCCTCGAAGTAGTCGGGGAAGGTCTTGGCGACGCAGCGCGGGTCTTCGATGCGCACCGACACGGGTTTGCTGGCGTCGGCCGTGGGGGCCAGGGCGTTGAAGGCGGCCAGCGAGAAGCACATGGCCATGCGGTGGTCGTCGTAGGTGTGGATGCTGGCGTGCTGCCAGCCACCTCGGGCGGGAGGTGTTACCTCGATGAAGTCATCGCCCTCGACCACGGTGGCGCCCAGCTTGCGCAGCTCGGTGGCCATCGCGGCGATGCGGTCGGTTTCCTTGACGCGCCAGCTGGCGATGTTGCGCAGACGGGTGGTGCCCTCGGCGTACAGCGCCATCACGGCCAGGGTCATGGCCGCGTCGGGGATGTGGTTGCAGTCCAGGTCGATCGCTTTGAGCGGCCAGGCACCGCGTCGCACTTCCAGCCAGTTGGCGCCGGAGCTGACCTTGGCGCCCATGGCCTGGGCGGCCTCGATGAAGCGGATGTCGCCCTGGATGGACGCGCTGCCCACGCCTTCGATGCGCACGGGCTCTTCGATGCCGGCGATGGCGCCTGCTGCGATGAAGTAGGACGCCGAAGAGGCGTCTGCCTCGACGTGGATGTGGCCGGGCGACTGGTAGCGGCTGCCACGCGGGATGACGAAGCGCTCCCAGCCCTGGCGTTGCACCTCGATGCCAAAGCGCGCCAGCAGGTTCAGCGTGATCTCGATGTAGGGCTTGGAGATGAGCTCGCCGACCACGTCGATGACCAGGTCTTGCTCTTGAGAGACCAGGGGCAGCGACAGCAGCAGCGCGGTCAGGAACTGACTGGAGACGTCGCCACGGACCTGGATGGGGCGGCTCAGGTCGAGTTGGCCACCGGCCAGGCGCAGAGGTGGATACCCCTCGTTGGCCAGGCACTCGACCACGCAGCCCAGCGGACGCAGCGCGTCGACCAGGTCGCCGATGGGGCGCTCGTGCATGCGGGGCACACCGCTGAGCGTGAACACGCCGCCTTGGGTGGCCGACATCAAGGCCAGCGCCGCCGTCAGGGGCCGGATGGCGGTGCCGGCATTGCCCATGAACAGGTCGGCTTGCAGCACGGACAGCTTGCCGGCCAGACCGGTGATGTGCACGGTGTCGGCGTTTTGCTGGATGTCGCAGCCCAGCGCGCGCAGGGCCTCGAGCATGACGCGCGTGTCGTCGGAGGCCAGCAGGTCGTGCACAACGGTCGTGCCTTCGCTCAAGCCGGCCAGCAGCAGCACCCGGTTGGAGATGCTCTTGGAGCCGGGCAGGCGCAGGGTGCCACCGGCGGTCAGCAGCGGGGGCAGGTCGAGGAAGGCGGTGGTGTACATGCGGACAACGAAAGAAAACTTCAGCGGACGGTCTGGGGTGGTTTGCCGCCTCCCAGGCTCCACTGGCTGCGGGAATCGGAGGCGGTCTGGATCAGGCGCTGCAGATCGGGGCCACTCCAGTCGCGCATCTGGCGCTCCATGGCCTCCAGGGCTTGGCGGAAGGCTTCGGACTGCCGCAGAACCTCCTCGCGATTGGACAGCAGGATGTCGCGCCAGACGGTCGGGTCGCTCGCCGCGATGCGTGTGAAATCACGGAATCCGGGGCCGGCAAGCGAGAGGTACTCCTGACCGCCGGGCTGCTCCCCCATCGCATTCATGTAGGCGAAAGCCAGCAGGTGCGGCAGGTGGCTGACAGCCGCGAAAGCGGCGTCGTGGTGCTCGGGCGTCATCTTGAGCACCTGCGAGCCCACGGCGGCCCACACATCGGTGGCTTTTTGCACCAGAGTCGGGTTGGTTTGCTCAAGCGGTGTGAGGATGACTTTGCGGCCCTGGTAGAGCGTGGCGTCAGCGTGCTCGATGCCTGCGACCTCGCGCCCGGCGATCGGGTGGGCCGGCACGAACGAAGGCAGGCGCTCTTTGAGCACACGGCGAGCGGCGTCGACCACGTCGCGCTTGGTCGAGCCCACGTCCATGAACAGCACGTTGGGGTCGACCAGGTGGCGAATGGCCTTGAAGGTGCCTTCGCTGGCAGCGACCGGCACGGCGATCAGCACGATGTCGGAGCCCGAGACGGCCAGCAGTGCCGACTCGGCGGCCACGTCAATGACGCCCAGACGGCGGGCTTTTTCGACCGTCGAGGGGGACTTGCTGTATCCGATGACGCGCTTGACCAGGCCGGCTTTTTTCAGCGCCAGCGCGAAGGAGCCGCCCATCAGGCCGCAGCCGATCAGACCGAGCTGGTTGAACATGGTGGTCGAAGTCCTGGTGACTCAGTGCACGTCCAGCGGGTAGCTGCCGAGCACCTTGAAGAAAGAACACTGGGCGCGCAGCTCGTCGAGGGCGGCGGCCACGTTGTCCTGGGCGGCGTGGCCGGCCAGGTCGATGAAGAAGAAGTACTCCCACTGGCCCGAGCGGGCCGGGCGGGACTCGAAGCGGGTCATGGACACGCCATGGCGCTTGAGTGGCACGAGCAGGTCGTGCACGGCGCCGGGGCGGTTGTCCACCGAGGCGATCAGGCTGGTGCAGTCGCGACCGGTGGGGCCGGACGGTGGTTGTCGCTCTGGTCGGGTGAGGACCACGAAGCGGGTGCGGTTGTGGGCCTCGTCCTGCACGGCGCGCTGCACCACGTGCAGGCCGAACATGGCGGCTGCTCGCTCGCTGGCCAGAGCTGCGACGCCAGGGTCGGCGGCGGCCAAGCGCGCGCCTTCGGCATTGCTGCTCACGGCATGGCGCTCGGCTTGCGGCAGGTGCTGCGCGAGCCAGCCCTGGCACTGTGCGAGGGCCTGCGGGTGCGCCGCCACCGAGGTGACGCCTTGCAGCGAGGGCGCGCTGCGCAACAGGTTGTGTTGCACCAGCAGCGAGGTCTCGCCCATGACGACCAGCGGCGACTGCAGCAGCAGGTCAAGTGAGCGGGCAACCACGCCTTCGGTGGAGTTCTCGATGGCGATCACGCCGAAATCGGCCGAGCCGGCTTCCGTGGCACGGAATACCTCGTCGAAGTTGGCACAGAGCACCGGCTCGATGGACGAGCCGAAATACTTCAGGGCGGCCTGCTCGGTGAAGGTGCCCACGGGGCCCAGGAAGGCCACGCGCTGCTTGGCTTCCAGCGCGCGGCAGGCCGACATGATCTCGCGCCAGATCGGGCCGATGCTTTCAGGCAGGACGGGCCCCGGGTTGCCTTGGCGCAGGCCTTCGATGACCTGGATTTCGCGATCGGGCCTGAAGACGGGCGATCCGTCGATTTTCTTGACTTCGCCCACCGCTTGCGCCAGCTTGGCGCGCTGGTTCAGCAGCGACAACAGCTGCTGGTCGACCGAGTCGATCTGCACGCGCAAATCGGCGAGCTGTGCATCGACCGGGCGGCCGTCGGGCTGGAAGTGGCCGGATGCGGAGTCAGGGGTGTCAGCCATGGGTCGTCGCGAAGTGCTTCATGTAGTCGACCAGGGCCTGCACGCCTGCCATCGGCATGGCGTTGTACAGGGACGCGCGCATGCCGCCCACGGACTTGTGGCCCTTGAGTTGCAGCAGGCCGGCGTTCTTGGCTCCGGCCAGGAAGGCCTCGTTGAGCGACTCGTCGTGCAGGAAGAAGGGGATGTTCATGCGCGAACGGCAGTTCACGGCCACCTTGTTGAGGTAGAAGCCCGAGCCGTCGACGTAGTCGTAGAACAGCTTCGATCGGGCGATGGCGCGGGCTTCCATCGCGGCCAGGCCGCTGAGGGTGCCTTGCGGCGTGACCTCGGTCTGGCGCTGGATCCACTGGAACACCAGCCCGGCGATGTACCAGGCGTAGGTGGGAGGCGTGTTGTACATCGAGCCGTTGTCGACCACGACCTTGTAGTCGAAGGCCGAGGGCGTGATGGGCAGGGCCTGGCCGAGCAGGTCTTCGCGCACGATGACCAGCGTCAGGCCGGACGGGCCGATGTTCTTCTGGGCGCCACCGTAGGCCACGCCCACGCGCGACCAGTCGATGCTGCGTGACAGCACATGCGAGGAAAAGTCGATGACCAGCGGTGCCTTCGAGCCCAGCGAGGCCAGGTCCGGCAGCTCTTGCATCTCGACGCCGTGGATGGTCTCGTTGCTGCACACGTGCACATAGGCAGCGTCACCCGAAAGCTGCCAGCTGGAGGGCGCGGGCAGCGAGGTGTGGTGATCGGCCTCATTGCTGGCGGCCACGTGCACGTCGCTGTACTTGCGGGCCTCCTTGGCCGACTTCTGCGACCACGAGCCGGTGACGACGTAATCGGTGCGGCCGCCACGCGAGAGGTTCATCGGCAGGATGGCGTTTTCGGCGAGCGCGCCGCCCTGCATGAACAGGATGCGGAAGTTGGCCGGCACCGCCAGCAGGGCGCGCAGGTCGGATTCGGCCTGCTGTGCAATGGAGATGAACTCCTTGCCCCGGTGGCTCATTTCCATGACGCCCATGCCACTGCCTTGCCAGTCCAGCATCTCGCGCGCCGCTTGCTGCAGCACTTCTTCGGGAAGCGTGGCCGGTCCGGCCGAGAAGTTGAAGGGGCGGGTCATGGCGCGCGGGAAAAAGCGTCTTGAAAAACGGGTCGGGGCGCCGTCGGGCGCCCCGCACCACGAGAGAGGGCTCTAGCTTACTTCTTGGCGGCCGGCTTGGCTGCGCCAGCACCACCCTTGTCGCCCGCGCTCAGCTTGCCGCCCGAGGCGGTGTCCAGCAGCTTGCGGATGTTGCCTTCGGCGGCTTGCAGCTTGGGGTTGACGACGGGGCGTGCGTCTTCGACGACCTTTTCCAGCAGGGCGTTGCTCATCTCGGGCAAGGCCGACTGGTAACGCTTGAGGATGGGCGACTCCAGCATCACGACCAGCTGCTTGAGTTCTTCTTCTGTGAAGCGCTCTTCCAGGATGGGGCCGATGGCGGTCGGGGCCAGCTTGATGGCGCTGGCGCGCACGGCGGGGATGGCGCCATCGAGGTACTTCTTGATCTCGGCATCGACCTGCTTGGCCGTGGCTTCGCGCTTGTCCTCCGGCACGGCCTGCACCAGGATGTTGCGGGCACCGCCAGCGAGTTGGCGGGCGGGTTGCTCGGCCACGCCCCGGGCCATGTCTTCCAGGGCGGGCTGCTGCACGGACAGCACCTTCTGGATCTGCTCCTTCTTGTCGGCGTGGGCCGACAGGCTGCACAGGGCCAGGGTGGCGGCCACGGCGGCCAGAGCGGTTTGGCGGAACATCATCTTGCGGTCCTTGTCTTTTCCGGTTGCGAAAGGGGCGACATCTTCGCCCGGCAGGATGTCAGATCGGCGTCAGGCCTCGGAGGTTCCCTCGGTGTTGTCACCAGGGGTGCTGGCGTCCGGGGTTTCGACGCCTTCTCCCTCGTCGGCCGCCGCCGCATCGTTCTCGGCGATGCGCTGCAGGCCGATCAACTTGGCGCCTTCGTCCAGCGAAATCAGCGTCACGCCCTGGGTGGCGCGTCCGAGTTCACGGATCTCGGCCACGCGGGTGCGCACGACCACGCCCTTGTCTGTGATCAGCATGATCTCGTCTTCCGGGCGCACCAGGGTGGCCGCGACCACCTTGCCGTTGCGCTCGGACTGCTGGATGGCGATCATGCCCTTGGTGCCACGGCCGTGGCGGGTGTACTCGACGATGCTGGTGCGCTTGCCGTAACCGTTCTCGGTGGCGGTCAGCACGCTTTGGGTTTCGTCTTCGGCCACCAGCATGGCGATGACCGACTGGCCCTCTTCCAGCATCATGCCGCGCACGCCGCGCGCCGAGCGACCCATCGGGCGCACGTCTTCTTCGTCGAAGCGCACGGCCTTGCCGCCATCGGAGAACAGCATCACGTCGTGTTTGCCGTCGGTCAGGGCCGCGCCCACCAGCACGTCGCCTTCGTCCAGGCCCACGGCGATGATGCCGGCCTTGCGCGGGTTGCTGAAGTCGGTCAGCGGCGTCTTCTTGACGGTGCCCAGGCGGGTCGACATGAAGATGTAGTGGTCTTCAGGGAAGCTGCGGAACTCGCCGGTCAGCGGCAGCACCACGTTGATCTTCTCTTCTTTTTCCAGAGGGAACATGTTGACCATGGGCTTGCCGCGCGAGTTGCGCGAGCCCTGCGGCACTTCCCAGACCTTGATCCAGTAGACGCGGCCCCGGTTGCTGAAGCACAGGATGTAGTCGTGCGTGTTGGCGATGAAGAGCTGGTCGATCCAGTCGTCTTCCTTCGTGGCGGTGGCCTGCTTGCCGCGCCCGCCGCGCTTTTGGGCGCGGTATTCGGACAGCGGTTGGCTCTTGATGTAGCCGGTGTGCGAGATCGTCACGACCATGTCGGTCGGGGTGATCAGGTCTTCCGTGCCCAGCTCTTGCGCGTTGTGCTCGATGGTCGAGCGGCGGGCGCCCAGCTTGGTCTGACCGAACTCGGTGCGGATGGCGATGAGTTCATCGGAAATGATGGACGAGACGCGGTCCGGCTTGGACAGGATGTCCAGCAGGTCGGCGATCTGGGCCATGACGTCCTTGTACTCGCCAATGATCTTGTCCTGCTCCAGGCCTGTGAGGCGCTGCAGGCGCATCTGCAGGATTTCGCCGGCCTGGTCTTCGCTCAAACGGTACATGCCATCGGGCTGCATGCCGTAGTTGGGCGACAGGCTTTCCGGGCGGTACTGCTGAGGGTCGCCATCGACGCGGGCGAGCATCTCGCGCACCAGCGACGAGTCCCAGCTCTTGCTCATCAGGGCCGTCTTGGCCACCGGCGGCGTCGGCGAGGTCTTGATGGTCTCGATGAACTCGTCGATGTTGGCCAGGGCCACTGCCAGGCCTTCGAGCACGTGACCGCGCTCGCGCGCCTTGCGCAGCTCGTACACGGTGCGGCGGGTGACGACCTCGCGGCGGTGCTCCAGGAAGACCGTGATCAGGTCCTTGAGGTTGCACAGCTTTGGTTGGCCGTCGATCAGGGCCACCATGTTGATGCCGAAGGTGTCCTGCAGCTGCGTCTGCTTGTACAGGTTGTTGAGCACCACCTCGGGCACTTCGCCGCGCTTGAGCTCGATCACCACGCGCATGCCGGACTTGTCGGACTCGTCCTGGATGTGGCTGATGCCTTCGATCTTCTTTTCGTTGACCAGCTCGGCGATGCGCTCGAGCAGGTTCTTCTTGTTGACCTGGTAGGGGATCTCGTCAACGATGATGGCCTGGCGGTCGCCCTTGCCGATGTCTTCGAAGTGCACGCGGGCTCGCATGACCACGCGGCCGCGGCCGGTGCGGTAGCCCTCGCGCACGCCGCTCAGGCCATAGATGATGCCGGCGGTGGGGAAGTCGGGCGCCGGGATGATCTCCATGAGCTCATCGACGCTGCAGTCCGGGTTCTTGAGCGAGTGCAGGCAGGCGTCGACGACCTCGTTGAGGTTGTGCGGCGGGATGTTGGTGGCCATGCCGACCGCGATGCCGGCCGAGCCGTTGATCAGCAGGTTGGGCAGGCGGGCGGGCAGCACCAGCGGCTCTTTTTCGGAGCCGTCGTAGTTGGGGCCGAAGTCGACGGTTTCCTTGTCGATGTCGGCCAGCATGTCGTGGGCGATCTTGGCCAGGCGGATTTCGGTGTACCGCATGGCAGCTGCGTTGTCGCCGTCCACCGAGCCGAAGTTGCCCTGACCGTCAACCAGCATGTGGCGCAGCGAGAAGTCCTGCGCCATCCGGACGATGGTGTCGTACACCGCCGAGTCGCCGTGCGGGTGGTACTTGCCGATCACGTCGCCCACGATGCGAGCCGACTTCTTATAGGGGCGATTCCAGTCGTTGTTGAGCTCGTGCATCGCGAACAGCACGCGCCGGTGCACCGGCTTGAGGCCGTCGCGGGCATCGGGCAGGGCGCGCCCGACGATCACGCTCATCGCGTAATCGAGGTACGAACGCCGCATCTCCTCTTCGAGGCTGATGGGCAGGGTTTCCTTGGCGAATGACGTCATGCGTGCTTCACTGATATGGGAGAGCGCGTGGTTTGGACCGGATGGCCGATCCAAACGAGCATTGTAATTGGCCGTTCATGTCGCCCTGAAGCAACAGCAGCGAGCTGGGCGACGCTGCGGCCCGGGCGATGCTTGAGCGAATGGATCGCTGTGGCACAATGATTTGGTTACCAGCCCTAGGGTGATCCCTGTTCTTCAGGGCAAAAGCCCGTTCTGGGTACCGCCCACATGGGCCGTTCGCAGTTTTTGTCTGCGCCTAATACTCGTGAGGACCTGCATGATCAAGCTCAACAAGATCGCCGCGCTGTTTGCCACCGCCGCCCTGGCCGGTGGTGCATTCGCCCAGAACGTCGACAACTGGCGTGCCACCGACGGCACCGTCTGGAAGAACGGCTCGAACGAATACTGCTGGCGCGACACCGGCTGGACCCCGGCCACCGGCGTCCAAGGCTGCGACGGCGTGCCCGCTCCGGCTGCCCCGGCTCCTGTTGCCGCACCCGCTGCCCCCGCAGCTGCTCCGGCTCCGGCCCCCGTCGTGCCCGTGGCTCCTGCCACCGAAAAGGTGAGCTTTGCCGCTGACGCCTTCTTCGACTTCGACAAGGCCACCCTGAAGCCTGAAGGCAAGGCCAAGCTGGACGATCTGTCCGACAAGGTCAAGGGCATCACCCTGGAAGTCATCATCGCCGTGGGTCACACCGACTCCGTGGGCGCTGACGCCTACAACCAGAAGCTGTCCGAGAAGCGCGCTCAGGCAGTCAAGGACTACCTGACCAGCAAGGGCACCGACGCTTCCCGCGTGTACGTTGAAGGCAAGGGCGAGAAGCAGCCCGTCGCTGACAACAAGTCTGCTGATGGTCGCGCCAAGAACCGCCGCGTCGAAATCGAAGTGGTCGGCACCCGCACCAAGTGATGCACGGCGGGCTTGACGCCCGCTGATTTGCACGCACCGAAAGCCCCTCAGCATGTCTGTGGGGCTTTTTATTTTGGGCGGTAGACCCTCTTTTCATGAGGTGGCGACGGTGATTCGGCGGTCGGTCTCTTGCCTGTCGGCCATGAAAAAGGCGACCTCGTGGGTCGCCTTGGTTGCAGCAAGGGCCTCGGGTGAGGCCCGGAACGAGGCGGCCTGCCTCAGGCCAGCGCCACGTCCTTGTTGCTCAGCCGCTTGGCCAGCTGCGTGGCCATGCGGTTGACGACGCCGTAGATCGAGAGCTGCGGGTTGGCGCCAATGCTGGTCGGGAAGATCGAGCCGTCGTGCACCGAGAGGTTCTCGATCTGCCAGTGCACGCCGTCCGGACGCACCACGCCGAGCTTGTCCGAGCCGCCCATGCCGCAGCCACCCATGATGTGGGCGCTGCCGCCGCCGACGTAATACGGCTTCATCTCGAAGGCCTCGATGGCGGCCTTGGCCTCGGCCCAGCTGGTGTAGTAGCGGCCTTGTTCGTGCAGTGGCAACACCTTGGTGGCGCCAGCTGCGAACTGGATTTCGGCCATGGTCAGCAATGACTGCTTGAAGCCGGCCAGCACGTAGTCGCTCATCACGTAGTTGAGCAGTGGCATGCCATCGACGTTGAGCAGCACCGTTCCGCCTTCGGACTCGGGGTGGAAACCATCGCGCATGAGCGACAGCATCGTTTGCGTGTGTGGGTAGTTCTCGACGCGCTCGGCCAGTGCCTTGCCGTAACCGCCCATCAGCACGGACATCAGGCCGGGGTGGATGGGGGTGGCTTCCAGCTTGTAGCCGATCGGGCCATCAAACGGGGCGTTGTGCACGAAGTGATCGGAGTAGATCGACTGAGGCGCGCCGCTCCAACCCTCGATGCGCTCCTTGTAGACCGCGTTGGAGAACGCCACCGGGTGCAGGAACGTGCGCTTGCCCAGCAGGCCGTGGGGGTCCGGTGCGTCAGAGCGCTTGAGCAGGGCGGGCGAGTTGATGGCTCCGCCTGAGACCACGTAATGGCGAGCCTTGACGCGCATGACCTGGTCGGACGTGCGGGTGCCGTTGATGCGGATGCCCACGCACTCCAGGCCGGTGACGCGGTTGCCATCGAATCCGAAGCGCTGGGCTCGGGTCTGGTGAAAGAGCCGTGCGCCTGTCTCCAGGGCAGCCGGGATCGTGGTCACCAGCATCGACTGCTTGGCATTCGTCGGGCAGCCCATGCCGCAAGAGCCGAGGTTGTAGCAGGTCTTGACGTTGCGCGGGATCACCTCCGCCGAGATGCCGAGCTTGTGCGCACCAGTGCGCAGCAACTCGTTGTTGGGGTTGGGGGGGATGTCCCACTTGTGCACGTTCAGGCGCTTTTCAGCCTGGTCGAACCAGGGCGCCATGGCGGCTTCGCTGAAGTCTTTCAGGCCAAACTTGTCCTGCCAGTAGCCCAGGGTGCTGGCGGGCGTGCGAAAGGAGCTGGTCCAGTTGATGACCGTGGTGCCGCCCACGCAGCGGCCCTGCAGCAAGGTGAGCGCACCGTCCATGGTGCGGCGACCTGCGCCTTCCTGGTACAGGCTGGCGTAGGCCTCGGATTCTTTCTGGTTGAAGTCCGAGCTGGTTTTCAGTGGGCCTTCTTCGATCAGGACGACGTCCAGGCCAGCCTTGGTCAGCAATTCAGCGGTGATGCCGGCGCCGGCGCCAGAGCCCACGATGGCCACGTCGCACTGAATCTCTTGGGGCAGTCCCGCCTCGCCATTGGTGGCCTTCCAGCCACGCGCCAGGCCTTCGCGGAAGGGATCGGGGAGTTTGCTCATAGTTCGACAGGGCCTGGGTAGCCGGTCAAGGACCAGTTGGCGGAGTTGGAGAAAAAGACCATGCAGGTCACCGAACGGACCACCTGGTAAGTCAGACGTGTGGTGGGCAGCGGGTTCAAACGCATGGTCTCGATCGCGTCGGCGATCTCGGCTTCAGAGGCTTCGCTCCAGCGCTTGCCCAGGCCAGTGAGCATCTTGCGTGTGGGCAGGTTGCCCAGCAGGCCCAGCACGGCACCGATCTGTCCCTTGAGGAAGGTGGGCAGGCCATTCAAGAACACTTCGACGCGCTCCAGGTGCGCTTCGAGTGCCGCCTCACGGGCCTTGGCATCGGTGGGCAGCATGGGGCCGACCATGCCGATGGCGAGTCCGCGCAGCACATCGCGGCCATGTTCGGTCAGCTTGTCATCGGCCATGCCGCGGTGCCAGTAAACCAGGCCGCCGAGCGACGCACCAACGGCGCCGATGGCCAGCGCGGTCTTGAGGAACCAGCGTCGCTTGGGGGTGAGGGGGTGGTCAATCTCGCGGTCAGCCATGTCGAATCTGTCTCATCTGTGGGGGCGCCAAGGTGAAAACATTCTGAGTCAAATCAGCCAAAGATTGTGCCCGTGACAGGGTTCACACATACCCTGAGCGCGACGCCGTCGATACCGTGTTCAATGGTCATCGGCGTTTCAAACAACGATCACGGCGTGTGCGGTCTCGGGAAAACCCTTGGTCGCGAATGTTGCAGAATCCATGCAGCGAACAACGCTCCAGTTTCGGACTGTCACGCTTGGTGACAGTCCTGCCTCCATCGACCCATCAGAGGAAGACAAATGACGACTTCTCAACCATGGCTGGCCAGCTATGAGCCCGGCGTGCCCGCAACCATCAACCTGGGCGAGTACAACTCGCTGGTCGATCTGCTGGATCAGGCTTTCAAACAGCACGCCAAGCGCGACATGGCCGCGTTCATGGACGTGCACTGGACCTTCGAACAGGTCGATGAGCTCTCGCGCTCCTTGGCCGCCTACTTCCAGTCATTGGGGCTGGCCAAGGGTGCGCGCATCGCGCTGATGATGCCCAACGTGCCGCAATACGTGGTGGCCATTGCTGCGGTGCTGCGCGCTGGCTACGTGGTGGTCAACGTCAACCCGCTCTACACGCCGCGTGAACTCGAGCACCAGCTCAAGGACTCCGGTGCAGAAGCCATCGTGATCCTGGAGAACTTCGCGACCACGCTGCAGGAAGTCATCGCGCGCACGCCGGTCAAGACCGTGGTGCTGGCTGCCATGGGCGACCTGCTGCCCTTCCTCAAGGGCGCGCTGGTGAACCTCGTGGTGCGCCACGTCAAGAAGATGGTGCCGGCTTTCAGCCTGCCCACCGGCTCGGTCAAGGTGGTGTCCTTCAAGGACGCATTGGCCAAGGGCGCTTCGGCCAAGTACAGCCGCCCGAACATGCAGCCCAGCGATGTGGCCTTCCTGCAGTACACGGGTGGCACCACTGGCGTGTCCAAGGGCGCAACGCTGCTGCACAGCAACGTGGTGGCCAACATCCTGCAAAACGAAGCCTGGTTCAAGCCCGAGCTGAGCAAGCTGGGCAACCAGCCGCTGGTGGCCGTTTGCGCACTGCCGCTGTATCACATCTTCGCGCTGACGGTGTGCTACTTCATGGGCGCTCGCATGGGCAGCATGAACATCCTGATCCCGAACCCGCGTGACCTGCCGGCCGTGATCAAGACGCTGGGCAAGTACAAGATCAACCAGTTCCCCGCCGTGAACACGCTGTTCAACGCGCTCGCCAATCACCCCGATTTCATCAAGCTGGACTTCTCCGGTCTGAAGGTGTCGATGGGCGGCGGCATGGCCGTGCAGCAAGCCACCGCCGAGAAGTGGAAGAAGGTCACGGGTTGTGCCATCGTTGAAGGCTATGGCCTGTCGGAGACCTCTCCTGTGGCCACGGCCAACCGCCTGGACAACACCGAGTTCAATGGCTCGATCGGCTACCCGCTGCCTTCGACCGAAGTGGCGATCCTGGACGACGATGGCAAGCACCTGGAAATTGGCGCCGTGGGCGAGATCGCCATCCGCGGCCCGCAGGTGATGGCCGGTTATTGGCAGCGTGCCGATGAGACCGCCAAGGTCATGACCGCCGACAACTTCTTCCGCACGGGCGACATCGGCATCATGGACGCCTCGGGCCAGGTCAAGATCGTGGACCGCAAGAAGGACATGATCCTGGTCTCGGGCTTCAACGTGTACCCCAACGAGGTCGAGCAGGTGGTGAACCTGCACCCTGGCGTGATGGAGTGTGCGGCCGTGGGTGTGCCGGACGAGAAGTCTGGTGAGGCCGTCAAGCTGTTCGTGGTGCGCAAGGACAGCACCCTGACCGAAGCGCAGCTCAAGGCGTACTGCCACGAGCAACTGACCGGCTACAAGTGCCCCAAGTACGTCGAGTTCCGCAACGACCTGCCCAAGACCAACGTGGGCAAGATCCTGCGCCGCGAACTGCGCGACGAGAAGAAGGCCGCCTGATCTGCTTCAGGTTGCTGAATGAAAAAGCCGCTGGTGAGAGCCAGCGGCTTTTTTGTTTGTCGAGGCACTTGCCTGCCTTGTCTGGTGCGACAGTGATGGGCCCAAGGGCCTTAGTTGAAGCTCACTCGTTGAGAAAGAGGGCCTGCAGGTCGCTCAGGAAGTCGAAGCCCTTGTCGGTGGGCCAGGCGCGCGCCAGGTCGCGTTGCAGCAGGCCTTTGGCCTCGGCTTCGGCCAGCGGTTTCTGGATGCTGGCCAGCGTCAGGCCGGTGCGCTCGGCAAAGCGCTGCAGCTCGAAGCCGTCTTTGAGGCGCAGGGCGTTCATCATGAACTCGAAGGGGCGCGCCGACAGGCTGACCTCGTTCTCGTTCGATGTCGCCTGGCCTTGCGCGGCCCTGTCCATGTAGGTGTTCGGCTCGCGCCAGCGCACCTGTCGCACGATGCGGTCCGGGAAGCTGATCTTGCTGTGCGCGCCCGCGCCGATGCCCAGGTAGTCGCCGAACTGCCAGTAGTTCAGGTTGTGCTCGCATTCGTGACCAGGGCGTGCGTAGGCCGAGACCTCGTAGCGCTGCAGGCCGGCCGTCGTGGTGCCTGCGGTCAGCAGGTCGAGCATGTCGAAGGCGGTGTCGTCGTCGGGCAGGTCGGCGGGCGGGCGGCTGCCGAAGACGGTGTTGGGCTCCATCGTGAGGTGATAGAGCGACAGGTGCGGCGGTGCAAAGGCCAGTGCCTGGTCGAGATCGGCCTGCAGCTCGGCCATGGTCTGGCCGGGCAGGGCGTACATCAGGTCGAGGTTGAAGGTGTCGAAGCAGCGCTGGGCTTCTTCGACGGCAGCGATCGCTTGCGCGCGGTCGTGCACTCGGCCCAGGGCCCGTAGCTTGGCGTCGTCGAAGCTCTGCACGCCGATCGACAGGCGCGTGACGCCAGCCTGGCGGAAGGCCTTGAAGCGGTCGCGCTCGAAAGTGCCGGGGTTGGCTTCCAGCGTGACCTCGCAGCCAGGCTCGAGCGGCAGGCGCGCGCGGATGTCGGCCAGCAGGCGGTCGATGGCCTCCGGCGAGAACAGGCTGGGCGTGCCGCCACCGATGAAGATGGTTTGCACGCGGCGGCCCCAGATCTGGGGCAGTGCGGCTTCGAGGTCGGCGCGCAGGGCGTCGAGGTAGCGGGACTCCGTCTCGGGGCTCAGGCGTGAGGCTGCAGGCGTTGTGGCGGCCGGTTCATGCGAGTTGAAGTCGCAGTACGGGCATTTCTTGAGGCACCAGGGCAGGTGCACGTACAGCGACAGCGGTGGCAGCGCCGTCAGCGCGCCTGGGCGTTGCAGGGTGATCATGGCTTTGCCTCGGGGTGCTCAGTGTTGCCAGGGCCAGGCCGACGTTGCAGTGCTGCCATCGAGGCCCCAGCGCGCGCGCATGAGCGCCAGCAAATGCTGACAGGCGAGTGCGCGGTGGCTGATGGCGTTCTTGATGGCCGGGTCGAGCTCGGCGGCGCTGTGGCCGTGTGAGGTGATCCACAGCAGCGGGTCGTAGCCGAAGCCGTGGGCGCCTTGCGGGGCTTCGAGCAACTCGCCACGCCATTGGCCTTCGGCGATCAGCGGCTCGGGGTCTTCGGCATGGCGCACGGCCACCAGCAGGCAGGTGAAGTGGGCGCCGCGCTGGGCCTGGCCCTTCATCTGCGTCAGCAGCCACTCGTTGTTGGCCTGGTCGATCTGTTCGCGCGGCATGCCTTCGGCGATGCGGCCGGCATCCACCGCGTGGCGGGCGGAGCGCACGCCTGGTGCGCCGCCCAGGGCGTCGACGCACAGGCCGGAGTCATCGGCCAGTGCAGGGCCACCTGCGGCGGCTGCGGCATGGCGGGCCTTGGCCAGGGCATTCTCGACGAAGGTGATGTGCGGCTCTTCGGCCTCGGGGATGCCCAGGCTGCCTTGCGTCACCAGCTCGACCCCGAGCGGGGCGATGAGGGCCTGCAGCTCCTTGAGCTTTTTGGCGTTGTTGGAGGCGAGGATCAGTCGCTTGCTCATGCTCGGGGCTTTCGGGGTGCTGGTAAGTCGGTGATGGCAGGTCAGTGGCGCTCCAGGCCCATGGCGATCACGCGATGAGCCTGCCGAGGGCGTTCAGGCCTGCGCCAGGGCAGCGGCCTGGGCGGCCACGAGTTCGCGGATGCCTTTCTCGGCCAAGGCCAGCAGTTGGTCCATCTCGGCGCGGGTGAAGGCCACGCCTTCGGCCGTGCCTTGCACTTCCACGTAGTGCCCGGCGCCAGTCATGACGACGTTCATGTCGGTGTCGCAGGCCGAATCCTCGATGTATTCGAGGTCGAGCAGCGGCGTGCCTTCGACGATGCCCACGCTGATGGCGGCCACCGGGTTGAGGACGGGGCTTTCGCTGATCTTTCCTTGGGCGATCAGGCCTTTGACGGCATCGGCCAGGGCCACGTAGGCACCTGTGATGGCCGCGGTGCGGGTGCCTCCGTCGGCCTGGATCACGTCGCAGTCGATGACGATGGAGCGCTCGCCCAGCTTGGCCAGGTCGACCACGGCGCGCAGGCTGCGGCCGATCAGGCGCTGGATCTCCTGCGTGCGGCCGCTTTGCTTGCCGCGCGCGGCCTCGCGGTCGCTGCGGGTGTGGGTCGAGCGCGGCAGCATGCCGTACTCTGCGGTCACCCAGCCTTCGCCGCTGCCGCGCTTGTGCGGCGGCACCTTCTCTTCGACGGAGGCGGTGCACAGGACCTTGGTGTCGCCAAAGCAGATCAGCACCGAGCCCTCTGCGTGGATGGTGTAGCCGCGGGTGATGGTCAGGGGGCGCAGGCTGTCGAGCGCGCGACCGTGGGGGCGGGTGTAGGCCATGGTGGGGTCCGTGAAAAAAGGAGTGGCGGTGAAAAGCAAAGGCCCGAAGCGGGTGCCCGGGCCGGTGAGTGAAGCGGGTGGCTTGGTGAGCCAGCCGCGGAGGTTCAGGAAGAAGTCAGGCCTGATTCAATTCGTGCCGGTCAGGTTGTTTTCTTGGCTGCTGCACTGGCCGACGAGCGGCGGATCGCTTCGTTGATCTCGCGGATGGAGCGCTCGATCTCCGCCTCGTCCAGGTCATCGACCTCGACATTGTCGCCCGGGGTGCCAGTGTTGCCCACGCTGGCCTGGATGGTCGAGGCAAACACCTCGTCACCGAGGCTGTCGGTGCTCACGCCAGGCTGGTCGTCGTTGGCAGCCGACTCCCACTCCATGGCCAGCACGGTGACGTTGTCGCACTTGGCGCCGCCATTGCGCAGCGCCATCTCGACAAGTTCGGGCACGGCGTCGGAGATGGTGCGCGTGGCCAGGTTCTGCGTGATGGCGTCGTCTTCGACGGTGCCCCACAGGCCGTCGGAGCACAGCATGATGCGGTCGCCTTCTTGCAGCACCAGCGGGCCGGCGGTGTCGACCACCGGCTTGCCCGGGCTGCCCAGGCAGGTGAAGAGCACGTTGCGGTTGTAGCGCTCGTTGAGCGGCACCACCGAGGACAGCGTGTTCTGCAACTCGGAGTAGGAGTGGTCGCGCGTGCGGGCAATGAGTTTGTCGCCACGCACGAAGTACAGGCGCGAGTCACCACAGTGGGCCCAGTAGGCGGTGTTGCCCTGCATGATGCAGGCGACGATGGTGGTGCGTGGGGTGTCCATCAGGCCGCGCTCGCTGGCGTAGCGCAGCAGCTGGTGGTGGCCCGCCATGATGGCGTCCTGCAGGAAGCGGATCGGGTCGGCCAGGCGGGGCTTGGCATCGCGCTGGTACAGGGCCGCCATGGTTTGCAGCGCGAGCTGCGATGCCATCTCACCCTCGGGGTGGCCACCCATGCCGTCGGCGAGGGCGAACAACCCCGAGTCCCGCGTGTAGCAGTAGCCCATGCGGTCTTCGTTCTTTTCACGGCCGCCCTTGCGGCTGATCTGGTAGACGGAGAATCTCATGCCTTCGCACCGGACTTGAGGTTTTCGAGTTGCAGCTTCACGCGCTCGGAGAAGGTGAGCTTGGAGTAGCGGCGTTCGGTTTCGCGCGCCAGCTCCTTCTGCAGCGCGAAGACGCTCTGCGGACGGGCCAGCGGGTCAAGGGACATGCACCACTCGGTGACCTCGATGAGGTTGTCCGAGTAGACGTTGCGCAGGCGCGAGAGCGACAGGCTCAGGCGGTCTTTTTCGAGGCGCTGCGGCGCGTCGTTGGGCGGGTAGCCCTGCATGCAGGCGTAGATGCACGCGCCAATGGCATAGATGTCCGTCCAGGGGCCCAGCGAGCCGTCGCGGCGGTACATCTCGGGGGCGGCAAAGCCCGGCGTGTACATCGGGCGGATGAAGTTGCCTTCTTTGCTCAGCACCTCGCGCGCGGCGCCGAAGTCCAGCAGCACGGCCCGGTTGTCATTGGTGATGAAGATGTTGGCCGGCTTGATGTCCAGGTGCAGCATCTTGTGCTGGTGCACGATGCGCAGGCCGCGCAGGATCTCGTCGAAGAGGCTGCGGATGGTGGACTCGCGGAAGACCTTGTCGCGCTTCAAGTCGCGCGCGGTGACGATGAAGTCCTGCAGGGTGTCGCCCTGGAGGTAGTTCATCACCATGTAGACGGTTTCGTTCTCGCGGAAGAAGTTCAGCACCGACACCACACTCGGGTGGGCGATCTGGGCCAATGAACGGCCTTCTTCGAAGAAACTTTTCAGCCCCAGGCGGTAGAGTGGCTGCTTGTCGGGCTTGACGCGCGGGATGAGCTCACCGGCCGAACGCTCGGCCAGCGAGGCAGGCAGGTACTCTTTGAGGGCGACCAGGCGCTTTTCCGGGTCTTCAGCGAGGTAGACCACGCCGAAACCGCCAGCGGCAAGTTTCTTGACGATCTGGTAGCCGCCCACGACGGTGCCCGAGGGCAACGGAGCGGGTTTCGGCTTTGACATAATCGTGTTTTATCTGGGTGAAATAGATCCATGTCAGTCTACTCCATGACCGGCTTTGCCAGCGCGGTCGCGTCGGCACCCGACCACGTCGGTGAAAACACGGACGACTCGGAAGCGTCGAATGCGTCACGCAAGACGGCATCGGGGGCGGTGAGCGCCGAACTGCGATCCGTCAACAGCCGTTTTCTGGACCTGAGCTTCAAGCTGGCCGACGAGTTTCGCGCCCTGGAGCCCGCCCTGCGCGACCTGCTGACGGGTGCCTTCAAGCGCGGCAAGATCGAGCTGCGAATGCAGCCCCAGCGCGCCGCCGATGCGGGCTGGCCCCAGCCCCAACCCGAACAGCTCCACACCCTGGCCCGCCTGGAAGGCACCGTGCAGAACTGGTTGCCCAAATCACAGCCGCTGTCGGTCAACGAAGTGCTCAATTGGTGTCGCGCGGCCGCCCCCTCGGTGCGCCTGGAAGACGCCGCCCTGGAAGCCACCCGCCAAGCCATCGCTGCCCTGATCGAGGCGCGTGAGCGCGAAGGCGCCCGCCTGGTTGGCGTGCTCAAGGAAAAGCTCTCGGGTCTCAAGGCCCTGGCCGAGCAGGCCCAGCCCCTGGTGCCGCAGGCCGTGCAGCGTCAGCAGGAGCGCTTCGTCCAGAAGTACACCGAGGCCTTGCAGGCCGTGGGCGGCAGCGTCACGCCCGAAGCCGCGCAAGAGCGCGCGCTGCAGGAGGCCGCGGCCTACGCGCTGCGCATCGATGTCGATGAAGAGTTGCAGCGCCTCAAAGCCCACCTCGACGAGATCGGCCGCCTGCTGAAAAAGGGCGGCGAGGTCGGCAAGCGCCTGGACTTCCTGATCCAGGAGCTGCACCGCGAGGCCAACACCCTGGGTTCGAAGGCCGCCGCACTCGAGCTGACCCAGATCTCGGTGGACATGAAGGTGCTGATCGAGCAAATGCGCGAGCAGGTGCAGAACATCGAGTGAGCGCAGGTTGAGGCGCTGGTGCGCATGGCGGATGGCGTCATGCACCCTGGTCGGTGAGAATGTGTGCATTCCTTCACCAATTCCCCGCCTGACCCCATGACATCGAGCACGCACCGTTGGCGTTTTTTCCGAGCCGGTGGCTTTGACCAGGTCCGCCTGGACACCGGAGCCGACCTGGCCCGACTGGCCGAGCTGGACCAGAAACTCTGGGTGGCGCTCTCGTGCCCCACAAAGGGCGTGGAACTCGATGCCGCCACCCTGGCCCTGGTCGACACCGACGCAGACGGGCATGTGCGCGCGCCGGAACTCATCTCCGCCATCGACTGGGCGATCGCCCGCCTGCGCTCGCCTGACGTGCTGGTTCGCGCCGGTGCGTTGGCGTTGGGCGACATCAACGGTGACGGCGAGGACAACGCCAAACTGCTCGGCGCCACGCGCCGCATCCTGGCCAGCCTGGGCAAGGCCGAGGCCACGCACATCGGTGTCGACGATTGCACCGACATCGGCCGCATTTTCGGCGGCATGCCTTTCAACGGCGACGGCGTCATCGCGGCCAAGGGCCTGAGCGACGACCTGCAAGCCGCCATCGCCACGCTCATCGACAGGTTGGGCGCCGTGCCTGATCGCAGTGGCGAGCCCGGGGTCAACCGCGCCACGGTCGAGCGCTTCTTTGACGAGGGTGCTGGGTTGCAGGCCTGGCGACAGGACGCGCGCGCGGCCGTCAGCGGCCTGCCCGAAGAGGCCAGCGCCGCCGATGTCTTCGCCGTCCTGCAGGCCGTGCGTGCCAAAGTCGATGATTTCTTCCAGCGCTGCCAACTGGCGGCGTTCGACCCGCGTGCCGCCAGCCTGCTCAACGGCAGCGAGGACGACCTCCAACGCATCGGCTCGCAGCTGCTCGGCAGCGGTGTTGGCACCCAGGACGTCGCCACCTTGCCGCTGGCCTATGTGAGCAGTGGCGCCAGCCTGCCCCTGCGCGACAAGCTCAACCCGGCCTGGGCGGCGGCCGTGCAGGCCTTGCGCCGACAGGTGGTGCAGCCTTTGCTGGGTGACCGCGCCGAGCTGAGCGAAGCCGAGTGGCGTGCCCTGGTTGCGCGCTTCGCCGACTTCGAGGCCTGGCAGGCCGCTCGCCCCGAAACCCCGCTTGATCAGCTCGAGGCAGAGGCCCTGGCTGGCTTGCTGGCCGGGGACGTCAAGGCGCGCCTGCTCGACCTCGTCACCCAGGACGAGGCCGCCGCCGAAGAGGCCGCGCTGATCGGTGACGTCGAGCGCCTGGTGCGCTACACCCGCGACCTCGCCAAGCTGGCCAACAACTTCGTGGCTTTCACCGATTTCTACACCCGCCGCGACAAGGCCAGCTTCCAGGCCGGCACCCTCTACATCGATGGGCGCAGCAGCGACCTGTGCGTGAAGGTGCTTGACGCGGGCAAGCACGCCGCGCTGGCCACGCTGTCCGGTGTCTACCTGGCGTACTGTGAGTGCAGCCGCGCCGGTGAGAAGCTGACGATTGCCGCAGCCATCACCGCGGGTGATGCCGACCAGATCATGGTGGGCCGAAATGGCGTCTTCTACGATCGTCAGGGCCGTGACTGGGACGCCACCATCGTCAAGGTCGTCGACCACCCGATCAGCATCCGCCAGGCCTTCTGGACGCCTTACAAGAAGGTCTCTCGCCTGATCGGCGAGCAGGTGCAGAAGTTCGCGGCGAGCAAGGCCCAGGCTTCGACCGATTTCACGACGCAGGCGGTGGCCAAGGCAGGCGACAAGGTCGCTGCGGGGGCGGCTGCCCCTGTGGCACAGGCAGCGCCACCCGCGCCTCCCGCGCCCGTGGATGCGGCCAAGTTCGCAGGCATCTTCGCGGCGGTGGGGCTGGCCATCGGTGCCATCGGCACGGCATTGGCAGCCGTGATCACGGGTTTCCTGGGACTCAAGGCCTGGCAGATGCCGGTGGCGCTGCTGGGCCTGATGCTGCTGATCTCCGGCCCCTCCATGGCCATGGCGTTCTTCAAGCTGCGCAACCGCAACCTGGGCCCGATCCTGGATGCCAACGGTTGGGCCGTGAACACGCGTGCTCGCATCAACATCCCGTTTGGCGCGGCCTTGACCCAGCTGGCCAGGCTGCCCGACGGCGCCGAGCGTGCGCTCTCCGACCCCTACGCCGAAAAGCGCTCGCCCTGGAAAGGCTACGTTTTGATGGCTGCCATCGCCCTGGGCGTGGTGCTTTGCGTGCACTGGATGGGCGGCTGGCCGGGCATTTTCCCGCCTGCGCCCTGAGTTGGGTGGGCCGCTGGAAGGCGGGGCAGGGCGGTTGCGGGTAGACTTCTCGGGCTCCCAACCTCCTTCGCAGGGGCTGTTGCGACCGGCTGAAAGCCGGTGCCGATGGCCCCTGAGCCCGTTCCATGGACTATCCCGGCAACCTTTTCGTGGTGTCTGCGCCCAGCGGCACTGGCAAATCCAGCCTCGTCAAGGCGCTGCTCGAACTCGACTCGCGTCTGCAGGTCAGCGTCTCGCACACCACGCGCCAGCCGCGCGGTCAGGAGCAGCACGGGCGTGAATACTGGTTCGTCTCCAAGGACGAATTCCAGGCGATGATCGACCGGGGTGACTTCTTCGAGCATGCCGAAGTCCACGGCAACCACTACGGCACCTCGCGCCAGGCCATCGAAGAGCGCATCAAGGGTGGCGAAGACGTGGTGCTGGAGATCGACTGGCAGGGCGCGCTGCAGATGAAGGAGACCTTCCCGTACGCGGTGCTGGTGTTCATCCTGCCGCCCAGCTACGAAGAGCTGCTGCAGCGCCTGCACCGCCGCGGCGAGGACACGGCCGATGTGATCGAGGTGCGCATGGCCAATGCCCGCGTCGAGGTCGAACAGGCCCAGCATTTCGATTTCATCGTGGTCAACGCCCTGTTTGAGTCTGCTTTGTTCGATTTGAAGGCGATTGTTCACTCGCAGCGGTTAAAATACGCTGCTCAGCGCCGGAACAAGTCTGCCGTGTTCTGCGCTCTCCACCTGGTCTGACCAGGCCCCACCTGAGTTCACCTCCTGGAGTTGACATGGCCCGCATCACCGTCGAAGACTGCCTGCAAAAGATCCCCAACCGCTTCCAGCTGGTGCTGGCAGCTACCTACCGCGCTCGCATGCTGAGCCAGGGTCACACCCCCAAGATCGAGTCGCGCAACAAGCCCAGCGTGACCGCCCTGCGCGAAATCGCCGCTGGCCAGGTTGGCCTGGAGATGCTGCGCAAGGTCCCGACCTGAGCGTTTGAGCATCAGCGGTCTGTCGCGCCAGACGCGCCAGGCTCGCTTCACACCACATCAGCCCGCTTCGTGCGGGCTTTTGTTTTTTAGGCGCTTGGCGCAGACAGCCTGGCCTCGTTCGGGCTGGTCAGGAGCCTGCCTTGACCCCTTGGAAGAAGCTAATTAGAATCCATACGTATTGAATCAAATGGCGCCGCTGGCGCTTGCATCGCATGAGTCGGCCCAAATCCATCGACCGAGGACTCGTTCTTGACGCTGCCGAACGCATCGTCGTCGAGCAAGGCGCCAGCCACCTGACCTTTGAGTCCGTGTCGCGCGAGGTGGGCGTCACCAAAGGCGGCATCCAGTCGTGTTTCGGCACCAAGGAAGGGCTGGTCACGGCGATGCTCAAGCGCTGGGGCGAAAGCTACGAAGAGGCGGTTCGGCACCTGCCGGATTCGCCCTCGCCGTTTCAGCACGCAAAGGACCACGTGAGGTTGACGGCCGTCGCGCATGACCTCAACGCCCGATCGGCCAGCTTGCTGGCGGCGCTGATGCAGTCCAAGGAGCAGCTGAGCTTTGCTCGCGGGTGGTATGCGCGGCACTTCGAGGGCTTCGACCTTCAGAGTGAACATGGGCGGCGCGCGCGCCTGGCTTTTTTTGCCACCGAAGGCATCTTCCTGTTGCGTTACCTGGGGCTGGCCGACATCGCTCAGTCGGACTGGGATGATTTTTTCAAGGACGTCGAAAGTAACCTGACGACGTGAGTGCCTCGGGGGTGCGCCGTGCCCGCTTTGGTTGCAGGCGCCTCGGGCTGTTTGGCCGAACTGGAGCCGTGACATGAGCTGGCTTTACCTGACCCTTGCCGGGTTGTTTGAAATTGGCTGGCCCGTGGGCCTGAAGATGGCGCAGGTGCCTGGCACCCGTTGGTTGGGTGTGGCGATCGCCGTGTCGTTCATGGCCGTCAGTGGCGCCTTGTTGTGGATGGCGCAACGTCAGTTGCCCATGGGGACGGCGTACGCGGTCTGGACCGGCATCGGGGCGACGGGCACCTTCCTTGTCGGGGTGCATTTCCACGGTGACCCAGCCACGTTGATGCGTTACGTCGGCGTGTTGTTGATCGTCTCGGGGGTGCTCACCCTCAAGCTCGCGCATTGATCGCGGTGATTCGTGCACTGAGAACCTGTGCACCGGGGGGGCGCTCGCTTGTTTTGTGTGCTCAAGGTGCGGTCGAAGAGGGCCTTGCTGCCGCCGCGGCCTTGCATCCGCGATACAGTTTGCGCATGAACACCGTCACCGATGCGGCAGCCGCTTCATTTGCCGCGCTCACCCACAAACTCGACTACCTCGATGAGGCGGACATCCGCCGGGTGCGTGACGCCTACCGCTTCGCCGACGAGGCCCACTTGGGGCAGTTCCGAGCCAGCGGTGAGCCCTACATCACCCACCCGATCGCGGTGGCTGGCCTGTGCGCCGACTGGAAGCTCGATGCTCAGGCCATCATGGCCGCGCTCATGCACGACGCCATGGAAGATTGCGGCGTCACCAAGATCGAGCTGATCGAGCGCTTCGGGGCGCCCACGGCCGAGATCGTTGACGGCCTGACCAAGCTGGACAAGCTGCACTTTTCCACCAAGGAGGAGTCGCAGGCCGAGTCTTTCCGCAAGATGCTGCTGGCCATGGCGCGCGACGTGCGCGTCATCCTCATCAAGCTGTCGGACCGGCTGCACAACATGCGCACCATGGACGCCATGGCCGCGCCCAAACGCGCCCGAATCGCCCGCGAGACGCTCGACATCTACGTGCCCATCGCGCACCGCCTGGGCCTGAACCAGACCTACCGCGAGCTGCAGGAGCTGTCTTTCCAGTACATCAACCCGTGGCGTTACGGGGTGCTGGCCAAGGCGGTCAAGAAAACGCGCGGCAACCGCCGTGACCTGGTCGAGCGCATCCGCAAGGACGTTGACGGAGCTTTCACCGATGCCGAAATGCACGTCGAGGTCTTCGGCCGTGAGAAGACGATTTTTTCCATCTACAACAAGATGGTTGAAAAGCGCTTGAGCTTCGCCCAGGTCAGCGACATCTTCGGCTTTCGCATCGTCACGCGCGAGCTGCTGGATTGCTACCGCGCGCTGGGCGTGCTGCACCAGCTCTACAAGCCGCTGCCGGGGCGCTTCAAGGACTACATCGCCATCCCGAAGGCCAACGGTTACCAGTCGCTGCACACCACGCTGGTCAACCCCGTGGGCACAGCGGTGGAGTTCCAGATCCGCTCGCAGGCGATGCATGCCGTGGCCGAAAAGGGCATTGCTGCGCACTGGATGTACAAGGAAAACGAGGGGGCTGAGCCCGACGCTTCGCCGCAGGAAGGTGCCGTGTGGCTGCAGTCGCTCATCGACATCCAGCACGAGACGCGGGATTCCGCCGAGTTCCTCGAGCACCTCAAGATCGACCTGTTCCCCGAGTCGGTGTATGTGCTCACGCCCAAATCGCGCATCGTGGCCTTGCCCAAGGGCGCGACGCCGGTGGACTTCGCTTATGCCATCCACTCGGGCGTGGGCGACCGCTGCGTGTCGGCCAAGGTCAACGGCGAGGCGGTGGCGTTGCGCACCGAATTGCGATCGGGTGACGTGGTCGAGATCGTCACCGCGCCCAGCGCTCGCCCGAACCCGGGCTGGCTCAACTTCGTGCGCACTGGCAGGGCCCGCTCCAAGATCCGCAGCTACCTCAAGAACATGGAGGCGGAAGAGTCGCTGGCCCTGGGCGAGAAGCTGCTCAGCCAGGCCCTGCGAGCCGAAGGCCTGTCCATGCCGGCGGGCAGCGAGGAAAGCGAAGGCGATGCCGGCGCCTTGTGGCAGTCGCTCACGCGCTGGGGCGGCAACCGCACGCGCGACGAGCTGCTGGCCGACATCGGCCTGGGCCGCAAGATCGCCACGATGGTCGCCAAGCGCCTGGCCCAGAGCATGGTCGAGCAGGGCGAGCGGCCTGATGCGCTGACGCTGACGCTGGGTCGTTTCTCGGATGAAGGTCCGACCAACGCAGCCGTGGTCATCGACGGCAGCGAGGGGGCCACGGTTCAGCTGGCATCGTGTTGTTGCCCGGTGCCGGGTGACCCGATCGCCGGTTACCTGGGCCGGGGTGAGGGCCTGGTGGTGCACACCCAGGTCTGCGGTGTGGGCAAGCGCCTGTTCGAGCGCGACAGCGAGCGATGGATCGACGTGAGTTGGTCGGACGAGCCCACGCGCCTGTTCGAGACCGTCATCAAGGTGCTGGTCACCAATGGCAAGGGTGTGCTGGCGCAAGTGGCCGCGTCCATCAGCAGCGCCGAGACCGACATCACCCACATCGAGATGGGCGACGAGCGACTGGGCGAGACGGCCGAGCTCAAGCTCACCGTGGCCGTGCGCGACACCGAGCACCTCACCGACGTGATGCGCACCCTCAGGCGTTGTCCGGTGGTGCTCAAGGTGGATCGCGTCTGACCCTGGGGTCGCGTGGGCTTCGCCTGAGCCGTCAGCTTGGCTCGGTGCGCCTCAATGCGCCGTCTGCGGCTTCGGGTAGCGCACCTCGATCACCTCGATTTTCTCGATGCCCCCCGGCGTCATCAGCGTGACCTCGTCGCCTTCGCGTGACTTGAGCAAGGCGCGGGCGATCGGTGAGACCCAGCTGACTTCACCTTGCAGCGCGTCTGCCTCGTCGATGCCTTTGATGGTGATGGTGCGCGCCACGCCCGACTGGTTTTCATAGGTGACGGTGGCGCCAAAAAAGACCTGATCGCGCCCATGGTGCTGGCTGGGGTCGGCCACCTCGGCGATGTCCAGGCGCTTGGTCAAAAAGCGGATGCGGCGGTCGATCTCGCGCAGGCGCTTCTTGCCGTAGATGTAGTCGCCGTTTTCTGAGCGGTCGCCATTGGAGGCGGCCCAGTGCACGATCTCCACGATCTTCGGGCGCTCGATGTCGATCAGGTTGAGCAGCTCGGTGCGCAGGCGCTGGTAGCCCTGCGGGGTCATGTAGTTGCGCGTGCCCGCAGGCAGCGGGGGCAGGGCGAGGTCGTCGTCGTCCTCGCTGTCGGGTTCCTTGGTGAAAGCCTTGCTCATGGGCGGCGATTGTGCCGAATCCTCGGGCATCGGGCCAGCGCAGCTGCGAGCGGGCACGGGAGCGTCATTTGTTCACGCCTGCCCCATGTTTGTGCGCCGTTGGGCGTTCCTGAGCGCGATTCAACTTGCAAAAATGAAACCGCTGCCGAAAACAAGGCCAGATCAAGCAAGCGCTTTGGAGTTCGCGAAGATGTCACAAGTGATCCCCCTGGGCCCCGGTTCCCGAATGCTCACGACCAGAGAGGCCGCTCAGCGCCTGGGTGTGTCATTGCGGACGGTGCAGCTCTGGGTGGAGGCGGACATCTTGCCGGCCGCACGGACACCGGGCGGGCACCGCCGCATCCCGCACAACGCGGTTGAAGCGCTGGCTTTGTCAACAGGCCTGGGGGGCGAGCCGCTGGCCCGCTCGTCCCGCGTCGAGGCGCGTGCACGTGACCGCGACGATGTCCATTTGCCGGTGGTGCACGAACACGAGCGAGCGACTGTTCACGCGGGCGGGCAGAGCTCGCGTCCGCGCGACGTGTTGCTGGTGGCGGACAACCCCATCTGGCAGGTGCGTTGCGAACAGGCCCTGGCGCCATTTTTGCCGAGCATCGAGCTGCGCTTTGCCGAGACAGGCTACCTGGCGCTGCTGCAAATCGGGCAGAAGGCGCCGGACCTGCTGATCACCAACCTGGAGCTGCCCGGCATGGATGGCCTGGCGATGTTGCGCACGCTGGAGCGATGCGAGTCGATCGCCGGCATGCGCATCCTGGCGCTGAGCCACCTGGACGAAGCTGAGTTGAAGCGCCGAGGCGGTTTGCCCGCCAGCGCTGAATTGATGCAATTGCCGGTCTCGCCTGAGGGCGTGGCGGTGCGGGTGGGGCGCTGGTTGCTCCACCAAAGAGTGTCTTGACCCTGAGGCCCTGAGAAATCCGAGGACGCCACCATGAACGAAGCTTTCAGACTGTTGTTCGATCAGGTCAAAAGTGGCGTCGTCTGGGTGCAGCGCGACGGCGTGGTGCGCTACGCCAACAAGGCTGCGGTTCAGATGACACCGGTGATGCTGGGCCAGGTGATGATGGACCCGGTGGCCGATCGCACCGTCAAGGCAGCTGGTCAGGGCATGCTGAAGCTGCCGTTTCATTTCGAGCTCACAACCCAGGAGGCCCACCCCGACAGCATCCGTGCTGCGGTGATCGGTGCCCCGGTCGGCAGCGACCTGATGGTGGTGCTCAACAACGTCTCGGAGGAGCGCTGGTATTCGCAAGCGCTGGAGAACCTCATCGGCTACATCGAGGCGGAGATGGCGCACCCCATCGAGGCCCTGGCCCAGAAACTGCCCAAGATCGCCCAGATCGTGCAGCAACAAGGCGCAACCGGTGAACTGGCCGCGTTGGTCGAGGACGCCAGCAACCTGTCGACAAAGCTGGGCAAGTTACGTGACCTGGTGTCGGTGTTTGGCGAGAGCGCCATCCAGCGCGACGAGCGCATCCTGCTGTCCGACCTGTTGCGCCGCGCCGTGGGCGAGGTCATGCCGATGGCCAGGGGACGCAACATCACGCTGTCTGCCAATGGCCTGAGCGACGAGTTGCCGGCCGTCTACGGCAGCGCTCACTGGTTGAGCAAGGCGATGTCGGAGTACCTGGAGCAGTCGGTGCGCAGCGCCCAGTCGGGTGACCTGATCGAGCTGTCCATCCAGGCCGTGGGCACGCGTGTCATCGTGCGGGCGCGCAACCAGGGCCTGTTTGTCTCCCAGCACGAACGGCGCAGCGCCTTCGTTCCTTTTGGCGTCGGTGACTCGGCCAAGCCTGGTGAGGCGCGTCAGGGCATTGGCCTGGCTTTGAGCCAGCGCATCCTGGAGCAGCACGGTGGCTGCGTGCGCATCGAAGACGAGTTCGACTCGGTGGATTTCGTGCTCGAGTTGCCCGCCGGCGCGCCCAGCACCCAGGACGCCCAACTCTCGGTCGAGCAGGCGCATCGTTACGCCCGCGACATGTCGGAGCTTTTGAACCGCAGCATGTCTCGGCGTGCCAAGGGCAGCGAAGCGACGCCACCAGCCGCGGTGAAGGCGCCTTGACACCTCGAACAGACGCCCCGAATCCGGACCGCACCACACGACGCCCACATTCACGGAGCACCTCATGGCCCACCGCATCCTCATCGTTGAAGACCAGTCAGACATCTGCAAACTCATCCGCATGACGCTGGAGTTTGGCGACTTCGAAATCCACGAGGCCAACGACGGCGAAACCGGGCTGAACATGGCCCGTGCCATCAAGCCCTCGATCATGTTGCTGGACGTCATGATGCCTGGGCTGCTGGACGGCTACCAGGTTTGCACTCGCATCAAGCAGGATCCTTCACTCCAGTCGATTCAGGTCGTGATGCTCACAGCACGAGGGCAGGCCTCGGACATCGCCGCAGGCGAAGCCGCAGGTGCAGACGCCTACCTGGTCAAGCCCTTCAGCCCGCTGGAGTTGATCGAGCGGGTCGAGGCCATGGTCAGCGCTGCTGCCTGAGTCAACCCAACCAAGCACCACCAGGCCCAAGCCATGGCCGACCAACCTGGTCATCAACCCCTGCCGCCCTTGCTGTTGAAGGCGCTGGATCGCCTGGAGCGCTGGACGGGGCGCATCCCCAGGTCCCAGGCCCTCATCGCGATCGTGCTGGTGGGCCTGCTCATGACCGGTCTGGCTGGCAGCCTGGTGTGGTGGGTCGAGCGGCACAGGCAGCAAGGCTTTTTCCAGACCCTGGTTCAACAACAGCAGATGGCGGTGCAAGCCCGGCTTGATCGGCAGCAAGCGTTGATCGATCAGGTGGCTCACTGGACCCGTGAACAGGTGCGTTTGTCTGGCGTGCTCCATGGCTCCTGGTCGGTGGGCGGTGTGACGGTGGTGCGCAGCGAAGACCTGGACGCCGACATGGTGGGGGGCAGGCTGGATCTCGACGAGTCCAGCGCTTTCGCGGGTGCCGCCTGCCTGCAACGAGCGCCTGCTCAGGCGCGTCACATGTTTTGCGCCCTGGGTGGGCGGCCTGATGCCGTGGGGGGCTGGTTGCTGGCCACCCGGCTCGAGTCTCCGGCTCGGGGCTGGGTGATCATCCCGGTCTGGCGTGACTGGCTGTTTGGCGCGGGCCAGGGCGCACCAGGCGGCCGTGGGGATGCCGAACTCTCGCTGCAGGTGACGCTGGACAGTCCTTCAGCTTTGGCCGCGGTGCCCTCGGCTGACTTGTCGGCGCCCGTGCAGGTGAATGCGGCGGGCAGCGCCCTGAAGCTGCGTGTGTGGGCCCAAACCGTCAGCGTGCCCTGGCACGAAGTCCTGGGGCGACAAGCGGGCATCTGGATCGCCTGTGGCCTGGGGCTGCTCTTCACGCTGGCCGCCGTGCACGGCTACCTCATGTTGATCTCGACGCGCTTGCGAGCCCGAGAGATGGCGCGAGAAATGGGCATGGCCTTGCAGCGCACCCAGTCGCGCAACCAGGCGGTCATGGACACCGCACCTGACGCCATCCTCATGGTCGACAGCCAGGGCCTGGTGCGCTGGTGCAACCAGGCGGTCACCAGCATCTTCGGGCAGCCCATCGAGTCGCTGATCGGGCAGCCCATTCAATTGGTGCTGCCGTCGCTGGGAGATGGCAGCCTGGACGACTGGTTCAACACCTGCGGGTTCTCCAACCGCGTCATCGGGCACGAGAGCACCGGGCGTCGCAACGAGGGCGTGAGTTTCCCGGTGGCCGTCTCGGCCAGTCGTGCGATGGTGGATGACGAGCTCATCCAGACCTTCTTCGTGCGCGACACCACGGACGCCAAGTGGGCCGAGCAAGAGCTGGAGTTGCGAGATCGCGCGCTCGCGTCGTCTGCCGACGGGGTGGTCATCGTGTCGATGACCCTGCCCAACCAGCCGATGATTTATGCCAACCACGCGTTCGAGCAGATCACGGGCTACGAGACCCACGAGCTGCTGGGCTACAACTGCCGATTGCTGCAGCGAGACGACCTTCAGCAACCCGGCATCGAAGTCATGCGGGAAGCCATTCGCGAAGGGCGAGCCTGCCAGGTGGTCGTGCGCAACTACCGCAAGAGCGGCGAGCTGTTCTACAACGACCTGGCGATCTCACCCGTTCTCAGCTCGGAAGGCGTGCTCACGCATTACGTCGGGGTCGCCACCGACATCACCGACCGGATCGCGGCCGAACAGGTGCTGCACCTGCGCACGGAGCGGCTCAACGCGGTCTTCGAGTTGAGCCCGGACGGTTTCGTGGTGCTCGACAAACGAGGCGAGGTGAGCATCGTCAACCCGGCGTTCGAGCGCATGACGGGCATGCTCGCCGCCGACCTGGTGGGGCAATCGCTGTCGGTGTTCGAGGAGCAATTGCTCGAGCGTTGTCGCTCGCGGGAGGTGCTCGATGTCGACGGCAGCGTCGTGGCCGCCAGCGAAGGCGATACCGCTGCCTCCGCGACCAGGGAGGTGCTGCACCTGCACACCCCCTGCACGCGGACCTTGTTGCGGCGCGTGCGCCAAGACGAGCAAGACAACGAGACGGTGATGTACTTCCGGGACATCACGCACGAGCAGGAAGTCGATCGCATGAAGAGCGAGTTCCTGGCCATGGCGGCTCACGAGTTGCGAACCCCCATGGTCAGCATCTTCGGGTTCACGGAGTTGCTGCTCAAGCGGCAGTTCACGGACGAGCGCCGAAACGACATGCTCTCGACCATCCACAGGCAGGCCTCGGTGCTCATCAACCTGGTCAACGAGCTGCTGGACCTGGCGCGCATCGAATCGCGTCGAGGCAAGGACTTCAAGCGCGAGCGCCTGCAGCTGCAACCGATCATCGAGGCCACGGTGGCTGGCTTGCTCATGCACAACGACGCCCGCAAGGTGGCGGTGAGCCTGCCGGCCGAGCCCATCGCGGTCGACGCGGATCGCGAGAAGCTGTCGCTGGCCATCACCAACGTGCTGTCCAACGCCTACAAGTACTCGCCCGACGGCGGTGAGATCTCCCTGGACCTGGTCTGGCGCGACCGCGCTGGCAAATTGGAGTGCGGCGTCCGCATCACCGACCAGGGCTTGGGCATGACGCCGGAGGAACTGGGCAAGGTGTTCGACCGTTTCTTCCGGGCAGACACCTCGGGCAAGATCCCCGGCACGGGGCTGGGCATGACCATCGTCAAGGAAATCGTCGAGCTCCATGGCGGGCAGGTGAGCCTGAGCAGTGAGCGCGGTGTGGGCACCACGGTGACCTTGTGGTTGCCCACCTTTGGGGCTGCCCAGGAGGCCCAGGAAGCCCGGGAGGGCTGCGAGACGGATGTCGCGTCGAGCTGATTGGCGTTGAACGATCCCCGGAATGGAGGGGGCAAGGGCGCGACACAGGGCCAGCCCGGCTGACGTCGCCGACCAAGTGGTTCAAGATCCGGCATCCCGAAGGTTGACGTTGTCGGGGCGGATCGGGCCGCCCCTTGCTGGAGTTGCAAGTGCGTGTCGAAGAACCCAGTCGTCCCCTGCCGTGGATGCGCTGGCTGTTGCTGGGTGCCTATGGCGTGGTGCTGGTCGGGCTGATGCTGGCCTGGCAGGACCCGGCCTGGCAGCAGCACATGTCACCCGAGGCGCTGAGCCGCCACGGTGCCTGGTTGCTGTCACAGCCGCTGGGGCCCGTGGCCGTGGTCGGTGGTTACGTGTTGATGGTGTTGATGGCCGTGCCCGTGCTGGCCCTGATCAGCGTGGGCACCTTGGTGTTCGGTCCCTGGCCTGGCATGGCGTATTCGCTTCTGGGCATGGTCGCGGGCGCCACGGTGGCCTATGGCTTCGGGCGCTTCACGGGCGCGCAGGGGATGGACCGCTTCGCCAGCGGGCGCCTGCGCTTGCTGGACACGCACCTCAAGCAGCGTGGCTTTGTCACGATGGCGCTGGTGCGTTTCATGCCGGTGGCGCCGTTCATGGTGGTCAACCTGGCCGCCGGTGCCTTGCGGGTGCGCCTGCGCGACTATGTGCTGGGCACCTTCTTCGGTCTTTTGCCAGGCACCGTGGTGCTGTCGTTTTTCCTGGAGCAACTCAAGGAAGCCTGGCGCAACCCGGATGCGAGCACGTACGCGATGGCCGCCGTCTGGGCCGTGGTGACGCTGCTGGCCTTGTGGTGGCTCAAACGCTACCTGTCCAGGCGTCCTGTCTGATAACAGGACAACAAAAAACCCACAGGCCGTTTGACCTGTGGGTTTGGATGTTGGTGCGGCTGGCAGGATTCGA
>CAYJXE010000017.1:0-53841 GCA_964373965.1 uncultured Aquabacterium sp. | reverse complement strand
ACCCACGACCCCTTGGTTCGTAGCCAAGTACTCTATCCAACTGAGCTACAGCCGCATTGTTGTTCCATGCACCGAACCCCAAAAAAGGGAACGGGATGTGAACGGGTTTCTCTGGTGCGGCTGGCAGGATTCGAACCCACGACCCCTTGGTTCGTAGCCAAGTACTCTATCCAACTGAGCTACAGCCGCCGAGAGAAGCGAGACTATAGCATGTTTTTGCGCCGCTCATCAAGTCTGGCAGCCGTCGCGTGATTGCGACTGCCATGAACACATGGCTGGTCAGCGCGCCGTTTCCAGCAGGGCAGCCAGGCGGAAGAAACGGGCTGCTTCGTCGTGCCGCTGCTCTTGTTCCGCCAGCTGCCCCAGCCGGGCCCAGGCCAGCCGACGGCCGTCGGCGTCGAGGTCCAGGTCGTTGGCCGCTGACAGCAGCATGCCGCGGGCCTTGCCCCACAGCTGTCTTTCGGCCAGGGCCATGCCCAAAGTCAGGGCCAGGTGCGGGTTGCGCAGCGCGGCCTGCGTGGTGGCGTCCAGGCGCGGCAGCCAATCGGCTTCGAGGTCCAGCAGCGCATGGCGCAGCGCGGTCGCGAGCGCGGTCGATTGCTCCACTGTCAGCCGGCCGATTTGATCCCACAGCGGCGCGATCCATTGGCGGGCTTCCTGGGGAGCGCCCAGGTCGGCCATGCGCCGGGCGGCACGGGCGGCCACCAGCGGATCGCGGCGGTCGCTGGCGTCGAGCGTGTTCCAGAGGGCACGCAACTGGTCGACGTCGCGGGCGGCCCCCAGGGCTTCGCTGGCCAGCGAGCGCAGCAGGCCTTCGGCCGCACCGGCTGTGAAGCCTTGGTGTTTGGCCAGCAGGCGAGCCGTTTTGAGCGCCTCCATCGGCTGGCGTGCAAGGCGGCTGGCCTGCAGCTTCAAGCGCAGTGCCTGGGTGCGGCGGGCCACGCCTGGTGGCAGCTCGGCCAGGTCACGCAGGGCCCGGCTTGCATCGCGGTCTTCGAGGGCGCATTCGGCGGCCAGCAGGCGGGCGCCTTCTTCGGTGGCGCGTGGTTTGCGTGTCAGTTGCGACAGCTCGATGGCGCGCTGCAGGTGCTCGTCGCGGTGCGCCCGGTCTTGCAGGCGGTGCAGGCTGCCAGCCGACAGCAGGTGGGCCAGGGCGGTGAACTCGGCGTCCAGGGCGAGCTCGGGCGTGTCGGCCTGGATGGCGATGGCGCGTTGGCAGGCCTTGTGGGCACGGGTGTAGCGGCCGGCCATGTACAAGGCCAGGCCTTCGCGCAAGGCCGCCTGGGCCAGGCGGTCGCGCTGGGTGATGCGCCAGCGGCGAGCGCGTTCAGGCAGGTTGAGCAGACCGTCAAGGCCGCGGATCAGGGAGTAAACCGCCAGGATGAAGACGAACAGGCCCAGCAGGAACAGGTTGAGCGAGAAGTCGACCCGCCAGCCCATCCAGAACAGGGTCACGAGGCCGTCGTTGGCCCCCAATGCGGTGGCGCCAACGACAGCCGCCACGGCCAGCAGCAGGATCCAGACGATGCCTTGCACGCGGGTCTCTCCGGTCAGCGGGCGCCGGTCGAGGCGGCCACGGTGGCCAGCGCGGCCAGGGTGTCGTCAGGACGGGGAACCTGGGTCAACTGGCTTTGCGCAATGGCGTCGATCACCATGGATTGCAGCAGTTGGGTCTTGCGCGACTGGGCGTCAAAGTAACGTGGCAGCAGCCGCTCGATCTGGCGCAGGTCGGCGGCGGCCTGTGTGGTCTGGCGGCTCATCAAGGCCAGGCGCGCGTTGAGAAGCCGGAGCTTCATGTTCTCGCGCAGGAAGAAGGCTTGGTCAGGGGCGATCAGCATGGCCTCCGGCTGGGCGATGCGGGTCAGGCGCACGAGGCCGCGGGTCTCGGTCCACACCGCTTCGGCGGCGCCTTTGCCCCAGCCCAGGATGGCCGCTCGCCAGCCGGTTTCTTCGTCCGGCGAAGAGGTGGCGTTGGCATTGGCCACAGCTTTGCCGGGCGCCGCGTTGCGGTCTTTCGCAGGGGCGTTGACTCGCGGTGCAGTGGGGCCGGTGGGGCCCGTGTCAGGCTGGTTCAGCAGGGGCACTTCGTCGACCAGGCGTGCGGCTTCATCGAGGCGAATGGCCAGCGTGTTGATGTCGGCGACGCGGGTGGCGCGGGCGCGGTCGAGGTCTTTGGCCAGCGCGCGGCGGATGTTGTCCAGGCGCGGTTGCTTGGCGCGAGCCAGGCGCTCGTCAGCCGATTGCATGGCGACGATGAGCGGCTCTGCGCTGCCGGTCAGCGCGGCTTGCTGGGCGGCCACGCGCAGGCTGGACTCGATGTCGAAGACGAGGTTTTCGTCGCGCGAAAGGCTGAGGTTCTTGATCAGGTCTTCGACCTGGCTGCGTTGCAGCGCGATCTCGGTCAGGCGGGTTTCGAGCAGCGTTGCCCGGGCAGCTGCTTCGCGAGACAGTTCTTCGGCTTGCTTTGCCAGCACCCGGGCTTCGGTGGCCTGGCCCTGGCTGTCCTGCTGGCGGCGCACCAACTCCTTCTCCAGGCTCTGCACCCGCTTGCTCGCTTGCCAGGCTTGCCAGCCGGCAGCGGCCACCGCAACGCTCAGGATCACGATGGCGTAGCGCACCCAGCCACTTGGTTCGCCGTCGTGCGGCTGGTGGTGGGTGGGGGGCGGCAGGTCGGCAACTGGCGCCAGCGCCGGGTTGGTGGGGAGGGGGGAGGAGGGGTCGCTCACGATTTCATTGTATCGACGCGCCCAGGCGGTGGTGTGTCGCAGCGACGAGGCGGCAGCAAACAGGTCGCAATCAGGCGGTGATCAGCCGCCGGAGCGTCGTGCCTGCACCACTGAGGCCAGCGTGGGGGCGCAGCGTTGGGCGTGGCGGATGCCGCGCTGGGCTGCGTGCTCGGCTATGCGGGGGTGGGTGCACAACAGGCGCAGGTTGGCAGCTCGGGTGCCTTGCCAATGGGTTGGCCCCAGTTGTGGCAGGTGGTGATCGAGCAGGAAGTCCAGGGCCTGGGAGCTGCTCAGCAGCCAAGTGGTGTCGGCGTCGCGCAAGGCGTCCTGAGCCAGGCGTGCCTGTTCGGGCGTCCAGTTGCCGGGTCCACGCTGGTAGGCCTGCACGGCTTCGACCTCGGCGCCGGCGTCGCGCCAGCGGTGGGTCAGCCAGGTGCGGCCTTGAGCGCCCGATGCATCACCACCGCTGACGATGGCCACGCGTGAGCCCTGCCAGTTCATGGGTGCCAGCAAGGGCCACAGGGCCTCGGAGTCGAATTGTTCGGCGTCTGCAGAGGGCGACACGATCTGAGATGCGCTCAGGCCAGCGCTGGCGCCGGCCAGCAGCAACACCTGAGCGGTGCCTGGCCCAGGAGCGGTGGCCAGCGTGCCCTGGGGCCAGGTGCAGCCTTCGGGGCGCAGGCGGAAAAAGCCTTCGACCGCAGCGGGGCTGACGAACATCAGGGCGCGAGGGCTGCGCAGCTCGGCTGGCCTGGACTCGGCTGCCGAGGTGGTCGAGTCGGGGTGCTCACCCAGCTCCTGCCACAGCCGGGAGACGGCGTGGGGCTCAGGTGGCGCGGTGATGGCGATCAGGGGCAGGGCTTGCGCGGGCACGCCTGCTTGCCGCAATGCTTCGGCCCAGGCCGAGGCCTGGGGTTCAGGGCGGGTGACCAGCAGGGCCATGCCGGGCTTTGCGCTTGTGCCGTGCTCGTTCAGAGCGCGGCCAGCCACTCGGGGCCGGCTGCGGCCTGCAGTTCGGCGGCAACGGCCTGGCCCATGGCCTCGGCCTCGGCCAAGGAGCTGAGCGGGCCTTGGCGCTGGGCCGAGACCAGCCGGCCATCGGCGGGGTGGCCGAGGCGGCCTCTCAGGCGAAGGGTGGCCTGGCCTGCCTCGTGGTGCCAGTCGCCGTGGGCAGCCAGGGGCATGGAGCAACTGCCGCCAAGGGCGCGCGAGACGGCGCGCTCGGCCGCGGTGGCCAACCAGGTCGGCGAGTGGGCAAGTTGGGCCAGCGCTGCAGGCAGCTCGGTGTGCGTGGCGCGGATTTCCAGACCCAGGGCACCCTGTCCCGCAGCGGGCAGCATCACCTCGGGCTCGATCACCTGGCGGATGCGGTCGGCCAAGCCCAGGCGCTTGAGGCCGGCGGCGGCCAGCACGATGGCGTCGTATTGGCCTTCGTCGAGCTTGCGCAGGCGGGTGTCGAGGTTGCCGCGCAGGGGCTCGATGCGCAGGTCGGGGCGCAGGGCGCGCAGTTGGGAGAGCCGCCGCAGGCTGGACGTGCCCACCACCGCGCCTTGAGGCAGGGCTTCAAGCGAGTCGAACCGAGGGCAGACGAGCGCGTCACGCGGGTCTTCGCGCTCGAGCACGGCGGCCAGCACGAAGCCCTCGGGCAGCTCCATGGGCACGTCCTTGAGCGAGTGCACGGCCAGGTCGGCGCGGCCAGCCTCAAGGGCCACTTCGAGTTCCTTGACGAACAGGCCCTTGCCGCCCACTTTGGACAGCGAGCGGTCGAGGATCTGGTCACCCTGGGTGGTCATGCCCAGCAAGTCGACCGGGCGGCCAAAGCGGCTTTGCAGCAGGTCGCGCACGTGCTCGGCCTGCCACAGGGCGAGGCGGCTTTCACGGGTGGCGATGACCCAGGGGGTGGAGGGGGCGGAAGCGGAAGACATCTGCCGATGCTATCAGCGACGAGAGCGAGCCCCGTCAGCCGGCCAGCACGATGCGGCGCTTCTGAGTCTGGTTGATGTAATGCTGCAGAGCGCGGTCTTGTCCATCGATCCGGGCGAACTCGCAGCCCAGTCGGGCCCCCCGGGTGTCCGGGTGCAGGGCGGTGCGGTAGTGGATCAGCAGGTTGACTTCGAGTTGCGTTTCGCCGTCAAAACGCAGCAGGCAGTCGTTGACCTGCACGCCGGCTTCGATCGCGGGGACGTTCTCGGGCAGGAACAGGGCCACACCACTGAGGCTGACGTCCAGCACGCGCAGGCTCACCTTCATGTCGGGCATGGCCGGGTGGCGGAAGGTGGCGGTGGGGCCGTGCTGCGCAAAGGGCTCGACCCGAAAAGCCGAGCGGCGCTGAAAGCGAAACAACTCGCTGGGCATGCGGGCGTTGAGCACGTCGTGCTGCTGGCCCTTGACCTGCACCAGGTCTTCCACGTCGAACTGCACCTTGATGCGATCGAGGTAGACCACGGCGACGATTTCTTCGCTCTCGAGCAGGCTGCGCAGCGAGGTGTCGGTGCTGTCGCCGCTGAAAGAGATCACGCCTCTGGGGGCGTCGATGCCCCACAGCAGCGTGGTGAAGCTCACGCCGTCCGGTGTGCTCAGGGTGACGAGGCAGCGCTCTGCCTCCATGCGCTCGAGCATGGCGGCGACCTCGGCGCTGGCCGAGAGGCGGAAGTCTTCGAGGCTGGCCTGACTGGCTCGGGACGTCTGCATGCTGGTGTCCGATCAGTGCATTTTTTCAGGGTCGGTGCCGCCGTTCATCATCGAGCCGAGTTCGTTGATCCAGGGCTCGGCCAGGTTGCGGATCTCGGCATCGTTGACGAGGATGCGCTGCATGATGCGCGACTTCAGCGCCTGCTCGGTCGGGCCCATCGGGTGGTCGGCCGAGGCGTGTTTGAGGCGGGCGATCAGCACGGCGCAGGCGCCTTCGAGCTTGACGACGCGGTCCCAGTCGCCGGTGCGGGCGGCTTCAAGCATGCCCAGGCTGGCGTTTTCGATGGCTTCGTAGTAGCTCAGCAGGTTACCGGCCACCACTTCTTCATCGGGGGCGGTGATCAGTTCGGGGGCGTTCATGCGCGCACCTCCATGGCCATGCGAACGACTTCGGCGTTGACCGGTGTGATGGCGCCCCAGGCTTCGCGGATCGGCTCCATCAGGGAGACGCATTCGTCGAGGGCCGATTCGTCGTTGCTCAGGTTCGCCTGGGTCAGGCGAAGGCACACGTAGGTGTAGAGGCTGTGCAGGTTGTTGGCCAGCTCGCCACCGGCCTTGGCGTCGAGGCTGGCCTTGAGGCCTTCGTCGACGATGCGGATGGCGCGGGTGATGGCCTTGGTCTTGCCTTCCACATCCTTCTTGCGCATGTGGCCGCGGCTTTCGGCAACGGCATCGAAGAAGCCGTCAAGCAGCAGTTTGACCAGTTGATGCGGCGAGGCGCTGCTGATGCTGGTCTCGACACCCACCTGTCTGTACAGACCGGACATCGAGCGATCACCGGCGGGGATGGGGCGGGAGAAGGGGCTGGCTGGTGCGTACATCTTCAAACTCTGCGGGTTGGTCCGTGTTGATTGAGTTATCGACGTTTGCTGACAAACCTTGATCACTCAGACCCAGGAAGAAGTGCCTATCCAGGCCCTACTTTGGGTTCAGGATTTGTTGAGCGCGGCCAATTGGGCGGTCACGTAGCTCTGCAGGCCGCTGAGCTTGCTGTAGCTGGCGTCCAGGGCGGTGTACTGCTGCCGCAGCCGGGCTTCGAACAGGCCGGCGCGGTCGTTGATGCTGTCGATCTTGCTCGTGTTGCGCTTGATCGTGGCTTTGAGTCCATCGGTGCTGTTGGCGATCGCCCCGTTGGTGTCCAGGATCTGGGAGGCCAGGTTCTTGATGCGCTGGCCCATGCCGTTGTTGGCGGCCACCACATCGTCGCTGTTGGCGAAGTACTTCTGCATGTCCGCCAGCTTGCTGCCCATGGCGTCGTTGAACTTGCTGGTCGTCATCTTCAGCGTGCCGTCGGTGTTGGTCACGATGCCCATGTCGAAGAGCCTGGAAAACGACGCGGTGGCGGTGGAGTCGCTGGTGATCAGGTTGCGCATCTGGCTGAGCAGGCCGCGTGCGGTGGAGTCGCCTTGCAGAGGTCCTGCCGTCTTGGATGCCTCGTCGTACAAGGTCTGCACGCGGATGGTGCTGACCACGTTGTTGTAGGCCGAGATGAAATCGTTCACGCCTTTGCTGATGGTCGCGGTGTCGGTGGCCACCGTGATGTTGGCCGGCGTGGTGGTGGCCTGCTTGAGCGTGAGGGTGACGCCGTCCATCACATCGCTGAGGGTGTTGGACTCGGATGAAACGAGCAGGCCGTTGATGGTGGCCTCGGCGTTTTGCGCGCTTTGGCTGCGGGTCATGGCCGAGGTGCCGCCGGTCTCGGCGGTGTAGGCCAGTGCAGACAGGCCGGGCACCGCGCCGTTTTCAGTCACCGTTACCTTGAAAGCGTTGCTCTCGCCGTTGGCGCCGCGCATGACCAGGCGGCTGCCCGATGCGTCGTTGACGATCGAGGCCGTGATGCCGGCGTTGGCGCCGTTGATGCGATCGCGGATTTTCTCCAGGGTGTTGTCACCGGGTCCGATGGCGATGTCCACCGCCGTGGCCGCAACTTTGGCGTTGAAGGTGACGGCCGGAGGCGCCACCGCGTTGTTCGTGACGTAGGTGCCCAACTCGATTCGCAGCGTGCCTTCGCCAACGGGAGCCGTCTTGCCAGCGGTGAAGGCATTGCTGGCCACCATCTGGCCCTGTGCCAGTTTGGCGACCGAGACAGCGTAGGAGCTTGCCGCAGCGCTGCTGGTGGTGCTCACGCCCACGGCGGCGTCGTTGCTGGAGGTGGCCGTGGTGCCCTTCCAGAAATCGGACTGGGTCAGCTTGTTGGCCGCGTCCTTCAGGGAGGAAAAGGCGCTCTGGATTTTTCCCCACGTGGAAACCTTGGTTTGCAGCGTGGTGTTCTTGGTGGTGAGTGCGTCGGCGGGCTGCTTTTCGAGCGCCACCAGTTTGGTGATGACGTTCTCGTCCAGGCCGGTGCCACTGACGCCAATTGAGCTGAGTGAGGGCATGATTTCTTCCTCTCAATGCAAGAGCGCCCGGAAGGCACTTTTGGCCACCCGGACGCCGTGCTCATCGGTGACTGGCACGAAAACTTGATGCTGTGTCGGGTCCCGGCGTGAAAAATGGGCGGAATCAGCGACCCAGGAGGCTCAAGACCTGCTGTGGCAGCTGGTTGGCCTGCGCCACCATCGCCGTGCCAGCTTGCTGCAGGATCTGGGCGCGAGACAGGTTCGCGGTTTCGGCCGCGAAGTCCGCATCCATGATCCGGCCCCGCGCTGCAGCCTGGTTCTCCACGCTGACTTGCAGGTTGGAGATCACGGCTTCGAAGCGGTTTTGCGAGGCACCGAAGGACGCGCGCTTGTCGTTGATCACGTCGAGCGCGGCGTCGATGACGTTGATGGCGTCGTCGATCTGAGAAGTCGTGGCGATGTTGGTGGCGACACCGGAGGCCGCGCCACCGATGGCCAGGCCGTTGGTGCCGTCCCAGTTGGCCGTCACGGTGGCCAGCAGGTCCTGATCGGCCGTGGCGCTGGTGGAGTCGACCACGGTGGCGGTGCCTGCAGCGCCACCTCCCAGCACGGCGCCTTCGATCTCGATGCGGTCGGTCACGTCGGTGCCGGCGCCCACCTGGAAGGACAGGGTGGTCGGGGCGCCCGAGTCGAACAGGGGCTTGCCGTTGAAGCGTGCACCGCCAACGGTGCGCGAGATTTCTTCCTGCAGCTGCTTGAACTCTTTTTGCAGGTTGGCGCGGTCGCCGTCGCTGTTGGTGGCATTGCGCGACTGCACAGCCAGCTCACGCATGCGCTGCAAGTTGTCACCGATCTTGCCGAGCGCGCCTTCAGCGGTCTGGGCCAGCGAGATGCCGTCGTTCGCGTTGCGGATGGCGACATTCATGCCGCGCACCTGGGTGTTCATGCGTTCGGCGATCGCCAGGCCTGCAGCGTCGTCCTTGGCGGAGTTCACGCGCAGCCCGGAAGACAGGCGTTGCATCGAGGTGGCCAGCGACGTCTGAGACATGTTCAGGTTGCGCTGTGCGTTCATCGAAACGATGTTCGTGTTGATCGTTTGGGGCATGTTGCACTCCTAAAGAATCGAGATAGTCCCGGCTCACGCCGGCCGGCTTTCTTACAAAGCTGGCCAAAGATGCTTTCGGATTACCTCTGACCTGTGCCCTGATGTTCGACCAATTCGAGCTGCAGCAAAAACCGGATGTGAAGGCCTTTTTGCCCCTTGTTCCATTTCCTGATCACCCAATGAAAAAGCCGCCCGGGCGCTTGGCCGGGCGGCTTCTCGGGGCGCCAGCCTGGAGGCTGGCGTGGGCTGGTTGGTGGTCAGCGCAGCAGGGACAGGACCTGCTGAGGCAGCTGGTTGGCCTGGGCCACCATCGCTGTACCGGCCTGTTGCAGGATCTGCGATCGCGAGAGGTTCGCGGTTTCGGTCGCGAAGTCGGCGTCCACGATCCGGCCTCGTGCAGCTGCCTGGTTCTCGATGTTGGTCTGCAGGTTCGAGATCACGGCTTCGAAGCGGTTCTGCGAGGCACCGAAGGAGGCACGCTGGTCGTTGATGGTGTCCAGGGCCTTGTCGATGACGTTGATGGCGTCGTCGATCTGAGCGGTCGTGGCGATGTTGGTGGCCACACCGGAGGCGGCGCCACCGATGGAGATGCCGTTGGTGCCGTCCCAGTTCGAGGTCACGGTGGCCAGCAGGTCGGCGGTGGCCGTTGCAGCGGTGGAGTCGACCACCGTGGCGGTGCCGGCGGTGCCACCGCCCAGCACGGCGCCGTCGATGTCGATGCGGTCGGTGGCGTCGGTGCCAGCGCCCACCTGGAAGGACAGGGTGGTCGAGGCGCCTGAGGCGAACAAGGCGGTGCCGTTGAACTTGGTGCCTTGGACCGTGCGGTCGATTTCAGCCTGCAGCTGCTTGAATTCCTTTTGCAGGTTGGCGCGGTCGCCATCGCTGTTGGTGGCGTTACGCGACTGGACAGCCAGTTCACGCATGCGCTGCAGGTTGTCACCGATCTTGCCCAGCGCGCCTTCAGCGGTTTGGGCCAGGGAGATGCCGTCGTTGGCGTTGCGCACCGCGACGTTCATGCCCTTGATCTGAGCGCCCATGCGCTCGGCGATGGCCAGGCCGGCGGCGTCGTCACGTGCGCTGTTGACGCGCAGACCGGACGACAGGCGCTGCATCGATTGAGACAGGCTGGATTGAGAAGTGCTCAGGTTGCGTTGTGCGTTCAGAGCGACGACGTTGGTGTTGACTGAATTGCCCATGATGAGTTCCTTTGGCGATGTTTACTACCCGGCGATAGCGCCGGCGAACAAGTGCTGGCTGTCTTTCGACGTTCCAGAGAGACCTGCCCGACGCTAGTCAGCCCATTCGCCTTCGTGGTTGAACCACTCCAGACTCTGGCCGGCTAACCGGACCCCGAAACCTTTCGATCCCGTTGGTTGGTGTATCGGACCGATCTGGCGCCTTCTTGAGTGTCTTTTTTCTCGTTTTGGGCGGGTCTTTGCACAGGGACTGCTTGACGTGCTCGGGAAATGCAGAGCCTTTTCGGCGCACTTGTCGGGATCTTTAGCCCCCCACCTTCATAGACTTCGTAAAGCCCCGTGAAGCGTCTCGCGGTGGGGCCTTGCCATCCGAGGAAGCCCATGAAAGTCGTCAGCCGACCCAAGTCCGCATCAGCCCAGAAGGCCCGTCAGCACTGGGAACGCGGCGTCTCTCTGTTGAAGGCGAAAGACTGGGTCCCTGCGCTGCAGGCCTTCGATGCCGCCGTCAAGCTGCAGCCCAACGACCCGCTGTATCGGCTCAACGCGGCGCGTTGCTGCCTGGAGCTGTCCCGCTTCGAAGAGGCCTTGATGCACGCCGACCGCGCGGCCGAGTTGGAAGCTGGCTCCGAGGTGGCGGCTTTCATGCGCGTGCGTGCCATGCACCGCCTGCAGCGCAACGCCGAGATCCTCCAAGTGCTGGCGGCCATGCCCGAGTCTCAGCGCAACACGCGCGAGTACTGGGTGGCCAAGGGCTGTGCCTTGCAAAACACCGGCAAACACCAGGAGGCCATCCAGGCTTTCATGGACGCCATCGTGTTCAGCATGGACGACGCCCTGTCGCACTACCGCATGGGCATCTCCTTTTATGAACTGGAGCTCAAGGAAGAGGCATCGGAGTGCTTTCGCACCGGCCTGGTCCTGGGCCTGGGGCCCAACGCCTTGCACGTGCACGGCATGCTGGCTTACGCCGAGCGCGAGAACTGTCGCTGGCCGCAGGCGGCCGAGCAGGAGGCTCAGTTGCGCAACCTGGTCACCGCCGCGCCCGATGACGCCCGGATCATCACGGCACCCTTTGCCCACGTGACGCTGACGGACGACCCGCTCCATCAGCGCAAGGCCAGCGCCATCATGTCCAACACCTGGCTGGGGCTCAAGCCGGTGGTGCGCCCGAGCCGGGCATCGCATCCTCAGCGCGTGCGCGTGGGCTACCTCTCCAGCGACTTTCACCAGCACGCCACCTGCGTGCTGATGTGCGAGGTGTTCGAGCACCACGACCGCGATCGCTTCGAGGTCTTCGCCTATTCGACCGGTCGTGACGACGGAACGGCCATGCGCCGCCGGGTGATCAAGGCCGTCGAGCACTTCGTGGACCTGCAAGGGCAGCCCGACCACGTGATCGCGCAGCGCATCGCCGACGACGACCTGGACCTGCTCATCGACCTCAAAGGCTACACCGCCGGCAACCGCATGGGCGTGTTGGCGCGCAGGCCAGCGCCGCTGCAGGCCGCCTTCCTGGGTTTCCCTGGCACCACGGGCGCGTCATTCATCGACTACATCGTGGGCGACCCGCTGGTCACGCCGCTGTCGCACGCACCGAACTTCTCCGAGCACATCGCGCAGATGCCACTTTGCTACCAGCCCAATGACCGCCAACGCCCACGCCCTCAGCCGATGACGCGGGCCCAGGTGGGCCTGCCCGAAGACGCGGTGGTGCTGTGCGGCTTCAACCAGGCCTACAAGATCAACGCCGAGGTGCTCGACACCTGGGTGGGCGTGCTCAAGGACCTGCCCGAGGCCGTGCTCTGGTTGCTCGATTGGCACGGCCAGGCCAAGCCACACTTGCTCGAGGAGTTGGCGCAGCGCGGCATCGGTGCCGAGCGAGTCTTCTGGGCTCCCCGCTGGGACCTGGGTCCCCACATCAGCCGAGTTCGCCTGGCCGACCTGTTCATCGACACCTGGCCCTGCAACGCCCACACCACCGCCAGCGACGCCTTGTGGGCCGGCCTGCCCGTGGTCACGCTCATGGGCCAGACCTTTGCCTCGCGCGTGGCCGGCAGCCTGCTCAACGCCGTGGGCCTGCCCGAGCTGATCTGCACCGACACGCAGCAGTACCACCGCACCATCGTCGAGCTGGCCCGAGACCCGCAGCGCCGCCAGGGCATGCGCGAGCGCCTGGATCAGGCCCGCGAAGACAGCCCGCTGTTCGACAGCGCCCGTTTTGCGCGCGAGTACGAGGCGCTGCTGGCGCGCATGATCGATCGACAACGCCTGGGCCTGGCGCCCGAGGCCTTGCCTGCGGCTTGACAACCCTTGCCCGGCGCCATGTCGGGTGCAATCAAAAAGGCCGGGTCTCCCCGGCCTTTGTTCTTGTGCTGCCTGATCAGCGGGTGTCAGCGAAAGCTCAGGTTGGTGCGCTTGCCTTGTTTGACGTGCAGCGCACCCAGCAACTGGCTCGGCACCTCGACATAGGTCACGTCGTTGATCTCGACGATCTTGTCGAGCACCTGGTCGATGCCACTCTTGCGGCGCACCAGCAGGATGTCCGACCAGTCGGTGTTGGTGATCATCACGGGCATGAAGTCGGCCATCTTCATGAAGGTCAGCGTGGCTTCGAGCACGCCCAGGTTCTGGCGCACGCCGGCGGGCGAGTGGCAGCAGTCGTTGAGCTGCAGCATGCCGTCCAGGCCGAGCAAGCTGTCGTAGAACATCAGGTCGTCCAGCACCGACTCGTACTGGTGGCTGGCGTCCACGTAGATGTAGTCGAGCTTGCGATCGCCCAGCAGGGCGCCCAGGTGCTCGCGCGCCGGCAGGGTGGGGCTCTTGATGACGCTGGCGTGGGGCTTGTGCTGGAAGCGCTCGATGGCCTTGGCGTGCAGGCGGTCCATCGTGGCCTGCTCCGAAACCGGCCCACCGAAGTAGTTGGTGAAGCTGTCGATGTCGTTGACCCAGGGGCGGTGGCGATTGTTGCGCCGGTAGTCGTCAAAGGCCTGAGACGACCAGGCATCGACGAGGAACAGCTTTTCCGGCGCGATGATCTGGTCGATCACCTCGGCGTTGCGGCCGTCCAGGACGCCCAGCTCGGCGGCCCATGGGCGGGTGCCGACGGCGTCGAAGCACCCGCGCACGATCTTGTAGATCAGGTCTCGGTTGTTGATCAGCACTTTCATGGGCGGGCTCCTATTTGTCCTATTTGGAAGGGGGCTCAGCAGCGCTGCAGCGCGTCAAGCAGGGTGTCGGAGATGAAATCGCATTGCTCGTCCGTCATCTCGTAGTACAGCGGCAGGCGCAGCAGGCAGTCGGCAAAGCGGTCGCTGTGCGGCAGGGCGCGGCCATCATGCTGTTGCTGGAAGTAGGGGCTGCTGTGCAGCGAGAGGTAGTGAAAGACCGCGTGGATGCCGGCTTCGCGCAGCTTGCCCAGCACGCAGGTGCGGTGTTCCAGCGAGCGGCACACGATGTAGAACAGGTGGCCGTTGTTGGTCGCCCACTTGGGGATGTAGGGCGCCTCGACCTCGTGGCGCTGCAGGGCGGCGGCCAGTTGGTCGTGATACCGTTTCCACAGCGCCTTGCGGCGGGCCTGGATGGTGTCGAGCACCTCCAGTTGCGCATACAGGTAGGCCGAGACGATGTCCGAGGGCAGGAAGGACGAGCCGATGTCCACCCAGCCGTACTTGTCGATCTCGCCGCGGAAGAAGGCGCTGCGGTTGGTGCCCTTTTCGCGGATGACCTCCGCGCGCGCAATGTGGGCCGGGTCGTTGATGGTCAGCAGCCCGCCCTCGCCAGCGATGACGTTCTTGGTCTCGTGAAACGAGAAGGCGCCGAACATGCCGAGGCTGCCCAGCGGCTGGCCCTTGTAGAAGGAATCGATGGCCTGGGCGGCGTCCTCGACCACGGCGATGCCGCGCTCGCGCGCCAGCGCCAGGATCGGGTCCATGTCGCAGGCCACGCCGGCGTAATGCACGACCACGATGGCGCGCGTGCGCGGCGTGATCAGCTCGGCGAGCTTGTTGGCGTCGATGTTGGGGTTGTGGGCCTCGCTGTCTGCGAAGACGATGCGGGCGCCGCGCAGCGCGAAGGCGTTGGCCGTCGACACGAAGGTGAAGGCCGGCACGATCACCTCGTCGCCCTCGCGGATGTTCAGCAGCAGGGCCGCCATCTCCAGCGCGTCGGTGCACGAGGTGGTCATCAGCGCTTTGCGGAAACCATAGCGCTGCTCGAAGAAGGCGTGGCAGCGCTGCGTGAAGACGCCGTCGCCCGAAATCTTGCCCGAGGCCACGGCCTCGGCGATGTACACCAGCTCCCTGCCATGCAGGTAGGGCTTGTTGAAGGGGATGTTGGGGCGCGCCACCACGGGCGCAGCCGGCATGTGAGCTTGCATGAGCCACCTCCGATGCTGGCATCTTGAGGTTTTGGCGCGGGGCCAAGGCGCGGATAACCGGCTTGGCGGCGGCCTTGTTGAGGCCTTATCCGGCGGCGCGCGTTTGCCTCAGGCCAAGGCCTTGCGTCGGTCCTGGCGAAACAGCTTGCTCAAGTCACTGGCCAGCCGGTCTGCGCAGAAATGCGCGCGCGCGAGCTCGATGTTGCGCTCGCGCAGGGCGGGGGCAAGGGGAGTGGGGTCGAACTGGCTCAGGTCGCAGGTGGCCAGGCCCAGCTGGCTCAGGTAGCGGGTGTGCGCCTGGTCCGGGCGCATGAACACCTTCTTGCCCAGCGCCAGCAGGCTGACGATGTTGCCCATGCCTTGCTGACGGTTGTGGTGCATCACGGCGATGTCGATGTCGGTCAGGAAGTCGTTGTAGGCCGCCAGCGGCAGCATCTCCAGCATGGGCTTGAAGCGTGCGCCGAACATCGCTCGGCCGTTGGCCATCACCAGCTCGCGGTACTTGGGGTCGCCATAGGACAGTGGGCAGTGCACTTCCATGTCGTCTCGCCCGTGCCGCGCGATCAGCGCAAAGGCTTCGAGGTGGCAGTTGGTCTCGGTGGCGGAGTTGCCGACCAGGATGCGCACGCCGGGCTGGTCTGTGGGCGGCGGGGCATGACGCGGCGCGATGTTCGAGGGGTAGGCGAAGGTGCTCAGGTGCTGGGCCTGGCCGCCGTAGCGCTTTTGAGCCAGGACCATGTCGCCCGGGATGCCAGCCATGCCACCCAGTTGCGAGATCACGCCCTGGCGAATGATTTCCTGGTGCAGCCAGCCGGGCGACGGCTCGGTGGGCACCGCCTGGTACAGGTCGCCGCCCCAGATGACCCAGTGCGACTTGCGCGCCAGCGCGGGCAGGGCGTAGAGGATGCGGTTGATCGCTTCCGACCACAGGCCGTGCAGCACGATCCGCTCTGCGCTGTGCAGGGTCTCGACCAGGCGGACGTGGTCGTCGGCGCTGGCCACCCATTCCACGGGGTGGGTGGGCGTCAGGCCGTGCTCCCAGCGCGCAGCGCCCATCAGGCAGAAGCGGTGTTCGGCCAGGTCGAAATGCTCAGCCACGAACTCGATGAAGCGCGGGATGAACTTGTCCAGCACCATCAGGTGCACGGTGCGGGCACCGGGTGCTGCGCGGGTGCTCATGCGGCGGCTTCCGTGGCGCCGGCTTGTGCGTTCAGCCGGGCCTGGATGTGCAGGGCGGGCAGGCGAGAGGTCGTGCAGCCGATCGTCACATCCGGCATGGCCTGGCCGATGAGGTCTTGCGCCTGGCGCAGCTCGTCAGCAGGCAGGCCCAGCATCCACAGGTCGAAGTGGGTGGGGTGCATCAGCGGTGCGATGGCCGCCAGGCCCACCAGGGGCAGGCGTTTGCCGCCCCAGGCATCGGCCGCGACGACCACCGTGTCGAACGCCGGACCCTCCGGCAGGGCGGCCAGTTCGGGCAGGTAGGCGGGGGCATCTTCCAGGATGTATTCGGCCCAAGGCGCGATGACGTCGTCCTGCACTGGCGCCGAAGGCGTGGCCGATTCGGTGGCTCGCAGCCGGGTCACGCAGGCGCCATGCTGGGTGGCCAGGCAGGCCAGGGCCTCCAGTGTGGGCCCGGTGCCGATGCACAGCACCTGCCTGCCCGGGATCAGGCCCAGGTGCTGTTGCCAGGCCAGCAGCTGCACGGCGTCGAGCGCGTTCAGTTCGTTGGCGGGCACGGTCTGCAGCAAGCTGGGCACCTGCTGGGCCAGGTGCACGGCGCAAGCGGTCTCCCATGGGGAGGCGGCTGCCACGGGCGCCGGGGGAGCGGGGCGGGCAACCGGGGCGCTCGCTTCGGCCAGGTCGAGGCGGGGCAGCGGTGCTTTGGACAACACGATCTGCGCACAGGCACGTTGCTTGGGCGAGGACAAGGTCTGCCGCTCTTCGGCCTGGTTGTGGTGCGACTGCGGGTTGCTCTCGGTGTAGCGGTAGGCGTGGACCGGGATGTAGTGGTAGCGGCGCGTCTGGTCGAGGATGGGGTAGGCGATGGCCAGGTCGCAGGCGGCGTCCAGCCATTGCCCATCGGGGTGCTGGAAGTAGTCCTCGGGCACGGTCTCGAGCAGCGAGGCCCGGAAGCTGAAGAGGTGGCTGGTCAGCCAGCGCTGGGCGCGGGGCGACTTGTTGCGGTCCAGCGGGCCATTGCCGCCGAAGCGGCCATGGTCGGTCAGGTAGTTCGTCCAGACGACGTCGTTGCCTTGGCGGTAGGCGTGAGCGAGTTGCGCCAGCACCGTCACATCCAGCAGGAAGTCGTCCGCGTCCAGCACCGCGACGATGTCGTGCTCGCGGGCGGCGCGGCGCAGGTGGGTGCTGGCGTTGCAGGCCTTGCCCAAGCGCTCGGGGTTGCGCACCAGCTCGAATCGGCCGGGCAGCAGTTCACTCAGGGCCGCCTGGGCGGCATCCGCCGTGTCGTCGTCGGAGCAATCGTCGATGAACAGCACGTGCACGTTCGGGTGCGTTTGCCGGGCCACCGATGCAATGGCCTCCCTCACGTAGGGCGCGCAGTTGCGGCCGGTCATGAACATGAGCACGCTGAGGGGCTGGCTGCTGGCCATCGTCGGTCCTTTCTGTCGGGACCGGTGCGGGGCGCCCACATGGCGGCCCGTCTCAGGCGCAGGCGGCCTGGGTCCACGGTCAGGAGATTAGGCCGAGGCAGGGCGTGGCACTGGGTCGATCAGCGCTGGGCTGGGGGTGCTGTTCTGCCGTTTCAAAGGGGCGCGCTGAGGCGGGCGCCTCAGAAGATCCGCTGCCCCGTCAGCCGCTCGTGCTCCCGCACGGCGAAGCGGTCGGTCATGCCAGAGATGTAGTCGGCCACGGCGCGGTGTTGGTCATCGCGCTGTGCGTAGGCGGCTTTCATCTCGGAAGGCGCGGCCACGTAGGCGTGGAACAGCTCGGTCAGCACCTGTTTGGCCCTGGCCGTGGTCTCGTTGACCTGCGGGTGGCGGTACAGCTCCTTGAACAGGAAGCGCTTGAGCTGGGTGCTGGCCTCGCGCATCTCGGGGCTGAAGCGCACCAGGGGCGGGCAGCGTCGGGCTTCGTCGGCGTCGGCCGGGCGGTGCTCGGTGAGCTTCGCTCGGGTCGCGTCGATCACGTCGTACACCTGCTGCGAGAGCATGCGGCGGATGGTGTCGAACAGCAGTCGCCGGCCCGTTGCCTCGGGGAACTCGGCCAGCGTCTCGTCGCGAAACCACGTGAACAGCGGCACCGCCTCGAGCTGCTCCAGCGTGATCAGCCCTGAGCGCACGCCATCGTCGATGTCGTGGGCGTTGTAGGCGATCTCGTCGGCCAGGTTGCACAGCTGGGCTTCCAGGCTGGGCTGGGTGCCTTCGATGAAGCGCCGGCCCACGCCACCAGGCTCCGTCGCCTCAAGCAGCTCGGCGTTGCGCCTGGAGCAATGCTTGAGCACGCCTTCGCGGGTCTCGAAGGTCAGGTTCAGGCCGTTGAAGGGCAAGTAGCGCTCTTCCAGCTCGTCGATCACGCGCAGTGACTGCAGGTTGTGCTCGAAGCCACCGTGCTCGGCCATGCATTCGTTGAGCACGTCCTGGCCGGCGTGGCCGAAGGGCGTGTGGCCCAGGTCGTGTGCCAGCGCCACGGCCTCGACCAGGTCTTCGTTCAGGCCCAGCGAGCGGGCGATGGAGCGGCCCAGCTGCGCCACCTCCAGCGAGTGCGTCAGCCGCGTGCGAAACAGGTCGCCCTCGTGGTTGAGGAAGACCTGGGTTTTGTAGACCAGGCGCCGAAAGGCCGTGCAGTGCACGATGCGATCGCGGTCGCGCTGGAAGTCGCTGCGCGTGGGGGCAGAGGGCTCGGCGTGCCGCCGGCCTCTCGAACGATCGGGCTGGCTGGCGTATGGGGCGTTCGTCATGCGCGGATCGTGCGGGGCTTTTGCAGAGCTTTTTCGGGGCTATTTCGAAGGAAGCCTCAGGCTGCCTTGACCACGTTGGCTGCGATCACAGCGCGCACCATGTCTTCCGGTGCTGGCTGCATGGTGGCCTGGCCCAGCGGCCCGATCACCACGAAGCGGATCTGCCCGCCCTCTGCCTTCTTGTCGACCTGCATGAGTTCCAGGTAGCGCTCGGCGCCCAGGTCGGGACCGACCACCGGCAGCCCCGTGCGTTTGATCAGCGCCTTGATGCGTGCCGCAGTGCTGGCGTCGATCAGGCCCAGGCGAGCCGACAGATCGGCCGCCATCACCATGCCGCAGCCCACGGCCTCGCCGTGCAGCCACTCGCCATAGCCCAGGCCCGCCTCGATGGCGTGGCCGAAGGTGTGGCCGTAGTTCAGGATGGCGCGCAGGCCCGATTCCTTTTCGTCCTGGCCGACCACCCAGGCCTTGATCTCGCACGAGCGGCGCACGGCGTGGATCAGGGCCGCGCGGTCACGTGCCAGCAGCTTGTCCAGGTTGGCTTCGAGCCAGGTGAGGAACTCGGCGTCGGCGATCGGGCCGTACTTGATGACCTCGGCCAGGCCGGCCAGCAGCTCGCGCTGGGGCAGGGTGTCCAGCGTGTCGAGGTCGCAGACCACGCGCAGCGGCTGGTAGAAGGCGCCGATCATGTTCTTGCCGGCAGGGTGGTTGATGGCCGTCTTGCCACCCACGCTCGAATCCACCTGCGCCAGCAGCGTGGTCGGCACCTGCACGAAAGGCACGCCGCGCATGTAGCAGGCTGCCGCGAACCCGGTCATGTCGCCCACCACGCCGCCGCCCAGCGCGTACAGCACCGTCTTGCGGTCGGCGGCTTCTTCCAGCAGCTTGGTGAAGACCTGGTTGAGCGCGGGCCAGTCTTTGAACTGCTCGCCATCGGGCAGCTCGACGTCCAGCACCTCTTTGTGCAGCGGGGCGATCGCCGCGCGCAGCTTGGCGGTGTAGAGCGGCCCGACCGTGGTGTTGGTGACGATCAGGGCCTTGGACGATTTGGGCAGACCGGCGAAGCTCTCGGCCTTGAGCAGCCCACCGCCGATCAGGATGTCGTAGCTGCGCTCACCCAGGGCGATGGGCACCAGGGTGTGACCTGCGTCGGTCAGGCGTGCGGGGGACGGGGCGGAGGGGGAAGCGGGTGCCATCGGGTCGCTGCGGTGTCGTCAACAGGTGCCCCGAACATTTGCGCAAAGTTCGGACCTGGCCGCGATGCGAGGGGCATCCATGAGGTGAAAAAGGGTGACGAGCCTTGACCCTGGCACTGGCGGCTAACGGTTAGGGCTGCTTCGTTCCCGATCTGACCCGGTTGGCCGCGCCTCCATGCAGGGAGGCCCGTCACCGACCATTGTACGCGAGGCCCGACACGCGCGGGCCTCGGTGACTCAGAATCACTCGCCCAGCAGCGCGGGTTTGAGCAGGTTGTCGGCAGGGTTGGCGCCGATCCAGATGCGCAGGATGGCGTTGTAGAAGCCCACGTCAGGCAGGGTGGAGCCGAGTTGCTTGCCGTTCAGCGAGATGGTGGTGCCATTGGCCGGGTTGTAGTCGCCGATGATGACGTCGCCCTTTTTCACGCCTTCGAACTCGGTGAACAGGTCGCCGAATTTGGTGATCTGGTTGACGAACTTGGTCTTCTCGTCTTTTTCCAGGTTTTTGTTGATGCCGGTGAGGAAGGCCTGGCCGAATTCATCGGAGGTCAGCTCGCGCAGGAAGACGATCTTGAAGCGCTTGGGGCCGCTCAGGGCCAGCACATCCGCTGGCGTACTCTTCTTTTCGGTTAGGTACAGGCCGATGGCGTAAACCTTGAAGACGGCCTTGATGCGGGCGCCAGCGCCATTGAGCACCAGGGTCTTGCCTGCCACGGTGGCGGAGTCTTCGATGTTGGCACCCTGGACCTGGACCGCCTGGGCAGCGGGCAAGGCACCGAACGTCAGGGCGGCAGCGGTCATCAGGGCAGAGAGTCGGGCTTTCATGGGGGTTCCTTTGCGATCGATACACGCGGGTCAGGGGGAGCGTCAGGCGTTCGAATCCAGCTTGAACACGCTGACCACCGCAGCCAGGTTGTGTGCCTGGTTCTGCATGGATTCGGCTGCCGCAGCGGCCTGCTCGACCAGTGCGGCGTTTTGTTGCGTCACCCCATCCATCTTCTGGATGCTTCGGGTGACCTCTTCGATGCCGTCGCTTTGCGAGCGAGAGGCGGCGGTGATCTCGCCAATGATGTCGGTCACGCGCTGCACGCTGGAGACCACGTTGTCCATGGTCTGGCCAGCGTCGCTGACCAGCTTGCTGCCTTGCTCGACCTTGTCCACCGACTCGTTGATCAGCGACTTGATTTCCTTGGCGGCGGTGGCCGAGCGCTGTGCCAGCGTGCGAACCTCGCCAGCCACCACAGCGAAGCCACGCCCCTGCTCGCCAGCGCGAGCGGCTTCAACGGCGGCGTTCAACGCCAGGATGTTGGTCTGGAATGCGATGCCGTCGATCACGCTGATGATGTCCACGATCTTGCGCGACGAGGCGTTGATCGCCCCCATGGTGTCGACCACCTGGGCCACGACCTGACCGCCTTGTGCCGCCACCTGCGACGCCGTGGACGCGAGCTGGTTGGCTTCGCTGGCGCTCTCGGCGTTCTGGCGCACGATGCGGGTCAGCTCGTTCATGGCCGAAGAGGTGTGGGCCAGCGACGAGGCCTGCTCCTCGGTGCGCACCGACAAGTCCGAGTTGCCCGAAGCGATTTCAGATGACGCCGATGCGATGGCGACGGTGCCCTGGCGCACGTCACCGACGATGCGCTGCAGGCTGCGGTTCATCTCTTCGAGGGCGCGCATGAGCTCGCCCGTTTCGTCCTGACTCTCGCTCTGGATCGAGGCGCTCAGGTCACCGGCCGCCACCTGCTTGGCCAGCGACACGGCGCGCGTGAGGGGCCGGGTGATGCTGCGGGTCGAGAACAAGGCCACGCCGACGCTGACGGCAACGATCGCGCCCGCGAGCCCCAGGATGAACAGGGTGGTGTTGCGGGCGGTTTCTGCGGAACGAGCGCCGGCGGCCTCCATCAGGCCGTTCTGGCGCGCATTGAGTTGCTCCAGCGCGTCGAAGTACTTGGTGTGCATCGAGCGCACCGAGAACAGGAACTTGGTCAGGGCCTCGTCTTTTTGCCCTGCTTGAACCAGGTCCACGAAGGCCTTCTGGGCCTTGTTCGAGCGTTCGCGGAACTTGGTCAGGTTGGCCAGCAGTTCCTTGTCGGCTTCGTCGGTCAGGGCCTTCTCGACCTCGGCAGCCAGCTCCACATTGAGCTTTTCGTACTTGGCGATGTTGGCCAGCTCACCCTTGATCTGCTCGTCGTCGCTCATCACCAGCACGCTGAGCATGCTGCGCGAGATCTCGTTGAGGTGGGCCTTCATCCGGTTGGCGGTCACCGTCTGGGGGTAGGTGCCGTGCACGATCTCCGTGGTCTCGTGGCTCAGGCCCTGGATGCGGGTCAGGGCCAGGCCAGCCAACAGCACCATCAGGGCGATCACCAGGCCGAAGCCGATCGTCAGTCGTTGACCAATGCGGATGTTGCGGATGTTGATCATGTGGTTTGCCCAGGAAATGCGAGAGGCGCTCTCCCTGACAAATCGTCACCCTTTCGCACGAAGCAAAGCCGGTGAAATCCATCACGGATGAGCGCCTTATCGGCGGTTCAGGGGCAAACTGAATGCACACCGAGGGTTGCCCCTCGGGTGGCGTCAGCGCAGTTGCAGCTCCTCTGCGCCGTAGGTCACACCCAGTGGCTCGATGACGACCTGCTTGGGGCCTTCTTCCACGCGACCGGCCACCCAGGCGTCGATGCCCAGGGACTTCGAGATCGCGACCACGCGCTCGGCGTGGTCGGCTGCCACGTACAGCGCAAAGCCCGCACCCATGTTCAGCGTGCCGTAGGCCTCGTGGTCGTCCAGGCCGCATTCCTTCTGCATGAAGGCCAGCACCGGCGTCTTGGGCGGCACGTTGGTGATGCGGTAGGTCAGCTGCTTGGGGTGACGCAGCAGCTTGCGCCAGCCGTGGCCAGTCACGTTGGCGCAGTAGTTCGGGATGATGCCTTCGGCGGCCATGGCTTCGGTGACCGGCGAGTAGAGCGTGGTGGGCGCCAGCAGGGCCTCGCCGTAGCTCTGGCCATTGCCGATGTCGGTCAGGTAGCCCTGGGGCAGGCGCTCGGCCAGCTTGCGTGCCAGCGACAGGCCGTTGGCGTGGATGCCGCTGGAGGCCAGGAAGACGATGGCGTCGCCCGCGCCCAGCTTGTCGCCCACCGACAGTCGGGCCTTGGGGCTGATGATGCCGGTGCACGATGCTGCCAGGTCGACGCGGCCGTCGGCCACGATGCCCGCCAGGGCCGGGGTCTCGCCGCCGCCCCAGGCCACGTTGCAGACTTCGCAGGCCTTCTTCCAGCCGGCCACCAGGGCATTGGCGCGCACCTTGTCACCAAACCAGTCGGAGCCGCCAGCGGCCCAGTAGGCCTGCACCACCAGGGGCGTGGCGCCCACGGTGATCAGGTCGTTGACCGCCATGGCGATGGTGTCCTGCGCGATGCCGTCGTAGTAGCTCTTGCCCGTCAGGGTGGCCATCTCGTCGGCCACCAGGGTCTTGGTGCCCAGGCATTCGACGATGGAGGCCAGGTACATCGGGCCCACGTCGACCACGTAGGCCGACTCGCCGCGTGAGGCCAGCACTTCGCTGAAGCCGTGGCTGGCCAGGTGGGTGCCGGTGGCTGCCGCTGCGCGTTGTGCCGCCACCTTCAGTGGGTCGATCAGGTCGTAGTTGACGCCGGCCTGGTCATACGTCAGGGGCGCATTCGTGAGGGGCGCGTTCTGGTTCGGGGGCGTGGCGGCGGTCATGGGCGGGCGTCGTCGTGGAGCGGAAAACCCGCAATTATCCTGCAGGCCAGGGCTCACTGACTGAGTTTGCGCGCCTCTTCGATCTGGAGTTCGAAGTAACGCTGTCCGGAAAAGGCGATGGTGGCCATCAGCACGCCCGCGCCGATCAGCAGCGCCAAGGCGATGCCGATCACCGTCAGCCACCCGGCTTGCGGCGCTTGCGAGGCAGGCGTGCCGGGGTTGTGGCGGGCGTTCCAGCGCTCGTCCGGGGTCAGCCCGTAGAGGATGGCTTGCAGCATGGTGGCCGCCACGGTGAAGCCCAGCACTGGGATCAGCGCCCAGGAGAGGTGGTCGTCCTGGCCGAACTCGGCCACGCGATTGAGCCCCCACAGCCCGATGGCCGTTGGCACGGGCAGCAGCCAGCCCGGCAGGTCGCCCAGGCCGTGCAGGTAAAAGCGGTGCAGGCCCAGGGGGCCGCCGAGCAGCGCCAGCCAGGTGGCCAGGGTTTTGGAGCGGGGCGCGCGTGTCGGGGTGGAGGTCGCCATGGGCTGGGGGTGTTCGCTGCGAGCAGTCGGGAATCGGGTGCTGTGGAGGGCAGGATGCGGCTTTTTGCGCAATCCCGTGTCGTCAGACTATAATCCGAGGTTTTGCGGCCCGAGCTGGGCTGGCTGATGCTTGGCAAAGCTTGTTTTTGCCGCAGCAGCCGGTCTGCGCGTATCTAATCGAGTCGCCGAAAAATCAACCGCCGGCAGGCCTGGTTCCCTGGTAAACAAAGGGTTGCAGCGTGCCGGCTTTGGCTGCCGATCCCCGAGTGTCTCCCGGGCGAGGCGGCCGCCCAACTGATCTGAAGGACACACCATGGTCGTGATTCGACTTGCACGCGGCGGCTCCAAGAAGCGCCCTTTCTACAACATCGTCGTTGCCGAGCAGAAGAACCGCCGTGACGGTCGCTTCCTGGAGCGCGTGGGCTTCTACAACCCCGTGGCTTCTGGCAAGGCCGAAACCCTGCGCCTGTCGCTGGACCGCGTGAACCACTGGGTGGAAAGCGGCGCTCAGCCCTCCGCCGCCGTGACCCGCCTGCTGCGCGAAGCCGCCAAGGCCCAGCCCGCAGCCTGATCGATCAGGCATGACGGATCGCGCCCCGAGCACACCGCTGGTGCTGGACGACGGAGTCGTCTGGCCCGAAGACGCGGTGGAAGTGGGGCGCGTCGTCGACGCCTGGGGCGTCAAGGGTGGCATCAAGGTGCAGCCTTTTTCATCTGACCCTCAGGCGCTCTTCTGCACGAAGAAATGGTTCCTGCGCCCCGCTGAAGCCAGCGCGGGCGCTGTGGTTCGTCCTGGTGCTTCACCGGCTGCCCCCGCCACGAAGGCCGCAGCGGGCGTGACCCCCGCAGGCGCAGTCAAGCTGGCCCGCCCACGCTTTTTGCAGGTCAAGTCGGCCCGCGAGCAGGGCGATGTCGTGGTCGTCACCGCCGATGACCTGGTCGACCGCAACGCCGCCGAAGCGCTCAAGGGCGCGCGCGTGTTCGTCTCGCGCTCGGCTTTCCCGACGCCCGACGAAGGCGAGTTTTACTGGATCGACCTGATCGGCCTGGACGTGCGCAACCCGCAAGGCGAGGCCCTCGGTCGCGTGGTCGACCTGCTCGACACAGGTCCTCAGAGCGTGCTGCGCTGTGAGCACGAAGGCGCCGATGGCAAGCCTGCCGAGCGCTTGATCCCATTCGTGTCGGCCTACATCGTGAGTGTCAGCCTGGCCGACAAGCTCATCGTGGCCGATTGGGGCCTCGATTACTGATCACCTGCACGGGTGACCAGCGCCCAAGGTTTGCGCTGAGCTTGGGAGTTTGACCATGGCTGTTCGCTTCGACGTCATCACGCTGTTTCCCGAGTTGTTCGCGCCATTTCAGCAAGCTGGGGTGGCGCGACGGGCCTTCGACTCTGGCCAGGTGGACCTGCGCCTGTGGCAGCTGCGCGATCACGCCGAAGGCGTTTACCGCCGGGTCGATGACCGGCCATTCGGTGGTGGGCCAGGCATGGTGATGCTGGTTGAGCCCCTGGTGCGTTGCCTGGGCGCCATCCGCGCGCAGCAGGCCGAGCAGCGTGGCGAGCGCCTGCCGGTGATCTGGTTCAGCCCGGCCGGGCCGCGCCTGACCCAGCGACGCGTGCAGCAACTGGCCGCCAGCCCCGGCGCCGTGCTGGTGTGCGGCCGCTACGAAGGCGTCGACCAGCGCTTCATCGATGCCCACGTGGACGAAGAGCTCAGCCTGGGTGACTACGTGCTCTCGGGTGGTGAGTTGCCCGCGCTGACGCTGATCGATGCGGTGGCGCGCCTGCAGCCCGGCGTGTTGCACGACGCGGCCTCGCACGAGCAGGACAGCTTTTCGGATGGCCTGCTGGACTGCCCGCATTACAGCCGGCCCGAGGTGTTGCCGGGTGCCGAAGGTGCAGCCGATCAGGCCGTGCCGCCGGTGCTCATGTCAGGCCACCACGCGCAGATCGCACGCTGGCGTCGGGAGCAGCAACTGGCTTTGACCGCGCGCCGCCGGCCTGAGCTGATCGAGGCGGCCAGGGCACGCGGCGAGCTGTCGAAAAAAGATGAAGACTTTCTCCGCAGTTTGACGCTATAATCTGCGGTTTTCCGATCCTCTGCCCGGCTTTGCTGGGGCCGCTCTTGTAAAAAGGGCGTGCACTTGGCGCCAATTTTTCAACGCGCGGGCATGATCATCAAGGAGCCTTTGATGTCCAACATCATCCAGCAGCTCGAGCAAGAAGAAATCGCTCGTCTGAACAAGACCATCCCCTCTTTCGCCCCTGGCGACACCGTGATCGTGTCCGTCAACGTGGTGGAAGGCACCCGCAAGCGTGTCCAGGCCTATGAAGGCGTGGTCATTGCCAAGCGCAACCGCGGCCTGAACTCCAGCTTCATCGTTCGCAAGATCTCCAGCGGCGAAGGCGTGGAGCGCACGTTCCAGCTGTACAGCCCGCTGATCGCTTCGATCGAAGTCAAGCGCCGCGGTGACGTCCGCCGCGCCAAGCTGTACTACCTGCGCCAGCGTTCGGGCAAGTCGGCGCGCATCAAGGAAAAGCTCGCCTGAGCGAAGCGAAGCCGCTCGGCCGCAGGCTGAGCGGTGCCATGCAAAGCATGGCAAGCGAGCTTTCGCCGCAGGCAAAAGCTGGCCTTTCCGCAGTCATCACTGCCCAAGCCGCCCTCGCTCCAGCGACGGCGGCTTTTATCATTGGCTCATGGCCCTCACCATCGACCCGCGTGCAGCCGAGTTGCTCGGGCACGACCTTCACCTGCCGCCCGTCTCGCCTGATCGCTACTCGCGGCAGGCTTTGAGCGCGCGCTTTGCGTCGCCACCGATCTGGCAGCCGGACATCGAGGTCGAGAAGTGGTATCGGGCGCCTGACCCGGTGCAAGCGGCGGTGCTGGTGCCACTGGTCATGCGTGAACGCGCCTCGGTGCTGCTGACCCAGCGCACCGCACACCTGAAAAAACACGCTGGGCAGATCAGCTTCCCGGGTGGGCGCATGGAGCCCACCGATCTGAGCCCGGTGGCCGCGGCCCTGCGTGAGGCGCACGAAGAGGTGGGCCTGGAGCCCTCGCGCATCGAGGTGCTGGGCAGCTTGCCCACCTACACGACCGGCACGGGCTTCATCGTCACGCCGGTGGTCGGCCTGATCACGCCGCAAGCGGGTGAGCACGAGGGCCTGCTCATGCGGCCCGACCCGGGCGAGGTGGCCGAGGCCTTCGAGGTGCCGCTGGACTTCCTGATGGACCCCCGCCATCACCAGCGCCGAGCCTTCGACATGTCGGGCACGCAGTTGGACTTCTTCGCCATGCCCTGGTCGCCGCAGCCCGACAAGGAGTACTTCATATGGGGTGCGACGGCGGCGATGTTGCGAAATTTATACCGCTTCCTCTCGGCCTGAGCCCGGCACGGCGCCCCGGGGGCAATTACACGGGATTTGATCGGGTTGGGTCACAGCACCACCGCTATGATCGGCGCATGAGCTTTTTCGCCGTGCTCTTCGCCTTGCTGGCGGAGCAGCTCAAGCCCTTGTCCAACCTCAACCCCATCCACCACGCGCTGGCGGCCTGGGTGCGTTGGGCCGGCCGAAATTTCGATGCGGGCGCCGACGTGCACGCTCGCGTGGTGTGGGCCATCACGGTGCTGGCGCCGGCCTCGCTGGTGGCCCTGAGTTATTTCTTCATCGACCGTTACAGCACGGTGCTGTCGCTGATCTTCGATGTGGCGGTGCTGTACTTCACGCTGGGCTTTCGCCAGTTCAGCCACCATTTCACCGACATCCGCGATGCGCTGGAGGCGGGCCGCGAAGACCGTGCCCGCGAGCTGCTCGCGCATTGGCAGAACCTGGATGCCAGCGAGTTGCCGCGCACCGAGATCCTGCGCCACGTGCTGGAGTACTCGCTGCTGGCGGCCCACCGCCACGTCTTCGGTGTGTTCTTCTGGTTCGTGGCGCTGTCGACCGTGGGCCTGGGGCCGGCTGGCGCGGTGCTCTACCGCCTCTCCGAGTTCGCCAGCCGCTACTGGGCCTACCGCAGCCGCGTGACGGGCACGCCCACGCACGACCGGCTGATGAACCTGTCTCAGACCTTGTTCACCTGGCTGGACCACGTGCCGGCGCGCATGACGGCCTTTGGTTTTGCGGTGGTGGGCAACTTCGAAGACGCCATCGACGCCTGGCGGCGCCACGCCGCTTTGTGGGTGCGCCGCAATGAGGGGGCGATCCTGTCGTCGGCCTCGGGAGCATTGGGTGTGCGCCTGGGTGGGCAGGTGGCACCGGTGTCGGGCTCGCCCGATGTCAGTCGAACCATGAGCCAGGGCGATTCGCCCGATGTCATCGAGGCCCAAGGCAGCACGCAGGGCTCGACCCCGATGCTCGCGCACCTGCGCAGCGTGGTCGGACTGATCTGGCGCTCGGTGGTGCTCTGGATGCTGCTGCTGGCGCTGCTGTCGCTGGCCAACCTGGTGGGTTGACGCCCGGCGTGACGATCAAAGCGCGCGGGCGCGCGTCAGCCAGTCGCTCAGGGCATCGACCATGTCGCCTTGGCTGAACGAGCAGCTTTCTTCTGTGAACAGGGCCGCGCTCTCGAGTTGGCTGAGCACGCGCTCGAGCACGTCCTGGTAGCGCTGCGGCAGCGCAGGCTGGTGGCCTTGTGCGGCTTGGCGCCAGGTGCGGGTCAGCTCGGTGAGCGGCAGTTGCCCCTGGCGAAAGGCGTCGAGCGTGGCGGGCAGGGCTGAGAGGCGGTCGGTCATGCGTCGGTCACCAGCGGGGCTGGCTCAGTTCTTCGAAAAGGTCGGTGTACAGGCTCAGGCGGATGGGGCTGACCTCGCCGCGCTCGACCGCCGCGCGCACCGCGCAGCCCGGCTCCTGCCGGTGCGTGCAGTTGTGGAAGCGGCAGTCGGCGAAGTGGGCAGACAGGTCGGGCATGAGGCGCACGAGCTCGGTCGGCTGGATGTGGTGCAGGCCGAATTCCTGAAAGCCCGGCGAGTCGATGACGGCGCTGGTGCGGCTGTCGTCGAGCCAGTACCAGAGGCTGGAGGTGGTGGTGTGGCGGCCCGAGTTGAGGGCCTGCGAGATCTCGCCGACCTCGGCCCGGGCGTCGGGCAGCAGGGTGTTGATGAGCGTGCTCTTGCCCGCGCCGGAAGGGCCCAGCACGAGCGAGGCCTTGCCTTGCAACATCGGCAGCACCTGCTCGCGGGCGGCATCGCCTTCGCCTTGGCCTTTGGCCTTGTCTTTGAGGGAGAGCTCGACCACCTCGTAGCCCATGGCGCGGTAGGGGGCCAGGCGCTGTCGTGCGGTGTCGGCGCCGGGCAGGTCCACCTTGTTGAGCACGATGGTCACGGGGATGTCAGCCGAGCGGGCGGCAATCAGGGCCCGCGTGAGCTGCATCTCGCTGAAGACGGGCTCCACCGCGATCCACATCAGCAGCTGATCGAGGTTGGCCGCGAAGGACTTGCTGCGCCATTCGTCCTGGCGCCACAGCAGGTTGCGGCGCTCGTCGACCGCGACGATGACGCCTTCGTCGCCGCCTTCGATGTGCTGCCAGCGCACGCGGTCGCCGACCACGGCTTCGCTCTTCTTGCCGCGGGGGTGGCAGATCAGGCGCTCGCCATCGGGGTTCTCGACGACGACGTGGCGTCCGTGGGTGGCCACGACCAGGCCGCTTTCGGTGCCTTCGGTGTTGGGCGCTTTGTCCTTGCTGCGCGCGGGGCGACCGCTGCCGTGTGTGCGCTTCATGCGAGCAGGGCGTCGACCCGGGCCGCGCAGATGAAGTCGTTGATCGACAGGCCGCCGACCGAGTGGGTGGACCAGTTCACCGTGCAGCGGCTGTAGGCCACCAGCAGGTCGGGGTGGTGGTCCTGTTCGTGAGCGATCCAGGCGACGGCGTTGACAAAGGCCATGGTGCGGTGAAAGTCGGGGAAGCTGTGGGTGCGGGTCAGGACCACGGCGTCGCCTTCGCGCTCGATGGTCCAGGCGGTGAGTTGCTCAAGCAACCTGGCGGCTTGCTCGTCGGTCAGGGCCGGGCCGGTCTGGTGGCTGCAGCGTTGAGCGTTCAGCGGCGTGTTCGCCGGGCCGGTCGCGTGCGGGAGGCTGGTTGTCATGGCAGGGTCCTCACGCGGGTGTGGGGGCAGAGATGGCGCGCATGGCGGCCAGTCTCTCGAGTGCTGGCGGGTGCGAGTAGTGAAAGCGCACGTACAGCGGGTCGGGGGTGAGCGTCGATGCGTTGTCCTGGTAGAGCTTGACCAGGGCGTTGGCGAGGTCGCGGCCATCGGACTGGGCGCAGGCGTAGGCGTCGGCCTCGTACTCGTCGCGGCGCGAGAAGCCCGACATCAGCGGCACGATGAAGAAGGCAAAGGGCGGCAGCGCCAGCATGAGCAGCAGCAGCGCCAGCGCGTCGTTGGGCGCGTTGAGGTTGGGGCTCACGCCCAGGCCCAGGTAGAAGTCGGCCTGGCGCGACAGCCAACCCAGCAGCGCGAAGGCCAGCAGGCTCAGCCCGAACATCATGACCATGCGCTTGAGCACGTGGCGGTGTTTGAAGTGACCGAGTTCGTGGGCCAGCACGGCTTCGACCTCGCCATGGCTGAGCTTGCTCAGCAGGGTGTCGTAGAAGACCACGCGCTTGCCCTGGCCCAGGCCGGTGAAGTAGGCGTTGGCGTGGGCCGAGCGGCGGCTGCCGTCCATCACGAAGAAGCCCTTGGCGGTGAAGCCGCAGCGGTCCATCAGGGCCTTCACGCGGTCGGCCAGGGCCTGGTCCTTGAGCGGCTCGAACTTGTTGAACAGCGGCGCGATGAAGATGGGAAAGACCACCATCATCAACAGGGCAAAGCCCACCCAGGCACCCCAGGCCCAAAGCCACCAGGCGTTGCCGGCAGCGCCCATGAGCCAGAGGATGAGGGCCGCAATGGGCGCGCCGATGACCACGCCGACCACGCCCTGGCGGATCTGGTCTCCGACCCACATCGGCCACCTCATGCGGTTGAAGCCGTGGCGTTGCTCGATGCGGAAGGTGTGCCAGGCCTCCAGGGGCAGGTCGACCAGGGCAGAGGTCAGCGTGAAGGCGCCCAGCAGTGTCAATTGGTAGACCAGTGGGTGAGCGCGCTCGCCACCGCCCACAGGCAGCAGCCAGTTTCGCAGGGTGGTGTTGAGGGCGTCGAGCCCGCCCAGCAGGGTCCATCCCAGCAGCACGGCGGTGCCCACCAGGGTGCTCACCATGCCGAAGCGCAGCTTGTCGAGCGTGTAGTCGGCGGCGCGCTGGTGGCTGCGCAAGGTGATGTTGCCGCCGAAGGGCTGGGGCACGGCTTCGCGGTGGCGGGCGACGTGGCGGGCCTGGCGGCTGTCCAGCCACAGGCGCACGAGCACCGAGGCGAGGACGAAGCTCACGAAAAGCGTGGTGACGAGGCTGGCTTGCATGCCCGGGAGTGTACGTTTGCCGCACAATCGCGACCACGGCTGCGCGGCCAAGACCCTGGTGAGCAGGGCGGTGTCGGCGCGGCCATTGTCAGCACATGAGGATGTCGATGAGCGAAACCACCCCCGGCGCCGAGCAGGCCCCCGTCACCCTGGTCAAGAGCGACCAGAACCTGATCTGGATCGACCTGGAGATGACGGGCCTCAAGCCCGAGAGCGATCGCATCATCGAGATCGCCGTGGTGGTGACCGATGCGCAGCTCAACCACCGCGTCGAGGGCCCGGTGTTCGCCGTGCACCAGAGCGACGCCACGCTCAACCTCATGGACGCCTGGAACAAGGGCACCCACGGCCGCAGCGGGCTGATCGACCGGGTCAAGGCCTCGACGGTGAGCGAAGAGCAAGCCAGCCAGGCGGTGATCGACTTCCTCAAGCAATACGTGCCGGCCAACAAGTCGCCCATGTGCGGCAACTCGATCTGCCAGGACCGTCGCTTCCTGGCCAATTACATGCCCAAGCTGGAAGCCTTCTTCCACTACCGCAACCTGGACGTGAGCACCCTCAAGGAGTTGGCCAAGCGCTGGAAGCCGGGCCTGGCCGAAGGTTTCCGCAAGGCGCAAAAGCACACGGCGCTGGCCGACATCCACGAGTCCATCGACGAGTTGGCGTACTACCGCGAGCACTTCCTGGTGAAGTGAGGTGGCGGTGAGCGAGTTGACCGCGCCGAGCGTGCCCGCCATCGTGAAGGTGGCGCAGCCTTCCAGCGTCGGGACGATCGATCACCCCAGGCCCGACCGGCTGGTGCGCGGCAACCCGCGACGTGAAACGTGGTCGCTGTACGAGTCGGGCGACGGGGTGAGCAGCGTCGGCATCTGGGCTTGCGAGCCGGGGATGTGGCGCATCGTGTTTGCGCCGAACAAGGAAGAGTATTTCTTCGTGCTCGAAGGACACGTGCGGCTGCACGACGAAGCTGGGGTGGCGGTGGACGTGCGCGCCGGTGAGGGCGCCGTGATCCCTGCCGGCTTCGTGGGCGCCTTCGAGGTGGTGGAGCCGGTGCGCAAGCACTTCGTGGTCATCGAGCGGCCAGGCCTTCAGCCTCAAGCCCCGCTGGGCTGACATCCCCAGGCGGCCACGGCCGAGGCCAGCAGCTCGCTGAGCGATGCGCCTTCGCCGGCTTGCCAGCCGGGCATCAATCTGAAGGCGGAGGCCTCCGTCGTGGCTGCGCTGGCCAAGGCCATCAATGCCGTTCGCACCGTGCGCGCTGGGTCGGTGAGGTCCAGCGGCGCGGCGCCGTTTTGCTTGGAGAGCTTCTCGCCGTTGTCGCCGTTCACCAGCGGGGTGTGCAGGTATCGCGGCTCGGGCAAGCCCAGCAGGCGCTGCAGGTGTAACTGGCGCGGGGTGTTGTCGGCGAGGTCTTCGCCGCGCACGACGTCGGTGATGCCCTGTGCGGCGTCGTCCACCACGACGGCGAGCTGGTAGGCCCACAGGCCGTCGGCACGCTTGATGACGAAGTCGCCCACAGCGGTGTCCAGGGCCTGCTGTTGTGCGCCCAGCCGGCGGTCGTGCCACTTGATCACGCCCGCTTCGCCATCGGGCACACGCAGGCGCCAGGCTCGGGCCTCGCGGCCGTGCAGCCCACCGTTTTCAGGTCGGCACGTGCCTGGGTAGACCAGCTCGCCGTGACGCGCCTTGGCGTGGCCTGCTTGCTCGTGGGCGCGGGCGATGTCGGCGCGGGTGCAGGCGCAAGGGTAGGCCCAGGCATGGACCAGGGATGGGGGGCTGACGTGGCCGCCCTTGAGCGCGACCAACTGATCGAGGGCCGCCTCATACAGCTGACCGCGCCGGCTTTGCCACACGGTCGGCTCGTCGGGCGTGAGGCCGCAGGCGGCCAGTTGGGCCAGGATGAATGCGTCGGCGCCGGGCACGCAGCGGGGGGTGTCGACGTCCTCGATGCGAACGAGCCAGGTGCCGTGGTGTGCGCGCGCGTCCAGCCAGCTGGCGAGTGCGGCTACCAGCGAGCCGGCATGCAGCGGGCCGGTGGGGGAGGGGGCGAAGCGACCTCGGTAGGGTGCGTCACTCACAGGATCAAGCCCTCGTGCAGGTCCAGCAGCGCGCGCCGCGTTTTGGGGCTGGCGAGCTGGTGCAGCCACCAGGTCAGCGCCATGCCGGGTTGTGAGCTGGTCTGGCGCCAGGCGTAGTGCGTCTCGAAATTTCGCGGTGGGCCATCGACCTCTTTGCGCAGCAGTCGGCCAGCGGCCACGTGGGCACGCACCATCGGTTCGGGCAGGTAGCCGATGCCCATGCCTCGCAGCTGGGCCTCCAGCTTGGCCGCCATCGATGGCACGGTGAGCACGTCTTGTCCGGGCAGGATGCCGCTCGTGGCAGGGGGCAGGCGTTTGGCCGAGTCGGCCACCGCGACGATGCGGTGCTGCGCCACGATGCTCGGGCTCAGAGGCTCGGGCTCCTGCGCCAGGGGGTGGTGCGAGGCCACCGCCAGCACGAAGTGGTGCTGGCCAATGGGCTCGCAGCGGATGTCGGGTGCGCTGAGCCGGTCGCTGGAGATGCCGATGGCCAGGTCGGCCTCGCCGTGCAGCAGCGGCTCCCAGGTGCCTGTCATCACCTCGCTGCGCATCTTCAGCCGTGTGGGCGGCTTGAGTGCCAGGAAGGCCTCCATCAGGTCGAACACGGCATGCGGCGCGATGGCTTTGTCCACCACCACGGTCAGCTCCGTTTCCCAGCCCGAGGCGACGCGCTTGACGCGGTTGGCCACGGCGTCGAGCTGCTGCAGCAGCAATTGGCCTTCGCGCAGTAGCTCTTCGCCGGCGGCGGTCAACTTGGCCTGGCGGCTGCGGCGGTCGAACAGCAGCACGTCCAGCGCGTCTTCGAGCTGGCGCACGCTGTAGGTGAGCGCCGAGGGCACTTTGCCCAGCTCGCGCGCGGCGGCGGCAAAGCTGCCCGTGCGGGCGATGGTCACCACCATCTGCAGGGCGTCGGGCGAAAGGGCGTGGTAGCGGTCCATGGCGGCCGGAGGGTCGTTCAAAACATTTGAATGATGCCATCAGCACGGCTCAGCCTCCGAAGCGGCCGCTATGCCTACAGTGAAGCCATGGTCACACGGCGTGACCCCCACGCGAACTTCACGAAGAAGGAGCCTCACATGCTGACCCTGCGCCGATCCAACGAACGCGGCTTTGCCGACCATGGCTGGCTGCATTCCTTCCACAGCTTTTCGTTTTCCGAGTACTTTGACCCGGCTCACATGGGCTTTGGCCCGCTGCGCGTGATCAACGACGACATCGTGGCGGCCGGGCGTGGTTTCGGCATGCACGGCCACCGCGACATGGAGATCGTGACCTATGTGCTCGAAGGCAAGCTTACCCACCAGGACAGCCTGGGCCACACCGCCGACATCCTGCCGGGTGACGTGCAGCGCATGACCGCCGGCCAAGGGATCATGCACAGCGAGTTCAACCGCACGCTGCACGACCGTGTGCACCTTCTGCAGATCTGGATCGAGCCGACCGAGAAGGGCCTGCGCCCGGGATACGAGCAAAAGAACTTCGGTGAAGCCGACAAGCGCGGGCAGCTGCGCCTGGTGGCCTCGCCGGACGGGCGCGATGGCTCGGTGACGATCCATTCGGACGCGTCGTTGAGCGTGGGCTTGTTCGATGGCGCCGAGCGCGCCGAGCTGGCACTGAACCCGGCTCGCAAGGCCTATGTGCACGTGGCCCGTGGTGCGATCACGGTCAACGGCCAGGCCTTGCAGGCGGGCGATGCGGTCAAGCTCGAAGGCGAGTCGGCCTTGTCGCTCAGCGATGGGCAGCAGGCCGAGGTGCTGGTCTTCGACCTGGCTGCCTGAGCCCGGGCTGAGCGATGTCAGCTCTGCTGCGCTTCGAGGGTGTAGGCGGCGTAGTCGTCCAGGCCGATGGTCTCGACCAGCCAGGGCAGCGCTTCGGCCAGGCGGTCGTAGAGCGTCCAGGGCGGGTTGATGATGAACATGCCGCTGCCGTACAGGCCCAGGCCGCCCTTTTCGGCGCCCTTGACGCGCAGCGTGGCGTGCACCCAGTCGACCTTGGCCAGCGAGCCGCCCAGTCGCTTGAGCTGGCCCCCGAACTGCTGCGATTCCATGCGGGCGACTTCGGGGTACCAGATGGCGTAGGTGCCGGTGGCGAAGCGCTCGGTGGCGGTGCGCAGGGTTTGAAGGACCTTTTTGTAGTCTTCCTTCATCTCGTAGGGCGGGTCGATGTGGACCAGCCCGCGGCGAGGCGGTGGCGGCAAGACCTTGGGCAGGTCGGTGAAACCGTCGACCTGTTCGATGCTGACGCCGCGCTTGACGCCCGCGAAGTGGTCGCGCAGCAGACCGATTTCGGTCGGGTGTAGCTCGCACAACCTGAGGTGGTCGCCCTGGCGAAGCATCTGGGCGGCCAACTGCGGCGAGCCGGGGTACCAGCGCAGGTCGGTGCCGTTGTTGAGGGCGGCGATCTGGTCGAGCAGGGCTTTGACCGCCACGGGTGTGCCGGGCACCTTGCGCAAAGGCCAGACGCGGGCGATGCCGCCTTCGAATTCGCCGCTCTTGGTGGCGTAGTTGCTGGTGAGGTCGTAGACGCCCCCACCGGCGTGGGTGTCGATCACCCAGAAAGGTTTGTCCTTTTGCAGCAGGTGCTCAAGCACCTGCACCAGCACCATGTGCTTGAGCACATCGGCGTGGTTGCCCGCGTGGAAGCCGTGTCGATAACTGAACATGCCCGCAAGGGTAACGGGTTTTTGTCCCACTGAAAGGAAACACCATGAGCAAGAAAATCGTTGTCGTGTACTTCTCCGGCTATGGCCACACCCAGCGCATGGCCGAGTCCGTGGCCCAAGGCGCGGGCGCCAGCCTGCTGGCCGTCGACCAGGAGGGCAACCTGCCCGAAGGCGGCTGGGAGCAACTGGCCGCGGCCGATGCCATCGTCTTTGGCGCGCCCACCTACATGGGCAGCGTGCCCTGGCAGTACAAAAAGTTCATCGACGCCACTTCCAAGCCCTGGTACCACCAGCAGTGGAAGGACAAGATCGCCGCCGGCTTCACCAACTCGGCGTCCATGAATGGTGACAAGCTCTCGACCCTGCATTACCTGTTCACCCTGTCGCAGCAGCACAGCATGATCTGGGTGGGCACGGGCCTGATGCCCAGCAACAGCAAGGCCGCCACGCGCAACGACGTCAACTACGTGGCCTCGTTCAGCGGTGCCATGGCCCAGACCCCATCGGACGCCAGCGTGGATGAAATGCTCCCTGGTGACTTGGAAACCGCCCGCCTGTTCGGTGTGCGCGTGGCCGAAGTGACCGCAAAATTCAACGCTTGAGCGAGTTTGCCGTGCCACGTCGGCACGGCCTTCGCCTTGAACCGGAGTGCCCATGACCACCACCCCTTCCACCCGTGCACCGCGCCTGCTGGTGATCGCCGGCAGCGCCCGCATCGGCTCGCTCAACCGCCAGCTCGCTGACCTGGCCGCGCGCCGTGCTCAAGCCCTGGGGGCCGAGACGACCGTGGTCGACCTGCGCTCCCTGGAGCTGCCGGTCTACGACGAGGACTGGGCGCAGGCCCATGGCAAGCCGGCTGGCGCCCGCCGCCTGCGTGACCTGTTCGCCGAGCACGACGGCCTGATCCTGGCCAGCCCGGAGTACAACGCGCTGCCCACGCCGCTGTTCATCAACAGCTTCGACTGGTTGTCGGTGATCCCTGCCGAAGACGGCAAGCCTTCGGGCAGCGGTGCCACGGGTGGCAAGCCGGCCGGTTTGCTGGCGGCTTCACCCGGTGCGCTGGGCGGCATCCGCGCGCTGCCCATCGTGCGCACCTACCTGAGCACCAATTTCGCGATGCTGGTGGTGCCCGAGCAGCTGGCGCTGCCGCTGGCCGACCAGCAGCTGACCAGCCCCGAACGCCTGGCCAAGCCTGAGCTGGACGCGGCGCTCGATCGCGTGGTGGCGTCGGTGGTCCGGCAGGCGCGCTGGCGCGTGGCCGCAGGCTGATCGTCAGTTCGCCAGGAAGGACACCAGGTCGGGCAGCGTGCCTTCCGGGTCTTCTTCCTGGGGCAAATGCCCCAAGGTCGGGTAGGTGACCAGGCGACAGCGCTGGATGTCCTGGCAGAACAGCGTGCCGTGCTCGGGCGAGATCATCTCGTCGCGCTCGCCCCAGATCACCAGCGTGGGTTGCTGCACGCGCCGGATCAGGGTGGAGTTGCCCCCGAACTGGGCCTGGTCCATGCGCTGGAACAGCGCGCGCCGATTGCCCACGCGCAGGTTGAGCTCGAAGTAGCGGTCGATCTTGTCCTGCGTGACCTTGTCCGGGTCCCCGAAGACGTTGCGCACGCTGGATGCCACCATGGCCTTGGGCAGGATGCGCTCGGACACCCAGCGCAGGCCGCGCATGCTGGCGATCTGGAAGGCAATGGGCATGGACAGCACCGAGGGCTGGTAGCCGTCGGCGTCGATGAGCACGAGCTTGCGCACGCGGTCGGGCGCGAGCACCGCCGTTTGCCAGGCGATCTCGCCGCCCAGCGCATTGCCCGCCAGCACCACCTGCTTGACGCCCAGGGTGTCGAGCAGGCGCAGCACGAAGCGGGTGTAGGCGTCGATGCGGTAGTCGCCTTGCGGGCTGGGGCCCGTCAGGCCGAAGCCGGGCAGGTCAACGCTGATGACGCGGCGATCTGCCTGCAAGGCGGTCTGCCAGCCCTCGTAGGTGTGCAGGCTGGAGGACATGCCGTGCAGCAGCACCAGGGGCATGGGGTCGGTGCGCGGGCCGGTGTCGCGGATGTGCACCTGCATGCCATCGAGCTCCAGGAAGGTCGATGGTTCAGGTGCCCAGCGGGCCATCAGCGAGCCCAGCTGGCGGTCTGGCTCCCAGGTGGCCCAGACGGTGAACGCCAGCGCCAGCCCGAAGAGCACGCCGGCCCACCACAATCGCTTCAGCCAATTCATGCGCGCATCATGCCGTGGAACCGGGTGCGCCCGGGCTGCGCGGCTTGAGGGATGTCACCAAGTGACGCGGGCTGGCCTCACCACATGTCCGCCAAACCCTCGTCAAGGGGCGTCAGCTGGCGTTGCGCGCGGCGTGCTGGGCCGACGAGCGGCGCGAGTTGTTCATCTTGCGCACCTGCTTCATCACCAGCACCTGGTAGGCCGAGCCCAGCAGGCGCACGACCTTGTCCAGGAAGCGGGCGTCGGGGCCCACCAGCACGCGGCGCTCGTTGTTCTCAACGGCCTTGAGGATCTGCAGGGCAGCGGCCTCGGCCGTGGTCACGTTGATGAGCTTGTTGGCCATGCGCTTGTGGTCGGCTTCGCTGACGCCCGTCTTGGCGGTGACGGATTCGTCGATCTTGCCGGCCATGGCGATGTTGGTGGCGATGCCGCCCGGGTGCACGCAGGTGGCGCTGACGCCGCAGCCTTCCATCTCCAGCTCCATGCGCAGGGCCTCGGTGTAGCCGCGCACGGCGAATTTGCTGGCGTTGTAGGTGCCTTGCGTGGGCACGGCCATCAGGCCGAACAGGCTGGAGGTGTTGATGACGTGGCCGTCGCCGCTCTTGCGCAGGTGCGGCAGGAAGGCCTGGGTGCCGTGCACCACGCCCCAGAAGTTGATGCCCATGATCCATTCGAAGTCCTGGATCTTGACGCCTTCGACCGTGGCGGTCAGGGCCACGCCGGCGTTGTTGAAGACCAGGTTGACCTTGCCGTGGTCGCGCGCGGCCTCGTCGGCCCAGGCGAAGACCTCGTCGCGGTTGGCGACGTTCACCTTTTTGACGGTGACCTTCACGCCGTGCTTGGACGCCAGCTCGGCCGTCTTGACGAGTTCGGCCTCGTTGACGTCGCTGAGCGTCAGGTGGCAGCCGCGGCGAGCCAGCTCGACAGCCAGGGTGCGGCCCATGCCGGATGCGGCGCCGGTGATGGCGGCGACCTTGTTCTTGAAGTCTTTCATGGTGTCTCCTCGGGGGCTTTGTTCGGTGGTGGCAGCTCAGCGCGCGCCGGTGACGCGGACGGCGAACTCGCCGCATTCCATGAGCGTCTGGCGCGCCTCGGGCAGCATCAGCATGGTGGGCCACACGTGCGGCATCTTGGCTTTGAGGTGCAGTTCGCTGATCACGCCCTGCGCCTTGGCGCGCTCGTGCAGGCGGGTCGAGTCGGCCAGCAGGATCTCGTGCTTGCTGGCGTGGATCATCAGAGGGGGCAGGCCGCGCAAGTCGGCGAACAGCGGCGAGGCCAGAGGCGTGTCGGTGGGCTTGCCAGCCAGGTACAGCGCGGCGGCCTCGGGCAGCGAGTGCGGGTTGAACATCACGTCGGCATCGGCCAGGGTCTTCATGGTCTCACCCGAGCACGACAGGTCGCTCCACGGCGAGAACAGGATGGCGCCGGACGGCAGGGGCAGGCCCTGGTCGCGCGAGGCCACCAGGCAGGCGAGCGTCAGGCCGCCACCAGCGGAGTCACCCGCGAAGACCACGGTCTTGGGGTCGACGCCTTGTTTGAGCAGCTCGGCCCACCAGGCCACGGCGTCGTCCACCGCAGCGGGGAAGACGTGCTCGGGCGCCATGCGGTAGTCGACCGACAGCACGCGGGCTTGGGCCGTGCGGGCCAGGTAAGCGCAGGTCGGGCGGTGGGTTTCCAGCCCGCAGAAGAAGTAGCCGCCGCCGTGGAAGTAGACGATGGTGCGCTGCGGGTTGGCCGCGTTGAGCCACTCGGCGGCGCACAGCTTGTGCTCTGCGCGCGCGGCCACTGGCTTGTGCTCGATGTCGGCCGGCGGCGGTGGGTAGCGCTTGGCCATCTTGTTGACCATGTGGCGCGCCTTGTGCACGTCGAGCTTGCCTTTGCCCTGGCGCTTGAACTGGTGGCGCAGGACGAGGTTGGTGATGAAGGACTGGATGCTCATGCGCGTTCTGCCTGGTACTGCTGGAGTTGGAAGCGGCGGGTCTTGAAGCGGTAGGCGAAGGTGAAGCCGGGCCACGCCGCCGTGTTGCGGCCCTGCTCGTTGACGTACCAGCTCTTGCAGCCGGACTGCCAGACGGTGCGCTCAAGCTCCTTCTGGACGCCATCGACGAAACGCTTTTGCACCTCGGGCTTGACCTCCAGGGCGCGGATGCGGCGCTCCTTCATGACCTTGAGCGCCTCGGTGATGTAGTGCGCCTGCGATTCGATCATGAAAACCATGGAGTTGTGGCCCAGACCGGTGTTGGGCCCCATCAGCATGAAAAAGTTGGGAAAGCCCGCCACGGTGATGCCCATGTGGGCCTCGGCACCTTGCTTCCACACCTCGGCCAGGTCGGCGCCGCCACGGCCGAACACGGTGGCCTTGGGGATCGGGTCCTGCACCTTGAAGCCGGTGCCGAAGACGATGGCATCGACCTCGTGCAGGCGGCCGTCTTTGGTGACCACGCCTTGGGGCACCACGCGCTCGATGCCCTCGGTCACCACCTCGACGTTGGTGCGCGCCAGCGTCGGGTAGTACTCGTTGGAGATCAGCAGGCGCTTGCAGCCGGGCGTGTAGTCGGGTGTGAGCTTGGCCTGCAGCACCGGGTCTTTGATGTGCTTGCGGATGCGGTGCTTGCCGACCTTGGCCACCAGGTTCATCCACTCGGGCTTGAACTTGAAGGCCAGAAAGCGCGCTTCCAGCGTCCAGTACAGCTTGGTGCGGGCGATGCGCTGGCGCCAGGGGTTGGCGGCGAAGTCGGCGCGTTCGTCGGGGCGCACAGGGCGGTCCATCTTGGGCACGACCCAGGGCGGTGTGCGCTGGAAGTAAGTGAGGTGGGCCACCTTGGGCGCAATCGCCGGCACGAACTGGATGGCGCTGGCGCCGCTGCCGATGACGGCCACGCGCTTGTCGTCGAGGTTGAAGTCGTGGTCCCAGGTGGCCGAGTGGAAGGCGCGGCCGGCGAAGGTTTCGATGCCGGGCACGTTGGGGTAAGCCGGGTTGCTCAGGCCGCCCATGCCCGACACGAGCACTTCGCCCTCGAAGACGCGGCCGTCCTCGGCCTTGACCACCCACAGTTTGCGGGCTTCGTCCCAGCGCGCGCCCGTCAGGTTGGCGTGGAAGCGGATGTGGCGCAGCAGGTCGTGCTTGGTGGCAACGTGCTTGAGGTACGCAAAGATTTCAGGCTGCGGCGCGTACAGGCGCGACCAGTTCGGGTTCGGCTCGAAGGAGAACGAGTACAGGTGCGACTCGACGTCGCAGGCGCAACCGGGGTAGGTGTTGTCGCGCCAGGTGCCGCCGACGTCGCCGGCGCGCTCGAGCAGCACGAAGTCTTCTTCGCCTTGCTCGCGCAGCTTGACGCCCATGCACAGCCCCGAAAAGCCCGTGCCGACGACGATGATGCGGTGGCGCTCGACGCCGTCGCCCCCGGGCGCAGGTTGCGCGGCGGGCGAGTGGAAGTGTTGCGGTTTCATGGTGAGGTGTCCCCGAAGATGCCTTGACTTTTGACAAAGATTCTTGTCAGAATAACTTTGACAATGATCCATGTCAACATAGGGATCTCCATGGAAGCCCCGACGCCAGCCTCACCTTTGTCCCCACGCCGCCGCTATGGCGGGGTCCTGCCCGAAGAGCGCCAGCGGCTGCGCCGTGCCAAGCTCATCGAGGGGGCGGTGGAGGTGTTCGGCACCAAGGGCTTTCACAGCGCCACCGTGCGCGAGGTGTGCGTGGCCGCGCAGCTGACCGAGCGCTACTTCTACGAGTCGTTCAAGACGCTGCCGCAGCTGTTCATGGCCACCTACGGCGAACTGCGCGATCAGCTGATGGCGCGCACGCTGGCCGTGCTCAAGGATGCCGAGCCCACGCCGCTGGGGATGCTGGAGCCCGCCATCCGCGTCTTCCTGGAGTTCATCCGTGACGACCCGCGCCGTGGCCGCATCATGCTGGTTGACTCATTGGGCGTGAACGACGAGGTGGCGGCGCTGAGTGGCGCCACCGCCCGCGACTACTCGAACATGATGCGCCAGCACCTGCACTTGCTGGTGCCCCAAGCGCGTGCCGACGAGGTCAACCTTGACCTGCTGGCCGACGGCATGATCGGGCTGAACGTGCTGCTGGCTGCGCGCTGGATGCAGGATGGGTTCGAGGAGTCGCTGGACAAGGTTGTGCAGACGAACCTGATGCCTTATCAGGGGTTGCTCAAGTTGATGGTTTGAGCGTCGGTCAGTGGAAGTCTTCTTCGCGCTGATGGCGTGCGCCGATGACGAGGACCAACTCAGGCGTGCGTATGTCGAAGCGAAGGACGTACCCTGTGGCGCCGAACGGGACGATGAGCTCACGTAACGTGGGGCGTTGACCGACCTTGCGAAAGCTGTAGGGCGTGGTCGCGAGGAGGCTGCTGGCGGCGGTGTGCATGGCCTCTTCGGCCGTCTCCGCGCGATCCAGCAAGAAATCGAACAGGCGATCCAGGTCGGCCAGGGCCTCTGGCGTGAACTCGACCCGAAACGTCATTTGCTCAGCCGCTTCACCCGGGCTTCGACCTTCTTTTGAAGTTTCGACAGGACCTCGTCAGCCGGGATCGAGACACCAGAGCGCTCGTACGCGGCCAGTGACTCTTCGCATCGAGTGGCGAAGTCTGTTTGCACGCGACGGTATTCGACAGCGCGACGCACCGATGACTCGACGAACTCAGTCAGTGTCTCGCCGGGCAGAAGGACCGAATCGAGATCGGCACGCAGCTCCGGCTCAACGCGGACTTGGGGGATGACGGCGGTTTTCATGGGTGCAATGTAGTGCATCTGCACTACGCATTCAAGCCGCACCTTCGGCCTGTGTCGGGCTCACCGGCGCAGGAACCTCAGCTGGTGCGCCAGCATCTCAGGGAACAGCGGATCGAAGTAGGGGTCGAAGTGGTTGGCACTCACCTCGATGACCTGCACGTTCGGGTTGCCCACGCGTTTGACCTTGTCGGACACGAAGGGCGCCACCGTGTCGCCCGTGGCCCCGATCATCAGCATCGGGATCTGCACGTCTTTCAGGCGCAACCACGGACGGTACAGCGGCATGGTGAGCACCGACCTGGCGGCCACCCGGTTGTCGTACTTGTGGTCCGGGTAGGCGGCCAGGGCGGACGCCATGGCGTCCCAGCCTCCGTCGCGGTCCATCGTGGCGAAATCTCCCTGACGGCCCAGGGTCGGGAAGGTGATGGGGGCCCCAGGTTTGAGCTGGTCCACGAGGCCCAGGCTGATGAACTTGATGAGTCGCCCCAGCGGTGTGGCGAACGTGGCGGCGAGGCCGTCCAGCATGGGCACCTGGACGATGGCGCCCTTGAGCTCAGGGTGCTGGGTGGCCAGGTCCACCACATGCCCACCGCCGAACGACGTGCCCCACAGCGTGATGTCATGGGCCAGCACCTGCGCTTGCGACTTCAAGTGGACCAGGGCCGTGTCGGCCACGCGTGTCCTGCGCCAGGGGTTGATGCCTTGGCGCGGGAAGCCACCGCTGTCGCCCCAGCCCGGGTAGTCGAACTCCATCACGGCGTAGCCTGCCTCGACAAAGCTGTGGGTGAACGAAGAGGTCAGGGCCATCTGGATGCTGCCCCAGCCGCCGACCATGAGGATGGCGGGCAGCTGCTGATCGGGGGCGGCGTCTTGCGGTACATGCAGCGTGGCTGCACACAGGGCTCCCTCGGCCATGAAGGTGGATTTGATGGAGCGCACGCGAACATGCGAGGTGTCGGGGTAGCGGCGAGGGTTCATGCTGGCGTTCAGTGATTCAAAGGAGGTGGGCGAATGGGAGGTCAGTGCGCCATGGCCTGGCGGATGGCATCGGCTTTGAGCTCATCGGGCTGGGCGCGTGCGGGTTGCCGCAGCGTCCTGTGCAAGGCGAAGGCGGCCAGGCGGTGCACGGCGTGGGTGGCTGAGGCAAGGAAGGGGGCTTGCAGCTGGAACACGTGCCAGCGGCCTTCGTGCACCTCCAGCTTGCAGGCCACGCCACAGCGCGCAGCCAGTGCGTTCAAACGCATCGAGTCGGACTGCAGCACCTCCTGGTCACCCACCTGGATCAGCATGGGAGGCAGGCCCTGAAGATCAGTGTCCAGCAGCTGTGGTCCGTTCGGCGGCGCATACCAGCGCACGGCCTGCTTCAGCCAGGCCACGTTGAGCATGGGATCGCGCGCCGACGCGGAGCGAACGGTGTCGCCCGACAAGCCCGTGTCGAGGAAGGGCGACATCAGCATCAGACCTGCGGGCAACGGTTCGCCCGCATCACGCAGCTTCAACGCCAGGCTCAACGCCAGGCCGCCGCCCGCGGAGTCGCCGCAAACCACGATCTGCTGAGGGGCCACACCCTGGTCCAGCAAATGACGGTAGCAGGACAGCGCATCTTCCAGCGCAGCGGGGTGAGGGTGTTCGGGTGCAAGGCGGTAGTGCGGCACCCACACGGTCATGCCAGCTGCGGCCAGGCGGGTCGTCACGCTGCGATGGGTTCGGGCGCTGCCCACACAGAAGCCGCCGCCGTGGAGGTAAAGCACCACGGGGCCTTGGCCCTGGGTTGCCTGGCTTGAGATCACCTCTGCGGGCATCGTGCCCATGGTTTGGTGCGCGATGTTCACGCCACCGACCCCAGGCATCAGTCGCGCGAGGGCACTCACGACGAATCGCTGCGCGCCGACGCCGAAGGGGGGGCGAATCAGGGCCTTGAACGTCACGCGCAGCAAGGCCCTCAACACGCCCGCGCTGACCGACTCCACCACACCCGATGGCTCTGCGTGCCGCACCACCTGCCCACCCCGGCGATCGGGGCTGCTGAAGTGGTACGCGTTGAGCGAGGCGTGGCGCGTCAGCCAGCGGTAGCCAAAGGTGAAGCCCGGCCAGTTGGTGCTGTTGTGGCCGTTGGCGTCCACGTACCAGCTTTTGCAGCCCTGCCAAACGGTGCTCCGCAGGCGGTCCTGGATGGTGCGGTTGAAGCGGGTGTAGCGCGTGGCATCGACCTCCACCGTGCTGGCGCCCGCCTGGTCGGCGGCCTTGAGGCAGCGCATCACGTGGGCGATCTGGCTTTCCAGCATGTAGATGATGGAGTTGTGGCCCAGGTTGGTGTTGGGGCCATAGAGCATGAAGAAGTTGGGGAAGCCCGGCACGGTCATGCCCAGGTAGGCCTGCGCGCCTTTTTGCCATGCGTCGTTGAGGTCCTGGCCGTTGCGGCCGGTGATGGTCATCGGTGCCAGGAACTCCGTGGCAGCAAAGCCGGTGCCGTAGACGATCGCATCAAAGGGGTGATGCCGCCCGTCCACCGTCTCGACGCCATCGGCCGTGATGCGGCGGATGCCCTGGGTGACCAGGTTCACGTTGGGCTTGGCCATGGTGGCCAGGTAGTCGTTGGACAGCAGGATGCGCTTGCACCCGATGGGGTAGTCGGGCGTCAGCTGCGCTCGAAGTGCTGGGTCTTGCACTTGCTTGCGCAGCAGCCCCTTGAAGGGCAGGCCCACCGCGAGGTCCATCACGGACTTGATGCGGGTGAAGCCGATGGCGCGGCTCTCGTACTGGGCATAAATGCGGGCGCGGTGCAACTTCATCGTCCACGGGGCGGCCTTGAACAATGCCTTGCGCCAGCCTGCGTAAGGGCCGTCGGGGCGAGGCAGGATGTAGGCGGCAGATCGCTGGAACACCGTCAGCTTGCTCACCCGGTCTGCGATGGCGGGCACGAACTGGATGGCCGAGGCACCGGTGCCGATCACGGCGACGCGTTGGCCGGCCAGGTCATGGCTGTGGTCCCACAGGGCCGAGTGGCAGACGTGCCCCTTGAACTGCTCCATGCCTTCCAGCTTGGGGTAGACCGGGCGGCTGAGCTGCCCGGTGGCCGTGACCACATGGCGCGCTCGCAGCACCTGGCCGCTGGTCAAGGTCACGTTCCACACTGCGAGGCCTTCGTCAAAGCTCGCCCGCGCCACTTCGCAGCCAAAGCGGATGGAGGGCAGCAGGCCGTACTTCCGGGCGCAGTGCTGCAGGTATTGGTGGATCTCGGCCTGGCGGGCAAACACCCGTGACCAGTTCGGGTTGGGCTCGAACGAGAACGAGTACAGGTGCGACGGCACGTCACATGCGGCGCCGGGGTAGGTGTTGTCTCGCCACACGCCGCCGACGTCGTTGCGCTTTTCCAGGATGAGGAAGTTGCCCAGGCCCGCCTTCTTCAAAGCGATGGCCATCCCGATGCCTGCGAAGCCTGATCCGATGATGAGGGTGTGGAGGGGGGCGCTGCCTTCTGAGCCGGTGCGGTGCATGTGTTCAAGCCTCTCGATGCGACAAAGGTCCGTTCGGTGAGCGCGAATCATGCGCAAATCCACCCCCACAGAGAATGTTGACTGGGGTCAAAGACTTTATGATTTGGGCCAAACGCATCGGTGTTCACCCTCCATCGGCCTTCCATGAACTTTTGGGATTTCAAGCGCAGTTCGGCGAGCGTGCGGCTCATGGTCGAGTTCGGCCAGGAGCGCGGCCTGGACGCCGCCAGGATCCTGGCCCGCTCGGGCTTGAAGGAATCCGATCTCGCGGACCTGTCCATCGAACTCGATGCCAGCCAGGAGCTGTGCGTGGTGGGCAACCTCATCCGCGCGTGCAAGCAACCCGGGCTGGGGCTGGAAGTGGGCATGCGCTACAACTTCGCCTCTTACGGGTTGTGGGGCCTGGGCTTGATCAGCAGCGCGACGGCGGGTGATGCCTTGGCGCTGGCGCTGCGGTTCATCCCCCTGACGTTTGCCTTCTGCCGCATATCGGGCGGCCTGGACGGCGACATGTTCACCGTGACCTTCGAAGCCCCGGACGTGGAGCCTGCGGTGCAGCGCTTCCTGGTCGAGCGAGATGTGGCGGCGGCCGCTCGGCTCATGAAGGAGGTGCTGGGGCCAGAGTTTGCTTTGTCACGGTTCACCCTGCAGCACACCGTTGAGCGCGGGGCAGGCCGCGTTGAAGACCTGGTGCGCGTGGTGGGGGTTCGCCCCGAATTTGGCGCCCGCAGCAACAGCCTGACGTCTGATCGCCAGCTGCTGGCCTTGCGGCTTCCGCAGGCCAACCCGGTGACGGTGGCGATGTGCGAGCGGGCCTGCGAAGAGTTGATGGAACGGCGCCGAGCCCGACTGGGCACCGGAGCGTTCTTGCGCCAATACCTGGCTGCTGCGCCGATGAACATGGCGCCGGACCTGCCCCAGGCGGCGCGGGCGCTGGGGCTCAGCGAAAGGACGCTCAAGCGCAGGCTTCAGGACGAGGGGCTCACGTACCGGGCGCTGCTGGCCGAGGTGCGCGGTGGCCAGGCGAATGTGTTGTTGGGGGATTCGACGTTGTCGCTGACTCAGATTGCCGAGCGCATGGGTTTCAGTGACCTGTCGAGCTTTTCGCAGGCGTACAAGCGGTGGTTTGGGGTGGCGCCGAGTGTGGGGCGAGTGAGCGATGGGGCAGCGTGACGTCTCGTGTGACGGGAGCGGCTTTTAGCGGTAGGTTCGACTGGATGGTTTGCAGCGCAGCCCATCGACGCGCAGTCGCGAATTGGGGCGCAAGCTGACCACAGCGATGCTGCTGACGCGCTTCTACATCGAGTCGGAGGGGGCGGCCGGCGGTGAACCGTCGGCCGACTCCTGCCTATCGCACTTTCACCGCTTTTGCTTACCAGGCTTATTGCTCGATCTCCAAGACGTGCCACTGCGCAGTGGCGGAGACGGTCAAGGAAAGCTCACGTCCGCTGAGCGCGGGAATCGGCGGACTTGTGGGGGCCGCGCTCCCCAATTTGTATTCCTTGATCGAGCGCACGGCGGTGGTGGCGGGCAGCACGATCTTCAAGTTGACGGGCGCTGTGGTGGCTGTGACCGGAACTGGCCGCACCACATGCACCACGAACTTGCTCGTGGGCGTCGACGAGATTTTGTTTTCGCCCCAGCTGACGAGCACGCCTTCCATCGCCGCGGCAGGCGCGCCGCTGGCCCACTTGACGTCCAACCGCGACTTTCCGAAGCTGTTGGTGGTGACCGAGGGCGCCAGGGCTGGCAGTGCCGAGGCGATGACCGGATCGCCCACTTTGATCTTGTCGCGCACATCGCCGGCAATGTAGACGTTGCCGACCCCGGAAGGGCCGTTTGTGCTGGCCGTGATGCCAGGCAGTGTGATCGATGTGCCTTGAGGCACGTTCCCGGCCAGGGGCTGCCCATTGGGGCTGACCAGCTTCACCATGGTGCGGCTGGCGTCGTCCGGATAAAACTCGGCGCTGCCGACTGTCCACAGCGATTGGCCGCGGTTCAGGAAGTCGGCTGCCTCAAAGCCGGTACGCAGGTAGGTCAATTCGGAGCCCCTCGGCACCGCCTGCGCCGTGGCCGCGCTGACAACCAGATGCCTTGCGTTGGCATCCTGCGTGTATGTCACAGCCACCGGCCCGCTGCCAGCCGGCTTGAACACGGCGTAGCCAGGAGTGCCTGCGGTCAGACCCGCAAACAGCTTTTCGCTGGACAAGGTCAGGCGCGCTTCCGTCTGGCCGGCCTTGGGGCCGCTGGTGTGGGTGTAGTCGACATTGGCGGCCACATAAGGAAGGGGCGTGAGACGGCGCGTGAACTCAATGGCCTGCCGGCTGTTGGTGGGGGTGATCTGCCGGACGGCCGAGCACTCCCCGATCTGGTCCGCGTCCGACTTCGCGAGGTAGAGCGCCCCCACGGTGGTGACCATGGCGGTGACGTACGTCCGGTCATTGATCGTCACCTGTGAGCCGGCGGGAATGGCCTTGAGCGTGCCAATCCCTTCGTAATCAAGCGCGATCACATTGGGGTAGGAGGGGTGGGGCGTCTTCTTGGTGACGCGCGATGTTTCCATGAAGCCCATGTGCCCGTCGATGACGTAATTGTCGAACAGGCTCTTGTTGCCGCTGATGAGGCTGAAGACATCGGCGAAACGCGTCGGGTCACCGAAGTAGCGCTCGGCCTCGCCTGTCCGGCATGCGCCGGGGAAAGTGCCTGGCGAACACATGTAGATGTCCCAAGGCGCGACCGACTGGGCACCCAGGGCATAGGCGCTCATGGTCACGCGTCGGTATTCGTCGGCCTGTCGCTGCTCGGTGCTCATCACGGGGATGGGGCGGGATCCATGGCAGGACGGCAGCGGGGACGGCTCTTGCTGCAGCCTCAGCACAGGGTTCAGTACCACGCGCTTGCCCATGAACTTGAATGGCGCGATGAACTGCGTGAGGGCGAACGGATCGGTCTGGCTCAGTGGCAACTCGGTGTTGACCCAGTCTATGTTGCGGTCCATCACCTTGGAGTAGTACGGCCAGTAGGCGGTGTTGGCCATCAGCGTGCCGCTCGTGCCGATCACGTTGCGCACTTCATTGCGCAGGGCGCCCAGGTGGTCGTTGCTCACCTTTTCGCTGAAGCGCATAAACAGGCTCTGGAGTTCAGCTGTCAGAGGGGCATTCTGGAAGCTGTATTCGCCGCGCACGTACTTGGCATAGTCGAAGCGCTCGCCGGTGGTCGCGATGTCGAGCGACGGCAGCTGCTGCTTGTATGTCGGAGCCAGTCGGTCTTTCAGGAATGTGTTGAACTGGCTGATGCTGCCGTAGCAACCCTTGCGGCCATCCCTGTCGCCGGTCAGCGCGCTGGCGAAGTTCGTGCCTCCGTCGTCGTACTGAACAGAGTTGCAGCCGGCTGCCTTGGCGTCGGCGATGAGCGTCTTCTGGAGTTGTTCACGCTGACGCGCATCGCCGATGTACTTGCCGGCGACGATCGCGTTGAGAGGCAAACCATCGGCGCCCAGACAGGCCTGCGCTTCATCAGCCGTGCTCTGGTTGTTGATCAGGACGTGGTTGTTGATCGTGCATTGCGCCTTCATGCCCAGGGCGATGAAGGGCTGGGTGGAGTAGACCCCGCCATTCTTGGATGTGTAGTGCCACCAGAGCACCGAGGCATGGAAGCCGTCGGCCGCCTGGAGGGCGGCCGACTGGGTGGCCGGTGCCGCGCGTCCATCAAAGCGCCAACTGAAGAGGATGTCGCTGGGTGAAGGGGCCTGGGCCTGGACGGGGGCGGATGCGGTCGCAGCCATGCCGGCTGCCAGCGCGAGCGCGCTGTAGCGATGTCGTTGCTTCATGATTCCCTGCTTTGTGATCGATGTGGGTAGAGAGCATCGAGGCCCTCTTCGCCCATTTCATCACAGCCCTCTAAAGCAGGGTGTTACAAAACGCTGAACCTGCGCAGGCCTTCTTGGAGGTCGTCGCGCCATGCAGCGATGACAGGCGCACATGCGCCGAGGCCCGGCAGCTGCCGCAATCGTGGTCGGGAGTCAGCCCCGATTGCGCCTCTTGCAAGGCCGTTCTGAAAAAGCGCATCGCATCCAGTCCTGTGCAGCTGACGTCGATGTACTCGTTGCACGCGCAGTCGTGCCTGTCGGGTACATGCAGTCCGACGTCGGCTCGGGGTCGTCAGCCGCCAGTCTTCGGTCAGCAAGTCAATGACCGCAACCAGCCTTCAGCCGACATCGCACTCCTGTCGGGCGGTGTGAAGCGGACCCAGCTCGCTACGTCTCCCCGACCGAGTTCACGGTTTTGATCAGTCTGCAGCCACTCGTGCGCCAGTGACTTCTCAAGCCTCGCAGCCGGTTTCAAGGTCCTGCTGACCTCTGTTGATCAGGCGTGAACTTGCTGGCGCATTAAACAACCTCCAGCACCTCAAACCGCTGCCGGACCATCGCGACCTGTATCGCCACCTCATCGCCCTCGAACTTGCCCAGCAAGGCCTTGCCCAATGGCGCTTCGACGCTGATGACCTGAACGAGCTGGGTGCCGCAGACCAACTTCATGCTGCCCCCAACGGGTCCCAGAAACAGGCATTGCCGCTTGCCATCGGCATCTGCCAGCCAGACCAGCGCGCCGAGCTGGATGCCTTGGCTGGCTTCGCAGGGGCCCGGGCGGAACTGACGCCAATTGGCCATCACCTGGCGGATGGCTTCGGCGCGCTGTGCTTGGCCCGTGGCCAGGTAAGCGGCTTCGAGCCCCAGTGTGTCGTATTTGTTTTCGGCGATGTTTTCTTCGTGAGTCGCCGTTTCATGGGCCACCCGCGCGGCTTGTTCGGCTTGCAGCAGGTCTTCAGCGAGCCGTTCCAGCACCTGCTGCTTCAGCAAGAATTTATCCATGATGGAACTTTGGCATGTCGGATGAGGTGGGGGCGGTTTCGACGATCACGGGGCCTACCAGCCTTGGGTGCATCGGTTTCAGTCCGCAGCATACTGGGCCCTCTCAAACCCAACCCAGGAGCCCCCATGCCACCCCTGCGCCTCATCGGCATGCTCGACTCGCCCTATGTGCGCCGCGTGGCCATCTCGCTGCACTGCCTGGGCGTGCCCTTCGAGCACGAGGCCGTCTCCGTCGTCAGCACCTTCGCGCAGTTCCAGCGCATCAACCCCGTCGTCAAGGCGCCCACCTTGGTCTGCCCCGACGGCGAGGTGCTGATGGACTCGTCGCTCATCCTGCAGTTCATTGAGGCGGCCCACAGCCAGGGCCGGTACCTGTGGCCCTCCGAGGCCCACGCGCTGCAGCAAGACTTCCGCGTTTTGAGCCTGGCCATGGCCGCGTGCGACAAGGGAGTGCAGTCCATTTACGAGCGCAAGCTGCGCCCCGCCGACAAGCAGCATGGCCCTTGGCTGGAGCGCGTGCGGGGTCAGCTCGTGGCCGCTCTCGCGGGCCTGGAGCGAGCGGTGGCTCGGCAGCCTGAGGCGCTGGCGCCGGCGCAGGGCCAACCCACGCGGCAGGCGGGTATCACCGCCGCCATCGCCTGGCAGTTTGTCGGTGAGGTCGAGCCCAGCCTGGCGGTGGCGGCCACGCATCCGGCGTTGGCGGCCCTGGCCGCGCAGATGGAATCCACCGAGGCCTTCAAGCGGTTTCCGCCCGTGGGGCCAGGGGTGAGCCCTCCCAAAGTTTGAGCAGATTTGTCATGTAAGCCATTGATTTCAATTGATTCACCGTACAGAATTACAAAACACAATTCATACGGTGATGAACTACCTCCCCATTTCTGACAACGCCGCCCGGCAGGCCATCGATGGCGCAGCCATCCACCAGGAGTGGTTGCGCGCAGCGGAAGCGGCCCGACAGGTGGCGGGAGGCATGTACTTCAAGCGCGAGGGCGACTACGAATACTTGGTGAAGACGTCGCCGGACAACCGGCAGCATCGCTTGGGGCGCCGCTCGCTTGACACCGAGGCCACCTACCAAGCCTTCATGCAGGCCAAGCAACAGGCTGAAGCTCGCAAGCGCTCACTGGACGACGCTCTGCGGGAGGCCGAGCGCATGAACAAGGCCCTGAAGGTGGGGCATGTGCCCAATGTGGTGGTCGACGTGCTCAACACGCTGGAGGCCGCAGGCCTGGGCGAGCACTTCACGGTGGTCGGCACGCACGCCTTGTATGCCTACGAAATGGCGGCATCGGTGCGCATCCAGGCTGGAGCCCTCGCCACTCAAGATGTCGACCTGTTGTGGGATGCCCGCAAGCGGGTGCAATTCATCGGCCGCATGAGTCGGCTCGATGGCTCCATGCTCAAGGTGCTGCAAGGCGCCGACCGATCTTTCAGGCGCATGGACAATCAGTTGGAATCAGCCATCAACGACAAGGGGTTCATGGTGGACTTCCTGCGTCGCGTTGCCGTTGATGGAGATCCTCATCCCTTTCGGTTCACCGACGATGAGGACGACATCTGGCCCGTGCAGGCCCAACGGGCAGAGGTGTTCCTCCACACGGCGCGGTTCGAGCAAACCGTCGTGTCGGTCACGGGCCGCATGGCCTTGATGCGCACCATTGCACCGCCGGTGTTTGTGGAGTTCAAAAGGTGGATGGCCGGGCTGGCGTCCCGCCCGGCCGGCAAGCGCCGCCGGGACGTGCTGCAGGCCGACATCGTCCAGCAGATGCTGGACGAGGGCTTGCTGATGGCCTGATCGGGTTTCGTCAGGCCGACGCGCCGGCTTCGTCCTTCATCCCGAAGGCCTTGACCAGTCGCTTGCGCTGCGCCGGCAAAAAGTTGATGCGCGAGGCGTCGCCACCGGTGGCCTTGACCACGCGCTTGTCCATCACGGCAAACCACAGCCAGGGCACGTAGGCGACCAGGAACATGCCCGTGTAGCCCAGCGGCAGGAAGGTGGGGATGTCGTGGAAGCTGCGCAGCGACTGGTAGCTGCGCGTGGGGTTGGCGTGGTGGTCGGAGTGGCGCTGCAACTGGAAGGTCAGGATGTTGGACAGCACGTGGTTGCTGTTCCACGAGTGGTGCGGCTGGCAGTGCTCGTAGCGGCCGTCGGCCTTTTTCTGGCGCACCAGGCCGTAGTGCTCGATGTAGTTGGCCGAGGTCAGCATGAAGGCGCCCAGGAAGGCCAGCACCATCAGCAGCACCAGGGCCTGCGTGCCCAGCCAGGCGGTCATGCCGCCCCAGACGATGGCGGTGCCGATCCAGCCCTGCACGATCTCGTTGTCCAGGCTCCAGGCCGACTTGCCCTGGCGCTCCAGGCGCTCGACCTCCAGGTCCCAGCCGCGGAAGTAGGCGCCGGGCATTTCGCGGAACATGAAGCGGTAGATCGTCTCGCCCATCTTGGACGAAGCCGGGTCTTCCGGCGTGGCCACGTGGCGGTGGTGGCCGCGGTTGTGCTCGATGCAAAAGTGCGTGTAGGCGCCCAGCGAGAGGTTGAACAGCGCGGTGGCGGTGGAGTCGTCGAGGACCCGGCCGGCCA